>JARUHP010000035.1 GCA_030005635.1 Deltaproteobacteria bacterium IMCC39146
CTCAAAGAAATGGACAATGCCGATCCATCATTGGCGATCGGCACTGAATCAATTTTCGATTATGTTTGAAGGGCGGATGCCGCTACTCTGACCGGCGGGCCATTTACACAATATTCTTTACAGGCCCGAGATTTTTAGATCAAGCCTCTGAGTAATCGCTTTCTGCCTCCTCCGCAAATTCGTCGAGATTAATTTCAGCACTGGCGGCAATGTTTTGGCATCTAACAATTTCTTTTTTGATGAGTTCGATACCGTTTGCACTTAATTGCGGCGCTCGGCGCTTCACGTTTAACGGGATCGTCTCAAGTACGGCTGATATCTGTGAGCAAGCTTTTGAGAGAACCCATTCAAGCAGTTCCACCGGAGCGAGTTCCTGGCGGCGCTCTGCATTATCCAGTTCTTTCGCATCTGCTTGCGCTCTGGCGAGACGGCCGCGTTCCTGATCTGTGTCGATGCTGCCGGCTTCCTGCTTTACTGATAGTTCCTTACTTATAAGCCACCGAAAAACATCCTCCGTATCGTATGTGTTGGAGTTGCCTTTACTACGTCCCCGCATGAAGGGAAGACCCTGTTTCTGGTACTTTGTGAATGTCGGTTCGCTTATTCCAAACACTTCTGAAAGAGTCTTCTTGTTGACTGATTGGCCCATGTCGTTCTCCTGAAAAGAAAGAAAGTCTCTTGTGAATTTCTGGTAGATAGTGAAAGCTCGAAGTGGCGCGTTACCGGCGGAAGGGATCTCTCAGGAGTACCTAAGCACATTCGCTGCCCCCCCCTATGTCAAAACCTGCGGAGGCGTTAAAAAAAGTTGGCTACGGTCTAGATATTGTCAGGCTGTAGAGATGTGATACCCCCTACCTTCTATCAGCATGTTGTTTGATTTAGTTTGATATTTTTTTCAAATTCTCATTTCGCACGCGCAAAAAAATGACTACCGGAGCGGTCTGGGGGAAAGAGTGCTTTTACTTTCAGCACACCCCCCCCCGTTACGAAACAAACCCATTTAAACGGCTACCACCTCAGGCTCCAGATCAACACCGTTCTTCTGTCTCCAATCTTGCTGCTTCCTGAGTGCATCCATTGCCCGGTATAGTTCGTTATCTATTGCTCCCTGGTAGCGGTTCATCAGCTCCATGCCTGTGTGTGCCGTTTCCTTTTCTTGGACAAGTTGGAGAACGGGCGGAATGTTCTCTCTGATCTCATATTGCTTTAGCTCTTTATTGCACCAGTGTCTAAGATCGACAAACCAGCCGATTAATTCATTGCTCAAGGAGTTGACATATTCAGCTAGAGGGGTTTCATCTTCCTGGGCCTCTTCGCATAGCTGTTGGTAAATCAATGGGGCCTTCTTTGCCAAAGCGTCCATATCTGCATCTGCCAACACCTCAGGGGAGAGATCGTCACACTCTGCTAACGTGTCTCTGCACCAGGCTATCTGAACCCGATCTTCCTCATTTAGTGGGGCAAGGTCATCACGTGAGATACTTTCATCTAGACCAACCATAACCAAGCGTCTAACATTTTGATTCTCTAGCCTTGTCGCTAACTGGATAGATGCGCTGTTAGCCGTAGTCAGTCTCTTTTGTTTCCAGATAACAGCGGCAATCTTCTCCACCAGGATAAGCTCCAAGGTTCCCACTGGTCTGAGTGATAAACGGAGATCATCTTGCAGATGGATGAAGTCTTGCTGATCCTCTCCAGGTAAGACTAACCGTTGGGAAAGTATGCCATGCTTAACTGCGTTTCCTGCCGTTTGCAACTTGCCGGCCGCTGACTTTGGTCCGGTGGACTTCTGTGCATTATCCTTGTTAGCAACTATCTGCTTTTCACTGGTCATGCTGTCACCTCCCTTGGTTGCTTTTTGCGGTTCCTGGGGTGAATAAGTAATCGTGCATGGGGTTAGCACAATCAGTATTGAAAGGACTAGTTTATCCTTTCCCCACGCTTTTGGGTTTTATTGATTGCCTGTTGTTGTTTGTTGTAAGCACGCTTTTGCTCAAGCCTGCGTTGTCCGTCAAGTACTACCGGGTTAGTCGTGCTTGGAGGTGTTTCCCCCTTCACACTTCCCCCTTCACGTTTATCTTCTACTTCTTTTTTAACTTCTTCTTTAGAATCAACTTCAACTTCAACTTCAACTTCAACTTCTACTTCTACTTCACGGTTGACTACTCTAAGACCACTCTTAGAGGACTCTTCAGCCTCTACTAAATAGTTAGGAAGACGGTCAGCGCCGAGCCTGTCTTTTTGGAGTTTCTGGTGGAGTTTCCAGTGGATTGAATGCAGATAATTGAGCCCGTCTGTATGTTTGAAATACTTCACATTTGTATGTGTTGAGATCTCTTGCAATAAAGGTTCGATCTCTTCAAGCGGGAGCCAGTCTATGAGAGGGCAGCAGGTTCCTTTGATTGTGTAGTGGTTTGCTTGCATCTTGCCGTGGCTGTTGAAGTGAGGTAGCACAAGACAGAACAGACTCAAGGCTTTTGGGCTCAGTTTCGCAATCTTTGAGCTACAACTTATGCTCTCGTTGATCATCCGGCCAGTTGCCATATCAACAAACCTCCTTGAGAAAGCCGCAAACAGCAATTAGGCCCTGAGATGTTTGCCTGTTTAAGTCTTTACTTAGCCTTCTTGCCATATAGACTCCTTTAAGATTTGTTGACCGGAGAACATGGGGGTGGTGCGTTCTTTTTTTTCACTGGTTTCCAGGCCAGCGCCGTTCAAGGAATCATTAACCAGTTAGTCAAGAACGATCTCCCGCTTTAGGTCTTCCGGCCTTGGCCTTCTTCCCATTCTGTAAGGCCATATTGGACAATCGAAAGCGGTGCATTGCTCTACTTTCTGGGAAAGCTTACAGGCACACTCCAGGCACTTACTCCTGATTGCAAGAATTGGCGTTGTCATCTTTTGCATCATAGCCCCCCATTGCAAGAAACCATGCTTACAGTTGCTGGTTTATGCGCTAGAACAGGCAAGTCATACTGTTGAGTTTGTTCATCGGGTTCAGGAAGATAGAGAGGTGTTGCACCTACCATATCCGCATATTGATCAACGCAATCTTTAGCAAGTTTATAGATGGTTTTGTAGTGAAGTCCTTTTTTCATACCCTCGAGAATTGTGTTGCCTACAAGGTATTCGGCACTTGTGAGAAATGACAATTGCATAGTATTGAGAATATCTCTGCAAGGGATCGGGCTCATCTCTGCCTTAATGAACAGCGCATGGTGGGTCAACTTCGTGAAGTTCATATAATACATTTTGGCGTTCTGGCTGCCTTGAGCAAATGCATAGTCAATGAAACGTTGTATCGCGTCTGTTTCGGCCTTTCTCGCTTCTCTGGATTGCTCCCTTGATTCCTTCCACGAAAGGCTTTGCTGCCGTGACAAGAGTCTTTGTATTCGATTAAACTCATGAATGTATGACTCCTTATGGGATGCAGCTTTTTTGCCTGTAAAGCCCATCACTAGGAACACAAAGCCATCCTTGGTTATGTGGTGCACGGGATTGGCGCGGCCGGTTGTATCTATATATTCACTCTGCACAAAATTGTGTTCAGTAAATTGCTTAGAACATTCGAGGTTACGGATTGCCCTAGTAACGCTAACGTGTCGTTTACGGAACTTCTCAGCTACCAAAAGTGAAGTTGTCATTGGCTGACCATTAGTGATGTTGACCAACGAACAATCATAATCCTTTAAAGCGTTAGAGCTTGTCATCACTTACCTCCTTTTGAGCGCAGGGGTTATTGGTTAGAGCAAGAACTTGCTACTTTGGCCTGCATCCATTCAATGAGTGACTCGACTGGATAGGCCACCTTTTTGCCGATCTTGATACGGTTTTTTGGTCCTGTCCCTAGACTGTCTTCGTTGGCGAGAGTGCGAGCATTTAAAATGCCACCAGAAAACCTGTCGAGTTGCTTCTGGTCTCTAGCAACCAAAGGAGAGGACCAATTGTTTGCTAGTTTCTGGAGGCCACCTTCGTTTCTTTCTGCCATTCTCTGATCTCCTATTCGTCTGGGGTTTTTGTCGACTCCGCAAAAGAGGGAAGGACGCATCAACAATTAATTAAAAATAATAAAATACTCGCTTGACACGTCTTCCCGTTGTGATATTATTTGATAAAATCTGCGGAGCTTATGTTTGCTGTATCTAATTTTGAGACAAGGGATAGATTACACGTGTTTGTTACACGAGTCAATACTTAAATGTGATTTTCTGTGTTCACAGATGCAAGCCAGTTATCCAGCAGCAAAAAATGAAAACGCCTCCAACTGCATAAACAAAATTGGGGGCGTCGCTTTTTTTTCACTGCTAAACAGATTCCGCGGCAACAAACCCAGGAGGAACACGCTGATTAGTTTGTGCCAGCGCTCTCTTTAGTTTCTGAATCCTTCACGTTAAAAACAGTATCAAGACCTTTGGCAGCATCACGTAACTTCTCTTCATGCGGGTGGACATATCGCTGCGTCATCGCCAAAGTAGAATGCCTAAGCAACTGCGACACGGTATGTATGTCTGTTCCATTCTCTAGCAACCACGTTGCGTAGGTATGCCGCCAAGAGTGAAACGTAAGGCGATCACGGCGATCCGTCACACCATCATTAAAGCCAAGTTTATCGATAGCCTTCTGTACGGTATTTGATACTGACAATACCTGGTTATCATTGGCATCAACGAAGAATAAACCCCTCCCCGTCTTGTGCTGTTTCTTTAACTCTTTAAACAGGGCGACAGCCGTATCATTTAAGACTAAATGCTGAGACTTCTGCTTCTTCGGACTCCTTAAAAACAACTTGCCAGCCGCTTCATCAAAGTCTTTTATCTCAAGCCTAAACACCTCAGAAGCTCTTAGCCCTGCGAACAATGAGGCACGGGTTATATCAGACCACTGTTTAGACCTAATATCCATGTGTTCAAAATACTTGCGCGCTTGATCTGGCATGAATGCCCTAGTGCGCTGGTTGTCAATCATAGGCAAGCTGAGGGTTTTGCGCCTTGGCGGCTGAACAGAAACGACCTTGTTATCAAAGGCCATATTCCAGACTTGAATAACAATCGATACACAATAATGAATTGTTCGGGGGGACTTTGGCACGTAGTAAATCTTGCCCTTACCGTCTACACGTCGATCACCCTTCAAGACCTTGTTCTTAAGACGCTGAAAGTCTAATGGCAAAATATCCTTGATAGGGGTCTTGCCCATTGTCGGCTCTATCCACTTTTTATATAAAGCCTCTTCAGTGACAACGGTTGCGGGCTTCTTGTTTTCGTTTGCCGCATCCAGGTAATCACCTTTGAAGTAATCGTTGAGAGTTGTATTTTTAACGGCCTCAACATTTAGGCTTTTCTGTTTGGCTTTTAGGGCCTCAACAGCGGCGGTCTTTTCATCACGCAAACAAACAGGGCCGAACCCTGTCTCTGCATTGTCTTTGAACTGCTCAATCTTGTTCGCAGCATCAAGCATTGTGTAACCTTGGCTCTCCCAACCAAACACGCCTCGATATTTTGTTCCGTTGACAACATAGGACAAAACCAACCGACGATCTTTGACCATTGTTTTCTTGTTTTCGGGCAACCATTTTCGGTCAGGGTGTTCCGTGCAGAATACGCCAGAGAACTTGGTAGGTTTCAACTTGTCGATTGCCATATATGACCCCTTTGGTTATTTATGGGTGTCCAGATGGGTGTCCACTTTTTTCAATTATGCAGTTAAACACCTTGTGACTAAATGTGATACAACAATACAGCTAAATAACCGTTATTGCAAGATTACATCAGATATATTTAGGGGGTATTTGTGACTATCTGTGAAGCACAAAAAACTTGAATAGCATTCAAAAGGTCAGCGGTTGGATCCCGCTTAGCTCCACCAAACTTCAAAGGGTTACGCAAATTGCGTAGCCCTTTTTTGTTGTGATAACTCTTGACCATAGGAAAATGAAACCCTATAATGCACTCCGCTTTGCCGAAGTGGTGGAATTGGTAGACACGTCGGTCTCAAAAACCGATGGCTTATGCCGTGCCGGTTCGATTCCGGCCTTCGGTACCAAATTTTAAAGGGCTGCACATTTGTGCAGCCCTTTTCTTTTTAGAACAACCAACCCTCTAAGATTGATAATCTTTCCTCACGTGCTAGGATATCGTTCAGAACAAAGAAGATCGTCGGAGGACACATCAAGAACTCCCCCTATTTTTTAAACAGATCAGAACGGAGATATAAATCATGGGTAAAAAAGATAAAGATTGTTGGAAACCTGAGAAACACCCTACCCACATGTGTAAACTCTTCAAAAAGGGGTTAATGATGGAGCTCGACCAGCAATCCTCCAAGCCGACCGTAGCCTGCGCTAAATGCGGAGCAAAGGCTGATGTCCCGGAATCTGTATGCCAGCCAAAACCTCTTTAAGCCACACACTCAAAAGGTGCAATCCCCTTCGATTTATGGCACAATCCTCAAAATTACAGCAACTTACAAATAACAATATTTGCTTAAGAGAATTTCATGCTTGAAACTGCCCAGAGAGACCTGACCAAAAGCACCCTCGCCATCGTTCTGATCGGCGCACTGCTTGCAGCTTGTTTCTGGATACTGCGCCCATTTCTGCCAGCCCTGATATGGGCCAGCATGATCGTGATTGCAACATGGCCCATGTTAGTAATTGTCGAGGCAAAGGTTCGGAATCGTCGCCCGGCAGTCATGATTATGATCGGCCTCCTGGTTCTGGTCTTTGTGATCCCCTTCACTCTAGCCGTCGGCACCATCGTTGAAAATGCTCCTCAGATCACAGCCTTAGGTAAAGAATTGGCAAACGTAGGCATTCCTGCGCCACCAGACTGGGTCGAACAAATCCCCCTGATTGGCGAGCCCTTTGCCGAGTTTTGGCAAAAGACGTCGACCACTGCGCCTGTAGAGCTCACCAAGCGTCTCTCACCCTACATGCGCAACATGGGTGGATGGCTGGTTGCACAGGCTGGCAGTTTCGGCATCATGTTTCTTCACCTGCTTTTGACTTTGATTTTAGCAACAATCCTCTACATGAACGGTGAAGACGCAGCAAAGATAATTCTTCGCCTCTCTCACCGCATCGCGGGAGAGCGTGGTGAAAACGCAGCGAACCTTGCGGCCCTTTCCGTGAGAGCAGTCGCGCAAGGGGTCGTGGTTACGGCTCTTGCCCAATCGCTCCTTGCGGGGATTGGTCTGGCGGTCGTCGGCATCCCTTATGCCTCCCTTTTAACGGCACTGATTTTTATGCTGACCATCGCTCAAATTGGTGCGGGGCCGGTTCTGATTCCAGCTATCATCTGGCTCTTCTGGAGTGGTAGCATAGGATGGGGCATCACCATGCTGATCTGGTCGATCTTCGTTATGGGCATGGATGGATTCCTGAGGCCATACCTGATCCGTCGCAATGCAAACCTGCCCCTGCTGTTGATCTTTGCCGGTGTCATTGGCGGGTTGATCTCTTTTGGCGTTATTGGTCTCTTTATAGGTCCGGTACTGCTGGCGGTCTGCTACACCTTGATGCTTGCCTGGATCAACGAAGAGGAAAGCGAAGAAACATCGGCTTGAGTTCCTACTTACAAATTTGTTCAGTATTGATTCTAAGACCTGGCAAAGCGCTCTTCAGCGGATGATTGCCTCACCTCCCAGGTCGTGCTATACCTTCCCAATCAATCAAAAAGCAAGGAGACAAATAATGTCAGAAACAACCAATCCAACTGTTCGCATCGAAACCAGCATGGGCAACATTGTCCTCGAACTCGATGCAGTCAATGCACCGATCAGCACCGCCAACTTTATTGCTTACGCCAATGACGGCTTCTACGAAGACACCATCTTTCACCGGGTCATCGACGGCTTTATGGTGCAGGGCGGTGGTTTGAGTGCAGACATGAGTGACAAGAGCAACAAGAAGGCTCCCATCAAGAATGAGGCGGCAAACGGACTTAAGAATGAACTTGGTACGGTCGCCATGGCACGCACCAACGTCGTCGATAGTGCTACCAGCCAGTTTTTCATCAATGTTGGCGAGAACAGCTTCCTTAATCACACAGCACCCACTCCGCAAGGCTTCGGTTATGCCGTATTCGGCAAAGTAACCGATGGCATGGATGTGGTCGAAGCCATCCGCCAGGTCAAAACCGGCAACAAAGGCATGCATCAGGATGTTCCGGTCGAGAACATTACCATTCAGAAGGTGACTGTCGAGTAGAAACAGCGACGCGGAACGCGACACGAGGGCCGCGAAATTCCTCAGACAAAAGCTGCGAAAAAGCCAGCAAGGGGACTACTTCTTTTAAAGAGAGTAGTCCCCTTTTTTTACCTAGTTCCAGGACCATCTTCATCAGCCCTCATTTCCCTTCTCTAATCTATCTAGCTAATCTGCTATAATGGTTTGCGAGGAGGGCTTCATGGCAAAACGCACACTGACCAGAGGTTTGGCACATTGTTATTACGGCCTGAAGCTGTTCCCCTTTCGCAAGGAACGTCGCGAACGTCTTATTAATGGTCGACAAAAGGGGCTTGTCGGAATTCAGATCGACGGCCTGGCCTTTCCTTATCTGCAACAAGCCCTCGATCGGGGCTACCTTCCTCATCTGGAACGCTACCTGCGCCGTGGTCACAAGGTGGTCGAGTACCACGCTGGCCTGCCAAGTACGACGCCGGCGGCTCAATCAACCTTCTTCTACGGCAACGACCACGATATTCCGGCCTTTCGCTGGTTCGAGAAAGAATCCGGACAGATTATTTCCTGCAATGACCCGGATCATGTTCAGATTTTTCGGGAAGCTTTATTTGCCGGGGAAAGTGGTTTGCTCACGGGCGGCGCCTCTTATTCGAACATTCTCGATGGCGATGCCGAACGCAGTATCTTTACCGTTTCTTCGCCCCATCCGCAAACACTCTTCGGCCGCCTTGGCGGCTTTCGCATCATTCTTCTTATGTTGGTCAACCCCTTACGAACCTGCCGCATGTTTCTGGCCAGCTTTTATGAGTTCTGGGCCAACCGCAAGGATGAGTGGCACCATAAACGGAAGAAGAGCTGGAGAACCAAGGAAGAAGGGCTTTTCCCCTTCATCCGCATCTTCTGTAACGTCATCCTGCGCGAAATGCAGACCTTTGGAGTGATCGCCGAAGTCTATGCTGGGACTCCCCGCATTTACACCACATACAGCGGCTACGATGAGATCGCTCATCACTTTGGCCCTGAGTCCTGGCCTGCATTGAAAAACCTGCGTTATATTGACCGACGCATCGGTGAGATCTTGCGCGCACTCGATCATGTTCCTGGAGCCGACTATCTTCTGGTCATTCTCTCCGACCATGGACAAACACCGGGCTACCCGTTCCAAAATCGTTTCGGCGCGACCCTTGGTGATGCTGTCAGCGCTTTCCTGCGCGAAAACCAGACGGCTTCGGTATCATCCGGAGCACTGGAAACAACCCGGCTACAGCTCGGTTACCTGCAGGATGAACTGGAGGCCCGACAAAGCAGTTGGCGACATCGGCTCTATCGTCGCACCAAGAATTACCTGCAAAAGAAAATTCATGCGCTGGTTCCGGAGACTCTGAAAATCGACCCCGAGGGGGGTGTGGTTATTACCTACTCCAGCAGCCTGGCGCACCTCTACATTACCGGATCAAAAGCTCCGCTTAACTGGAAACAGGTTGAAGAGGCGCAACCCCTGTTGTTGCGGTTTTTACAGAAGCATAGGGGAATAGGTTTTGTTCTGGCCCGGAGTGAAAACGAGGGGGAGTTGATGATTTTCCATAGCGGTGGGAAGATAAGGGTCACGAACAATCCCCGCTTTCATCAGCACGAGCTTGCCTTTCTAAGACCTTACGGAGCACCTTACGATCTGCTTGAAGAGCTACACCGTTTCGGCCTGGGGCCACGCTGCGGTGACTTGATCCTGTTCGGCGCTCTCGATGAGGAAGGAATTGCCTGCTTTGACGATCAGGTTGGTGGTCATGGCTCTGTTGGAGGAGAACAGTCTCGCCCCTTCATCATCTTGCCCCTGGACCACCCTGTTTTGCAAAAAGAGCGTTTGAGCGGATATGAATTTCTTTACCACGAGATTTTCAGAGCCCAGGTCGGTGAAGATGAGCCAAAAGGAAAAGGGCCTCCGCAGCAGGAGACCCCAAGACAACATAAAGAGTTGATAACCTCAGATTTTATCCTGCACGACTGAGACCACATATTTGAGATAATGCCCTTCCGGAAAGCTTGGCGAGAAGGGGAAATCATCAGCTTGCCCTGACACTTCGACCACCTGCAGGTGACGTCCAGCGGCCAGGCAACCTTTGCGCAACTCCTTGAGATACTTCTCCAGGGGCATCTTCTGTAAATTCGACGAAGTCACCAGAAGCCCGCCGGTCGGCATCAAACACAACACCTTCTGCACCAAATCCGAGGTACCGCCACTCGTCGTAAAGCGACTCTTGCGGGTGGTGGAGAAGCTCGGTGGGTCAACAAAAACCAGATCAAAACTGCGTCCCGCCTTGGCCAGACGATCTAATTCAACGAAACAGTCTCCGGTAATAAACTCGTGGTTTCCAGGATCAATCCCGTTGAGTTTGAAATTATCACACGCCCAATCCAGGTAACGTCCGGAGGCATCGACGCTGGTAACCTGCGTTGCACCCCCGGCAGCAGCAGCCACAGAGAAAGCCCCGGTGTAAGCGAACAAGTTGAGCACCTGGCAGCCCGCAGCTTGACGCCGAAACTCCAGCCTGTTTTGTCGCTGATCATGGAACAAGCCTGTGTGCAAATCTTTCACCAGGTCAATCCGGTAGTTTAATCCATTTTCACGAACAGTCAGGTTATGAGGTGCAGGGTCGCCGGCTAGCAGCCATCCCTGGTGAGACCGACTCTCTTTTCCGGAAGCAAGCTTGCGGGTTTCCTGCGGGCGATATTTACAGTAGATGCCCACCGGAGAATAGACCTCCTGCAAGGCCGGAGACAAAGCCTCCAAATGCTTCTCCCAGGCCGAAGTATAATATTGCACCATGAGATAGTCATCGTATCGATCAACGGTCAGGCCGGGCAAACTGTCACCCTCTGCATTCACCAGGCGAGCAACATTCGTATCACCAAAGTCCAGCCAACTCCGACTTACTTGAGCCTGCTTCAACATCTTCGTCAACCACTGTTGATCAAGTTGAATCACAGAACTCGACAATCTACGGGCAACGATTCGGGAACCCGGGTCACAAAGCGCCGTCCCCAACGAGTCGTCCTTTTCAGAAACGAGTTCAATAAGGCTGCCGCACTCTGTTTTCGGCCAGTTCGAAGTAAATCGATCTGCGATCACCCAGGGGTGACCGAGATTGAGCATACGTTCGGTTTCAGAACCGATGGTGCAGCGGAGTTGTTTAGAACCAGACACTTTAAAACCTTTCAAATTGTTTAACGCAAAGACGCAGAGCAAAACGGTTCGTTCTATAACAAGCAATTTCAAGGGGGAAGCTTAAACAGTACAACTAATTAGCACGATATGACACAAGCTACAAACCGTTAATCCATTAACAGGATGATTACCTTCGCGTCTTTACGCCTTTGCGTTAAAAATCATTCTGCTAAACGATTTAAGAGATATGCTATCATTTCGGCGCACCTTAGCAGCCTGTCGGACCTACAATGAACTGGCTGCAAATTCGTCTCTTTGTCCCATATTTCAGCTCCTTTTCGACCAATAGCTACGGCTATTGCTCTCAAAAGAGCCAAAATCTGTTCTCAAACGGCCGAATTTTCGCTTCAGCCCCGAAAGTCCGACAGGCTGCTAGAGGAGATCACGAATGGAAGAGAAAAGCCCGACCAAAGGCTCTCAACATATTGAACAGCTCATGCAGCAACTGCCGCCTGAATCTGAGCGTTACCAGGTTTTAGCCACAGCAAAACAGTTCAAATCCTCCTGGGTTGAGCTAGGTGAGTGGCTGGCTAAAGTCAGCAACAAAAAACAGTTTTCCGAGTGGGGCTTCACCTCGTTTGAGGATTATTGTACCAAGGAGATCCGCATCCGGCGACAGACCGCAGAAAAGCTCTTGCTCGCCTTCCGCTTCTTGGAGCGCAGAGAGCCAAGCCTGCTGGAACGGAAGCAAGGGCGCCCCCTGCCCGACTACCGTTCGATTGATATGCTCCGCAAAGCAGATGAACGGGAGCATTTCAGCGTGGAGGAATACAGTGAACTGCGCCAGGCCGTGATCGAAGAGGAGCGGAACCATCCCTCCGTTGCCAAACGGTTTCGTGACATGACACACAGTCATCAACCGGAGGAGAAGACGCTGCACCAGCACCGTAACGCCCTGCTCGCAGCAAAACGACTTGCGACCAGCTTGCAAGAGATTACAGAGGTACCGGAGGAGTTGAGCCAGGCGGTGGTGCAGTTGATTGGTTTTTTGGAGGCACGGGACGCGGAACGCGCTACGAGGGACGAGTAAAACCGGAAAAGCTTACGATTTGCCTCACGCAGAGAACGCAGAGAAAGACCGATCATTCCCAAGGCAGTGTTTTCCTTGCTCTGCGTTCTCTGCGTCTCAAGTGAGCGTAGCGAACGGGCGTGAGTCAAGCTTTTGCTTTTGTCTTGCAGTTATCCGTTTCTGACCGTGTCAAAAATGATGTAATTATCCAATCAGTACCCAACCTGAGTACAGTGTATAACCAGGAAAATAAAAGGCTGCCCTTTTAATAGGACAGCCCTTTTATATACATAGCGAAGAAGAGAATCAGGATACAGAGGTTATCGCGTCCCGAAGGGCCTAAACAATCTCAACCATTTCCACATCAAAGATCAGGTCTTCGCCGGCCAGCGGGTGGTTAGCATCGAGAGTAACCTCGGTGTCATTCACTTCGATCACTGTAACCACCATACCCTCGCCGTCATCGTTGAGAAGTTCGAAGTTATCACCGACCTGCGGATCAATGTCATCGGGAAACTGGTCACGGGGAACAGCTGAAATCTGCTCCGCATCGTAAGCGCCAAAAGCATCGTCAGACTTGATGGTAATGGTCTTTTTATCACCTGCGGCCATGCCGACCAGAGCCTCTTCGACCTGGGGGAAGAAAGCATCGCTGCCGACCTCCAGCTCCATAGGGCCGACTTCACCCCCACAACCGCAATCGTCGTCACCGCAACCACCTTCGTCGCATCCACAGTCATCGTCATCACAACCGATGCTCTCATAAGTCGTATCGAACAGAGTGCCGTCTTCCAGCATCCCTGTGAAATTAATCTTAACTCTGTCGCCTTGTTTTGCTTGTTGAATTGCCTGTCCCATGATGTGTCCTTTCCCTGAAGCGGGTCTATTGAAGAATTAAGGGACTGTCCCCGCATGGCGACTGTCCCAGATAAGTTACTTGCATAATAGGAACAGTCCCCGTTCGGGGACAGTCCCTTCTAAATCGTTATCGGTAATGCTCTAAAGAGCAAAGCAAGGGCTATGGTACCACCAACACAGAGAGAGATGTAAAGGATAAGTACGCGCGGTTTGAACATAGAGATAAAAACAGCCATGACCGGCAAGGCTGTGACCGGGCCACCAACCAGCATGGCAATACCTGCACCTTTCGCCAGGGGGATGACTTGCCCCGGGTCAGGAAGGTAAAAACCAAAGAGCATCGAAGCAGCAGTCACTTGAGGCATGTGCAGCGGGATCGCCGCAAGGGTCAGGGTAAAGATCGGCAGGACCCCCTGTCCTTCAAGTAGACCAGTAATCCAACCGTTAGGAATGAAGAGTAAAGCAACCACTTCGATCACAAGACCGATCAAAACAAACTTGCTGATTTTTAGACTACCCTCCCAAAACCTCGCCAGAAAGACCAAAAATTTGTTGTGAGTACAGCGATTAACACGATGCGAAAGTTGCTGGCCACATTCGCAGCGCAGCTTCTCAACCGGATAATCAGGGTCGTGAAAATCCCCCTGCGGCAAAGCCTCGCGGAAGATATCCTCCTCGGCAAAGCCTTTCTTCCTGAGCAGGTGAGTCATAAACCCTGCAAAGAGACCAAGGCTGACAGCACAAACCAATACCGCTAGCGCCCAGTTGACGCTCAGCATCCCCGAGAGCATGGCGAAAGATGCTGGGCTCATTAACGGCGAGGTCACCAGCAAAGCCATGGCCGGAGCCAACGGCAGGCCGGCGACCAGAAGTGAGATCACCAGAGGTAGGGTTGCACAGGCACAGAGGGGGCTGGCCACACCGAGTAGGGTCGCGGCAGGAATCGCCAATATTCCGAAACGCGTTAAGGCCTTGCGGATTTTGACGTGCCACTTCAGGGTCCGGATGATGGCTTCAAACAGGACACCAATCACCAGGTAAGGGAGGATGTAGAGGAATTCCTCACCGATCGCGTTGACAAGTTCTAACAGCATATTGGGAAAATCGTTCATCAATCCATTCCGTGTCGAAAGGTTGAAAATCTCCGGGGTCAGGTTTCTGTCTGTTTGGTGTCGACAGGACAGCTTTCTGACCCGAGAACAGCATTAACCAGCAGAAAAATGAGCCTATTGAAGGCAACAAAGAAACAACGCTTATCAGCCTAGCAAGAGCCGTTCCGCTTTATTCTTCCACACAAAGCTGATTAGCCTAAAACGACCAGACACGCAACAAACAAAGGAAGAAAATCTTAAAAGGCAGCAATAAAGACCGTTTAGCAACTTATCAACAAGAGATAACTCACAGATTGGCCTTGCCAAGCAGGATGCGATGCATTAAAAAGTCGACAAGAAACGGATTTTATTACCAGAAGGTGCTTTTCCTGACAAGCTTTTTTAGGAACTGATGTTATAATGTGCCGTTAATCAAGGAGGAGTTCTGCTTATGAATCGTGAATTCAAGAATAAAATCAGGGAACAGTTCGGCCGTGCAGCGGATGGCTACATCCACGACAAAGGCTTTGCCAGCGGCAGCGACCTTGAAGAGATGGTGCGCCTACTGCAACCGATGCCTGAAGATAACATGCTTGACGTGGCTTGTGGAGGCGGGCACACGGCTCTCCGTTTCTCTCCGCTGGTTCGTAGCGTGGTCGCTTCCGACCTGACCATGGTTATGCTAAAAAAAGCTCAGGAGCATATCAGTGACGAAGGGGGTGTCGACAACATCACTTTTCGTGAAGCGGATGCCGAAGATCTACCCTTCCCTGCCGGGGCCTTTACTCTGCTGACATGCCGTGTCGCACCACATCATTTCCCTGATGTCGCACGGGCACTGAATGAATTTCATCGCGTCTTGCGTCGTGGCGGTCGAATTGCCATCGTAGACACATTGCTTCCCAAAGACCCTGAGATTGCCGAATGGTACCAGGAGATGGAAAAGATGCGCGACCCGACGCACATTCAGGCTTACACGGAAGAGAAATGGCAAGAGATGGTACAGGAAGCCGGCTTTATCCTGCACGAGACAGTCACTGTTCCGAAAACCCACGACTTTCCAACATGGGCAAAACGAGCAGGACTTAACCGTGAAGGGATTGCCGCTCTCAACAAATTTTTCGTTGACGCTCCTGACAAGGTTCAAGACTACTTCCAGATCGAAACCTTTGCCGGAGAGGTTGAGGCCTACACCGACCGTAAAGTTTTGGTTTATGCCAGTCGGCCGCCAAAGAAGTAATCAAAAGTACTGACACAGTTGACAAACCCTACATATTTTCTGCGTTTTTTGAGTTAGGTTTTTTATAATATGAGCGCAACAGATGGTTAATCTGTTGCGCTCACCCTTCCACTGCTGCCAAGATCTCCGTTAGCCACGAAATACCTTTTTTTGTGATATTCTTTTTTTAACTGCTTGCACTTGTGCAAAAGAGGGGAAGAGAAGATGTCCATTTACAACACCCCATTGATTCGAAAGCTCCTGCCGCTCTTGATTCTCCTGTCCATACTATCGACCACAGCCCTGGCACTGGACATCCAGTCAGTGATTCGCGAGGTTGAGCAACAATACATGGGCACCTCCTCTCGAGCCCGCACCACAATGCAGGTTAAGACCTCCCACTGGGAGAGGACTCTGGAGATGGAAGCCTGGTCGCTGGAACGCGATTATTTCATGGTCCGTATCCTCGAGCCCGCCAAGGAACGAGGCGTTGCGACCCTGAAAAGAAACCGGGAAGTCTGGAATTATCTTCCCAAGGTTGATCGCATTATCAAAGTGCCGCCTTCGATGATGGGTGGCAGTTGGATGGGTAGTCACATTACCAACGACGACCTTGTTAAAGCCAACCACATCGACGAAGACTTTCAACTGCGACTGCTCGAAGAGACAGAGACCAACTATGTCATTGAGTGTCTGCCAAAAGAGGACGCCGCGGTGGTTTGGGGGAAAATTGTCTACCGCGTTCGCAAAACCCCACAGGTTCCCGAACAAATCGATTACTTTGACGAAGAGATGGTCCGCGTACGCGAAATTCATTTTGATGACATCCAGCAGATCGGTGAACGGATCGTCCCCTTGCGCTTAACCGTTCTTCCCCTGGAAAAACCTGATGAAATGACCGTGCTCCATTACCGGGAACTGGTTTACGATCTGGACTTGGATGAAAGCTATTTTTCTCTACGGAACCTCGAATCACGTTGATCATGCTGCTATCACTGGCCTTTCGAAATCTCTGGCGCAACCGCCGACGCACCCTTTTGACCCTTTCTGCAATGGTGGTCTCCGCAGCCTTACTGATCCTTGCCTTGGGCGTCTTCTCCGGGATGTTCAAAGACATGCTCGCCTCGGCGACCGAGCAATATTATGGACACCTGGTGCTTGCTAAGCCTGAATACCATCTGCGCCGGGATCTTTTCGCCAATCTCTCTGTCGATATCACAAACCATCCAGCACTTATGAATGAACCTGAGATACTGGCAAGATCACCGCGCTTACGCAGCTTCGGCTTACTCTCCAAGCAGCTCAGCAGTCAACCCGTGGAACTCCTCGGCATCATTCCGGAGTTAGAACAGCAGGTCACCTCGCTACAGAACAAGATAACTGCGGGGGATTATCCGAAGCTGGAGGATCGGAACGGGGCAATGATCGGCCAGGGGCTTGCGAAGAAAATGAAACTCAAGTTAGGAGACGAACTGGTCTTCGTTACCCAGGCGGCCGATGGATCGATAGGCAATGATCTTCTGATCGTGCGAGGAGTTTTTGCCACCGGCGACAGCCGTAACGACAACAATCTGGTGCTGGTTCCATTGCCCTGGCTTCAGGAAGTAGTGGTGCTACCCGGCCGCATCCACGAAGTCGCTATGACCCTCGCTAACCCCATGCTTGCCGCAGAGGTTGCCGATCGACTCACCCCACACTTGCCCGAGAACACAGAGGTTCTGGGTTGGGGTGATTTACTGCCGGAGATGCGTGAAGTCATAGCGGCCTATGGGGTCAGCCGCATGATCATCGTCACAATCCTTTACCTGGCCACGGGTCTCGGTATTCTCAACACCTTTTTCATGTCTGTTATGGAACGCACCCGCGAGTTCGGCATTCTCATGGCTCAGGGGATGCGACCTATGGCAATCCGCGCCCTGGTATTATTAGAGACATTGTTTCTTGGTGGTATTGCGTTGGCTATCGGCCTGTTCTGTGGAGCACTGATGACCCTTTACATGCAGCAGATTGGCATCGATCTCACCTCATACATCACACCAATCACCTATGCCGGGGGAACCATCCTGCCACGCCTGCACGCTGTCTTTGAAGTAGCCAACTTCCTGGTTCCGGCCGGCATGCTGCTACTCGTCAGCCTGGTTGCCGGTTTTCTACCCGCCAATCGAGCCGCGCGGCTCAACCCCGTGGTTGCGGTACGCGAGGATTGAGGACCGATATGGACCATCTATTTCTGGCCTGGAAAAACCTCTGGCGTAACAGAAGGCGAACCATCATAACCCTGGCGGCAATTGCTTTCAGCATTATGCTGGTGCAGGCAGCACACAATCTTTCTTACGGGGTTTATGCCGGCATGGTTGATAGTGGCGTCAGGGCCGGCTCAGGTCATATTGCGGTCTATCGACAGAACTACCTTGAGAGTCGAGACGAAACATTGCATTTCCCGGACCGTAATCTGATCACAGAGATTACCGCAATTGCCGGGGTTGAAGAGGTCTTACCTCGCCTCTATATCCCCGCCCTGGCGCAGTCGAGCCGAGAAAGCAGAGGCGTTATGGTCATCGGAGTAGATCCGCAACGAGAAAGGCGGATCAACCCTTTTCTCAAGGAGCTGAATAAAAACAGCATGGTTCGTGCCACCGATTCACGTGACGCCGTGATCGGAGTTCGGCTGCTTGACGAGTTGCAGATCAAACCCGGCCAAAAGTTCGTCGTCACCGCTCAACACCAGGACGGCAAACTACACAGTGAGCTCCTGCGTGTTCGAGGAGTGATCAAATCCGGCATGAAAGACATCGATGGCTCACTGATCATGATAGGCCGTGAGCGCGCCGGCCTGCTCACCGGGAGTTCCGGTTCTGTTCACGAGTTGGCCATCATCTTGACCAACTCGGACGATAAGGAAACTGTCCTTGGTCAAGTGTCCACGCTGATTGAAGCACATCCCGGGATAGAGGCCGTCAATTGGGAGCGCGCCATGCCCAATCTCGCAAATGCTATCAAACTTGATTACGCAAGCCAGAAATTCATTTTTCTGATTATCCTGCTGATCGTTACGATCGGCGTGATCAATACCCTGCTCATGTCGGTGATGGAACGCATGCGTGAGTTTGGCGTCATTCTGGCTCTCGGCAGCAAACCGATGACACTGCGCATCATGATCATGACGGAAGCTCTGATGCTCGGCCTGCTCGCCGCTGCAATCGGCACCCTGCTAGGCAGCTTGGCAACCTGGTACCTGGTTTCCACAGGCATTGATCTGGCGGCTTTTGTTCCGGAAACACTCGAATTTGGCGGGGTCGTTTTCGATCCGATCATGCGGGCAAGTTGGGACCCTGCCTGGATGGTCAAGATTGCCGGTTACGTGACCGGACTAACCTTACTCGCATCCCTCTATCCGGCAATCAAGGCGGGGCGGATTACCCCGGTGGAAGGAATGCGACACCACTAACCAGTAGCGGGGAACGCGTACCGAGGTCAGAGAAAAGACTTTCCTCTCCGCTCGCCAGCCGCGCCACGCCACGGACTTATGTCACTTATAGAATTGAAAAATGTCTCAAAGATCTACCGCCTGGGCAATCAGGAGATTCCTGCTCTGACTAACGTGTCGCTCACTTTCGACGAAGGAGAGTTTGCCGTACTGGCAGGGCCCTCTGGAAGCGGCAAGACGACGGCTCTAAATCTGATCGGTTGCCTCGACCGACCAACGTCCGGGGAAGTGATCGTCAGCAATCTCACCCTCGGCACGGCAAGCTCGAAACAACTTGCTGACTTTCGTTTGCATCATATCGGATTTATCTTCCAGTCCTACAACCTGATTCCGGTCTTAACGGCGGCGGAGAATGCCGAGTTCACCCTGATGCTGCAGAAGGTCCCGAAACTAAAGCGTAGAAAGATTGTCTGCCAACTCTTTGCCGATCTGGGTATCGATGGTCTGGAAGATCGACGTCCTGCCGATCTCTCTGGAGGGCAACAGCAAAGAGTCGCAATTGCCAGAGCGATGGCTGCTAATCCTCATGTCATTCTGGCTGATGAACCAACGGCGAACCTCGACTCTCACACGGCAGAAGAACTTCTGGCGCTGATGCGACAGCTCAACCAGGAGAAAGGTACAACCTTCATCTTCAGTTCCCATGACGACAGAGTGATCTCTCAGGCGCAACGGGTGATCCGTCTCGAGGATGGGCGCCTCGCCGACGACAGCAAGGAGAGCCAATGAAGAAGGTGTTAAAAACATTGTCTCTCTTTAAAACTCAATTTTTGGTCTACTGTGCCATTCTTATTTCAGCCGCTCCTGTTCACTCAGAGGTCCCGCGATGGAGCGGTTCTGTCAAGTCTCTCAGCATCTACGGCGAGGAAGCCCCTGCCGAACTTTTCCCTGACTACCGGCTCTCCAGCAATCGCCTGCGTCTCGAAATGGATTGGCATCTGGAGCGAGCCTGGCAGTTTGAAGCCGCCCTTGACTACCAATATCTATGGAGAAATCCGAAATCCGCCTTTAGCCTGCCGAAGAAAACTTACAACCGTCACCTCGACATGGAAAAAACCTGGCGTGATGACGATTACGCTTCCAGCCTTCTTCAGGTCGACCGATTGAACCTGCACTGGCGAACCGGAGACACGGATGTCACTCTGGGTCGCCAGGCTGTTGGCTTCGGACGAATCCTGATTTTTTCCCCCCTTGATGTCATTGCACCCTTTGCCCCGGATGCGCTGGACACAGACATCCGCAGAGGAGTCGATGCACTGCAGGCCATCTACAATTACGGCACGGACGGTCAGCTGGCAGTGACTGCCGTATGGGGCGAAAAAAACAGCGAAAACTCCTTACTCGCAACCTGGACCGACAATCGCTACGGTCTCGATCTGCTTATGATCACAGGGAGTTTACGCGACAGACCGATGTTCGGTGCCGGTTTGGCGGGAAGCCTTGGCCCTCTTGGGCTCAAAGGCGAATTTAGTGTTTACGAAGGGAAAGATACGAACAAGGCCGGCGGCGACCTGCATGATATTTTTGCCGTTGCGGCTGTTGAAGCGTGGTATCGTTTCGGTAGCGGCATCTCTCTGGTCACCCAATACCTTTACAATGGACCCGGTGTCGGCAACCCAAAGGACTACAACAAGGTTCTCCTGTCGGCCCCCTTGCAGGAAGGTCTTACCTATCTCCTCGGTCGCCATTACCTGATGGTTGCACCGTCCTATGAAATCCATCCATTGGCGACCATCCAGGGAATCGTGATTTACAACCTTGCCGACGACTCGGTTCTCCTCCGACCAACACTTGATCTCAATCTTGCCGACAACGTAACTCTGCAGATATTCTGGACCAGCCATATTGGTGATAAGCCACGAACCGTCTCAGCTTTTCAACCTCCTGAACCGCGCAGTGAATTTGGCATGATCGGCGACAATTGTGGCCTTTTCCTTAAGTACTTTTTCTGATTTGTCCGCAAAGCCCTTCGCAACAATAATCACGTACTAAAGTTTGACCAATTATTTTTTCAGAGATAACCAAAAAAACTCATAACAAATAAGGGAATAGCCATTGCGAGCTCGCAAATAACTGTTATCATTGCATCGTAAACGCTTTAAATAAATCGAAGTAGCTATATGTCAATTTTACGAGGAGGCTTTTTATGAATTTTTTCAAGGTAAGCATATTGCTAACTTTAGTGGCAATACTGTGCCTGGCAGGGTTTGCACAGGCCGGCCAACGCGAAGGCGCATTCAGCGTTTCTCCGATGGTTGGCTATCATGTCTTTGACAGTGACCAAAACACAGAGGACGACCTCTTCGCAGGCTTCTCCCTCGGCTATAACGTGAGTAAGAGGTGGGCCGCGGAAGTTGAAGTCCGGTACATGGCAACGGAAACAGATTTACCAGGGGTTGCATCTGAGGATATTGATGTCTGGTCCTTCGGCATGAACACCCTCTACCACTTCAACCCGGACGGCCCTTTTGTTCCTTATTTGTCAGCGGGTTTCGGCGGCATGTATTTCGATGTCGACGGCTATGACGACGATTCCGATTACATGATGAACTGGGGCGCAGGCGCCAAGTACTTCATCAGCGACGACACGGCCCTACGCGTGGACTTGCGTCATGTGCTGGACTTCCACTCCGATCGGGAGTGGGATCGCACAAGAGGTGGAGACAGTCTAGACCATAATTTCCTGGCTTCGGCCGGACTCTACTGGCAATTCGGTGGTCCTGCACTTGCCCCTCCTCCACCATTGGACAGCGACGGCGACGGAATCCCCGATCTTCGCGACAAGTGTCCCGACACACCACTTGGCGTTATGGTTGACGCCGTCGGTTGTCCACCTGTTGAAAAAACTCCTCCACCACCACCGCCACCGGTTGTAGTGAAGCCGACCCCTCAAGTGACCAAGGAGATCATCACCTTCAACTTGCAGTTCGGCTTCGACAAGTACGAGATCACCGATGATATGATCCCTGTGCTGGAGCAAGCCAAGATCATCCTGGACGAAGACCCTGCCGCGACTTTCCTGGTTTTAGGTCATACCTGCTCCATAGGCTCTGACAGCTACAACCAGAATCTGTCTGAACAGCGGGCAGGTTCAGTCAAGAACTGGCTGGTTAGCAACGGTATTGCAAAGGAGCGACTGGAAGCTATCGGCTACGGCGAAAGCCAGCCCAAGTACGACAATGGCATCGAGGAGAGTCGCAAGCTGAACCGCCGCGTCGAGATCATGACCCAGGAGGAGTAACCCGAGGTTCACAAGAGTGCGGCAAGGAATCACCTTGTAGGTAGGGACTATAGGGGAATTCTTCCGCAATCAGAATTTATTGCAGGCAACAGAAGGACAAAGGGCCGACACATTTGTGTCGGCCCTCAGATCACTGACTAACCCCGTGTTTTCGAATACGGGGTTTTCTTTTACCGTTTGCCCGTAATGCTAAATTATGAGCTCAAGCACAAAGAACTCCTACAGTGAGCTAGCATATTTATATTCACACCCTGTTACTTTCGGGCTTTTGGGCAACTGTAATAATAACCTCGTAACTGGCTGGCAAGCCAGCCTCACGCCTGTAGCTACGCTCATATTCTTTCATCATCGACTGCATGACCTGGCGGGAAGCCAGCCCTCTCGGGCGATCTGCGGCCGCGTTACTGGCTCCTATCTGTTTGAGTTGCCGCAACAAATCCGGGACATCACTGTGGTATTCAACCTCCATCGTGCTGCAAAGATCATGACACGACAACCCGGCCAAATCGATGGCGGCAGAGACGTCATTGACATCAGGAAAGTTCTGCACATGTGACGAGCGGCTCTGATTGTTCTCGGTAACCGCGTGACGATGTGAGCTACGCAGCTCATGCAGGGTTTTTTCACCAAAAAGGGCCATGGCAAAGAGCCCACCGGGCTTCAATATTCTGGCAACCTCTGTGAATGCGGTAGGCAAACAATTGACCCACTGATAGACAGAGCTTGAAACGACTGTGGCAAAAGAGTGGTCCCCGAAGGGAAGTAATCTTGCATCACCATCACAGGCAAAAGCCGCAGGCAGCCTCTGCGCAGCCTCATGGGTCATACCGTGAGCAATATCCATAATAACCAGCGGTTGCTCTGACACCAGCGAGGCGATTGCGGTAGCAAGGGCCCCTGTTCCGGTCCCGACATCCAGGATCATCCCTGAGGCCACTTCAAGAGCAGACACTTTACTGCACAACAAATCAACGACACGCTTTTGCACGCAGGCATAACGGTCATAATCTCCAGCATGACTCGAAAAGTTGCCACGCATTCGCTCACTGTCAATGGCCTTAACCGGAACCATCAGCAAAACTCCAAGATTCTATCAACGACTTCCTGTGGTCGACTCAGAAATGGTCCATGTCCAACTCCGGAAAGCTCCAAAAATTCACTCTGCGGTAGCTGCTCAGCAAGATAGCGCCCGGCAGTCAGAGGAGTGATCTGATCCACCTCTCCGTGAATAACCAGTGCCGGTTGATCAATGTGCGTCAAGAGATCCAGTTGATTCTGTGCAGAGAAACCACTTAACAGTTCCATCGCCGCAACCTGATCTGGGAGCGGACTCTGCTTCACAGCAAAGTTGCGAATTGCGCGCAGACGTTCCCTGGAGATATCTTCTCCGGCAAAAGCCAGGTTAAAAAAATCAAACAATGTTGTCTCAAAACGGCGGGCGAGATTTCGACCCAGAGCATGGACCTGAACTTGTGGCAGACCAAATGTCCAGTCGTCACCAGAGGTAAAACGTGGCGTGGTTCCGATCAGCAGTAGACGATCAACCCTCTGAGGTTTTTGACGAGCCATCTCCAGGGCGAGCATACCGCCTAGCGACCAGCCACCGAGGGCAACAGGGGCAATTTCAACGGTCTCAAGCCAACAATTTAACGTTGTGCCAATACTCACAAGATCGTTCTGCAGCGCAGGCGACGAAGCACCATGACCTGGGAGGTCTGGTATCAACAAGCGGAAATCGTTGGCAAGGATGGCGGCCAATTCGCTAAAAACTGCCGCCGACATAGCCCAGCCATGCAAAAGCACAAGAGGGCGCCCACTACCTGCCTGGTACCAGGCTAGGTCACCACCGTCTGCTAACTTAAAGCGCTCTTGCTTCACCCGGAAAACTCCTTATGGACGGCGAGAATTTTTTTCGCCGCGCGTTCAAGATCCACAGGTTCATGACTGGCCATGACAGTTCCCCGCAAGCGGCAGAGTCCTGGCGCCACCGTTGGCGGGCGAATGCCCTGCAAAAAGATTCCCTCTTCGAGCAGTCGGCCAGTCATCTTCATGGTCGGCTCCGGGTCTTCGCTCAAAACCGGGATAATCTGTGTGGTACTGCCCAACAGATCCATACCACCGGCCGTCAACAAACCGGCCAATTGCTTTCGATTTGCTTCCAGTTTGTCGCGAAGCATGCGGCCCTCTTCGCTATCTACGAGATCAATGGCGGCCATGGCCGCAGCAGGGACACCCGGCGGGAGGCTGGTGGAGAAGATAAAGGCTCGGCTGTTATTGATCAGCGTGTCGATGACGACCTGCTCTGCCGCAAGGTAGGCACCGGCGCAGCCCAGGGCTTTACCGAGTGTGCCCATATGCAAATCAATACGATCAAGACAATCAAAATATTCCCCGGTACCACGCCCGCCCTTACCAAGAACACCAGTACCGTGCGCATCATCAACCATCAACAATGCATCGTGCTCTTCCTTCAGGTCGCAAAGCTCGGCCAACGGCGCCTTATCCCCATCCATACTGAAAACGCCATCAGTGACAATCAACCAGCGACCTTTACGTTGTGGCTTTTCTTCTGCCATGAGTTCGGCCAGGGCGGCAACATCACAGTGTGGGTAAACAACCGTACGCGCACGGGCCAAGCGACAACCGTCAATGATTGATGCATGGTTAAGCTCATCGGAAAAGATCACGTCATCCGGGCCAAAAAGTCCTTGCAGAATTCCCGTATTCGCCGCATAGCCGGAGTTGAACAACAGAGCGGCGGCAGAGCCCTTGAAACACGCAATACGCTCTTCCAATGTGGCATGCGGTGGCATGGTCCCGGAGACAAGGCGGCTGGATCCGGAACCGGTGCCGTATTGTCTGGTCGCAACAAGCATCGCTTCTGTCAAGGCAGGATGATCTGCAATACCGAGATAGTTATTGGAACAGAGCAAGAGCGTTTCGCGGCCATTGATATTGACTTTGGGTCCCTGCCCATCAACAACACGCAAGGAGCGCAACATGCCTTGCTGTGAAAGTTGGTCGAGCCGTGCTTGCCAGTTACGCATCAGCTTTCTCCCATTTCTTCAGAGGGGCGATTGTGCCCGCGGCATCAAAAAGAAGCGGTTGGCGTTCCAGGTAATCAACAAGAGCCGACACAGTAACTTTCGTCTGGTCGACAAAAAATACCCTGCCGCCACGCTTATCTCCTACGGCTTTCAACTGTGAGATGCGTTGGTAACCACATTGCGGAGTAGCGACATAACCGGTTACATAATCGGGCGCATCAGACCAACAGAGTTCGGCAACAATACCAGGAGCATGCAGAACCTTACCCGACAAGACCAAGGCTTCAAGAACTCGATGATGACCAAGCCCTGCTACTGCCAAAAGAGCTTCTACCTCTGGTCGGCAGGTTGATAAAAGATCCATGCGTGAGACCCGTACACCCCGCGCCGGATCATGCTCCAACCGCTCGCCGTTTACCGCATCCATGAGAGCAGCTCCTCGCATAACGCTTCCATGCGGACCAGCCCCCCCGGCGAGGGTAGCAACGGCACGAGCGGCACAGTCTGCCGAGAGGCCGGCCCCGAGCAGCAACTGTGTGGCAGCCAGACGTCCTTCCTGAACACTCGCAACCTGATAACTGTGTACATCCGGAAGTTTTGCATATTGCACCGCTTCCGGATCAATTTGCTCGGAGTGACAATGAATCTTGTCAGGCGGTCCGAGATGAGCACTTAACGCACGCTCGATCAAAGCAGCCGTGGTTTCTGCAACAGCATGCACGGGAACAATGCGTTCCGCACCAGAAAGGTGCCGATCGTGGCAGGAGGCCCGCATACGCACTGAATAGAGGGAGTTCATCATGGGACATGAAATTATCATTGCCACCCGGGGTTGTCAACCTTGGTCGAGCGATGGTTAACAACTCTTTTCACTTGGGCTGACCAAGGCGATAATGTTAGTTTCCACGTATAATTAAATTTGATTCCTTCAACAACGATATCAAGCTCAACGGACACATTCAAAAATGTCAAAATCACTTCTCTACCTGCTATTTTCTATCTATGCCACGGCCACCATCGGCTACCTACTGCATCTGATCTGGAGACGCCCCATCATTGCCAAGGGAGCGCTTGCACTGATAGCCGTTGGCGTCTTTCTACAAACGGGCCTCCTCGCTCATCGCTGGTGGCTCGCGGGTTACTTGCCGGTAACCAACCTTTTCGCCACGCTCTTCTTTTTCAGCTGGGCCCTGGCCCTGATCTACCTGTACTTCGAACTCCGTTATCGTATCCGTGCCACGGGCCTTTTTGTTATGCTTCTCAATCTGCTGTTACTCGGTGGCGCATTGCCGCGAGACACAAAGATCTCTGCCTTGATCCCGGCGCTCGACACACCTTTATTCAGCTTGCACATTATTTTTTCTTTCATCGGTTACGCCTTTTTCGCCATGGCCTTTTCCGTCGGTGCGCTCTACCTCTGTCAGAGCCGCCTGCACAGCAACAGGTTACCGGACCTGCAGACCCTGCGACGCATCAACGAAGAAGCCATCTTTCTCGGTTTCAGCCTTTTTACCCTCTGCATGATCGCAGGCAGTATCTGGGCGCATATTGCCTGGGGCCACTGGTTCAGCTGGAACATCAAGAGTGTCTGGTCTGTGCTGGTCTGGATGTTCTATGCGGGGATGTGTCACGCCAAGTTCATACGCCGCTGGCAAGGAGGCGTCTACGCCTGGCTCTCGATCGCCGGATTCGGTGTCGTACTTTTTACATACCTTGGCATTGGCCTGTTGCTGGAAAGCAACCATCCTCTGGAGTAGCAGATGACTAACAACGAACGAAAGTCTCTATCGCTACTGCACAGGTTATGGCTGCTTGGCTGCTCACTGAAGCTGGCAATTGCTCTGGCCTCGGCAGCAACCCTTCTGATTATGGGCGGCTCGCTTGTCATGCACTTCAATCCAGCCATCTTCGCAGGCATGGAAAAAGACATCATGGCCCGCTGGCTGCCATGGGCATGGTCGCAGGCGCCCCTGCTGGTCGCTTGGGTTCCATTAAGCGGCATCTGTGTCTTACTCTTCGCCATCAACACTCTCTGCTGCCTGATCGACTGGCTTTTGAAAATCAAGGCTCGCTGGCGCAAAACTGGCGAATACCTGATTCATGCCGGCTTCATCCTCCTGAGCATCGCTTTCTTATGGGGCAACATCAGCGGTTTTCGATCCGGTCCTCATCGCATTTTTCAGGGAGAACATCTGGCCATTCCCAACATGACGGGGCTTTCTCTGCGCCTAGAGGAGTTCACACCACAGCTCGAACCTTCCGGCCGCCCACTTGATATGCTGAACCAGGTTTCTCTCTGGGATAACGGCACACAGGTCGCTGAAGCCCTGGTACGAATGAACCACCCGCTCATATATAACGGGCTGGTTATCCTGCCCACCTCTTTTGGCCAGGAGTTGGACGGCTTCAAATTTCACATGCCGGGTCGCGGCGTGATCGAGCTCAGGACCGGTAGCAGGCTGTCAATTTCTTCTGAGACCAACATTATTCTCCACAAGATGCTCCCGGATGCACGCCTAAACGACCAGGGAAGGGTCATACAAACCGGCAGTCGTCTCAACAACCCGGCCATGCTGATTTCTCTTCAGGGGCCGTCCGGTAAACTCTGGGAAGGATGGTATTTTCTGCGCAGCCCACTGCCCCGACAACTGAGGGAAGCGGGTATCGCGCTACGTCCGACCGAACCAGTGTTCAAAACTTTCAGCCTTTTGACAATCAATAGAGACCCTGCAGACAAAATGGCTGCAGTGGGCGCGGGGTGTATCACCCTCGGAGTATTCTTCGCCCTCTTCTCCTTTTATCGCAAAAGAGCACAGGGAGATCGCCCGGAAGTTTGAGTGGCGTTTACTACTGTTGTCAACAAATAGAACTGTCCGGTTTGTTAGCAAATGAATTGTCCGGTTTCCCTCACGATCAGGTAGGGAAAGAAACGGACGCGACGGTTATTGATTTTCAGCGGTTTTAATGCATTCAAGTA
>JARUHP010000036.1 GCA_030005635.1 Deltaproteobacteria bacterium IMCC39146
ACGACGGTGGAAACGATACCGCTACAACGACCGCTACGATTACAGATGAACTCCAACCGCCGGTAGCAGACCCAAATGGACCATACAGTGGCACAGTCGGTGTTCCGGTGCAGTTTGACGGCTCTGGGTCTAATGATCCTGACGGAACGATCGTTGCCTATGATTGGGACTTTGGTGATGGCAGTACAGGAGCTGGAGTGAACCCAGCCCATACCTATGCAGCCACAGGAACCTATACAGTGTCCCTGACTGTCACCGATAACGACGGTGGAAACGATACCGCTACAACGACCGCTACGATTACAGATGAACTCCAACCGCCGGTAGCAGACCCAAATGGACCATACAGTGGCACAGTCGGTGTTCCGGTGCAGTTTGACGGCTCTGGCTCATTTGACCCTGATGGGTTGATTGTATCCTACCTGTGGGATTTCAGTGATGGCACCACAGGAGCGGGAGTGAACCCAACCCATCCTTATTCAACGGCAGGGACCTATACGGTGGCCCTGACAGCTACAGATAACGACGGCCTGACCAATACCGTTACAACGACTGCCACGATCCAAAATCAGGTAGAGGCCGACGTTTCTCTCGAAAAGCTTCAAACACCCAAAAATCTGAAACTGGGAACGAGAACCGCCTCGAAAAAAATTACAGCTGTCGATGAGGCAGATACAAAGGTGCAGGACGCGACTGTAACACTATCGTGGGAGATGATGCCTACGAATCTGGTGAATTTAATTGTATCCCCAGCCCCGCCAAGCATTACCCAAACTGTAATGCCGGGCAAAGGTAGTGATCGGTTCAAGTTCAATGCTGACATCTCATGCAACCAATCCGGTGCATCGGGGACGATAAAGTGGACTGCGACGATCAATGCGCCAGAGAATAGGGAATCTTCTAATGATGAAGTTACAGCTACGACGAACGTGACCTGTAGGTAATAATATGGTCAGATTGCTGGACAAAGAAGGGATGGTCTTCGACCCTTTCTTCTTTTAAAACTATCCCTCTCTCAGAGAGCTTAATAAGATGTCTGATTAGCGCTAATCACAAAATAACACGCGGCCATTCAGTCAAAATTGGATTCCACTATTTGAGAAATCCCATGTATCACGACTTGTCAAACGAAAACAGGCTTCTTATTGAGCCTTTTGCAAAAGGCTCTGTTGACAAAGGTATTCAGTAAGCTCTTTAATACACAAAACTATGGCCACCAGGGTTCGATCCTTGGTGGCCTTTTCTTGCATCCCAAATTGGCTTTTGTGCTATAATGAAATCACCTCAATAGCACCAGAGGTCTATAAGGATTAAGGAGGAAGATTGTATGCTAATTTCTGATCCGCCTGACCGTTTAGTGAAAGCCCCATCAATTTAAATGTCTATGCAACCTGGATCGCAGTATTCGGGTGATCCGATATAGGTTCCCACGACGGGAATCACGCAGAAAGAAATGAACGTAAAACGCCCTGGGAAACTCTGGGGCGTTTTCTTGTTTATCAGGGGTAATAAGAATTTCGCATTTCGGCCAGTTTCACGCTCTTCAAACTATGTAATAGGATAAATAGTAAAGGTCTGAACGTCCGATCCTGTTTTGATGCTGAGGTGACAATTTGAGCGAGTAAGAATGAAGACAGGATTTTGGCAAGGCAAAAGCCCCAACCGGAGAGGCTGGGGCGTGGGTGCAAATAGAAAGGTTTAAATTTGTCCTGTTCTCTTTAGCTTACAGACTCGTCTTTATTTCAGGTGATCCTTTCAAAGGAGCCTATTGTGAAGAAACAGCCTCTCCCAATGATTTGTAACAGGTCTGCCAGTCTGTCTGAGTAAATAACGGATTGTCTTTAGTACGCATTACGCGACTCATAGGGGGGGATGTCTGGTTGTCAATATATGAGCAGTACCCCCCCGAGTGAGCCGATGTCCACATGTCCACTTGAATCATATCGTTTTCTGGGCCGCTATTACTTTCTTTCATGTAACCAAAAAAATATCTGCCCCAAAAATCAAACGTGTCATATGTGAAAGTCTCCATAAAGAGACCGTCCGAATTATATCCGTCAATACTTTGTAGCTCTTGTGTGGTAAAGCACGGACACGCTTCTTGAACCAAGACACAAGGCATCTCAGGATCACTATCTTGCTTCTTTTTGTTGTAGTTCGCAAGAATTCGACCCGAAGGGACATCAACCTTGAGAGAGTCCAAGTCCTCCGGTGTTAACGGTGTCGTTCTCTCTGCTACATCCTGGGCTTCGCAGAAGGCTACACAAAGGCCATAAAGCCCTTTTGTTACACCGGCCTCCATTAGCGCATCACACACAGTTTCCTCTGCAGGTGTTTGACCATCTGGTGTTTGTGCTGAAACAGGTAGAGCAAAGAGTAACAATGCAATCAGAACATACACGGAAAAGCTTAGTTTATTCATCCCACCCACTCCTTTTTGGAATTGAGCCACGTATTCTTTCATATCCACGTAAAGATGCTGACTATCGAAATCGAAAATGTTGGATTTTTTTACGGCCTCAAAATAAATAACGCCCGTCTCCGATAAACCGAGTACGGGCGCCATAATTGACTGAATATATGACACTCTCTTCGGTAGCACGACCATCCACGTGGGATTCGTTGCTTTGCGCCCTTGCATTGCTACAAGTTTGCTTTTATCGGAGAGTCCTAACTAACTACTTAATATATAACATAAAGCCACTCACACTCCTATTACATTTTTTGGATGGCGTGGAATTGACAGGAAATTAAATTCTTACTGATCACGATTTACGAGAAGAAAAACGGTTTCTTATTGATAGAGGTATTCAGGAAGCACTTTAGTTCACAAAACGATGGCAACCTGGATCAAATCTGTGTGGCCATTTCTTATATGTCAGAGTATCCAAGAATCTTTAATTTCGATCAATCTGAACGTTTCAAATCAAAGCAGTAGTACTTGTGAGAAAAATGTGAGATGCGTTTGTTATTATCCGTCCGTGGGGTTGGTCGGTCTTAAATGTCAGGATTTCTGAGAATCATCCGCATTGATCGCTTTGGTGTTGTCAAACCCCTCTCGCATAACTTCTGAGAAAGATCCATTTAGGCTGCAATTTCCTGACACAGCTCATCGCTCCTGCCACTCTCCAGTCATCCAGTCAAAATGTTCATGCGGCCGAAAGTTGTTTTTGTAAACCGTCGAACGATTTCCATCCACAAAATACCCTAGATAATTCCACTGAAGTCCCTGCTCTCGAGCATAATCAAGCCCAGCCAAAACACTGTAAGTTCCAAGACTGAGGTCTGAGTGTTTCGGATCAAAACAAAAATAGACGCTCGACAAAGAAATTTCACCTCGATCCAGCCAACCAACTCCTACTAGCTCTCTATCAAAAAAGATAGATATCTGCAGTGCAGGGCAGGATGGAGTGTAAAAATGAAAAAGAAAATCTTCTATATCATTATTTTCTACACCGAAACGAGCCATACTATGTTTCCTGAAAAGCTCAAATGCCTTAGGACTGAAGTTTAAAGGCCCAAAGGACACGTCCAACGCTTTACCGTTAGACAGGGCCCGCTTTTGGCTCCGGTTCGGTCTAAATTTGTTGACGGGAATCCTTACTGGTGTACAAGCATGGCAAGAGTTACAGGAGGGTTTGAAAAAATAAGGACCAAACTTGCGCCATCCTTCTGACAATAATTTATCCAGTTCTTGTGCTGTAACGTTTTCTGCAAGAAAGTATTGATCGCGTCTACTTTGCCCTGGCTGATAGGAGCAAACGTGTGGATCTCCTATTTGATGTGGAGTAAGTAGGTTCATTGATTCATGCCGTGTTAAAGAAACATCTCCGTATTTGCCATTTATCCATAGTAATCATTGTTTGAGCTTTTTGGGCAACATCTTTTATTGATGACCCAAAACCCCGACCTATTGTTTCTTAGCCAATCTGAAAACAGTCCTGACAAGTCAAAGGTAAGAGCAAAAAACTCATGAGAAAGCCTTCTGATAAGCTCGCAGTATATCAATTTGTTGTATTGCATGTGCTTCTTAAAAGTCACGACTTCTGAGACGAAAACTGGCTTCTTATCGATAGAGGTATTCAGTAAGCTCTTTAACCCACAAAACGATGGCCATCAGGGTTCGATCCTTGGCGGCCATCATGAATCGTACAGCACCAAAAAACTTTACTTGTCTGTAATGATAAAACCCATATTACCAATCATTACTTTCTCGTTCTTGTCACCCAGCCAGAGTCGAACAGAACGCTCCCCAACCAGCTCAAATCGCATGCTTTCATCTTCAATAGTAGCGACCTTGTTTCCGGCTTCGGTATAAACCTCGACGACTCGGTGCGTACCGATCGTGTCGGCCTTCAGGTCATAGGCCTTCTGTTGGGCGCTCTCACAACCGACTAAAATCGTGAGCATAGCAAAAAAGCAAACTACCCATATTTTCTCCATTGATTTCTCCTTTCTATTGATCGGGTCAGGTTTTAGCCTACCACAAAGTAATTCAACAGTTTGTTAAAGAGGCCATGCGGTTTGTCTCGAACCATTTGGGACACTCATTTTTGGGTGTCCCAAAGGGGTGTCCCCGGCCCCACAATCACGTCTCAACATTCAATTTAGCGCTTTGAAAAACCTGCTCTCAGCTGCGTATCTCCCTGATTCTTCGTTAAAAAGTACGAAAAAGCCAAAAAACAACTCACTCTCTGCTGAAATTTACAGAAAACCAGTTATGTTATTAAGAATACCAAAAAAATCGCATATTCCGGCAGGGAGGCGAACTATGGACAGAAACATGGAGCGTGACACTCAGCAAGGCACCAGTTCTCAAGGGGCACCGGCTGATTCGGGTGTCTCCAGACGATCTTTCCTTCGCAAAAGCAGCATCGCCGCAATGGCTGCTGCAGTCGGGTCGCAGATACCGTTCGGCGACCTGTTGCCAGAGGGAATGCAATTAGTCGGCATGGCCCATGCCGAGGAGGCGATGAAAATCGAAGGGAAAATCCCTGAGATGGTCGTTCTCAACACAAGGCCGCTCAACGCAGAGCCCCCGCCACACTTCCTGGATGAAGACATCACCCCTTACAAAAAAATGTTCGTTCGCAACAATGGCATTCCACCGGTCAATGTTGACGCAGCGGCATGGAAGCTCACGATTGAAGGCGAATCGGCAAAACGTTCTGTGAGCTTCTCAATCGCAGAGCTGAAAAAGAAATTTAAAGAGCATACACTCCAGATTCAACTCGAATGCGGTGGCAACGGTCGCTCCGAATACAATCCCCCGGCAAAAGGCAACCAGTGGCGGGTTGGGGCCATTTCCTGTGCGGAATGGACCGGTGTTCGCCTGCGTGATGTCCTCGAAGATGTCGGCGTCAAGGATGACGCTGTTTATATCGGTTACTACGGTGCCGATACCCATGTCAGCGGCGACCCAAAGAAGGTTGTTATCTCTCGGGGGGTTCCGATTGCCAAGGCCATGGAAGACGAATCACTGATTGCATGGGCAATGAACGGCAAAGACATTCCGTTGCTGCACGGCTATCCTTTGCGCCTGGTCACTGGAGGCTGGCCAGCTTCAACCTGTGGCAAGTGGCTGAATCGTATTGTCATCCGCGACAAGGTGCATGACGGGCCCAAGATGACCGGCATGTCTTACCGTGTACCGGGCTATCCTGTTGCTCCGGGAACGAAGGTCCCCGAAGAAGACATGGTTATCATTGAGTCGATGCCGGTTAAATCTTTGGTCACCTTGCCCAAGACCGGAACAGTTGCTTCACTGGGAGACGCCCTCGAAGTGCGTGGTCATGCCTGGGCCGGAGACTACGCCGTCAAATCAGTGGATGTCTCGATTGATTTTGGCAGCACATGGCAATCCTGTTCATTGACGTCTCCACGCAACAGGCTGGCCTGGCAAAACTGGTCGACCAAAGTCAAGTTCCCGCAGGCCGGCTATTTCGAAATCTGGACCCGTGCCACAGATGAGAATGACACGATGCAGCCGATGGTTGTACCGGGCTGGAATCCACGCGGCTATCTGAATAACGCATGCCATCGGGTCGCAGTAAAAGTTATTTGACCCGTCTGGAGGAGCCATGAAAAAGAAACTGATCTGGTTGTTTCTCATGCTTCTGGTGCTGTGGGCGGTTCCGGGGGTTGCTGCGGACAAGGAGATCGACAAGGAGACCGGGTTCATCATCGCTCCGGGCTTTGAAGAGGTCAAGAAGACCTGCACCGTATGTCATTCACCTATGCTGGTCACCCAGAACAAGGCTAACCGCGAGGGTTGGCTTGAGATGATTCGCTGGATGCAGGAGAAGCAGGGTTTGCAGACACTTGAACCGGAGCTCGAGAACACTATTCTCGATTACCTCGCGGCCAACTACGGGCCGACGGCAGTGTACCGCAGGCCACCACTGGAGGTACAATTCCCGGAATAGACAAATATCCATTTTATTTTCATGACCGGCTTCGATAACACGCGGCTGGGCCAGAACCTCGACGTTCTGGTTTATTTTGATTAACGTTATGCAAATTTCGCACAACGGGTCACACAACGATGTGACGGGAGTCATCCTGGCCGGCGGACTAAACCGCCGGATGGAGCAGGACAAGGCGACCCAGTCAATTTATGGTTCGACTCTGTTTGAAAGAGTTGAAGCTGTGATGCGCTCGCTCTTCAATCAGATATACATCGCAGGCAACCGACCAGACCTGGCTCGTACCGACCTTCCCTTTTACACCGATCAATTCCCCGGCAGCTCTATGGCAGGCCTGCACACAGCGTTGCTGCATGCACAGACACCATGGGTTTGTGTCCTCCCATGCGATTTACCTTTCCCATCTGCAGGCCTTGTCAAAAGCCTGCTGGAGGCCCGCCAGGGGTACCACGCCGTTGTTGCAAAACATCCAGATAGGCTGGAACCATTGGTCGCCTGCTACCATAAGGACTGCCTGCCGCTGATTGAGCAGCGTCTCGGTAAGGGACAATACCGTTTGACCGAACTCTCTTGAAGCACTCAACGTTTGCTGCCTGAACCCTGAGCAGTTGCCAAACGGCTGGCGCCGTGCCTTGTTCAACGTTAACCATCCAGACGATTTGGCAAAATTGATGCGTTTACCACCGGCTGTCACTATTGTCGCACGAAGCGGTACCGGAAAGACGACCCTGCTAGAGAAGCTGATCCGTGAATTAACTGCACGGGGCTGGACAATTGGGGCGCTCAAACATGATGCCCATAAATTTGAGATCGACCGCGAAGGCAAGGACTCCTGGCGCATGACCAAGGCGGGAGCAACTGTGACCACGATAAACTCCAGCGAGCAATCCGCGACCATGCGCAGACACGACCTGGAGCCGAAGATCAAGGAGATTCTCGAGCGTGACTTCCGCGAAGTCGACCTGGTGCTGACCGAAGGTTTTAAAGCCAGTGATCTTCCAAAAATTGAAATTCACCGCCATACGCTAGGACAGCCCCTGCTCTGTCGAGGTGAACATCATGACCCGCACCTGGTTGCCATCGCAAGCGACACAAAAATCAACCTTGATGTTCCCGTACTCGACCTCAACGCGACCGATGCGATAGCAACGTTTATCGAAAGGACTTTCCTTAAATGAAACCCTTTGTGGCCCGCTATAAAATCTGGCTGGAAACAGACGGACACCCATTCCTGGAAGAAGGGCGTTACCGACTACTGAAAGCCGTGGAACGCAAAGGGTCGATCAACGCGGCGGCAAGAGATGTGGGGGTTTCTTATCGAAAAGCCTGGGCCCAATTGCAGGCAATGGAGGAATCAGCGCCTTTCCCACTCTTAATTCGCAAAGTTGGTGGCAAGGATGGCGGTTCTTCCAGATTGACTCCGGAAATACAGCGTGTGATGAGGCAGTTTGAGAAGTTGCGCGAACGAATCAATCATGAAACAAGCCGATGTTTTATGGAATGTTTCAAGGAGAATGAGCACCCATCATGAGACAGTTTGCGATTCACATGCTCATCATTGGCATCTTGAGCTTAAACGCTTATGCCACAGGATACAGTCCGGTAGTCGTCTTCGCTGGGTCTGCCTCGCAGCCACCTCTCGAGGAAGCGGCCAAAGCGTTTGAGGAGAAGACAAGCATACCGGTTGTTCTGCATCAGGGTGGTTCGGGAGCTATGTTGAGTCAGATTCGCTTGACCGGCCAGGGAGACGTCTACATCCCTGGCTCTCCTGACTATATGGACAAGGCTTTAGAGTTCAAACTGGTCGCTGAGACACCAAAGACTATTGCCTACCTTGTTCCAGCTCTCATCGTCGCCAAAGGGAACCCTCTGAAAATTCAACACCTGGACGATTTAAGGAGAAAGGAGTTGCGTATTGGCCTTGCAGACCCCGACGGAGTCTGCGTTGGCCTTTATGCGATAGAAATTCTGAAAGCCAATGATTTGCTGGAGAAAGTACGCCCCAACCTGAAAGGAATGGTTGAAAGCTGCGCAAAGGTCGCCGCAATGATACCACTCAATCAGGTGGATGTTGTGATTGGCTGGCGCGAATTTGCTGCCTGGCGTCCAGAAGCTATGGATGCCATCACTCTCAAGAAAGCGGAAATCCCACGTCTTGCCTATATCCCTGGGGCTTTACTCATAGGTGCTAAAAACCCGAGAGGAGCAAAATCCTTCCTGTCGTACCTGACTTCCCGGGAAGGGCAGTCAATCTTCCAAAAATGGGGATATTTGACCAACGAAGCAGAAGCTCGACAGTTCGCTCCAGAAGCACTGATCGGCGGGACTTTTTCGCTACATGAGGTCTGGTAATGCTCCATCGTGATACGGCATTTAAAATCAGTATGCTCCTGCCCCTGGTCTTACTGATCGTCTATTTTCTTCTGCTGATCAGCAGTCAATCATCATTTTTCAGTTTGACTGTGTTTTTCGATCAGCTTTCCAGGGGCGACCTTCGATCAGCAGTCACGCTGAGCCTTTTTGCTGCAACAATCAGCAGTTTATTGGCGATTGTCATAGCTATCCCCTCGGCATACGCCCTGGCTCGAATTCACTTTCCGGGCAAACAGTTCATCGACACTTTTATCGACCTGCCGATGATTTTAACTCCTATCGCGTTGGGAACCTTAATACTGATGTCCTGGAACACGAGCATGGGACGGTTGCTCTCGAATTTTGGAATCACACTTCCATTTACCGTAGCAGGTGTCGTGCTTGCTCAATTTACAGTCATTGTCGCAATTAGTATCCGCATGCTCAAATCAACATTTGAGCAGATCAACCCACGTCAGGAGCAGGTTGCCCGATTGCTCGGTTGCTCAGCCTTCGGAAGTTTTCGTCACGTCACCCTGCCACTAGCCAAACGTGGAGTTATGACAGCAATTATTTTGACCTGGGCAAGAGCGATCGGTGAGTTCGGTGCAACGGTCATGGTGGCAGGAACCGCCAAGGGGCAGACGGCGACCTTGCCGAGCAGCATCTATCTGGCGATGTCGGCAGCAGACTTACCTAAGGCCGTTACCTTGATGGTGATACTGATTGGTATCTCCCTGCTGGTTCTCCTGGGAGTTCGTGTGGTTTTGGAGCACAAGCCATGATCCGGACCGAACAACTCATTGCGCAACGTGGAGACTTTACTCTGGGGCCGGTCAACCTCGATCTTGGCGCAGATTCTTACTTAATCCTTCTCGGCCCTTCAGGTGCTGGGAAAACGTTATTATTGGAAACTTGCATGGGATTGATCCCATCAAAAAGCGGCAACGTTTGGCTCAATGGCAAGGATGTTACAAGATCCCGACCGGAACAGCGTCACATCTCATACCTGCCGCAAGACCTTGCATTGTTTCCGCACCTCAATGTACGCGAGAACATCCTGTTCGGAGCGAAAAGACGCCATATAGATAACAGCCTGACTGAAGATCGTCTCAATAACCTCCTCCCTCTTCTTGAGCTTCGCAACATTATAGAAAGAGAGGATGTTTCGAGCTTGTCCGGAGGAGAAAAACAACGGGTCGCGCTCGCGAGAGCACTGTTGCCACAACCTCAGATGCTTTTTCTCGACGAACCTTTTTCAGCACTGGACGCAACCATCAAACGTCAGCTCCAAGTCAAGTTACGAGAGATCAATCAGCAACTGGGAGTCACCATCCTGCACGTGACACACGATCAGGAAGAAGCTTTCATGCTGGGGGAAAAGATTGCCGTCATGATCCATGGCAAACTTTGCCAGCTCGGCTCCCGGGACGACATCTATTATCGTCCGGAGACGCTCGATGTCGCAAGGTTTTTGCGCAACCAGAACATTTTTGACATGACATTAGAAGAAGTTCTTCCGGGTGGAAACATGCAAAAGGGCAATGGGATCAAGCTGATGACTCCTGGACATGAGAGAGCCCAAAAAGGGCAAAGATTTGCAGCCGGCATCCGCTCTGAAGAAGTCGTCATCATCCGGCCCAACAAACCGCTTGGCCCTGACTTACAGGAGAACCTTTTTCACGCTAATGTTGTTGACATCCTTGCGTTCGGTGGCACGCACATACTGTGCGTAAAACTACAAGAGAGTGAAGTGACGATCGACGTGGAGTTACCAAACTGCGCCATGCGAGATCTTGGCTATGCGATCGGAGATGATTTGCAGATTTGTCTGCGCAAAAGAAGTCTTTGGACGATTCCATTGAATTAAATGTTCTGCACATGGGAGAACGGTGATGATCAGTTATGATCAGGCATTACATTGTGTTTTTGAGTCTGTTGCACCTTTAAGTCCACGGCAGACATCTCTTCATGAAGCGTCCGGTCTCATTCTTGCTGAACCAGCGAAAGCTCGTTGGGAGATGCCGCGCTGTGACAATTCAGCCATGGACGGCTTTGCGATTAACGAGCTGCCTGAGAATATTGAGGCAGGACTCTCAATTATTGGTGCTTCTTATGCTGGGCACCCCTTTTCAGGAAACGTGAACCCGGGTGAAACTGTACGTATAACCACAGGAGCCGCTCTACCGCAGGGAACAGCCACTGTCGTTCCGATTGAAGATGCAGTCGAGAAGCACAACAAAGTGTTTCTTAATCAAAGCCCAAAGCGAGGCCAGCATGTCCGCTACGCAGGTGAGGAGTACCGTTTCGAAGAGGTTTTGGTTAACCCAGGCACGATGTTGAAGGCGGGAGAAATAGCACTGCTTGCAAGTGCTGGTGTCGAACACGTCTGCGTTTATCCTCGACTGCGGGTTGCTGTCATTTCAACTGGCGACGAATTGGTGGAACTCGGACAAACGCCAGGTCCGGGACAAATCATCAACTCAAATCAGCTCTTTCTCAGAACACGCCTGTTCGAATGCGGCTGTACTCCGATCTGCCTGGGCATTGGGGCGGATGACCAGAAAACTCTTGCTCAACTTATCGACCAAGCCATTGATGCTGACCTCATCATCACAACAGGTGGTGTCTCCGTTGGTGAGAAAGATCATGTCCAAGCGACTCTGCAAAAGCGCAATTTCGAAAAATTCTTTTGGAAAGTCACGATCAAGCCTGGCAAGCCAGTGCTATTCGGTAAGGTTGGAGCGAAGCCCTTCTTTGGCCTTCCTGGCAACCCGGCGGCAACGGCAGCAACTTTTGAGCTTTTCGTAAAACCGGCGCTCAAACAACTTGCTGGACTTGATGACGTCTTGCCAGAAAAACGCATAGCGAAGCTGACGCACGATGTAATGGGAGGCGGTAAACGACAAGCCTTTCTTTGGTGTTCACTGCAATGGGACAATAGTGAATATCGGGTGACCGCATCGCAACGACAGGGATCTGGACAGAATCGATGTCATGCATCGAAGAACGCAATCCTTGCCGTACCGACAAATGTCAAGTCATTGCAGTCAGGAGACCAGGTCGAGGTACTACTAATTTAGGGGGCATAGCTATTTAAAACATTCATAAACGACCTTTGGCAGAGCAACTGCGAAAAAAAGTTAAGCCACAGAGATTTACGCTGTAACTTGCTACACAATTGGTTACTCAAATATGGCTCACAACGCACTCGCGGAGAAGGTCTGTAAACATCATTTCAAGCACTTACATGTAGTGGGGCAAAATTGATCTCACATCCACGATAAGATCAAGTTGAGTTCAGCAGCGGGAGTTGTCTCTATTTTTTGTTTATCAGGTAAAGTAAGAATTTCGCATTTCTGCACGTCTGAGTACACAGAGACAATGCGAGAGTTAAGGAGTTATCATTTGCTGCTATGCTCAGATTTTGCTACCTCAGATTGCGTAGCCTGAAAAAAGTTTGCAGTTTATCCAGGTTTTACAGTACGGCAATCCTCACGCCAACAACAGTCAAATTCCAAACAATCGAAGCGGCAAAGGTTACCGAAGCAGTCATTGCTTCCTTCTGCCAGTTGAATTGCACGTATCATGTCACCTTTACTCATTTCTTCCAACGCTGCTATCCCCAGAGTCTGTCCTCGCTCCAGAATCTCATTGATATTCATTGCTGTTCTCCTTTTACGAGACGACGGGGATATGTGATGACTCATCTCAGATTTTATTAAAAATTTAACTGACTCTGGATTTCTGTCAACAGAGCCTGACAATAAAGTCTGCTGTGAATCTCTGTTCTAATCAGCCCTAGAACTCTGCGATCGTTGCCTGGGGATACGACTCCCATATAAAAGCACTCAAGATGGAGTACCGCTTTCAGCTAAACAGGGTCCATTTGGTAAAGAGCTATTTAATTGCCGATAGAAAGCGGGGGGATGTTCTACAAACCACGACTTGAGAGAGAGAGATGCTGCTTCCTTAGCGAGAAGTGAAAAACAGGAGTTTTTGGGATACGAACAAAAAACGCTGGAAATGAGAAAAAATGAGAATGAGATATACTGAAAAGGTTGGTTGACTATCGATCAATCTTGGTGATATCGGCAACGGGAGATCAAGGTGAGCGAGAACCCCCGGCGTTACAAGGAAATCAAAAAGGTTACCGATTCTTCGGTTATGCAACCGAACCTGCTTGACTATGGCAGACAGTGCGAACGCTTCTCATGGAAGAACGTCTGCCGTGAACTCGATGGACTGCCGGAAGACAAAGGTTTGAATATTGCCCATGAAGCGGTCGACCGCCATGCCAACGGCGCGCGAGGTAACATCCTAGCCATTCGCTGGCTGGGCAAGGACGGCAGCGTCCGTGACTTCAGCTATGCCGAGCTGAAGAGGCAGAGCAACCGCTTTGCCAACGTGCTCAGGCAGCTTGGTATAAAGAGGGGAGAGCCGGTGTTTGTTCTGGCAGGACGTGTCCCAGAACTTTATTTCGCTGCCCTTGGCACCTGGAAAAACGGCAGCGTCTTCTGCCCGTTGTTTTCCGCTTTTGGACCTGAGCCGGTCTATCAACGCCTTAGCAAAGGAGAGGCAAAGGTCCTGGTGACAACCGAACGGTTGTATAAGCAGAAGGTCGATGATCTTCGTGTACGCCTGCCGAAGTTGCAGCATATCCTGTTGATCGATGCGGATGCAGACAGCGGTGAAGGACTCTGGTCCCTGACAAAACAGATGGAGGGGGCAGCAGACGACTTTACCGTTCCGCCGACCGACCCGGAGGATATAGCGACTATCCATTTCACCAGCGGAACTACGGGGATGCCGAAGGGTGCCATTCATGTGCACAATGCCGTGCTTACCCACTATCTGACCGGAAAATACGTGCTCGACTTTCACCCCGGGGACGTTTTCTGGTGCACCGCTGACCCCGGCTGGGTCACCGGCACCTCATATGGCATCATCGCCCCTCTTGTACACGGAATAACCAACATCATTGACGAAGCCGAGTTCGATGCCAAGCGCTGGTACCACCTGCTGGAAGAACAGAAGGTGAACATCTGGTATACAGCTCCTACGGCCATTCGGCGGCTGATGCGAATGGCGGTCGCCCCCCGCAAGCAGTATGACCTGAGTCACCTGCGCAGCATCCATAGTGTTGGTGAGCCACTCAATCCTGAAGCTGTTTTATGGGGACAGGAAAACCTGGGTCTGCCAATCCATGACAACTGGTGGCAAAGCGAAACCGGCGGAATCATGATTGCCAACTTTCCTGCCGTCGAGATCCGCCCGGGGTCGATGGGCCTGCCGCTGCCAGGGATTGAGGCAGCCATCGTGCGGCGCGCGGCTGGTGACGCGGTCGAGGTGATAACCGAACCAGGGATCCAGGGTGAGCTGGCGCTAAAGCCCGGTTGGCCCTCCATGTTTCGGGGCTACCTGCATGATGAAGAACGCTACCACAAATGCTTTTTCGGCGACTGGTATATTACCGGTGATCTGGCGAAACGCGATGCGGACGGCTACTTCTGGTTTGTCGGTCGCGCTGATGACATCATCAAAACATCAGGGCATATGGTGGGCCCGTTCGAGGTGGAGAGCGCCCTGCTTGAGCATCCGGCGGTGGCCGAAGTGGGAGTTATTGGCAAGCCCAATCCGGTGATCGGCGAACTCGTCAAGGCCTTTGTTAGCCTCAAACCAGGCACAGAACCCAGCGAGCAGCTGCGCCTGGAGCTCATCGGTTTTTCCCGCAAGAAGCTCGGCTCGGCGGTAGCGCCCAAAGAGATCGAATTCCAGGACAATCTTCCCAAGACCCGCAGCGGCAAGATTATGCGGCGGCTGCTTAAGACACGTGAGCTGGGATTTACCGAGGGCGACATATCGACACTGGAGGCGGACGAATGAATGCAAAATCGACAGGCAGCCCTTCAGGAGCACAGGTCGATCGCGTGCATGCGCATCACCTGCTCCACCAGATGCTACGCATCCGGCGTTTTGAAGAGAAGTCGGCCGAACTCTACACCCTCATGAAAATACGCGGCTTTCTACACCTTTGCATCGGTGAAGAGGCGGTCGCCGTTGGCTTATGTGAGGCGCTTGAGCCGGAAGATGGCGTGGTAGCCACCTACCGCGAACATGGCAATGCCTTGGCGCGCGGTATATCCGCCAGCGCAATTATGGCTGAAATGTACGGCAAACAGGAGGGCTGCAGCCGCGGCCGCGGCGGGTCGATGCACATATTCGACAACAAGACGCGATTCTACGGTGGCAACGCCATCGTCGGATGTGGCCTGCCTCTGGCGGTAGGACTGGCCCTGGCTGACAAGATGCAGGGCAGGAAGCGTGTTACCTGCTGCTTCTTCGGTGACGGAGCCGTCGCTGAAGGTGAGTTCCACGAATCGATGAATCTGGCAGCTCTCTGGCAACTCCCGGTCCTTTTTGTGTGCGAGAACAACCTTTATGCCATGGGAACCGCCCTGGAGCGAGCGCAGTCGGCCACGGACCTGGTCCGGAAGGCGGCAAGCTACAATGTTGCCTCTTCAGCCGTGGACGGCATGGACGTGCTTAGTGTAGAGGCGGCGGCCAAGGAAGCGGTGACCTTTGCGCGGCGCGAGCATAAACCGTATTTTCTGGAGTGCCGCACCTACCGTTTCCGGGCGCATTCGATGTTTGACCCGGAGCTCTATCGGTCCAAAGCCGAAGTCGAAAAGTGGAAGCAGCGCGGCCCCATCGTTACCCTCGTCAAACAGCTCAAAAAGCAGGGCCTGCTGAACGATGTCGAGCTGGAGCAACTGGAGCAGCAGGTTGCCCGCGAAATCGAGGAAGCAGTGGCTTTTGCTGAAAACGGTACATGGGAGCCGGTAGAGGATTTGACGCGCTTTGTTTACTCTGAACGGGGATAGGCATGAGCAAAAACGAGATGATTCAGATCACCTATCGGGAAGCTGTGCGGGAGGCCATCCGCGAAGCGTTGCAACGCGACGAACGGGTGTTTCTTCTTGGCGAGGATGTTGGCCGCTACGGTGGCTGCTTCGCAGTCAGCAAAGGGTTGCTTGAAGAGTTCGGGCCGGAACGGATCGTTGACACGCCGCTGTCGGAATCGGGATTTACCGGCGCCGGCATCGGTGCCGCGCTCGGTGGAATGCGTCCCATCGTGGAGATCATGACGGTTAACTTCAGCCTCTTGGCAGCCGACCAGATCCTCAACAATGCCGCAACGTTCCTGCACATGTCGGGAGGGCTTTTCAACGTGCCGTTGGTCATCCGCATGTCAACCGGTGGTGGTAAACAGTTGGCGGCCCAACATTCCCATAGTCTCGAGGGGTGGTATGCGCACATTCCTGGCATTAAGGTACTGACCCCGGCAACCCTCGAGGATGCGCGCGGCATGCTCTGGTCCGCCTTGGAAGACCCCGATCCAGTGCTCATCTTTGAACACCAGTCTCTGCTCAACATGGAAGGACAGTTGCCGGCTGATGCAGGAGCTGTAGACATCGACCGGGCCCGGATACGCCGGCCGGGCAGCGACCTGAGTGTCATCACCTATGGCGCCAGCCTCTTCAAGGCCCTTGAAGCGGCAGAAATGCTTGCCGGGGAGGGCATCGAGGTTGAGGTGATTGACCTGCGAACCCTGCGGCCGCTCGACGACGCAACCTTCCTGACCTCGATCGCCAGCACGCATCGGGCGCTGATTGTCGACGAAGGGTGGCGTAGCGGTGGCATATCCGCCGAGATTTGCGCGCGCATCATGGAAGGTGCCTTCTACGAGCTGGATGCCCCCGTCGAGCGTATCTGTGGCGCCGAAGTGCCCATGCCCTACGCCAAACACCTTGAGGAAGCAGCGATGCCGCAGGTCGAGGCTATAGTCACAACCGCAAAAAGGATGGTGCGATCCAATGGCTGAGTTCCGCATGCCCAGTCTGGGCGCCGATATGAAAGAAGGCCTCCTGGTCGAATGGAAGGTCAAGCCCGGCGACCAGGTCAAACGCGGTGATATCATCTCAGAAGTGGAAACACAAAAAGGTATCATCGAGATCGAGGTCTTTACCGATGGCACGATCGAGCAGATCCTGGTCCATCCCGGCGAGAAGGTTCCCGTCAGCACGGTGCTGGCAACTATCCGTGCCCCAGGAGAAGAGGCAAAGGCACCCCACGAAGAGGGGACGGAGGAACCCACCTTCAAGTACAAGCTGTGCTCGATCGCTGCGCACCGCAAGGAAGGTCCAGAGGAACAGCCGCCGGAACTGGCCCCTGCCACCACAGCGGGAAAACGGTTCAGGGTCTCGCCGTCGGCGCGTAAACTGGCCGCCGAACTGGCTGTCAATCTCAGCACGGTTCAGGGAACCGGGCAGGGCAATGCGATTACCCGCGCCGACATCGAACGGGCCGCAGAGGCGCAAAAGACCACCGTAACTGTGGCTCCAGGTAAGCCAGAGGCCGGCATGCGGCAGGCCATTGCGACGGCAATGGCTCGCTCCAACCGAGAAATTCCCCATTACTACCTAGCGACGCACATTGATATGGGCAATACCATGCGCTGGCTGATATCAGAAAATAAAAAGCGTTCTATCAAGGAACGGATATTACCCGTGGTGCCACTGATTAAAGCAACCGCGCTGGCGCTGGGGAAGGCGCCGGAACTCAACGGCTTCTGGATCGGAGACCGTCTGCAGCTCCAGCAAGCGGTGCATGTCGGGTTCGCTATCTCGTTTCGGCGTGGCGGTCTGGTGGCACCGGCCATTCACCATGCTAACCTCAAGAGTCTGCCCGAGCTGATGGAGTCCTTGCACGACCTGATTACCCGCACGCGTGGCGGTCGCCTGCGCAGTTCGGAGCTGACCGATGCCACTATTACGGTCTCTTGTCTGGGTGATTTGGGGGTCGAAACAGTTTACGGTGTCATCTACCCCCCGCAAGTGGCGTTGGTCGGATTCGGCAAAATAACGGAACAGCCTTGGGCCGAGAACGGCATGCTCGGTATACGTCCCGTCCAGACAACGACTCTAGCTGCGGACCATCGTGCCAGTGACGGCCACCTAGGGGCCAAGTTCCTGGAAGCGATTAACCAGTATCTGCAGAAGCCGGAGGAGTTATGAGAGACGAGCAGATCAAAGAGACCATCTTCCGGGTTCTGCGGCCGATCACCCCCGAAGCTGATTTCGACGAGCTTGTCCCCGACGAGAACATGCAAGAGGCCTTGGACATCGATTCTTTTGATGTCCTCACGTTTTTTATCCAGCTCTATGAAGAACTGGGGGTGGAGATTCCAGAGGAGGACTACGGGAAGATCATCACGCTTAACAACCTCATCGGCTACCTTGCCTCCCGCATCGAATAAGGTCCGGCGGATTACTAATGACCGCAACCGATCGGCAGCTGGTTTTGGGTTTGGATTGCAGAGTTTAAAATTGTGGGCATATCCACGAAGAATTCAGCGCTCTTAAACTTTGTCCGGTCTGCAAACATCCGCAAGCCTATTTCGAACTGGTGGAAGATAATTATTGAGTAGATCGAGTTGACTATTGTAATTGAACCTCCAGGGTGGTTCCATCGGGAACCGGCTCGTCTTCTTGAAATCCACGACTTCTGAGAAGAAAATCGTCTTATTATTGATAGAGGTATTCGAGAGACTTCTTAATCCACAAAATTATGGCCACCTGGTGACGGGTGGCCATCTGCTTTTCAAAATGCTGATTTTAAAACCGGTCAGATCCGGCTCCGTAAGATGTTCAGTCTTGCAGACAAGCCAGATTGTAATCTTCGTTGAGTACATCCAGGTGATTATGGGTCATGCGGGCGTTGCTTAGATAAACTTCGCGCACCACTACATCTTCAATTCGCTCGGCAATCGCCCGTAATTCTTCTTCCAGAGCTTGTTCAAGCCGCATTGCCAAAGCCAGCGCTTGTTTTTCGTCAAAATCTCCGAGCATAGCTTCCTTTAGCTCTTTCAACCAGATTGAGTCGGCGTCGGGTGGGGCGGCCATGATGTTGTCAAACGGGGGCAGGTCGTCCCAGCTGTAAGCCTCGTAGAAGGAGCGGGCGTGCTCACGTTCTTCATGTGCCAGCAGCTTAAAGGTCAGGCGCGGGCGCTCGTTGTACATCTTCTCGCCTGCCAGACGATAAAAATCCATGGCATCCTTTTCAGTCTGGATGGAATTATTAATCGCTTGCTTGAGCTGCTCTTCACGCAGAATAGTTACTTTCCGTTGCCACATGACACCTCCTTCGTAACATTTGTCCCCCGGTCGGCTCAGTTAATAAAAACGTGTACTCAAGCCTCGGTCAACAAGACAAAAACCACTCTGAATTAATCAATTTTACCACTCGCATATCAGGGCGTTATATTTTTCAAATATAAGCAGTTGTGTCAGTAGGCCTATATAGCCGGCAGGCCCCTTCGTTTCGCAACTATCCTGACACAAGGGGGGAGTCATATGTCTAAGGGAGTTTTGGCAGGTGACTGACTGTCCGATAAGTCACCATTTATAAAACACGAAAGTCCTCTATATACCTTCCCAGGTCAATACTTGACCTCTTCCTCGGTTTCATCCTTCGTCATGCTGGCCTTTTTCGTATCCTCTTTGGCCTGTTCTTCATTTTTACAGGCGGCAATCGAAAAGGTCACGCCTATGACCATTATGACCACGAAAATAGGGAATGATAATTTCATAACCGGTTCCTTTACTGTCGAGACAAGTCTTTTCCTTTGGAATCCTTACATGAACATTATAACGCACCTGAAGTTCATAATGTTATGACGACCTTAACAGGTGAATTTTCCTGTTTGCCAGGGTTTGTAGTAAACAGCTCTGACGATAAGAATTCTGGCCTCCAAAGCAGTGTGAGAGAATTTCTAGTAAAAGATCTCTCGAAAGAACCAAGCTGCCAGCCTGCTTAAATTTCATTCCTAAATATCAAGATATATAATAAAGTATAGAGCAACTGCTCTTAGCATGTAGAGCCAAATTCATTAATCGCGGATCACTATGGACCTTCAGCAAGGACACGAAACAATAGGGCAACTGGTCGCTGCTTGGCAGAGCTTTCGCATGTACCCGGCCAAACACCCTGCTTGCGTTCAGAGGATAAAGCAGTGCTACGAACAACTGTCTATGCTGCTGATGCAGCAGCCCAAAATTTGTATTGGCATAACAGAAGAAACTCTTTTTGTAGATGATTACCTCTTCACCGACCCATACATTTCAGAGACAGAAGCCATAGACATTCTGAATGACCTTGGACTCAAAGGTCTCGAAATAGTACGTGGATTGACGCTTGAGGAATTGAATCTTTTTTTTGCTCTGAGCGTTTACTGTCTTAAGTCAGACAAAAAGATTGAGAATGCTCACGATCTTAAAAAGCTGCACCATCTGCGTATTATCACTTTACAGGAAGAAGATGAAAAACCGCGTGCTGTCTATAATGCGGCGATGCAAGCTGTTGACCAGGTTTTCAATGACATTAAGGGAGGACGTGTTCCTTCAACAGAAGGCCTTCGCAATGTTTCAAAAAGTATGGTTCAGTCAGTTCTGCGTGAGAAACATGCCTTGTTTGCACTAGCCCAGATCAAGGACTATGACAATTACACATTCAACCATTCGGTAAATGTTGGCATTATTTCACTGACCGTTGGTCATGCCTGCAACATGGACCCAAAACAGCTCCCTCTACTGGCCTTTGGCGGCATGGTGCACGATATCGGCAAGCTGAAAATATCCTCGAAAATCCTTAACAAGCCAGGGAAGTTGACCAAGGAAGAATATGATTTGATGAAAAATCACCCTGTTGCTGGAATGGAATTGATCTCTAAGGTTGAGGGTGTTCAGCAAGAAGTTGTCGATATGGTGCATTATCACCATTTACACAACAAAGGCTTTGGTGGCTATCCAAGTCGTCCGCGAAGAAACCTTTCTCCTATGGTAGATATGGTCAAGATTGCAGATACCTATGATGCAATAACCACGCACCGGGTTTACAAGCGGTCAATACCGCCCCGTGAAGGTCTCCGGCAGATGAAAGCTGTCCGGGGCAACATTTTGAATCCAGAGTTTCTAGACTATTTTACCTTCCACCTTGGGGACTACCCTGTAGGCAGTCTTATTCGACTAAAAAATGGCGAAATCATGCTGGTCATCGGTTTCGGCGAATTAGGCAGCAACCATTTAAGGTTGCGTCGATTAATAACTGCGAATGGGAAGTCGGCCCCCGAAAAAAGCTTAACAGAACTACTGCCGAATGAACATGATTTGATAGTTGCTGACATTGACCCTACGACTCGGGGGATAGATACTTCAGCCTATTTCGATTAATCACGACTTATAGGGTGAAAAATGGCCACCTGGAAACGGGTGGCCTTTTTCTTGGATTGCAGGGTCAGTAATAATTCTTTTTTCAACCTATCAATCTAAGCCGAAAGGATGTGGGAGGATAAATAGTAAATCGGATCGCCGGTTTCAAACCAGCTCCCCTCTTCTATCGAAGCTGTTAAGACGCCCGCTTTATGTCCATAGACCAAGGTGACTTGTCATAACATAGGAACTCTCTCGAGTAAGTCTCTCACTTTTTCTCATCTATGATTAATGGGCCATCGGTCATGCAAAGGCCGTACGGTTGATGCCCCTCTCTAACGCACCATTACGGTTCACAATGAGATGCATTCTTGCAAGGTTTTTCCTTTGCGCAATAACTTGAAGCCCTGATCGTTTTTTCAGGTTTTATACGAAATATTGTTGAATGGTTAAAGACATTAACTTTAATATCAGGCGGTGTCAGTAATAATTTAGCATTTCCGTAACTTTGACCATATCAAAACAATATGAGAGAATTTCTAATAAATTTTATATGATATTGAATATACGGACAATTTGCTCATAAAGAGGTGACTACAATGAAATATACAGGCATCAATCATTTGGCAATGGCTACAGAAGACATGGATCGAACAATCCTGTTTTGGCGAGACCTTCTTGAAATGCGTATGATCGCAGGACTAGGAGAACCAGGGTTTAGACATTATTTTTTCGAGATAGCGGCCAATGATGTGATTGCATTTTTTGAATGGGATAGTGTTGAAGCGGCAGCACCAAGGGTTCATGGTACGCCGGTCAAAGGGCCATTCCTCTTCGACCATGTTTCATTTGGAGTTGAGAATAATGACAATTTGTGGGAGTTGAAAGATAAATTAGTAGCAGCAGGCTTCCCTTGCACAGACGTTAAGGATCATGGCTTCATTCACTCTGTTTATGCGCATGATCCTAACGGTATACCTATCGAATTTAGTTGGCAAGTAGATGGAATTGATATTCATAAAAACCCGATCTTGGCTGACTCGCTTCCTAGTGAAATAGCGAAGGAAGGTGCTGAACCACAACCAGCACGTTGGCCTAAGGCCGCCAAGCCGACCGAAGAAAGTCAGAAAAAAATTATAAAATCTGCCGGAAGTGAACTTTATCACTGTTTAAAGAAGTGAAGTCGAAAACGCTCGATCGGAGTAAGAGGATTTCCGTTCGGCACGTCCAATATCATCACTGTTGTGCAAATTCTCGCTACTATTCTATTAAGGATGTATAACATTTGGTGAGCTACACTCCTGTAGAAACATGGCCAAGACTGTTTGATAGGGAAGTCAATTATTCGCCCGATGACAACAAACTTATTAAAAGGACAAGTAAAAGTCATGGAGACAATCAAAATTCTCGGAATCTGCGGCAGCTTACGTCAACAATCAACCAACCTTGGGTTGCTGAAGTATGCAAGAAAGAATGCGCCGCAGGGAATGGAAGTCAACCTCGCAGATCTTTCGGAAGTACCATTCTTCAACTCAGATTTAACTGACGTGCCGACTTCGGTTCAAAGGTTTCTGGATAGTCTCGAACAGGCGGATGCATTACTGATGGCTTGTCCTGAATACAATTACTCGTTGGCACCCGCACTCAAGAACGCACTAGATTGGGCTTCACGAGCACCAGAAAATCACCTGCTTGCAGGTAAGCCGGCAGCGATCCTTGGTTCAGGTGGGGGCATGGGGTCAGCACGGGCCCAGTACCATCTTCGTCAAGTGTGTGTGTTTCTCGATATACGGCTACTAAACAAACCGGAAGTCTTCAGTAACGCTTTCAATGGAAGCTTTGATAAAGAAGGAAATTTAACCGACGAAAGAATTCAACAATTGGTAGTTGAGCAATTGACAGCTTTACAGTCCTGGACGCAACTTTTGCGTCAATAGTCACTATGCTTCCTGTGGTAGGTTTTTATTTGTCACGACTTTCGAGAAGAAAAACGGCTTCTTATTGATAGAGGTATTCAGTAAGATATTTAATACACAAAAAGAAGACCACCTGGATCATCTCCTGGTGGTCTTCTTTTATTTATCAGGGTCAGTAATAATTCCGAGCTTTTGCCCATTCCACACCCTCCAAATCAATGCGAGAGGATAAATAAAAATTCACCTCTTTGCCCTTGCCATTCGATTGCTAACGATTGGCAGTATCTTATATTGCAGGATTTTTAAACAAAAAAAAGCCCCCTTAAAGAGCATCTCTTGGAAAGACTGTTCGGTGGATTCGTTTTTATTTCATTTGACATGACAAGCAGCACAGCCTTTTTCTCTTTGAATTTGTATTCCAGTCTCACCCAATTGTGTAGTAGGTACAATGGACGTTCCGACGATTTTCAAGCCTTTACTGAGCTCTTCTTCCTCTTCAATTTCAAACAGAGGCTCTGTTAGGAAATAACTCTTATCCTGATCATAGGTTCGGTAGGTTTTCAGCTCTTCATCCCAGAAAGTTACGTAACTCGTATCATTGCTTGCATATAAAAGGCTGGGAACCATTTTGCCATTTTTGTTGAAGGGGCCATCTAAAACATTCAAGCAACCGCAAATAGCTAGAAAAATAAAGAATAAAATGACCTCGCTTAAAAAGTGATTATGCCTCTTGGCCCCATGTTTGTCTGAATTTTCCCAAAAGAAGCGAAATTCTAAGTTGTTTTTAAAGATTCCGCCTGAGTGTAAGAAGTTAACTGTCTTCATAGTTCTCACCTCCCATCCCTGAAAAAATGGCCGAGCACACCGACTTATGAAAATTCGGCAGCTCGGCCATCTTGATTGGGAAAAGATCCGCCGCTTTCCGTCCCGTCCTCAAGGGCGGTTTGGCTTTTCGTTCTCTTATTAATATTTTCTCACCACATGTCTAAGTGTCAATGCTTTTGGTTTGTTTTTGTTAGCAATGGGTATAGGGCGAGATTGTCAAGATAGGAGAAGACACCTTCCATAGATGGTCGAAAATTAAGTTTTTATCCAGCAAGAGAAGGTACATTCCCGAAACAAAACCCTTTTAAAAGTGACTACTTTTGAGAAGGAAAATGGCTTCTTATTGATAGAGGTATTCAGGAAGCTCTTAATCCGCAAAACAATGGCCACCAGGGTTCGATTCTTGGTGGCCTTTTCTTACAATAAAGATCGTTGGGCGAATAGACGAAGAATCGAACAGGATGGTAGAATGTAAATGGGTAAACAAATAACCGTTTGCCTTCTAGATAAACATTGCCCCGTAGCCATCCCCCTCCTTTGACTGCGGGGTTTTTTTCTTGTAAGTCAGGGTTTGCAATAATTTCGCATTTAGGCCAAAACAATTCATGAATTAGTTGCGAGGCGACTTGTGTGAAAATTGTGAGATGCGTTTACTATAATAGCTATTGATGTGGTTGTCTTCTTACAAGTCAGTATTTATGGGAACCTTACGAAGCAACGTGAAGCTCAATGAAATGTTTGCCCCTGTTTGCCCCTGTTTGCCCCTGTTTGCCTCGATCGCAACCAGCAATTTTTAGAGATATTTCCGGATCGCCTCCGCCAACTGTTCCGGGGTTTCCTCGTAGAGGAACCGGTAGCGAACCTTGCCCTGTTTGTCGTGGAGAAAGACGGTGGTCGTGTGATTGATCGAGTACCAGTTGCTGGTTTGGCCCGGAATGATCATGTAATGAGCATGATAGGCTTTCACGACATTGTCGATTTCCGCTTTGGTCCCGGTCAGGCCGATTGCATTGACGCCGAAATATTCAACATATTCCTTCAATAATTTGGGGTTGTCCCGCTCGGGATCGACGGAAATGAACACCGTTCTCACCTGCTCAATCTGCTCCTTGCTCAGCAGGTTGAATGCACGCTGAAGTTTGGCCAGGGTGCTCGGACAGGCGTCAGGGCAGGAGGTGTAACCGAAAAACAGCAGGACGATGTTCCCCTTGAGATCCTGTAGTTGGAAAGGTTCGCCGCTGGTCCCGGTGAGGGTGAAGTTGCCGCTCGGGTTGAAAAGCTGTGCGGGATCAGGCTCTGTCATTTTCGGTGGATCGGTAAAAAAAGATCCCACGAGAACTAGCAAGCAGATGCCGATCCCGGCCAACGTCAGTTTTATCAACAGGTTTCTCTTCACTCATTGCCCTCCAGCGCGCCCATGCCGAATCAGTGGTGGGACATGGGGGGCATCGATCCCCATTTTTTGACGACAGCATCGGCCGCTACAGTTGCCCTGTCGGTAAAGTTCAGCGAGAGCGAAATCGTCTCTCCCTCGTTAATCGGCCTGATAAGGCCGATCAGCATGATGTGATAGCCTTTCGGAGCGAGGATAGCCTGCCCGTTGGCAGGGATACGGAGTTCGCTCATCTCCTTCATTTTCATGATTTCGCCGACCTGTTCCATGGTGTGGATTTGGACGGTCTCTGCAACGTCACAGTCCGCTGATTTCAGGACTGCATCGTCAGATCCGGTATTGTGGATTGTCATAAAAGCGGCCGTGGTTGTTGCAGACGGGGGAATGCCGCGAATCCAGGCGTCTTGGACGGTAATCCCCTGCGCCCCGGCGTTAGCAAAAGACAACAGCAAAAAGACTGTTAAAAAACAGAGGCTTCGAGAGAGCAATTTCACTGGAATTTCCTTTCGAAGAAATATGGTTGCTGTCTGACGCTCAATAATCGAGGGTAAGGATTCGCCCCTTGGTGAAATCGAAAAAGGCTTTCTTGTCAGCGATCTGTATCCCGTCGGCAACATCCTCCTTGGATTTCCCCGCCGCCTTGAGACACCCCGGACAGACCATCAATGTCGCACCCTGCTTGAGCAGCGCGCTGAACTGTGTCCGGGAGGACGGGAAGTGGGAGTAGGTGATGTCGGGAGAATCCTTGAGAACCGCATCCACGCCCTTGATGTCAATATACACAAGGACATCGTGATCGTCCGCCATGATTTTGGCCATGTTGAGGGCCATAAGCAGACGGTGTGGATCGTCGCTGCCATGGCTAATGTGGACGAAAACACCATCCTTGACATTGTCATCTGCCTGGACTTGGGTTGGGAGAATCGAGGTTAAGCAGAACACGAAGAACAAAACCATAACCCTTTTCATATGCTCTTTCCTTTCTTCATCGGGACAAGTCTTTTTGGCATGGGGTGCCAAGTTGACGACGCTTAACACGGCTTGTTTACAAGCCCAATTCCACGGCAAATCATGTGGGATTATTCACATGTATAGCAGATCACACAACACTGTCAATCTAGCTGCAAGTGGTTTATCCAAATGAGAGTGGAGGGTGAAGTCTTGGGGACTTCCTTCCCATTTTGCACCGATGTCTCCGGATTTGTCTCAGAATAGATGGGGCTAAAATGGGGAGGTTTACAACCGGCTTATTGTTGATAGAGCTATTTAGGAGACAAAATTATGGCCACCAGGGTTTGATCCTTGGTGGCCGTTGTCTTGGTATCCGGGTACTATTAATATTGACGAATGTTTTCAAAGTAGAGCCTATAAACGGATGACCAGTAGGAGAGCAATTGTCTCGCATTAGCTACTTCACAAACCTGTCATTCTGGCCACGTGTAGCGATCCTACTCGGATTGTTGTGTGCCTGTGTGGTCGGTGTTCTGTTCGTTGCCCCTATCCCACAGGATCCAAATTACCACCTGTTCGCCGACACACGCCAGTGGTTCGGTATTCCAAACTTCAACAACGTGATGTCGAACAGTGGCTTTGCCCTGGTAGGGATTCTCGGTACGGTAACGGTTGTTGGAGCGAAGCAACGACTGATCTTCAACCAACCAATCGATGCACGACCCTACGTTATTTTCTTTTTGGGAGTGGCCATGGTCAGCATTGGGTCAGGTTATTACCATTGGAATCCTACCAACGAGAGTTTGTTGTGGGACCGATTGCCCATGTCGATCGCGTTCATGGCATTTACGTCAGCTGTTATTGCAGACCGCGTCCATACCAATAGCGGTAACGGTTGGTTGCTTATAGCCCTGGTCGCCCTTGGCCTGGCAAGCCTGATCTACTGGCACCATACCGAACAATTACAGCGTGGTGATCTCAGGTTTTACGCTTTGGTACAATTCTTTCCGGTTGTTCTACTTCCCTTCGTCTTCTGGTTGTTTCCCAAACACCACTATGTACCGGGTCGCTACATCGTTTGGGTCGTCTTCTGGTACGGCTTATCAAAGCTCCTGGAGCTTTTCGATGTGGAAGTCTTTGCTATGTGTGAGCAGATGATCAGCGGTCACACATTGAAACATATGGCCGCTACGGTAGCCACCTGGGTTATTGTCCGGATGCTGGTCTCCTGCAAAGGCGACACTGAGATCGGATAAACGCCCTGGCCAGATTCTTAGTATGCAGGGGTAGTAAGAATTTTGTGTTTTTGCGAATCTAGAGACTTCAAAGCAATGCGAGAAGATAAATAAGAAATGCATTACTTGTTGTCAACAAATAGAACTGTCCGGTTTGTTAGCAAATGAATTGTCCGGTTTCCCTCACGATCAGGTAGGGAAAGAAACGGACTCGACGGTTATTGATTTTCAGCGTTTTTAATGCAATCAAGTATCTGTCCTTCTCGGTCATAAGTTGCCAATTTTCTGGGGCCATAAAAGAGGGCCAGCGAACGGTCAGCATAGCGGTGGATTCTGACTTTGGTCTTGATGTAATTGAAGCGATAGCTATCTGACGGGATCTGCAGCGTGAGTTTTTCAAATGACACGCAATTGT
>JARUHP010000037.1 GCA_030005635.1 Deltaproteobacteria bacterium IMCC39146
AATCCAGTTGCGCAGTGTCTGTTGTGAGATGCTCAAACGACGACTTGTTTCTGCGACAGTCAGTCCACCATCAACAACAAGAGCGACAGCTTCCTCCCTAAATTCATCCGTGTAAAACTGTTTCGGTCTGCGTTCCAAGTGACACCTCCTATGAGCCTCTTAGGCTAACAGATTGGTGTCCACTTTTTCCAGCCTACCTCAGTCGAGCCAGCCTTGAAAAACTTGGTCAGTCCTGGGGTATCTCTGGTGCTGTGCAGATTGTCGACCAAGTATTCTCGGCTATCGCTGATTGGCGTCAAGAATTCAAAGCCTGCGGTGTTGTTTCCAGGGATATTGAGCGGTTCAGTGAAATTGATGATTATGTTAAGCGTTGAGAGCTCTGTTTGTGGTCAAAAATTCTCGCTGAGAATGGTTTAAGATGGTCTGAAATCACTTGTGCCGTAATTGGGAGAATAGGGTAGTATTCAGATAAGTGTTTAACTTTTCGATAGTTTTGCAGAAAATGCCCAAAATAGAGGAGTAGGGGGGGCTTTTCGATTCACGTCGCGCTTACCATAACTTGAATAAGGGGTTGGCCGATTGGCTGGTCCCTTGTTCTCTATATGGCTGTGTTGACTGAATCTTTTGTTTTTCATGCGATCAACCCAAAGAAAAACAACCTCCTTACATCTTATTGTCTGACAGAAAATAAAAGAATTTTATATAAGAAACAATCTTGTTATATTCTAGATCGTTGACCTGCTCAGTGTTTTATACTTTTCTTCGTTCGTTGTTTTTGGAGCCTGAACAATATGGGTGTTACAGTTGTTATTCCAGCACGTTATGCTTCAACTCGGTTTCCTGGAAAGCCGCTCGCTGATTTGTGCGGTAAGCCGATGATTCAATGGGTTTATGAGCGTTCGTTACTTTGTGAACTGGTCGACAGGGTTATCGTTGCGACCGATGATAATCGCATTGCTCAAGCAGTGAATGCTTTTGGTGGTGATGTTGTTATGACCCGCGCAGATCATCCCACTGGCACGGATCGCTTGGCGGAAGTTGCCGAAGGCCTTGATGATGAGTTGATTGTCAACGTTCAGGGCGATGAGCCCCTGATCGATCCGGCCATGATCCAGGCGGCTGTTGCTCCTCTTCTGGCCGACAGTTCGATCCCCATGGGGACGCTGAAAACTCCACTGAGGTCGGCTGAGGAGTTTCTTAACCCCAATGTTGTTAAGGTCGTCACTGACCAGCAAGGCTTTGCTCTGTATTTCTCCCGTGCACCAATCCCTTGTCCACGTGATTTCAATGATGATGTCGAACATCGCTGGCCTGAATTGGCAACGGCCAAGCACATCGGCCTTTATGTCTATCGACGTGAGTTTCTCCTAGCCTATCCGAAGTTGAAGCCGACGCCTCTGGAGACACAGGAAAGCCTTGAACAGTTACGTGCTCTCGAGCATGGCTACAGAATTCGTGTTGCAGAGACTGAGTTGGTGGGGCAGGGGGTTGACACCCCTGAAGATTTGGAGCGGGTGAAGATGTTATTGCCCTCTTGAAAGTTAGATTAAGTTTTCGGCAATAAGGGGTTTTCATTTCATCTGCGGAAGTGTAAAGTCTCAGCCTTGTTCGTTTTTGTCAGTAAATCTGTTAATCGTTCAGGAGAATCCATGAAGACCAAGTTTATTTTTATTACCGGCGGCGTTGTTTCCTCTCTTGGTAAAGGGCTTGCCGCGGCATCTATCGGTGCCCTTATGGAAGCGCGTGGCTTAAAAGTTTCCATGCAGAAGTTGGACCCCTATATTAATGTTGATCCGGGAACCATGAGCCCTTTTCAGCACGGTGAGGTTTTTGTCACTGATGATGGAGCTGAGACCGATCTGGACCTGGGTCATTATGAGCGCTACACCACCGCCAACCTGACCAAAAAATCCAACTTTACAACCGGCCAGGTCTATGATTCGGTGATTCGTAAGGAACGCCGTGGCGATTATCTGGGTGGTACGGTTCAGGTCATACCCCATATCACAAACGAGATCAAGAGTAAGATCCTGGAGAATTCCAAGGGTGTTGACCTGGCGCTCGTTGAAGTAGGCGGTACCGTTGGTGATATCGAATCCCTGCCTTTCCTTGAGGCCATTCGTCAGTTCCGCATTGATCTTGGCCCCGAGAATGTCCTTTATATCCACCTGACCCTGGTTCCCTATATTCCGACTGCCGGCGAGCTGAAAACCAAGCCGACTCAGCACAGTGTTAAGGAGTTACGCCAGATCGGTATCCAACCGGATATCCTGCTCTGCCGTTGTGATCGTGAGCTTCCTCGTGACATGAAGAGCAAGATCTCCCTGTTCTGTAATGTGCGTGAAGAGGCTGTCATTACGGCTAGAGACGTGGGGACAATCTATGAAGTTCCACTGGCCTTTCATGAGGAAGGTCTGGACGAAAGAATTATTGAATTGCTTAATATCTGGACCAAGAAACCTGACTTGAGCGGTTGGCAAAGAATCGTTAAGCGAGTTAAGGAGCCGGCAGGCGTGACGACAATTGCGATTGTCGGTAAATATATAGATCTCACTGAGAGCTACAAGTCGCTCGCCGAGGCTTTGACGCATGGCGGCATTGGTAACAACTGCCGTGTGCAGTTGCAGTATGTTGATTCAGAGGCTCTGGAACGACACGGTGTTGGCTCGACGTTCGATGATATTGACGGTATTCTGGTCCCGGGTGGTTTCGGCGAGCGTGGCAGCGAAGGTAAAATTGCTGCGATTACTCATGCCCGGGAAAACAAGATCCCCTTCTTTGGCATCTGTCTTGGCATGCAGATGGCCGTGGTTGAGTTTGCGCGTTCGGTCTGTAAAATCGAGGAAGCCTATTCCAGTGAATTCAAGGAAGACGCCAAGAACCCTGTCATTCACATCATGGAAGGGCAGAAGAAGGTCAAGGGTAAAGGCGGCACGATGCGTCTTGGGGCCTATCCCTGTTCGTTGCAGGAGAAGACCCTGGCACGCAGAATTTATGGCCAGAAAGATATCGGTGAGCGTCATCGTCATCGTTTCGAGTTCAATAACGCCTACCGCGAAGCCCTGGAAAAGTGTGGGTTGGTTCTTTCAGGTGTCTATTCGGAAGAGAACCTGGTTGAGATTGTCGAGATTACTGATCACCCATGGTTCCTCGGCTGCCAATTTCATCCGGAATTCAAATCACGGCCAATGGCTCCTCATCCACTCTTCGAGTCTTTTGTTGGCGCATGTTTCAAGGCCAGCAAAGGTCAGGATGATCGATGAGTAAAATACTTTCAGCAGGATCTGTGAAAATTGGTGGCGATAACCCTCTGGTGCTGATCGCTGGTCCCTGCGCCATAGAGAGTCTTGAGCATACCTTGAGTATGGCCAGTGCTTTGCGTGAGATTGCCGAGCGTGTCGGTGTCGGCCTTGTTTTTAAGGCCTCATACGACAAGGCCAATCGAACGTCTGTTAAATCCTATCGTGGCCCCGGTATCGTCGAAGGTCTGAAAATCCTGCAAGCTGTCAAGGAAGAGACCGGTCTGCCAGTCATCTCCGATGTTCATGACGTTACTCAGGTTAAAGCTGCGGCCGAAGTCCTTGATATCATGCAGATCCCGGCATTCCTCTCTCGTCAGACCGACTTGCTGGTCGCTGTAGGTGAGACCGGCCGTATCGTTAATATCAAGAAGGGCCAGTTCCAGGCCCCCTGGGATATGGAGAATGCTATTGGCAAGGTGCTCTCCACCGGTAACGATAAGATTCTGTTGACCGAGCGTGGCGCTTGTTTTGGCTATAACAATCTGGTGAGCGACATGCGCTCTCTGGTTATTATGCGCCAACTTGGCTATCCGGTGGTTTTTGATGCAACTCATTCTGTACAGTTGCCCGGTGGTGCCGGTTCCGCCTCTTCAGGTCAACGTGAATTTGTGGCACCACTCTCACGTGCAGCGGTTGCCACTGGGATTGATGCTCTTTTCTGGGAAGTTCATGACAATCCTGAGAAGGCTCTATGCGACGGGCCGAACAGCCTGTCACTGGACTCCGTTGAGGCCATGTTGCGTATGATGTTGTCTCTTGATGAAATCGTCAGGTCATAAATGAATAAATATGCAGAAATTATTGAGGCGGCCCGCAGGGTTGTTCAGATAGAGGCCGATGCGGTAGAAGCTTTGGCTGCCCGTCTGGATGAGCGCTTTGCCCGAGCCGTAGAGATGATCCTTGCCTGTACCGGCCGCGTTGTCGTGACCGGCATGGGTAAGTCCGGTCTGATCTGTCAGAAAATAACCGCGACCATGGCTTCGACCGGGACTCCCGCTATATTTTTACATCCTGCAGAAGGCGTGCATGGCGATTTGGGGATGTTGATGAAAGGCGATGTGGTGATCGCTGTTTCCAACTCCGGTGAAACCGAGGAAATAACCCGAATCCTGCCGATCATCAAACGTATGGGGCTCCCTCTGGTGGCGATGGCTGGTAACTCTGCCAGTACCTTGGCGCGCGCTGGCGATGTTTTTCTGGATATTTCCATTAAGGAAGAGGCCTGTCCTCTGCAGTTGGCGCCAACGGCGAGTACGACAGTCACTCTGGCTATGGGCGATGCCCTCGCTGTTGCTTTGCTCTTGCAACGTGGTTTCCGGGAAGAAGATTTTGCTCTTTTCCACCCCGGCGGTGCGCTGGGGAAGCGTTTGCTCCTGCGAGTCGAAGACCTGATGCATGTTGGTGATGCTGTGCCGACCGTCCTCGCCGGTACTCCTTTGAAGGATGCACTCTACGTCATCTCCAGTAAAAAATTGGGCATTACCGGTGTTGTCGATGAGCAGGGCGACTTGCTCGGAGTCTTCACTGATGGTGATCTGAGACGTAAGATAGAACAGGGCATAGAAGTCCTTAACCTCCCCATATGTGGGCTTATGGGTGGCAAGCCAAAGCGTATTTTGCGTACTAATCTGGCGGCCAAGTCGTTGCAACTGATGGAAGAACACAAGGTTACATCACTCTTTGTTTTTGAGTCGGATGAAGAGCAGAAGCCGATTGGTATTATTCACTTGCATGACTTGCTCAAGGCCGGAGTGATCTAATGGTTTCAGACTTTGCCACAATCAAGTTGTTGCTCCTCGACGTTGATGGCGTCATGACCGACGGACGTATCACCTATGATAACGATGGCGGCGAATTGAAGTCTTTTGATGTCAAGGATGGTCACGGTCTTAAACTCTTGCAAAGAGCTGGCGTCGAAATTGGTATCATTACCGGCCGCCAGTCGGAAGTTGTTTCCCGCAGGGCGGCAGAACTTGGTATTGAACTGGTTTACCAAGGTGTGAAAGACAAGCTCATTCCTTTCAATGAAATTCTCGAAAATCTCAGGATCTCACCTGAAGAAGTTGCTTATGTCGGCGATGATGTCGTTGACCTGCCGGTTATGAGACGGGTCGGTTTTGCGGTAACTGTCGCCGATGCTGTTGAAGACGTGAAGCCTTTTGCTGACTTTGTCACGACTCGTGACGGGGGTCGGGGGGCGGTCCGGGAAGTCTGTGATTTTCTGCTCAAGAAATCAGGCCGCTGGGCAGCTGTAGCCGATCGGTATTTCGAAGATTAATCTCCTATACAATTCTCATGCCAAATCTTTATATAGCGCTTTACAGTAAATATCCTCAAGTGTATACTTAACCCTGCCCATGAGCTATCTAAAGCCCCGTAATTTTTTGCTCGTTCTGGCCTTAGTTCTGGCGCTGGTGCTGATTGCTGTTATTGCCATGCGCTACAGTCCTGAACAACAACTGGAAGCCGTTGTAAGGGCTCTGCCAAAAGGTATCGATGTCACTCTGGATGATATTGACTACACTCATATTGAGGCTGGCAAGCCGCGCTGGAGACTGGTGTCTAACCAGGTGGAACGTAGGGCGGACTCCGGTATCCTGGGTCTTGCTGAGCCTGAATTGAACTTTTTTGATGAGCAGGGTGAGCCCGCAGGCTCCATTCGTGCGATTCAGGGTGAGGTCAGCAGTGATTATCAAGCTGTTAAGCTGCGCGGTGATGTTTTTTTTCAGCACGTCGATGGTTATACGCTGCAGACGGAAAGCCTCGATTACGATCATTCTACGCAAAAAATGACATCCGATGCACATGTTCTTATGGTCGCCGATGGTATGCGCCTTGAAGGTAAAGGGATGACTGCTTATCTGCATGAGAAGCGCTTACAGTTGCACGCCGAGGTTGAAGGCTTTCTCGATGCGGAAAAAATGAATTGACCATGAATATCAAAAAAATCGTTTTTATCTTTCTCTGCCTGATGCTTCCTTTGTCTGCTCTGGCCGCTCCAGAGTTTTCGTCTGAAAATCGAGGCCCGGTTAAAGTGACCTCCGATCGGCTTGAAGTTGACGATCTTGCACAAACTCTTGTTTTTATCGGTAACGCTGTTGCCACACAGGATGACGTTACGATTCAAGGTAATCGTTTGACGGTTAAATACACGGGTGAAAAACGTGAGATCGAGCAAGTTGTTGCTGAGGGGGCTGTTCGTATCCTTCAAGGTACGCGGGTTGCGGTGGGTGAGCGAGCCGTTCTGTATCACCTTGAAGAGCGTATTGTTCTGACCGGATCACCGGAGGTTCGTGACGGCGAAAATTATGTCAAGGGCCAGGAAATTACAGTTTACCTAAAGGATAAACGAAGTGTTGTCACTGGTGGTGCCGGTGGTCGGGTGAACGCGGTTTTTGCTCCCAAAGCGGAGGAAAACCCTTGAATCACCTGTTGGCTGCACGCGGCTTGTCAAAAAGTTATAAAAACCGGCAGGTGGTTTCATCTGTTGACCTGGATTTGAAGTCCGGTGAAGTCGTTGGTTTGCTTGGTCCGAATGGCGCCGGGAAGACCACTTCTTTTTATATGGTCGTAGGCCTGGTTCGCCCTGAGCAGGGTGAGGTTTTTCTTGATGATGAGAACTTAACCTCACTGCCTATGCATCAACGGGCCAGAATGGGGATTTCCTACCTGCCTCAGGAAGCGTCGGTTTTTCGCAAACTGACAGTTTCTCAGAATCTTATGGCGATTCTTGAGACAACTGGAAAGTCGGTGCAAGAACAGACTGAGTGCAGAGACCAGTTGCTGGAGGACTTCCGTCTGACCCACGTTGAAAAATCCTACGGTTATGCTCTCTCCGGCGGTGAGAGACGTCGCGTGGAGATTGCCCGGGCACTGGTGCTGGACCCAAGATTTATATTGTTGGACGAGCCTTTTGCGGGTATTGATCCGCTTGCGGTTTTGGATATCCAGGAAATTATCACTGATTTGAAAAAACGCCAGATCGGGGTCCTGATCTCCGATCATAACGTTCGTGAAACACTCGGTGTTTGTGATCGCGCTTATATTCTTAATGAAGGTAGAGTCATGGAGCACGGCTCGCCTGATGAGATCGCACTGAGTCCTAAAGCCCGGGCGATTTACCTGGGCGAGAAGTTCCGGCTTTAACGCTGGGAAAAGAGATAATAAGGATTTTGTTCGTGCAGAGACTTGACCTGAGGCTACTGCTTTCCATTATGATGGTGATATGGCTTTAGAGATAAGACAACAACTTAAGCTCAGTCAGCAACTGGTTATGACGCCGCAGCTGCAACAGGCGATCAAACTGTTGCAATTGTCGCGTATGGAGTTGATGGATGTGGTGCGCGAAGAGCTTGAGGAGAACCCTGTCCTTGAGGAAGGCCAGGAAACTCCGGACGAGAAGACTCCAGGCGAGGAAGAACAAGCAGCAGCTGATGCTCAGTCGCAGGAAACCACCCAGGAAGCAGAGGGTGAAGGCGATGGCATGGCGGATATCGACTGGAAGACTTATCTGGAAAGCTACAGCCTTGGTGGAACGACAGCAGACAGCTATGAAGACGATGATGATCGGCCTTCCTATGAGAACCTCCTGACCAAGAAAACTTCGCTTGCCGATCACCTTATGTGGCAGCTTAATCTCTCCCGCCTGGAAAATCTGGAGCGCGCCATTGCCGGTGAGATTATTGGTAACCTGGATAATGATGGCTACCTTCATGTCTCAGTCGAGGATTTGGCCGAGCAGGCGGCCTGTGCAACAGAAGTGGTCGAACGGGCTCTTTCCGCGGTCCAGGATTTCGATCCTCCTGGCGTTGCCAGTCGTAATCTTCAGGAATGTCTTCTCAAACAGATTGATCTGCTTGGTATGTCAGAAGATCTGGTCGGCGTTATTCTGAGGGACCAACTGGAAGAATTGGAACATCGGCGCTACCAGGTTATCGCCAGGAGTCTCCAGGTGCCTCTGGAAGAAGTGTTTGGTGCCGCCAAGTTTATCAGCGGTCTCGATCCTCGACCGGGAAGCCAGTATGGCCAGGACGATGTCCACTATATTGTTCCGGATATCTTCGTCTATAAAATCAGTGATGAGTTTGTTGTTGTCCTGAATGATGATGGACTGCCCAATCTGCGCATCAACTCCTTTTACCGTAATGCGCTCTCCGGTTCAGCTCAGCTTGATGCAAAAGCCGGTGAATATATTCAGGAGAAGTTACGCGGCGCGCTCTGGCTGATCAAGAGTATCCACCAGCGACAAAGGACGATCTTCCGTGTCACCAAGAGTATCGTGAAATTCCAACGTGAATTTTTTGAGCGTGGTGTTGATCACCTGAAGCCTCTGGTCTTAAGAGATGTTGCTGAAGATATCGAAATGCACGAGTCTACTGTAAGCCGTGTTACAACCAATAAGTACGTCCAGACACCGCAGGGCCTCTTCGAACTTAAATACTTTTTCAACAGCGGTATCAATACAACCGGAGGTGATTCCATTGCTTCGGAAAGTGTGAAGAGCAAGATCAAAGAACTTATTGCCGAGGAGAATACCCGCAAGCCTTATTCAGACCAGAAGATTGTTGAGCTCCTGCGCGATCAAGGGATTGATATTGCTCGCCGTACTGTGACCAAGTATCGTGAGATGCTCGGTGTTGGTTCGTCGACACAAAGAAAAAGACTCTTTTGACCTTGTCTAATTCCCGAAGCGGGCCTCTTCTCCAAGCTTTGGGATGGTGTTCTGCAAACCAGCAGGTATAATTGATAACACATGGTCTTGTTGATAACCTTTAACCAGGAGGTTCGTAATTATGCGCATAAATGTGACCTTTCGACATATGGAAACAAGTGAGCCCGTACGTAATTATGTTGAAGAGAAACTAATAAAGGTCAAGAAATATATTGATGAACCCGTTGAGGCGCAGGTCGTCCTCTCTGTAGAGAAAAAAATTCGTCACAAGGCGGAAGTTTCTCTCGGTGCCAAAGGGATTACAATCAAGGCCTCCGAAGAAACGTCGGACATGTATGCGGCGATTGATGGTGTTTTGGATAAGCTGGATCGTCAGTTGAAGCGTTATAAGGATAAGATCAAGAACCACAAGCCGCTAAGTGGACGGGAGCGGCGTGTTGAGAAAACAATTTTCACAGCAAAGAGTATCGATGAGGGTCACGACGAGCCGAGCATCATTAAAGTGGACAGCTTTCAAGTGAAACCGATGTCCGTTGAGGAGGCAGTCATGCAGATGGATCTGCTTGATAAGGAGTTTCTGGTCTTCACGGATTCGTCCTCGGATGAGATTAATGTTGTGTATCGTCGCAAAGATGGCAATTATGGCTTGATTGTCCCTCAGTCCTAGGGCATTCTTTACAGCAGGCGGCAATCTGCCGCCTGCTGTTGTATTTTCTCACACTTTGACTAATCAGGTTAATCGTGAAATGAAGATTTCGGAGTTGCTTGATCCTGCGGCGATCGTCGCAGATTTAAACGGAACAGGGAAGAAAGACGTTTTGGCAGAGTTGACGGATGCTCTGTTGAAGGCTGATTCGAGCCTCGTCCGTGATGACGTTCTGAAAGTCCTGATGGAGCGGGAACGTCTCGGCTCAACGGGTATTGGAGATGGTGTCGCAATCCCTCACGGCAAGTTGAAGGATATTGACCGTCTCCTGATTTCCTTTGGCTTGAGCCGGCAGGGGGTCGATTTTGATTCCATGGATGGTAAGCCTGCTCACCTTTTCTTCCTTCTAGTTGCTCCGGAAGAGTCGGTTGGCGTTCATCTGAAGACTCTCGCGCGCATTTCAAAGTTGCTGAAGAGCACGGCAGTGCGTGAGCGCCTGCAGTCTGCTGTTGACAGCTCCGAGATTCACAAGATTATTACTGAAGAAGAAGAACAACTCTAAACGGTTGAATTGATGCCCCGTCTGAGTATCTCAGAATTGCTGTCCGAGACGGAGGCCGGGCTTGATCTGGAGTTGTTAGCCGGAGAGCGTGGCCTGAGCCGTTTTGTTCAGGTTCCCAGAATTCAGAAACCCGGCCTGGCCCTGGCTGGGTATACCAAGAATCTTCATCCTGACCGTATTCAGGTCCTTGGTGCTACAGAACTCAGTTACCTGTCAGAACTGACGCAACGTGATTCAGAAAAGGCAGAAGAACACATTGCGCAGCTCTGCGCTCTCGACATCTGCTGCTTTATCATCACTAAAGGTTTAGTCCCCCCCGAAAATCTCCTGCGCGAAGTTGAAAGCCACAACATCCCATTACTGCGCAGTCATCATCAAAGCTCAACCTTTATTTCCCTGCTGACCCAGTACCTTGAGGAGCGCTTGCTTGCTCAAACCAGTGTGCATGGAGTTTTGGTTGATGTGCTGGGCATCGGTGTCCTGCTCTTGGGAAAGAGCGGAATCGGCAAGAGTGAATGTGCTCTTGATCTGGTGATTCGAGGTCATCGCCTCGTTTCAGATGATGTGGTGAAAGTCCGCTTGAAATTGCCTGCGGTACTGTTTGGTGAAGGCAACGACCTGCTGCATTATCATATGGAGGTTCGTGGTCTTGGTATTATCAACATCAAGCACCTGTTCGGCGTCGCCGCTATTCGTGAGCGTAAGAAGATTGATCTCGTCATCGAGCTTGTCGAATGGCAGGATGGTCAGGAATACGATCGTCTCGGTCTGGAACAAAGCACTTACGAGCTGCTCGGCGTGAAATTGCCTTTGCAGGTTCTTCCGGTTCGCCAAGGACGAAATATCACGACCCTGGTTGAGGTCGCTGCCCGCAACCAGTTGCTCAAGGAGATGGGCTATCACAGCGCCGTAGAGTTCGAAGAACGTCTGGAACAACGTATCGCTGAAACGGCACGTATCCACGCTCAGTCAATTATTGGGGATAACCTCGAATGAAGCGCCAACTGGTTGTGATCACCGGCCTGTCCGGTTCTGGTAAAAGTACCGGAGCAAGGGCTCTCGAAGATGCCGGTTTTTTTGTCATTGATAATCTCCCTCTTATCATGCTCCCGGATTTCCTCTCTTTGACGGATCAAGGCTATGCAAAAGTTGCGACCGTCGTCGATGCCAGAAGTTGCGATTTTCTTGGAGACTGCAATGAGGTCTTGAACCGTATCAAGGCAGAGGGTCACGATGTTGATGTCCTCTTTTTTGAAGCCACAGATCAGGATCTGGTGAAGCGTTTTTCCGAGACCCGACGCCGTCATCCCCTGGTTCAGAAGGAAGGGATCCTCTCTGCCATCAGCAGAGAGCGTGAAATGATGTCAGAGCTTCGTCGCCTGGCAACGATTATTCTCGACTCTTCGGGGTTGACGGTTCACCAATTGCGGCAAAGGGTTCTCGCAGTGGTTCTTGGTTCTGAAGATCATGAAGGCCAATTGAGTCTGCAGGTGCAGTCCTTCGGGTTTCGCAATGGCCTGCCCCTGGGTGCAGACCTTGTTTTTGATGTGCGTTTTCTCGACAACCCCCATTTTGTTGAAGAGCTGCGTCCCAAGACCGGCCTCGATGCTGATGTAAGTGACTATGTCTTGAGTCAGTCAGACTACAAAGCTTTTCTCGTTAAATTGAAGGATTTGCTTTTCTTCCTTCTGCCGCGTTATAGCCAGGAAGGAAAGACCAGTTTGACAATCGCTATTGGATGCACCGGCGGACGTCACCGGAGTGTTGCTATCGCAGAAGATCTTGGTCCCTACCTGCTCGGAACCGGTTGTAATGTGCTGGTAAATCATAGAGACCTTGGTAAGGGTGTATCATGATCGGTTTGGTTGTTGCGACTCACGGTAATCTTGGCCTGGAACTGCTGGCTTCTGCTCAGATGATTATAGGTCCGGTCTTAAATGCTCGCGCTGTGAGTGTCAATCAGGAGAACTCGATGGAAGATATCCGTGATGCCATCGACCAGGCGGTTAAAGAGGTTTCGTCAGATAAGGCCGGGGTTATCATTGTTACGGATATGTTTGGCGGCACGCCTGCCAATGTCAGTATGACTTTTCTCGAGCCCCAGGCCGTTGAGGTTCTGACCGGTGCTAACCTGCCGATGTTACTGAAATTCTTTAACAGCCAAGAGAGCCTCGGTCTTGATGAGCTAGCGGGCATTCTCAAGTCATATGGTCAGCAGAGTATCACTCTGGCAAGTGAGTATTTGAAAAGGTAGTTGCCCGTTGAACAGGTAATCGGACAGGAGTGAGCTGTAATGAGTATTGTTCTGGCACGTATTGACAGTCGTCTGGTGCATGGACAGGTTCTGGAAGCCTGGGTCCCGCATGTTAATGCCGATTGCATTGTGGTCGCCAATGATGACGTCGCTGCCACATCGTTTCAATGCATGGTCATGCAGGCAGCTATCCCGAGTTCAATCAAGTTAATCATCGGGACACTTGAGGAAACAGCCTCTATCCTCAGCTCTGCTGAGTTACTCAAAAAGCGTGTACTTTTACTGTTTGCGACGTCGGAAGATGCTTTAAAAGTCCGGACCCTCGGTGTTGAATATCCAAAGCTTAATCTTGGCAACATGCACTCGAGTGATGGCAAGGATCGCTACACCTGCACCATCGCACTTGATCATGAGGATATCGAAAAACTGCAAGAGATAGAGACGCAGGGAGTCAAGATTGTTTCTCAATGTGTTCCCGCCGACCGCGAGCAGGGCTGGCATAAGCTGATACGTTCCGGAGGACGGTAAATGGTCATTGCTGATTACCTGCTGGCAGGGCTGGTGGCTATGCTGACCGGACTCGACCGAGTCGCCCTGGTGCAGGTTATGATATCGCGACCCCTGGTCGCAGCCCCTTTAACCGGGCTGGTCCTCGGCAACCCTCTGCTAGGGCTCGAAGTCGGCATGTTGCTCGAACTGCTCTGGCTGGGTCGATTGCCCGTAGGGGCTGCTATCCCTCCAGATGATACCCAGGTGGCGGTTGGCGCAACGGTGCTGGCCTTCAGTATGGGACAAATGCTCGACCTGGTTGGGATGCCGATGGTGATTTTGGCTGTTTTGGTCGCTATTCCTCTCGGTAAGTTTGGTCAGATCTTTGATCGACTGGCTCGCAACGTCAATGACCGTCTTGCTGTTGCTGGACTGAAAGCACTCAGTGATGGCAACACCAACGGCCTGGAGCGTCGCCACTTGATGGGCTTGATCAGTTTCGCCGTGTCCAGTCTTGCGACGGCCTGTGTCATCGTATTGATCGGCAGCGTGGTCCTGTTCTACACGGCCCCACAGCTGATCGGAGCGGTCAGGGATACCGGGCTGAGTCTGCAGTACAGTCTGATTATAGTTGGAGCCGCTTCATTACTCGGCACAATCAACGTCAATCGCAGTATCTCTCTTTTTTGTGCTGCCTTCTCCGGGACCCTTCTGGTCCTGTGGATGAGGTGAGAGGATGAAAGCACCACGCATTTCATGGCTGACATTTCTCCGCGTCTATTTGCGATCTTTCCTGCTGCAGGCCAGTTGGAACTTCGAAAACTTGCAGAACCTGGGTTTCTTTTACCTGGTTTTGCCCGGGTTGCGCAGTATCTACGGAGATGAACTTTCACGGGATGTGCAACGGCGCCAGGTGACTTATTTCAATACTCATCCTTACTTTGCACCACTGATTGCGGGGACCATCCTGCGTATGGAAGAGCGTCTACATGCGGGAGAAGACGTTGCGGTAGACCCTGATGCCTATAAAAAAATGGTTATGGCTCCCTTTGCCGCGATGGGCGATGCCCTCTTCTGGGGCGGAGTCCGTCCTCTCGCAGCTCTCATCGGTTTGCTGCTTGCGAGTCAGGGCTCTCTCTGGGCTCCGGTGGTTTTTCTGGTTCTCTTCAACCTGCCGCATTTGTTTTTTCGCGGAGCCGGACTGATCCTGGGCTACGTGCAGGAGCTGAGAGCGATAGAAACGATACAAAAATGTCGATTGCCTGATTTGGCCATACGGCTCAAGGAGTCTACAACCATACTGATTGGCGTGCTCTGCGCCTACCTGTCATTCAAGGGCTGCGAACATCAGGATATCTCAGGTGCCTGGGGCTTTGTGCTTTTGCCCATTGTTCTGCTCTTCGCCTGGTTGTCACATAAAGGAGTGACCAGCCTTTTCCTGGTTTTATTGACAACGTCCAGCTTGCTGTTGCTGGCGCTACTTTTTTGAGCGTGGGGACACTATGCCGATAGAAGAAATGGGATACGAAATTGTTAATCGTCTGGGCTTGCATGCACGTGCCGCCGCACAGCTGGTTCAGACGGCTAATCGTTTCTTGTCAGATGTGATGATAGAAAAGGATGGCAACGAAGTGAACGGCAAGAGCATCATGGGCCTTTTGATGCTGGCTGCTCCGCAAGGCTCGAAAATAAATGTAACGGTGTCTGGTGAGGACGCTGAAGACGCAATGAAGGTAATAGGGACTTTGATTAATGACGGCTTCGGTGAAGATTGACATAGCCGAGGATACTATTCTCGTCGGCATCGCTGCAGCACCCGGGATAGCTATCTCGAGAAGCCACCTGGTTAATCGTAATCGGATGGCTGTGATTGAGCGACGCATCTCTCCGGCTGAAGTTGAGCCGGAAACAGCTGCTTTCAAGGCTGCGGTGGAGAAGTCCAAGTGCCAGCTCCGCGAGGTCAAGGAGCTGGCTGACAGTAAAGAACTTTCTGAACACCTCTATATTATAGATACTCATCTGATGATTCTTGATGATGAGATGCTGATCGGTGAAACTATCAGCCTGATTCGAGAAGATCTGATCAACGCCGAAGGTGCATTGAACCGGGTGCTACGTAAGTTGCGCCGGGTCTTTAATAAAATAAGCGACGAGTATCTGCGGGAGCGGCGTTCTGATATCGACTCAATTGGAGATCGATTGTTACGCAACCTGCTCGGTGAAACACACGAATCTCTCACTGACGTTGAAGAACAGGTCATCGTTGTCGCCCATGATCTGTCTCCAGCAGACACCGTGCAGATGGACCGCTCCAAGGTTATCGGTTTTGTGACGGATGTCGGCGGGCGTACCTCGCATACGGCGATTCTGGCACGTTCTCTCGGCATTCCTGCCGTCGTCGGCTTGGAAACGATTACGTCTTTATTGCCGTCCGGTTTGCCGATGATTATTGATGGCAGCACCGGTAGCGTTATCCTTAAGCCTTCACCGGCAACCTTCCGCGATTATCTGTTGCGGAAGCAGCACTATGATTACCTTGAGACAGAGCTCCTCAAATTCAGAACCCTCACTGCAGAGACAAAAGATGGTCACTCTCTGGCTTTGCGCAGCAATATCGATTTTGTGAGTGAAATACTTCCGGCCAAAGAGCAGGGTGCCCAGGGTATCGGTCTGTTCCGGACGGAATTTCTCTTCATGTCCGGCGAGGGCCCTCCTACAGAAGATGAACAGTTCGATATCTACCGGACTGCTGTGGAGCAGGTGGCTCCTTTTCCGGTTACGATCAGAACCCTGGATGTCGGCGGTGACAAGTTTGTCCCGGAGTTTAACCTCTCCGATGAAGTGAACCCGGCGATGGGCTTGCGTGCCATCCGATTCTCTCTCAAAGAGGTTAACCTGTTCCGGGTTCAGTTGCGGGCGATTCTCAGGGCTTCCGCGTTCGGACCGCTTCGCATTATGTTCCCCATGATCTCGGGTGTCGGCGAGGTCCGCGCGTGTAAACAATTCCTTGAGAGAGAGCGGCAGGAATTGCTCTCTGAAGGCATTGATTGCGGTGATAATGTTGAAATCGGCATCATGATTGAAACCCCTTCTGCTGTTCTGATTGCTGACCTGCTGGCAAAAGAAGTTGATTTTTTTTCGGTTGGGACCAACGATCTGATCCAGTATTGTCTGGCGATTGATCGCGGCAACGAACATGTTGCCTATCTTTACGAACCGATGCATCCGGCGGTTTTACAAGCTCTTCTGAGAGTCTGTCGTGCGGCAGAGAACGCAGGGATAGCGATCGGGATGTGCGGAGAAATGGCCGGTGAGGATATGTATTCCCTGGTTCTGATCGCTCTCGGTTTCAGGGAATTATCGATGAATGCCAGTAACATCTCCCGTGTTAAACGAATCATGCGTCAGGTAGAAATTGTCGAGGTGAAACAGATTCTGGACCGGCTCCTTTGTCTGCCGACAGCCGATGAGGTCGTTGCTGTGCTTGAACAGGAGATGCGTGATCGTTATCCTGAAATTTTTACAGAAGCTCACATCTAGAATTTAGAGCAGAGGCTCTGCCCTCTTTTACGGTTCATAATAGCTGTCGCCTGAAAGACTTGACAGTTCCTGACGAAAAGATTAACTTTCCCTTTTAAATTGTTCTTTAAAGGAGTACGACTTATGCCCATGACAGATTTTATCTTCACCTCTGAATCAGTTTCCGAGGGGCATCCGGACAAGGTCGCCGACCAGATTTCCGACGCCATCCTCGATGCAATAATTGCCGAAGACCCTAAGGCAAGGGTTGCTTGTGAGACTCTCGTAACAACCGGCATGGCAATGATCGCCGGTGAAATAACAACCAGCGCTTATGTCGATATGCCTGACATCGTGCGTCAAACCATTAAAGAGATTGGTTATGACGATTCTTCCATGGGCTTTGACTACGAAACCTGCGCGGTTATGACCTCTATTGACCGACAGTCTCCGGACATCTCCCAGGGTGTTTCTGAGGGCGAAGGCTTGTTTACTGAGCAGGGAGCCGGAGACCAGGGTGTGATGTTTGGTTATGCCTGCAATGAAACGCCTGAATTAATGCCGATGCCGATTACCTTTGCCCACAAGCTGACCAAGCGTCTGGCTGATGTGCGTAAGAGTGGTCTGCTGAATTTCCTGCGCCCAGACAGCAAGTCGCAGGTATCGATCCAATACATCAATGACAAACCTGTCCGGGTCGACACCGTAGTCATCTCTTCGCAGCATAATCCTGATGTCACTTACGAAAACCTTAAGGAATCAATCATTGAGGAAGTTGTTAACAAAGTGATTCCTGCTGACCTGCTGGATGAGAACACCAAATATTTCATCAATCCGACGGGTCGTTTCGTTGTCGGCGGCCCGATGGGCGATTGCGGTTTGACCGGTCGTAAGATTATTGTAGACACCTATGGTGGTCAGGGCTCACATGGTGGTGGCGCTTTCTCCGGCAAGGACCCCTCCAAGGTCGACCGCAGTGCTTCCTATATGGCCCGTTACGTTGCCAAGAATATTGTCGCTGCTGGTCTGGCTGACAAGTGTGAAGTTCAGCTTGCTTATGCTATCGGCGTCGCAGAGCCCGTTTCGGTTATGGTCAATACCTTCGGCACAGGTAAGATCCCTTCCAACGAGATTGCCCGCGTCGTGCGTGAAGAATTCGATATGCGCCCTCGCGGTATTGTCGAAACTCTTGACCTCTTGCGCCCGATCTATCGCAAGACCGCTGCATATGGCCATTTCGGTCGTGAACTCCCCGAATTCACCTGGGAGCGCACTGACCGTGTCGCGTCTCTGCAGAAGCTTGCCGGAATCTGATTGCGTTGAAAAGCCACTCTTGAATTAAGCGGGCGGATCGTTCCTACGGTCCGCCCGTTTGCGTTCTAAATAAAACATATGACTCTTCCAGAACTCTCCATCATTATCCCCACACTCAACGAAGCCGAGAACTTGCCACTCTTACTTGCGGATCTTGCCCAACAACGGGAGATTGCGTTTGAGGTGGTTGTTTCTGATGGTGGCTCAGTTGATTCGACCTGTACAATTATTAAAGACTTTTTTGTCTCCGGGAAACTTTCCGGGAGCTGTGTGGTTGGGCCAAGTGGGCGGGGACGTCAACTGAACCTTGGTGTTGGAGTCGCAAAAACTGACTGGTTACTTTTTCTGCATGCTGATAGTCGAATTGGTGATGTGCTCCAACTGCGCAAAGCCCTCGATTTTATCTGTGAATACCAACGGCAAAAAATCGGGTTGCTAACGGCTGGCCGCTTTTCCCTTGAGTTTGATACTCGAGCTGATGAAAGCCGATTCGGTCTCTTCTATTACGAAGCCAAGGCCAGGCTCGGGCGTCCCGGTTGTATTCACGGCGATCAAGGGATGCTGATGACTAAGGCCTGCCTGCAGAAAGCGGGTTCTTTCCGCGAAGATCTGCCGGTAATGGAGGATACCTCCATTGCTGAGGTCATTCGAACTTCTGGCCAATGGTTGCTTTTGCCCGGAGTTATTATGACCTCTGCGAGACGTTTTCAGATTGAGGGAGTTAAGGCACGGCAAACGCTTAATGCTCTGATTATGAATTTTTTGGCTATCGGCTGGCTTGATTTTTTTCTGAGTGCACCGGATATTTATCGTCAACAGGATCGTACTCAACCCCTTCAGTTGCTGCCGTTTTTCAAGCTGATCAGAGATCTCCTGGGTAAGATGCCAATCCGTCAGCGTTGGGGGATATGGTTGGCGACCGGTGGATATGTGCGGAGTCAGGCCTGGCAACTTGGTTTTGCATTGGACTGTCGTAAAGCGTATCAACGAGGATATGAGCCGTGTCAACAGACAAACGTATGGCTAAAATGGTTTGATCGTTGGTTCGAGCCTTTAACGAACCACTGTGTGGGTCGTGCTCTGACAGCTTTGTTTGTCCGGCTCTGGTTCTCCTGGCAGCTGCGCTTTCGCTGACCCCGTTGGTGTACTATCGATCGATACCGTCGTGGATGTCTTGTTGAAGCCCAACCTTTTCCTCCCGGATTTATAACCGAACAAAAACCTTGAACCGGAAAAGCACACGACCGGATTCACGCGCAGAGCTCGCAGAGGAAGACCAGCCATACCCAAACTTTCTGGATTTTGTCTTACTCTGTGATCTCTGCGTCTCAAGTGAGCATAGCGAACGGGCATGAGGCCGATTTTACTTTTTGTCTATCAGTTGTCGGTGTTGGTCTGTGTTGAAAAAATCCAAGCAACCAATCAGCGTCTAAGTTGAGCAAAGTGGATAAGCGGATTATTTTTTTTGAAGTGGTTTTCTTTGCGGACTTTCTCTACCCCTTCGCGTCTTTGCGTTAAACCTTCTTTAGGGTTTGTGCATAGTTTTTTCTTGCCAGAAAGTCCAGACTGTTATATCAATAAAAGATGATGTATTAAAATTACTGGAACTGATATATGCTGAGTCTCTTTAAACTCCTGGCTGATGGTACTCGTTTGCGTCTCCTGCGTATTTTGCGTCAGGGTGATTTTACGGTACAGGACCTTATGCAAATCCTTGCTATGGGACAGTCCCGCATCTCACGTCATTTAAAACTTATGAGTGAGGCAGGACTTCTGCAGGTCGAAAAACAGGGAACCTGGCATTACTATCGCTTATCTTTTGAAGAGGGCTTCTTAAGTGATATATGGGCCTCAGTTGAACCACGCCTCGCAGAGCTTGAAGGGCAGGAGAGAGATGCTCTTGGCGTCTTGCAGGTCATGTCGGAGAGGCGTAAGCGGAACCAGGAGTTTTTCAATCAGCATGCACGTGACTGGGACAACATACACGTCGAATTACTGAACCTGCCTGATTATCAGGATCGTCTGATCGCTATGATCCCGTCCGGTGGCCTGGTGGTCGAAGTGGGCGTCGGAACCGGCAGCCTCTTGCCACTACTGGCAAAGAAAGGTGAACGAACTCTCGGTCTCGACCATTCTCCTTCGATGATCAAGCTTGCCAGAGAAACAATTGACCAACAGCAACTTGCAGGTAAAGTAGAAGTTCGCCTGGCCGAGATGAATCATCTACCATGCGCTAGCGATTCAGCGCGGACGGTGGTTCTGAACCAGGTCTTACACCACGCAGAGCAACCTGTTGAAGTGTTCAGGGAGATCTCTCGTGTCCTCGAACCAGGGGGGTCTTTGGTTGTTGCGGATCTGACCCGTCACGGTCATGACTGGGCACGTGAACGTCTGGCGGACCAGTGGCTTGGATTTAAACAAGAAGAACTCGAGAAGTGGTTGGCTGATACCGACATGGTGCTGTCTGAATGCCTGGAGGTCGAGGCGATCTCCGGTCAACAGTCAGTACTATTGTTCAAAGCCGTCATTCATAAACATAACTCTGAATCATTAATTCAGGAAAACAGTAAATAACGGAGGATTTGTTAGATGACCGATTTTAAAGTAATGGACCTTTCCCTGGCGACCTTGGGGCGCAAGGAAATGGATTTGGCGGAAGTGGAAATGCCCGGATTGATGGCTTTGCGTGATGAGTATCGCAATCAGTTCCCACTCAAGGGTGCCCGTATTACAGGCTCTCTGCACATGACGATTCAGACCGCTGTGCTGATAGAGACGCTGATTGATCTCGGAGCCGAAGTCCGTTGGGCTTCTTGTAATATCTTCTCAACCCAGGATCAGGCTGCTGCAGCCGTTGCTGTTGGCCCGAATGGAACGCCTGAAAATCCCCAGGGTATACCGGTCTATGCCTGGAAAGGGGAGACTCTGGAAGAATACTGGTGGTGTACTGAAAAGGCTTTGAACTGGCCGAACGGTGAGCTGCCGAACATGATCCTGGACGATGGCGGCGATGCCACCATGATGGTTCTTTACGGTGCCGAGTGGCAAAAGTCTGGTGCTCCGACCGTTAATGCGGATGACCCGGAAGATTGGGTTGAATTGGTCAGCTGCCTGAAAAAGACCCTCGACAATAAATCTGTTGACTGGAAAGCGATCTGCAACTCTATCAAAGGTGTTACCGAGGAAACGACGACAGGTGTTCATCGTCTCTACCAACTGCAGAAAGAAGGCAGACTACCGTTTCCTGCAATGAACGTTAATGACGCAGTGACCAAGAGTAAGTTTGATAATGTTTACGGCTGTCGTCACAGCCTCGTAGACGGCATCATGCGTGCGACGGATGTCATGATCTCAGGCAAGGTGGCAGTTATCTGTGGTTATGGTGATGTCGGCAAAGGCTGTTGTCAGTCGTTGCGTGGTCAGGGCGCCCGGGTTATCGTCACCGAAATCGATCCGATCTGTGCTCTGCAGGCATTGATGGAAGGTTATGAAGTTAAAACCCTAGAGGATGTCGTTGCTGACGGTGATATCTTTGTGACCACAACCGGAAACAAGGATGTTATCCGGGTCGAGCATATGGCGCAGATGAAGCACAATGCCATCGTTGGCAATATCGGCCACTTTGACAATGAGATCGAGATGGCGGCCATGGCTAAAGTTGACGGCATCAAAAAGGTGAATATCAAGAACCCTCGCGAGCACGGCAACCAGGTCGATCAATGGGTTTTCCCTGACGGTCATGCAGTGATCGTTCTCGCTGAAGGCCGCCTTCTCAATCTTGGCTGTGCAACCGGTCATCCTTCTTTCGTTATGTCCAACAGCTTCACCAACCAGGTCATGGCTCAGATCGAGCTTTTCATGCGTGGTGACGATTACGGCAATGAAGTCTACGTTCTGCCGAAGAGCCTTGATGAAAAGGTGGCGCGTTTGCATCTGGGGAAACTTGGAGCGCGGTTGACGACGTTGACCACAGAACAGTCTGACTATGTCGGGATCCCTGTTGAAGGACCCTACAAACCAGATACATATCGTTACTAAGAATATAAAAATGTGAGCAGAAAAGGGGGCCAACGCTTGGTTGGCCCTCTTTGTTTGGTGTGCCAGGCATGGCGCACGGCGCGAAAGCGCCATCCGGTTGGATGTGGTGTCTAACTGGTGACTTGGAGGTGAAAGTCCTCTACGGACCCTGATGACGGGAACCGTTAGCTGAGCGGCAAGGGTGTCTACCGCGAGGTAGAAGCTGAAGGAAGCCGCAGGTAAAATCCCGGCCCGACGAACAGAAATCGCATATGAGGCATTTCCATCCGGGCGAGAAGGCCAATATCTTCAAAGCCCAACAGTCATCCGGCAGGGTGGTGCTGTAAATGCGGCGGGTATATGGGAGGAAGGTCGTGTGAATTACCCTGGGAGATCTGTCGGTCTGCCTTGAGCTAGATGCATCGTAAGGTACATCGATGGGCCGACAGAAGTCAGCAGACGCCATAGTAGCTGTCCTAACCACCACAGAGAAGGTCTGAACCTGATATGAAGAGCTAAACCACGTTTCTGAACGTTTTGAGCAGATGCCTCGCAAGAGGGCCTAAAAGCTGGAAGTTGCGACCGGAAGTCGTGAGGTAAAGCTGGGTGCTTATAGGAAGTCAAGCATTGTTGGTTGATAATGCAGACGCAAATCAGGAACCGCCGTATACGGAACCGTTCGTACGGTGGTGTGGAAGGACGGCGGGGGCAACCCCGCCTCTTACCCGATTTATAAGTCAGGGGTAATGAGAATTTCGCATTTCGGCCAATTTTACACCTTACAAACAATGTAGGAGGATAAATAAGAAGCCCCCTCTTTGACCTTGACGCCTGACTGGGTATAATTGTTGCCGTCTTGTTGATAGAGATATTTACGCCGCCGTTTAATGGTTTTGGTATCCGTCCACACCTGAGGGGGTTTTATGACAAAAGACAAATTGGAGGAGTTTCGTCAACTTCTTCAGGAACAGATGGATCAGTTGTTGTGCGTGGCTGGCAAGTCGGTCTCTGAATTGACTGATGAAAAAACCACCACTCCCGATCCGATCGACCAGGCGTCGCTTCAATCCGAACGTAATTTCGAATTGCGCATCAGGGATCGCGAACGCAAACTGATTTCCAAGATCCGTCAGGCACTTGATCGTATTGAGTCAGGTGGATTTGGTGAGTGTGAAGATTGTGGTGACCCGATCGGCGAGGCGCGCTTAAAAGCACGGCCAGTAACTACCTTTTGCATCGAGTGTAAGACCGAGCAGGAGCGTCTGGAAAAAAGCGGTTAATCAAAAAGTAGAATCTAGTCTCCCGCAGCGTGCTCCACAGTAGTTCCTCATCACTATCCCATTGACAGTTCATTTTTCAATATTGGCTTTCACTAGTGTGGCCTCTTTAGCTGAGGATAACTCATTCATATTCAACTTGTATTTTAGTGAATATGCAATGAATGATCGTTTCAGTTCTTGTGCATTTTAAAAGTTCCAAGCTCTTCAAGGGAGCGAGGTTTCAATGGCAGAAGTTTTCTCGTACTAAATCTCTTACAAAAACAATAATGCCCTTGCTCAATATATTAAGGTCATCACAAAGTTATTCTCACCTGAGCGTCTTCGCAAAAATTATCTTTCGCTTATCGTTCGCAAGATAAGAGAGTGGACCAATTGTCAATGTGTTGGTATCCGAGTTGTCAGTAATGATGGACTCGTGCCTTATGATGCTTAGGTAGGATTTCCTATGTGGATGCACGAGAACTGCTTGTCCATAAAAGAAGACCAATGTGCTTGTCTCAGGGTAATAACCGAGGCGCCGGACCATTTGGACCAGCCTATACTGACCGAGTCAGGGTCTGTATGGAACAATGACCTCCAAGGGTTTGGAGATACCATCCCGGAAGACTATTACAAACGATACCGCGGGAAATGTATTGAAAGTGAATTTGTTTCCCTGGAAATTGTTCCCATCCGGTGCAATTCTAGGATAATTAGCCTAATCCATCTGGCTGATACCCGAAAGGATACGCTACGGAAGGAAGACATGCACATGCTTGAGTCCGTGGCCCCAGACATCGGAGAGGTTATTTAAGGTTTAGTACCGAGGGGGGCTTAAACTCAGATCGTGAGGCGAAAAGTGGCTTCTTGAGGATCACCATATTGCAATGGGGTTTTGCCTTCATAAACATGTTAGCACACGAATCCTTGATCAAACCTGTTGAGCTTCACTTAAAAAGGCCACGAGAGAAATGTCTCAAGTGGCCATGTCGTTGATACTATCAATTATTTTCTTATTTGACCGAGGCGATGAAGAGCCAGTCGTTATTTTTGACCCCGGCATGACAGCCGATGCATCGGCCGACCTTACCCTCTTCCTGAATTGTCCCGTCTGGTGTGAATTTCAACCAAAACCAGTCGCCACCCTCTGCATTATAACCATCCTTTTTATACATAACAGTTACAGCTACCAGTTTCTTATCAGGCGTATAGTTTTCCTTGACAATAAATTCACCGTCAGGAATCCCACCTGCTTTTGCTTCTATAGCATCATATGCTCCATTGCTGACATAAGTTGTCAGTAGGGCTCCATGGGGGAAATTGCCTACATAAAGTTCTGTTTTTCCCGGCCAGAGCTGCCAACTCTGATAATTGTTTTTGTTCAGATAATCAATAACAGCTTTACCGTTGGCTGTCGGAAGTTCTGCGGCGAGAAGATTTGTTGAAAGAGCGACCGTTAACAGAGTTGTCATGAGTAGCCGGAGGTACATAACAGTCTCCCTTGTTTGATTGAAATATTAATAAACTCAAACAGAAAAGAACGCTTTGTCAAGCCGGATTTGGATGTAGACATAATGGCTGACAGTTGAGGACAAAAAGAGACCTGCCCCTTGCAACGTGGGTTATGTTGGGCTTTCGTTGAAACCCCAACACAGAGCCAAAACCAAGGAGGCAGGTCATGAAAAAGTCTATCATTTATGTCGGTTTAGACGTCCACAAAAACTCTATCGAAGTCGCTTTTGCTGATGCTGGTCGTCATGGCGAAGTGAGAAGTTACGGCAAAATTGACGGCAACCTCTCGGCTCTCGACAAGGTGATTCGGAAGCTGGAAGCAAAAGGGTCTGAGTTACATTTTGTCTATGAGGCCGGACCCTGTGGTTATAAGATTTATCGTCATCTCAGCAGCCATGGGTACGACTGTATTGTCGTCGCTCCTTCAATGATTCCTCGCCAGAGTGGAAATCGCATCAAAACTGATCGTCGTTTGCGTTGCCACCGTTGTGGTGGCAACTCTGTTTGGCATGGCACATTTACTGAAATGGATTTGATCAACTTTGTGATGACAATTTCTTGACCTTAGCCTCTGGAATTCATTGCCAAAGCCCAACCAAATTGTGCATCGGAGGGAAAGATGTTTGCGTTTCTCGAAAAGTGCAGTCGTGCTCGTAAGGCCCTGCGTCGCTGGTGATGATCATCCATTATGCAAAGTCTTATAAATCACGACTTACGAGAAGAAAAGCGGCTTCTTATTGATCGACATATTTAGGAAGCTCTTTAATTCACAAAACTATGGCCACCAGGGTTCGATTCCGGGTGGCCGTTTTCTTATATGTCAGGTTTTTTAAGAAATTCCGCTAAATGTTAATATACTGCAGGACAAAAATTTAGGAGAAGAATTTATCGGAAATTTCAAGAAAATTCTTACCACTTAGTTAAATTTATAAAACTATTACTCATCAACATCTATTCCTAGTTTACTCGCTCGACGCTTCCAGATTTTACGCGCATATATCTGCATATCCTCCGTGTCGTCAAACTCGTCAACAATTTCAAGACCAAGAAGCGTCTCTATAACATCTTCAAGAGTCAGAACACCTGAAAATCCACCATATTCATCAATGACCAACATGATGTGAACGCGTTCTTTAAGGAATCTATTGAAGGCGTATGAGAGATCAATTTGTTCGAGAATTTTCGGGATGTCTCGTGAAAATTCTCCCACGACACGGTCAGCTTGACCACGGGCTTTTGCCAACAGAAGCTCACTTCGCAGCACAAAACCAGTTATGTTCTCTGTGTCAGAGAGATAAACCGGAATCCTGGAAAACGGTTTTGCTTCGTAGTGGTCAAAGTAGCCGCCTACTGTCATCTGTTGCGAAATCGAAAAGACCACGGTTCTTGGCGTCATGGCAGCCCTGGCAGGAGTATCTCTTAACCGCAACAAGTTTTGCATAATTAGAGACTCCTGGTCTGCAAGAGCTCCTTCTTGACTACTAAGCTCAGCTAGTGCCATTAATTCTTTACGGTTAACACCACGCAGAGTTGGACCTTCTGTCAGGCCACGGGTCAGCAGTTCAGTTAGCTTTACAAATGGGTAGAGAAACCAGATCAGCAGTTTCAAAGCGTGCGCGGTCGATGGCGCAAGTTGGCGCCAATAATGAGCACCGAGTGTTTTTGGGATAATCTCAGAGAACACCAAGATCAGCAAAGTTAAGATAGCTGAAGCAATGCCGAGGTAAGCGCTGCCAAAGATTTTTGTTGCTTGGGCCCCTGCACCTGCCGCACCTACGGTGTGTGCGATGGTGTTTAGTGTCAGAATTGCGGCAAGCGGTTTGTTGATGTCATCCTTGAGTCGGCGCAGTCCAGCCGCTGACGGTTTGTTTTGTGCCGCCAATAAAGCAATATAAGGTGTCGTCACGCTGAGCAACACTGCCTCGGCTATTGAGCAGAGAAATGAGAACCCTAAGGCGATTAAAATGTAGATAATTAACAAAAGCATCGTGAATATTATAATACAAAATTATAAAACTTTTTCCTGGAAGGTTTCCCCCGGTAAATCAAGACAGAGGGAGTTATAGATTGGGCATGGTTCTGATTCGGTATAATTTTCATTTATGGTGCTCTTGACTCTATAAGACTAGTTTCAGAACACTAAATTTAAGCTGAGCCCTTAGGACTAAGTGAAACACAATAAGCGCCCCCACAGTTTAGTTCGCCCCCTCCCATGGCCGTGGGGGATTTTATTTGTCAGGGTCAGCAATAATTTCGCATTTCTGACAATCTCAACGTGGCCAATCAATCCGAGAGACATAATGGCTGACAGTTGAGCACAAAAAGAGACCTGCCCCTTGCAACGTGGGTTATGTTGGTGTTTTCGATAAAAACCCCAATACAGAGCCAAAACCAAGGAGGCAGGTCATGGAAAAGTCTAT
>JARUHP010000038.1 GCA_030005635.1 Deltaproteobacteria bacterium IMCC39146
ACTTGAATGCATTAAAACCGCTGAAAATCAATAACCGTCGCGTCCGTTTCTTTCCCTACCTGATCGTGAGGGAAACCGGACAATTCATTTGCTAACAAACCGGACAGTTCTATTTGTTGACAACAGGACCTCCGGGCAACAGGACCTCCGGGCAAAAGCCGTTGATTCTGAAGACCGGCCATTTATGACCTCGAAACTCGCAATCATCGGCGAGAAGTCAATGCGGCAGTCATGAGAGATGAGCCTTAATCATTGCGAAGACGGTGTCGCCCAGGATACTTAAACCACACTCTGTATCAAGCTGACACGTTTTACGAAGACACACAGAACAATCCATCGCTGTCGAGACATGGCTGTGATTGCTGCCTCGCGGTGCATTGCGCTTGGGGTCAGTCACTCGAAAGATCGACACCGTCGAAGTGCCAACCGCAGCCGCAATATGAATCGGCCCGGTATCACTGCCAACGACCAGGTCAGCCCGGGCCAAGAATGTAGTCAAATCTTTCAGGCTACCCCTGGCCAGACAAGAGCCCGGTTGTTGCAAGCCTGCTGAATACTCTGTACTGCAGAAAGTTCCTGGTCATTACCCCTGGTCAGGACAGGCCTGAGCCCAAGTTCATCGATCAATTTGTTTGCCAAAGCTTGCCATGAGACCAACGGCCAAAGCTTGGTCACCCAGGTTGTCCCATAATGCAGAACAACCATAGGTGAACCGGAAAAACTTTACGCCTTCAGCTTTTGAACCACCTGCATGGCAGCATCAGCGTTAACTGGAAGGGGTCCAGTATTTATTATTTCAATGCCGTCAGGAAAAGCCGTCCTGACGATTGCGTAAGGTTTGCGCTTTTAGTACCGAGCTTTCGGAAAGTCAAGATATGCACAAGCGACGACGGCAAAACAGCCTTACAACCGAGCTGTCGGAGGTTCCTTATCAACGACCTTTTCAACCTCTGAGACCGTTGCTTTTCTTACCGGCATGGAGAGGATAAAGTACCCAGCAAGCCCTGCCAGAAGAGAACCGGTGAGAATACCGAGTCGATGCGTGGACAGATAAGCCACCGCATCTCCACCGGTATGTTCAAAGGCCAGTCCGCCGACAAAAAGACTCATGGTAAAACCAACTCCGCAGAGGGCTGCGACCCCAAGGAGGTGTTGATTTGCAGCTCCTTCCGGAAGCTTGGCAAAGCCCATCTTTATGGCTGCTATTGAGAAACCATAGACACCGACCAGCTTGCCGACAATCAGCCCCAGCATAATGCCTAATGGAACAGGATGTAAAAGATCAGAGATACCCATTCCTGAGAGAGAGATCCCGGCGTTGGCAAAAGCGAAGACAGGCAGGATCAAAAAACTGACCCAGGGTGCCAGGGAGTGCTCAAGGTCTTCAAGAGGAGATTCCTCTGGCTTGTCTTTTTTATGCAGAGGGATGGCAAAAGCCAAAGCGACTCCAGCAAGGGTTGCGTGAACCCCTGATTTGAGCACAAAGATCCAGAGAAAAGTCCCAACCCAGAGGTAGGGAGCTAGACTTTCAACTTTCAGACGATTTAAAACAACAAGAGTCATCAGGCAGAGGGAAGACAGGACCAGCATAGTAACGGAGAGGTCTCCCGAGTAAAAAAGAGCAATGATGACGATGGCACCCAGATCATCCATGATGGCAAGGGCGAGCAGGAAGATTTTCAGTGACGAAGGGACCCGGTCACCGAGCAGAGCCAGGATACCAAGAGCAAAAGCGATATCAGTAGCGGCCGGAATCGCCCAACCGTTGAGTGCAGTCGAATCGCCCAGGTTGATCAGAACATAAACGAGTGCCGGAACAACCATGCCACCAAGGGCGGCTATTCCAGGGAGAATAATCTGAGAGCGACTGGAGAGTTGACCCACCAAAACTTCACGTTTAACCTCAAGACCGATCAGGAGGAAGAAAACAGCCATCAGGCCATCGTTGATCCAGAGCAGCAGGGGTTTGGCGATATGTAGGTGACGCCCCAAACGAACCTCAAAAGGAGTCTCGAGGAGGAAGTCGTAGAGGGTGTGTAGAGGCGTATTGGCAAAAATCATCGCCAGTAGAGTGGCGCCCATCAGCAGAACACCGACTGAGGAGTCTTTCTTCAAGAATGCTTTTATATTTCCGTTCACGACATTTCCCCCTTCAAGAAAAACACAATAGTCGAATTATAAATGAAAAACATCAGATTGCGAGGGCTACATGTTACAGCACAAAAGTGGCAACAGAAATAATACTGTTGCCACTTTGCAAAGAAGAAACAACGACACCACTGCATAAGCTTGCTAACGGGTTTGTCGTTTAGAGCTCAGTAACGTGCGTCAGCGAACTCAACCCAGCCACCGGCCTCAACCAGAGCCTTGTCAAAACGACTAATGTCAAAGGAAAAGGAGACTTCGCGGCCATTGCCGCAAGCAACAACCTGCTGATCCGGAAGGTTAACCTTTACATCGACTGCTCCATTTGCCTCTTTTCCCAGAGCCATCAAAGTATCGATATCAGCCTTGGGCAGTTCGATAGCCAACATGCCACAGTTGAACATATTCTGGCGGAAGATTCTGGCATAACTCTCAGCAATTACCGTGTGGACATCGTTGACTTCAAAAACCCATGGGGCATGCTCGCGAGAAGAACCGCAGCCAAAGTTCTCGCGGGTAATCACCACCTTGGCATTTTTCAGACGTTCACCCTGGGGATCAAAACCTTCGAGCTTGAGATCTTCTAGACAGTAGGGCTTAAGTGCCTCCTTGGTTGCCTCGGTGAGGTACTTGGCTGGTATGATTTCATCAGTATTAATATCGGACCGATCAAGAAGAATTGCCGGGCCACCAAATGCTTTTTTCATAAAAACGACTCCTTATAAATTCATTCGACGCAAAGATTCAAGACAGAGCAACAACGGCTTAGTGTCTCTTGACTCCTTGGTGATTGAACCATTATATCAATTCCCGCGCGTCGGTAATAACCCCGGTGATCGCTGTCGCTGCTGCTGTTGACGGGCTCATCAAGTGAACCATGCCACCCTTACCCATTCTGCCATTGAAATTACGGTTACTGGTTGAGGCACATGCTTCACCATCCGCCAGCACACCATTACTCATACCAAGGCAGGCACCACAGGTCGGATTGGTGACACAGAAGCCAGCATCCATAAAAATTTGAATGAGCCCTTCAGCTAAAGCCTCCTGGAAAATCTTCGGCGTTGCCGGTGAGACGATACCACGCAGCGATTGGGAGATTTTACGACCTTTCAAAACCTCAGCGGCCTGACGCAGGTCCTCGATCCGACCATTGGTACAAGTACCAATATAAACCTGGTCAATCTTGGTTCCTGCCATCTCGCTTGCGGGCTTAACACAGTCTGGTTTGTAACCATAAGTTACGTGCGGAACGAGTTCAGTCACATTAAAATCGAGGACTTTATCGTAATCCGCATCGGCATCGGCACACCACTGGCGATATTCTCCCTGAGCAGCCTGTTTGCTAGCGAAATCGCCTTCAATGAACGGCCAGAGGTAGTCAACCGTGACCATGTCTGGCTGACAGATGCCACAAGTACCACCAGCTTCAATGGCCATGTTACAGAGAGTCATTCGAGCATCCATACTCATAGCATCGACGACCGGACCGTGGAACTCGATCACCCGGTCGGTAGCACCATTAACGCCAAGCTGTCCAATTACGAAAAGGATGACGTCTTTAGCGTAAACCCCTGCTTGCAAACTACCGTTCAGATTAACGCGGATAGTTTTTGGCTCACGGAAAGCACAGACGCCTTTCAACATACCGACTTCGAGGTCAGTCGTACCAACACCGGCAGCGAAGGCGCCAAAAGCGCCATGAGTACAGGTGTGCGAATCACCCATAATCGCTGTAAATCCAGGACGTATAAAACCTTTTTCGGGAAAGAGCGCGTGGCAGACACCATTCTGACCAATATCAAAAAAGTCCTTGATATCGTGACGACGAGCCCAATCACGCAACGTTTTGGCCTGCAGAGCGGTCTTGCTATCTTTGGAGGGCGTCACATGATCAATGACAGCCTTGATCTTGGTGTTATCGAACACCCGATCCTTGCCGCGCCATTCAAGATCAGCAATAGCAATCGGCGTTGTGATCTCGTGACAAAGGACACGATCCAGATCAAGCACCTTGGTTCCTGGAAAAGGCTCATCACGAAGATGTGCAGCAAAAATCTTTTCAGCTGTAGTCTGACCCATAATAACTCCTCAAAAAAAGCATTAACCAAGCAGCCAGTTCATTGTAAGCCCGACAGGCTGCTAGGGAGTGAAACAAGCCAATGAGCCCTCTGGTTCGGAAGGCTCACGAAACACTCCTTACACAATTATGAAAATTCGCCGGCAGGTAAAGTTGCCGGCGAATCTGAAACGATCTAAATTTCTACCTTGGTGCGCTGGGCAACATCCAAAGCTTTGTTGAGTGCGTTGATGTATGCCTTGGCGCTGGCAACAATGATATCTGAATGCGAGCCCTGCCCCAGGACCTCGTGACCTTCGTGCTCGAGCCTCACGGTGCACTCGCCCAGGGCGTCGGTACCACCCGTTATTGAACCGACGGAATAATTCACCAGGTAAGGCTTCATGCCGGTCAATTTTTTTATCGCTTTAAATGTGGCATCGACCGGGCCATCACCGATGACGGCCGCTCTCTTCAGCTTGCCTTTGACCTTGAGCTCCACAGTCGCAGTAGGCGCTGCAAAAGAACCGGAAGAGACATTCATCTGCACAAGCCTGACAATCTCGGGGACCCGGATGATTTCATCGGCGACGATGGCATCGAGATCTTCGTCAAAGATTTCTTTCTTCTTGTCCGCCAAAGCTTTGAAGCGAACGAAGGCCTTCTCGATATCTTCTTTGGGCAAGTCGTAACCAAGTTCGTTGAGGCGAGCGATAAAAGCGTGACGACCTGAATGCTTGCCAAGAACAAGCTTGTTGGCATTGAGCCCGATCGACTCAGGTGTCATGATCTCGTAGGTTTCCTTGTCCATCAAAACGCCATGCTGATGAATACCGGCTTCGTGAGCAAAAGCATTGGCGCCGACGATGGCTTTGTTCGGCTGCACGGCTATGCCGGTGACCGTTGAGAGCAAGCGACTGGCTGCATAGATATGCTCCGTGTTGATATTATTCTCATACGGCATAATGTCTTTACGGGTTCGTAAGGCCATAACAACTTCTTCTAGAGAGCAGTTACCGGCACGTTCACCAATTCCGTTGATGGTACACTCCACCTGGCCGGCACCCGCCTGGATCGCGGCCAAAGAATTGGCAACCGCCAAGCCGAGGTCGTTATGGCAATGGACAGAGATGACAGCCTTGTCGATATTCGGCACATTATCCTTCAAGTACTTGATGATATTGAAATACTCAAAAGGAATCGAGTAACCGACGGTGTCAGGGATATTGACCGTGGTCGCTCCCGCATCGATGACGGCTTCAACCATCTCGGCCAGGAAAGGCAGCCGAGTACGTACCGCGTCCTCGCAGGAGAACTCGACGTTGGGAGTATAAGATACCGCGTGCTTCACCGCCTTTACAGCCGTCTCGAGGACCTTGGCAGGCGCCATTTGCAGCTTGCGCTCCATATGAATATCTGAGGTCGCGATAAAGGTGTGGATACGACCTCGATCGCCGGCATACTTCAAAGCATCCCAGGCCCGGTCGATATCCTTGATGCTGGCGCGGCAGAGGCCTGCGATTTCTGGACCCTTGATTGTCTGGGCGATCTTTTTGACAGCCTCGAAGTCACCATCGGAGGCGATCGGAAATCCCGCTTCGATGACATCGACATTTAGCTTTTCAAGCTGGCTGGCAATGCGCAATTTTTCTTCGATGTTCATACTTGCGCCAGGTGATTGCTCTCCATCACGTAAGGTCGTATCAAAAATTTTAATCATCTGGTTCTTACTCATGGCTGTCTCCTCTAAATGTTCGTCTAATCGCTCACAGGGGCGGGTTCTCTGAATCCACCATCAATGATCTCTAAAGCTCTAACGACCAGGATAAGGTCACCCAGGTCAGATTCCACAGAACCACCCCCTTTCAAGGAATTTAACGTTGCCCTACAACCATCTACTTAAAGGCTGCAGGTTTGAGGCAAAAAATAAAAAAGCTCCCGCCCCGGTCAGGGGCGAAAGCTAAGCTTCGCGGTACCACCCTGTTTGGTCTCGTCGCAGCGAAACCCTTCATTAGCCATTTACGCTGGCCCACGACGGAAATTACTCAGGCTACTTATTGTGCAGCCCTTTGACGTCCGCAGCTCCAAGGTCAGTTCAAGTCTTTATCTGTACCGATTCACAGCACCACCGGCTCTCTGAAACAGCGTCAGACCCTACTAGTCCTCTTCAATGCATTTGTGAAACTTTCTGTTAATAAATCAAAAAGCTGACAGCTTGTCAAGAAATCAGATGCTCTTTATCTTTCAAGCACCCTCTGAGCTTTCCCGGCGATCATATGAACCGTCGACTCGACTCACTTCAAGAGTCCCAACACACTTTCTCCGGCAACGGTCATGTCACCGAGCTTTGCAGAGACCTCAACACCTTCGGGGAAATACAGGTCAACCCTGGAACCGAAGCGGATCAAACCGTAGCGACGGCCACGCTCCAGAGAATCGCCATTCTCCGGGTAGGAAACAATCCGTCGCGCAATCAATCCGGCAATCTGCACGCAAAGAACTTTCAGACCGGACTCTGTTTCAAGCAACATTCCCGATTGTTCGTTTTCAAGGCTGGCCTTGTCCAGAGAGGCATTGAAAAAACGTCCCTGGTTGTAAAACTGATCGATCACTTTGCAGTTGATCGGCACACGATTGACATGAACATTGAACACGTTCATGAAAATGCTGACCTTGGTCACCTCTTCACCGTCAAAATAGCGATTTTCAGGGACTTTACCGACGAAAATAATCTTACCATCCGCCGGCGCGACGAAGACATTGTCTTCCTCATTGGAAAAACGCTCGGGATTGCGGAAAAAATAGAGGGCAAAGAGTGTCAGACCAAGACCGATGGTGGCCAGACAGTTCCAATCGACGGCTGCGAAAAAGAGTGAGAAGAAGGCAAATAAAGCAATAAATGGATAACCTTCCAAAGCGATTGGCTGATGTTGGTTTTTCATAGGTATTTGCCTGTCTGAAAGGATACGGCGGGAGTGTGTCACTCCCGCCGCAAGTTAATAGATTTAGTTTTTGGTCTTGTCGACAATCTTTTTGATCCAGGGCATCATGCTGCGTAATTTTTCACCGACCTGCTCAATCGGATGGGCTGCATTCAAGCGACGACGTGCTGTCATCTCTGGGTAATTGGACGCCCCTTCGAGGATAAAGCGCTTGGCGTATTCTCCATTTTGGATATTATCCAGGCATTCTTTCATCGCCTTACGGCTCTCTTCATTGATCACCCGATGACCGGTTACATATTCACCGTATTCCGCATTGTTGGAAATCGAGTAGTTCATATTGGCAATGCCGCCTTCGTACATCAGGTCGACGATCAGCTTAAGCTCGTGCAGACACTCGAAGTAAGCCATTTCAGGCTCATAACCACCTTCAACCAGCGTTTCGAAACCGGCCTTGACCAATTCTACAGCGCCACCACAGAGGACAGCCTGCTCGCCGAACAGGTCGGTTTCAGTTTCGTCCTTGAAAGTCGTTTCGATAATTCCAGTGCGACCGCCACCGATAGCGCTGGCATAAGAAAGTGCAACGTTCTTGGCCGTGCCTGAGGCATCCTGGAAGATCGCAATCAGGTCAGGGATACCGCCGCCTCTTTCAAACTCGGTGCGGACCGTGTGACCAGGAGCTTTAGGAGCGATCATGATAACATCGAGGTCTTCGCGAGGTACAACCTGATTGTAGTGGATGGCGAAACCGTGAGCGAAGGCCAGAGTGGCGCCTTCCTTAATGTTCGGCTCAATCTCGTCACGATAGAGTTGTGACTGAAACTCATCGGGGGTCAGGATCATAACCATATCAGCAGCAGCAACCGCTTCAGCAACATTCGAGACCTTCAAACCAGAGTTTTCTGCTTTGATGGCTGATGATGAGCCTTCACGTAGCGCAACGGTTACATCAACACCGGAGTCCTTGAGGTTGTTAGCGTGAGCATGACCCTGGGAACCGTAACCAACAATCGCAACCTTTTTGCCTTTGATAAGCGAAAGATCAGCATCTTTGTCATAATAAACTTTCATTCTCTTCTCCTCCCGAGGAAAATTTCTATTCTAAAATTCGTCCCGCCATTCAGGCGAGTTTCTTGTTTAAAAGGTCGAATATATAACACAACAGAGCGGGTCATACCAGTGATTTATCCTGACAAGACCCGCTACAGTTCCGTCAATTTCTGTAACGATCAGTTCCCCTTCCAGCCTTTCGGACCGCGTCCGAGGACGACCGGGCCAGAGCGAACCAGCTCCTTGATGCCCATTGGTCGCAGAAGATCGATAATTGCGTTCACCTTAACAGGTGAACCGGTTACTTCAACGGTATAGCACTTGGGGGTAACATCAACGACCTTGCCGCGGAAGATATCGCAGATCCGCAATATCTCTGCGCGCGTAGAATCCTCTGCGTTAACCTTGATCAGGGCCATCTCTCTCTCGATGAAATCCTCACCTGTAAAATCGATAATCTTGATCGTATCAATCAGTTTATTGAGCTGCTTATTGACCTGTTCAATAATCCGATCATCACCGCTGGTGACGATGGTCATGCGCGAAAGCGTTGGATCAAGCGTGGGAGCGACCGACAGGCTTTCAATATTGAAGCCCCGGCCGGAGAAGAGGCCGGCGATACGTGTCAACACGCCGAATTCATTCTCCACCAGTACGGATATGGTATGTCTCATAACTTTTATCCTCTCCTAAAACCATTGGCAGCAAGCCCTATCAGGACGCCAGAACCATTTCATTGAGGGCGGCACCAGAAGGCACCATCGGCATAACGTTCTCTTCGCGAGAGATTTTGAACTCCATGATCACAGGCCCTGGAGTGGCAAAGGCCTTCTTGATCACCTCTTCAACCTCTTCCGGCTTGGTTGCTTTCAATCCAGTGGCTCCGTAAGCTTCTGCGAGCTTAGTGAAATCGATCGGCAGCTCCATGCAGGTCTGGCTGTAGCGCTTATCGAAAAAGAGCTGTTGCCATTGACGGACCATGCCGAGGAAGTTGTTGTTAAGAATAACGATTTTTACAGGCAGCCGATATTGAACCAGGGTCGCAAGTTCCTGAGAGTTCATCTGGAAGGAGCCGTCTCCGGAGACATCGATGACCTGACGCTCGGGGAAAGCGGCCTGAGCACCGAGTGCTGCCGGCAGGCCGTAGCCCATGGTGCCGAGACCTCCTGAGGAAAGGAAAGTGCGTGGCTGGGTAAACTCAAAGAACTGAGCGGTCCACATCTGGTGCTGGCCAACTTCCGTCGTAATAATGGCGTCGTCGTTGGACAGTTCGCGTAACTTCTCAATAACGAACTGAGGCTTGATTTCGGTTTTCGATGGTTTATAGGACATCGGATGCTCTTTGCGCCAGGCAGCAATTTCCTCAAGCCAGGGTTTGTGTGCTTCGTTCGCTTGCGCGACGTCTTCTTTCTTCTCGCCAAGAGCTTTGTTCATCTTTTTCAAAACATCACGCAAGTCTCCGACAATCGGTAAATCGACGCGGACATTCTTCTTGATAGACGTCGGGTCGACATCCACATGGATGATCTTGGCGTGTGGCGCAAAGGTGTCGATTTTTCCGGTGACGCGGTCATCGAAACGTGCACCAAGAGCAATCAGCAGATCGGAATTGGTGACGGCCATATTTGCGTAATAGGTGCCGTGCATGCCGAGCATTCCCAAAGAGAGAGGGTGCCGCGTCGGGAAACTGGCCATGCCCATCAAGGTCGTCGTCACAGGGGCTTGCAGAGTTTCCGCCAACTCCATCAGCTCAGCGTGGGCATCAGTCAGAGTTGCACCTCCGCCAACATAGAGCACAGGCTTTTTCGCAGAGAGCATCATCTTGATCGCTTTTTCGATCATGCGCACATTACCGCTAAAAGTGGGCTTGTAACCACGCAGTTCAACCGTCTCCGGATACTCGAACTTGGTCGTAGCCATCTGAATATCCTTGGGCAGGTCAACCACGACAGGACCGGGTCGACCAGTTCGGGCAATATAGAAGGCCTGTTTAATAATCCGGGCCAGATCTTTGATGTCCTTGACCAGGTAGTTATGCTTTGTGATCGGTCGGGTAATACCGACGAGATCAGCCTCCTGAAAGGCATCATTGCCAATCAAACCCGTTGGGACCTGACCGGTAATAACAACCATCGGAATCGAATCCATATAAGCATTGGCAATTCCGGTAATCGTGTTGGTTGCCCCGGGACCACTGGTTGCGATGGCGACACCGACCTTACCGGTCGCACGCGCGTAACCATCGGCAGCGTGTACAGCCGCTTGTTCATGACGAGTCAGGATGTGCTTGATAGAAGACCCCATCAGGTCATCGTAAATATTAATGACCGTACCGCCAGGGTAGCCAAAAATTGTATCAACACCTTCCAGACTCAGGCTCTCCAGAAGAATTTTCGAACCAGTCAATTTCACTTTATCAACTCCTCAAACGAACCGCCTACAGCGATTCGAATTAGTTTAGAATTCATAATTCAGCATTCAAAATTGTTTTACAACTACGCCTCGCAGACAGCGCCGGTGTTAGCCGAGGTCACGACCTTGGCGTAACGAGCCAGCCAACCCGTCTTGATCTTGGCCTCGGGAGCCGTCCAGGCTGCTTTGCGACGAGCAAGTTCATCGTCGTCGACCAGAAGCTCTAACTTGCGATTCGGGATATCGAGTCGAATAAGATCACCATCTGCTATCAGGGCAATCGGTCCACCCTCGGCAGCTTCGGGAGAGATATGTCCAATACAGGGACCCCGCGTACCACCGGAAAAGCGACCGTCGGTGATCAGTGCGACACTGTCGCCCAGACCGAGACCCATCAAGGTCGCAGTCGGAGCAAGCATCTCCCTCATTCCTGGGCCACCTTTGGGCCCTTCGTAACGAATAACCACCAGATCACCGGCAACAACCTGCCCGCCCATAAGGGCCGCCATGGCGTCCTCTTCCGAATCAAAACAGCGGGCACGGCCTTCAAAATTCATCATCTTTTCAGAAACGCCTGACTGTTTAACAACAGAACCAAGTGGCGCAAGGTTACCGGAGAGGATGGCAAGTCCACCTTCGGCACGCACCGGGTTACTCACCGACTGAATCACAGCCTCATCCACAGAAGCAACGCTAGCAACGATTTCCTTAATTGTGGGACCAGTCAGAGTCGGATTATCATTGATCCGGTCACGCAACTGATAGAGGACGCCGGGAACACCACCTGCTGTGTCGAGATCTTCCATGAAATGTTTGCCGCCAGGGTTCATTGATGCGAGCTGCGGGGTTTCACGACCAAGGCGATCAAACTCTTCCAGGGGCAATTCTACTCCAGCTTCACGAGCGATCGACAAGAGGTGCAGCACCGTGTTACTGGAGCCACCAAGAGCAAGATCCACACGAATGGCATTTTCAAAGGCCGCCCGGGTCATGATTTGACGCGGAGTAATCTGCTGATGAACCAGTTCGACAATCCGTTCTCCGCTGGCAAAAGCGATGCGTCGCTTCAAAGAAGAAACAGCCAGAGCCGTACCACAGCCCACCAGGCTCATACCGAGCGTTTCCGTGAGAATCGCCATGGTGTTAGCAGTGAAGAGGCCCTGACAGGAACCGGCGGTCGGACAAGCATTGTCTTCGCAAGCCATCAACTCCTGTTCATCCATAACACCGGCTTTGTATTGTCCCATGGCTTCAAAGGTATCGGTGACGAAAGAGAATTTACGTCCCTCACGACCGGAACCAGTCATCATCGGCCCGGCAGTTACGACGATACAGGGGATATCCAGGCGCGCTGCAGCCATGAGCATCCCCGGAGTGATTTTGTCACAGTTGGTCAGAAGGACCAGACCATCGAGACGATGCGCCTCGGCAACCGACTCAACCATATCGGCGATCAGTTCTCGGGTCGGCAGAGAATAGTGCATACCGCGGTGTCCCATGGCGATGCCGTCACAGACCCCCGGGATGCCGAAAATAAAGGAGTGCCCACCCCCGGTATGAACACCTTTTTCAATGAAGCGTTCAAGATCACGCATACCGGTATGGCCAGGGATCAGATCGGTAAAAGAAGAGGCGATCCCGATGAAGGGTTTGTCCATTTGTTGTTGTGGAACACCCGTTCCTTTTAACAATGCACGGTGCGGTGTACGCTCAAAACCCTGGGTGATTGCACTACTGCGTTTCTCGGTCATTTCCTTCGATTCTCCTGTAAACAAACTCTGTTCGATTCCTCGACAAATGTATCGGTCTTTATACCCGTGCGGGCACGAGAGGTAAAGGGCAAAAAGCAAAACCGGACCGCTCTCTTACCCGAAATGGCAAAAGTGGCCCGGCCTGATAATAGAACAGGGGCAGAAATAAATCTGACCCCTGCTTTGTTCAGCTATTTATTCCCTATTGACGAGAAGCCTTGACCATTAACGCCATCTCGTCTTTTCCTGCCAATTTCAACTTCTGAATTTTCTTACGTTCAATATCTTCCTCATCGGAGAGGTAAGGCTTGTCATCATATTCCTGCAGTTGTTTCTCAAAGAGAAGATGTTCTTCGTGCAGCTTGCGAAAACGGGGATTTTCTTCACTTAGATGCTGGATCAAATCCTGGTCCTTCTCTAGCATGTGCACCTCCTGATTCTATGGATGGAATAAAGGGTCGGTCTTTAAAAAATAACGAACGCATAGTGGGATTGTCAACTAGAATCCCTCTATTTTTTCTTCGTAGCCAAATTAAGTTCTGCTTCGGAAGGACGAAGATAAGCAGGCATCATCTCATCCGGCGTAAAAGTACGCCCAGCCTGCCATTCTGAGAGGGCAAGAACAGAGGCGGCACCCGCCCGTGGCAGGTTCAAAAAGTCAGGGGCAAAATGTGCTCGTGAAGCCAACTGTCGCACAATCAGTGACCGGTAAACGAGCGTACCATTCCCGACAAACAAAGTGTCACCTGTTATTTCAGTAAGGAGCTTTTCAGGTTTAACCACCCGTTCTTCTGAGATAGCGCGAGGGAAACCCGATTCCCACCGGTAAAGACAGCTGTAGACCTCTTGTTTGCGTGCATCCAACATGACACAGACCGGCATTTGCGTGAAAGGCAGCTGCATGGCCAGGCATTGTAACGACGATACGCCCACCAGGGGGCAGCCGAGCGCCAGGGCCATTCCTTTCGCTGTCGCCAAACCAACACGTAGCCCGGTAAAGGCTCCCGGTCCACGAACGATACCGATAGCGTTGAGGGAGTTCTTGCTCAGCCCCGTTTTGGCGAGGAGGTCTTCGATAGCGGCCAAAAGCCATTCCGTTGGAGTTTTCCGCGAATCCAGGCTGAACTCTGCCAACAGGTGCTCACCATCACTTAAAGCAATACTTCCCGCAGGAGAGGCCGTTTGAATTGTCAGGAGAATTGGCGGCAAGTCAGTTTCCTATCATCCGTACGATGTCGTTGTAAAAAGCCAGCACCATCAACATCAGCAGAAGAATCAGGCCAATCTGTTGAGCCCACTCCCTGGCGCGCAACGAGATAGGCCTGCGAAAGACCAATTCAAAGAAGTAGAAGAAGAGATGGCCCCCATCGAGAATCGGGATCGGCAAAAGGTTAAGAATCCCCAGCTGAATGCTTAGAAAAGCGAGAACACTGATGATGCTTGAGATATCTGTTTGTGCGGCTTGTCCGGCAATCTGAACAACAGTGATCGGTCCGCCAATATTACTGGTCGAGACATGTCCGGCAAACAGTTTTTGAATAAAGACCAGTGTCAGTTCAATCAACTCCAGGCTACGCTCGGCACCTGCCGCCACAGCATCTCCAAAAGCGAAGCGCTTAAAAATGGTCTCCTGCTGAGGAGCCACTCCGATCAGGAAGCTATCGCCACCATCGGTTCTTTTCGGTACCAGCTGAAAAGTGAGCCGTTCGCCATCTCTGTCAACGACAACGGCTGTAGACTCGCCATCCGTATCCTGAATCGAGCCTTTGAGCTGATACCAGGAAACGATGTCTTGCCCACCAACCGAGAGGATCAGGTCTCCCTCTTCGAGTCCTGCGTCAAGGGCTGGCATCGCCGGGGCCAAGCCTCCGATCACAGCTCTCTGTTCAGGCAGCAGGCCGATCGACTGCAGGCCTTCAAGGCCACCATTTTCTGGATCGACGGTCAACTCGGCAGTGAGGCCATCGCGCTCGAAGGTAAAGACAATCGGCTCACCGGCACTATTCACCAGGGCCGGACCGGTATCTGTCCAGCTTTCTACTCCCAGACCGCTGATTGCAGTAATGCAGTCACCAATCAAAAAACCAGCACCTGCAGCGTCTGATTCCGGGATAACATAGCCAACGCAGGGTGGTTCTTCCAAGTAGGCCGGCAGGTTAATCCCCGTCATATAGGCCAGTGGCAAGATCATAAAGGGCAGAATCAGGTTCATAATCGGCCCGGCAGCTACGATAGCCATACGCCTTGACAGCGGAATTTTGGAGAACGAGCGTTGTTCTTCTTCTGGATCAAGTTCGACGTCTTCGCCCTGCTCGCCTCCACCCTCACCAAGCATTTGCACATAACCGCCGAGGGGAATGGCGCAGATCATATATTCTGTCTCACCATATTGATGTGAGATCAGGCGAGGACCGAAACCGAGTGAGAACTTAAGGACTTTGACACCACAGAACTTGGCGACACAGAAATGCCCAAGTTCGTGGACAAAGACAAGAATACCCAACATGATGATGCCGGCGGCTATAGTTATCACGGGTAAGAAGCTCCTTGGATTTCACAGATAACAGCATGAGCGGTTTGACGAGCCCAGGCGTCTGCGGAAAGAATCTGTTCCAGGTTGGAAGCCGCACTGCTTGAATGCCTCTCAACAACGGAACCTATAATTCGGGGAATATCAAGAAAACCAACTTTTTCATGTAGAAAGGCATCCACGGCAAGTTCATTGGCTGCGTTCAGTACAGCTGGCGTCGTGCCACCGCGTTTGATAGCGTCGTAGGCAAGCCCCAGGCACGGGAAACATTGGCTGTTTGGAGCCGCAAAATTTAACTGGCCGAGACGGCAGAGATCAAGGGCAGGCAAATCAAGAGGTAATCTCTGAGGATAAGTCAGCGCATAGGCAATCGGAGTTTTCATATCTGGGATACCTAGTTGCGCCAGAAGAGCACCGTCTACGTATTCGACCAGAGAATGAACAATACTCTCCGGATGAATATGCACATCAATCTTCTCAACCGGGACATTGAAAAGCCAGTGAGCTTCGATGACCTCCAACCCCTTGTTCATCATGGTTGCCGAATCAATTGTAATTTTTCGGCCCATGGTCCAATTAGGGTGCGCCAGGGCATCCTGCGGTGTGACTTCTTGCAGATCCTCGAGAGACCAGTTGCGGAAAGGGCCCCCAGATGCCGTCAGAATTAATCGCCGCACATCCGCTTTGCGATGTCCTTCAAGCGACTGGAAAATCGCCGAGTGCTCGCTATCAACAGGAAAGAGTCGGCAACCGGATTCGGCAGCGGCACTCATAACCAGTTCGCCGGCGATCACCAGCGTCTCCTTGTTAGCGAGAGCAACATCACGGCCAGCTTGAATAGCAGCAAGTGTTGGCTCAAGACCGGCAGCTCCAACGATGGCCGAGACAACCATATCGGCAGGAGACTCTACGGCACAAGAGATCAGACCGGCCGTTCCATAAAGAATCCGCGGTCCGTCTGTACCGATACGCTCTTCCAGGCGTTGCGCGTTTACCTGGTCAGGAACCGCGACAAGTTGGGGACGAAAGCGGGCAATCTGCTCTTCAAGCAAGGCGAGATTTCGACCTGCCGTCAGTGCAACAACCTCGAAGCAGTCCGGATGTTCGGTAACAATTTCCAGAGTGCTCACACCGATAGAGCCGGTCGAGCCAAGAATGGCCAGTCGTTTCATGCAAAAACCCACATGGCGTAGTAATAGGTCATGGGAAAGGCGAAGAGGAGACTATCGAGACGGTCGAGAATACCGCCGTGACCCGGGATAAGCGAACCTGAGTCCTTTACACCAAAACTTCTTTTCAGCAACGACTCAACCAGATCACCAACCTGACTGAACGCGCCAACCCCTAACCCCAGAAGAAATATATCGACAGCCCCCAGTTCTGCAAAAAAAACCAGTTTACAGATTAAGGCACCAAGGACGCCACCGGCAAGCCCGCCAAGTGAGCCTTCAATAGTCTTTTTAGGACTGACCGCTTCGTAAAGACGGTTCTTCCCCCAGGTTCGGCCAACGAAGTAAGCCATAGAATCACTGACCATAACGACAAAGAGAACGAGAAATATCCACGCCCTGCCCTCCGGCAAAGCGCGCAAGAGAACCGCATGTGACAGCAACAGCGGGATATACAAAAGTCCAAACAGGCTGATTGCAAGGTCACGACTGACGCTCTGCATATCCTGAAAGCGGAACAGATAGAGCAGAGTCAAGCCAAGACATGGCAAGACAAGACTTAACAAGGTTGAGGGTGCGCTGGTCGCGTAAGACAAACCAACACAGCAAAGCACACCCGCCGCCACCGAAAGAGAGCTTTCAAGGCGACGATTCTCAGGAAGGCCCATTCGATAGAATTCGTGCAGAGCCAGAGCTGTAATCAGGAAGAGCAGACCAGCAAAGAAGCCTTGACTTGAGAAAAGGACACAGAGGATCAATAACGGCAGCGCAATCAACGCTGTAACAATTCGCTCTTTAATGATTCCCCTCCCCAGGTATAGAATCTTCGCTACGCAACTGCGCAGCCGTAAGGCCAAAACGTCTTTGACGGATACTGTACTCCTCTATGGCCTTGTACAAAAGCTCACGGGAAAAATCCGGCCAGAAGGCTTCAGTGAAGTAAAGTTCGGAATAAGCAAGCTGCCAGAGGAGAAAATTACTGATGCGCATCTCACCGCTGGTACGAATCATAAGGTCAGGGTCCGGGATAGCTTGTGTATCAAGAGCATTTCCTATGGCCTCCTCTGTTACGTCTTCGACACGCAGGGACCCCTCCGCAATTTCTTTGCCAAGCGACTGAATCGCCCGGGTCAATTCATTGCGAGAGCCATAAGAAAGAGCCAGGTTCAAGACCATGCGGTCATTGTCGGCCGTTTTCTGGATGATATCCTGAAGGATTTTGTTGATTGATTTGGGTAACCGATCAAGTTCTCCAACAGCCATAAGACGAATACCCTGCTTCTGGAGTTGGGACAACTCTTTTTTCAAGAAGCTGCCAAGCAACCCCATCAAAGCCTCAACTTCATCCTGAGGTCTTCCCCAGTTCTCGGAACTGAACGCATAAAGCGTCAGATAACGAACCCCGAGCTTCAGACATTCGTCAACAACAGACTGAACCGTTTCCACACCTTTACGATGGCCAAGAATCCTCGGCAGATGGCGCTGTTCGGCCCACCGACCGTTACCGTCCATGATGATTGCAAGATGTGTAGGAATCTGCATAACGATTGAGCCCTGAGAAGGAATGAGTAAACGTTAGCTAAGGTAGCATAGAGAAGACAAAACGAGCAACAGCACGATGTCCTGATTTACAACGAAAGAACGGCAAGAGAAACATTGCCCCCGGGGAAAGCAAGGTTCAATAAAAAGGGCGCCCAAAAGGCGCCCAATGGTTTCAATCGATGATCGAGTCGTTCAGTCACATCTCTCATAGGCGATACGGCCATCCGAAATTTTCATAAAGTCTTCTCTTTAAGACTTTTGAAAGATCAGATCTCCATAAGATCCTTTTCTTTATCGGCAAGGATCTGATCAATACGACCAACGAAGTCATCAGTCACATCCTGAACTTCTTTTTCGCCGCGCTTCAAATCATCTTCAGTGATGTCCTTGTCCTTTTCCAGCTGCTTTAAGCTGTCATTGGCTTCACGGCGACAATTGCGCACAGCAACCCTGGCATCTTCACTCATACGCTTAACCTGCTTGACCATCTCCTTACGACGTTCCTCTGTCAGAGGGGGGAAAGCCAAACGAATAAGTTGCCCATCAGAGGAAGGGTTCAAGCCAAGATCTGATTTAAGGATGGCTTTTTCAATTTCACCAGCCAGATTCTTTTCCCACGGTTGGATCGTGATCAAGCGTGATTCAGGGACTGCCAGGGCAGCGACCTGATTTAGAGGGGTCGGAGTGCCGTAATAATCAATCCTGATATCATCAAGCAGGGAAAGGGAGGCTCGCCCGGTGCGAACTTTGCTCAGTTCACGTTTGAACGCCTCCAGAGCTTTAACCATTCCGGCATTGGCCTGGGATTTCACATCTGCAATCATGGCACTATTCTCCTTTGACAACAGTTCCGATCTGATCACCACAAACAACTCTTTGAATATTGCCACTGGTCGTCAGATCAAAAACAATAATCGGCAAGTTATTATCCATGCAGAGGGACGTCGCCGTAGAATCCATGACCTCCAACCCCTGCTTGAGCACATCAAGATAAGACAGTTGATCATACTTGACAGCGTTTTTATCTTTGGCGGGATCAGCGTTATAGACGCCGTCTACCTTGGTCGCTTTAAGAATAATCTCTGCCCCAATTTCAATAGCACGCAAACTGGCAGCAGTGTCGGTGGTAAAGAATGGATTGCCCGTACCGGCACCAAAGATAACCACACGTCCTTTTTCGAGATGTCTAACCGCCCTGCGGCGGATGTAAGGCTCAGCGATAGCCTGCATTTCTATGGCGGACTGGACCCGGGTAATAACACCTGCCTTTTCCAGAGCATCCTGTAAGGCAAGGCTGTTCATGACCGTTGCCAGCATGCCCATGTAATCGGCACTGGCACGATCCATACCTGCTGAAGAGGCGGCAAGACCACGGAAGATATTGCCGCCACCGATAACAATAGAAAGTTGAACACCGAGGTCGACAACTCCTCGAATTTCCTGGGCAATACCCATGATAATGTCCGGATCGATACCATAGCCCTGCTGACCTGCCAGAGCTTCACCACTGAGTTTGAGCATAATACGCTTGTAACTGGGTTTCCGTGACATGGTCTCTCCGTGGTTATTGGGTCATTCCTGAATCCATGATTGCCGACAAGTGAAGATAATATTTACTTGGTCATTGATGCAACTTCAGCTGCGAAGTCGTCTTCTTTTTTCTCAATGCCTTCACCAAGTTGGTAACGCGAAAAAGCAGCAAGAGTCACCTGGCCGCCCAACTCCTTAGCCAAATCCTCTACAACTTTACCAACCTTCTTGTCAGTATCAATGACATAAATCTGCTCAAGCAGGCAAATTTCACCAAAGAACTTATTGATCTGACCCTCAATAATCTTCTCAACAATATTTTCAGGCTTGCCACTCTCGATCGCTTTAACACGCATGATATCTTTTTCACGCTCAACAACGTCTGCCGGAACATCTGCGCGGCAAAGGTATTGAGGGTTAGCGGCTGCAACATGCATAGCCAGCATGCGCGCAGTTTCTGCAACTTGAGGGTCATCACCTTGCTCAGTATCAAGTTGTACCAGAACGCCGATCTTGCCGCCACCGTGAACGTAGGAAGCCGTAACACCCGAAGCACTGTCAAGACGTGCGAAACGACGGATGTTCATATTCTCACCAATGGTCGCAATCTGGTGATTCAATTCATCACCAACATTTCTGTCGCTCCCAGGAAAGGCAATACCTTTAAGGGTGTCAACATCAGCAGGGTTCTCGCTCAAGGTGACCTCGGCAACACCATTGGCAAAAGCCTGAAAGGCATCATTCTTGGCAACAAAGTCCGTCTCGGAGTTAACCTCAACCAGAGCTCCGCACTTGCCATTACCAGTCGCTGCGATCATGCCTTCAGCTGCCACACGACCGGATTTCTTTGCTGCGGCGGAAAGGCCTTTCTTGCGCAGCAAGTCAATGGCTTGCTCCATATCACCTTCTGCTTCCGTCAGGGCCTTTTTGCAATCCATCATTCCGGCGCCGGTTTTGGCGCGCAGGTCACCGACCATCTTTGCTGTAATTGTTGCCACGGTAAAACCTCCTCTGAACTACTATGCTTATTGAGTTATGTAGTTATTTGATAAAAAGGCGGCTGCAATGCAGGCCGCCTTTTTATAGTTAAAGATATCAAACAATTAAGCTTTGGCTGGCTTCTCCGCCTCAGCATCTGCATCAACAGCAGCCTCAGCAGGGGCTTCAACAGCAGCTTCTGCAGGGGCTTCAACAGCAGCTTCTGCAGGGGCTTCAACAGCAGCTTCTGCAGGGGCTTCAACAGCAGCCTCAGCAGGGGCTTCAACAGCAACGTCTGCAGGAACTGCAGCAGTCTTCTCAATCACAACTGGTTCCGAAGCCGCTTCAACAACCGGCGCCGCCTCTTCTTCCTGGTCAGCTCCCTCGGAACTGTTGCGCAGATTCTCCTGGCGAGCAGCCGTTCCTTCAAGGCAGGCATCAGCCATCTTCGAAGCAAAGAGGCGCAGGGCACGGATCGCGTCATCATTGCCAGGGATGATGTAATCAATCCCTTCCGGATCACAGTTGGTGTCAACCACGGCTACGACAGGGATACCGAGCTTGCGGGCTTCCTTGACAGCAATTTCTTCCTTGTTGGGGTCAACAATGAAAACCGCTGCTGGCAAACGCGTCATATTCTTGATGCCGCCGAGGCTTTTTTCCAGCTTAGCTTTTTCACGGTCCAGCTGAAGAACTTCCTTCTTGACCAGAAGATCGTAAGTACCATCTTCAGACATAACCTCAATTTTCTTGAGGCGATCGATGCTGCGCTTGATTGTAGAGAAGTTGGTGAGCATACCGCCCAACCAACGATTATTGACATAGTACTGGTCCGCACGAACAGCTTCCTCAAGAATCGAATCCTGGGCCTGCTTCTTGGTGCCGACAAAAAGAACCTTCTCGCCTTTTTCAGAGATATCACGAATAAAGCTGTAAGCAGTGCGGAAGTAACGAACCGTCTTCTGCAGGTCGATAATGTAGATCCCGTTACGAGCCCCGAAAATATAAGGCTTCATCTTGGGATTCCAGCGACGGGTCTGGTGACCGAAATGAACGCCGGCCTCCAACAATTGTTTCATAGTGATCTGTGACATTTTGAGCTCCTTTTACGTTAGGTTTTGCCGCCGCCTTTATCATTCCCTGCAACCGACCTGACCCCATGTCAGGCACCCGGTCCGGGTCAAAAGGCGTGTGTAATAAACAGCTCATCCATATAGCATGAGGCAAGGCATAAGGCAAGAGCTTTTTAACAACAAAGTCCGTTTACAATCGCTTTAAGACTGTACTATTATGTTTGATTATGTTTGGCACACAAATACATCGATATATAATCAGGGAGGTCCTTTCACCCACCCTCCTCTGCATTGTCATTTTCACCATGGTTATGGCCATGGGACAGGCCTACAAACTGATCGGCCTGATCCTTGACAAAGGTGTGTCCCCCATAGACATCATGGTCCTTCTGGTCACTCTGCTGCCAACCTTCTTTTCCATATCACTGCCACTGGCCTTCCTCATGGGCATCATGATCGGGTTGGGCCGGATGTCAGCCGACAGTGAAACCGTAGCCCTCAAGGCTGCGGGAGTGGGTCTCGCCAAGCTTTCCATGCCTGTGTTTGCCCTGGCCCTTGTCTTCTCACTCTTGACCGCAGCGACCAACCTCTGGATCAAACCCTGGGGACACAGAGCTTTTGAAACCAAAAGTTTTGAAATTGTTCGACAGAAAGCCACCATCGGCCTGCAGCCACGCATCTTCATGAACCCGTTCAACAACTTGACACTCTATGCCAATGAAGTTAAGAGTCAGGCAAACTGGATGGAAGGGATCGTTATCATCGACAAGAATTCGGAATCAACCTCCTGGGTTTTTGCTGACAACGGCAACATCATCAGCGATGAAGCAACCGAAACCTTAACAATCCGCCTGCATGATGGCGTTATCCATCGACAACCAACCGATTCGGCTAAGAGCTTCCAACTAATTCATTTCCGTAATTACGACATTCAACCGGAAACGTCGATCATGAACGAACCGGCAACAAAAAAGCGCAAAACCAAAGAAGAGCAGACAGAAAAGCTTTGGCACGCCATCTCTGGCGAAGAGGATCTTTCAATACGCAGAGGGCTGCAGGCACAGCTTCACATGCGACTCACTTCACCGCTCGCACCGATTCTTTTTGTGCTTTTTGGCCTACCGTTCAGTATGCAATCACATCGTTCAGGTCGCAGTGGCGGTTTTGTTGTGGGCCTGATTATCTTTCTGAGCTACCATTTTCTTCTGTCTGCGGGCTTTACCTTGACGAAAGAAGCATTGACACCACCATGGCTGACTCTTTGGACACCGCAACTGATCCTGATTGCCATGGGAATTTACTTTTTGCACCAGACTTCGCTCGAAAAGCCGAACCTAATCGTCACCTGGATGGACCAGACTCTACGTTCCCTGCAGAAAAGAGCTCGTAAAAATGCCGATTCTTGATCGCTATATACTGAACGCTTTTCTGCGTAACCTGGCGCTGGTCCTTCTGACTCTCGTAGCACTCTACAGTCTGATTGAGTTTTTGGAGAAAGTGGATGACTTTATAGAGCACCAGGCCTCAGTCAAGTACTATCTAACTTACCCCTTGGTCCACCTGCCGGTCATGCTTTCCAACTCCCTGCCGATGGCCGTGCTTCTTGCAACCTTCGCAACCATCGGCGGTCTCTCCCGCTCAAACCAACTGACAGCCATGCTCAGCGGCGGCATCAGCTTTGCCCGCATCAGTCGACCGCTCTTTATCAGTAGTTTGATCCTTGCGGTCATTTTGCTCTTTGCAAATCTCTGGCTGGTCCCTTGGTCTTCCAGCGAATCAAACTACATCCTGCGCACGGAGATTAAAGGGCGAAGCACACAGGCTGTCAGCAGTAAAGATCTCTACTTCCGTGATGGTAACCAGATAATCAGTATCAACCAGGCATTTCCAGCAAAAGGGGTTCTACTCGGTCTTACCATTGTGGAGTTCAACGACAACTTTATGCCGGTCAAACGCATTCAAGCTGAACATGCCCAACATCTTGAGAAAGGCCAGTGGCGTCTCAAAAATGCCGTAATCTGGAATTTCAGCCCCGAAACCAAGGCTGTTTCTTCGTTCGAGCAACAACCAGAACTTTTACTCGACCTCAAACGTCGCCCTTCAGAAGCGGTGAGACTCTGGAACCGGCCGGAAGACCTGTCGATTGGTGAGCTTATCCATTTCACCCAAAAGCTGGAGAACGAAGGTTATGATGCTAAGCTTTACCAAGTAGAGATTCATGTTCGTTTTGCCAAAGCGGTCATTCCCGTCATCATGGTTCTGGTCGGCATCCCCTTCGCCCTGCAGCGCGGTCGCAACGCCAGTTTTTCCCTGGGCATTGTCATCAGCCTGATTATCTTCATCACTTACTTTATCCTCTACGCGACATTTAACGTCTTCGGCGCCATCGGTGTTCTTCCACCACTGATTGCTGCCTGGCCCGCTAATATTTTAATGGCCTTGATCGGCACATGGTTTTTCTTAAGAATCAACAGTTGATCGAAATCACTGTCATAGAAATCGGGTAGGAGGCGGGGTTGCCCCCGCCGTCCTCCCACACCACCGTACGAACGGTTCCGTATACGGCGGTTCCTGATTTGCGTCTGCATTATCAAACAACAATGCCTGACATCCTATAAGCACCCAGCTTTACCTCACGACTTCCGGTCGCCACTTCCAGCTTTTAGGCCCTCTTGCGAGGCATCTGCTCAAAACGTTCAGAAAAGTGGTTTAGCTCTGCATATCAGGTTCAGCCCTTCGCTGTGGTGGTTAGGACAGCTACTATGGC
>JARUHP010000003.1 GCA_030005635.1 Deltaproteobacteria bacterium IMCC39146
CCCTGTTGGATAAGACCTCGAGTCGAACTCACGCTTTACAGAGAGAGCAGCTCCGCGACGAAGCCAAGTCAGGCGGTAACCAACCCGCGAATATCAGAGTGATCAACCGTCGCAAAGAGGTTCCGCTGCCTGACAGTGTTCTGGAATTAACCCGTTTAAAAAACCGCTGAAAACCAGTTGGGCACGGAGCATTTCGTCTCTTGACAACTGTCAGCCATATTAGAACTTGTGAGAAGAATTTGAGTAGTGGAATGTTATAGTGTTGCCCGTTGGGTTTGGTTCTTAAATACTGGGAGTAGCAAGAATTTCGCATTTCAGTAAATCTGATACTTGACGTCAATACAGTAATACTTGTGAGGTCATTGTGATTAGTCGTGTGCTACGATGCCGCACGTTGATGGTGCTTTCTTAAATGTCTGGGGCAGCAGGAATCGGCAAATATTTAGAATAATTATAGTTGACTTTGATAACACCTTTGTATGATGGTATTTTGCAAATACTCTGACAAGAGCAAACCTTGATCAATCAAGGGACGCAAAGCTAGGGGTCTCAAAGACGAGACAGCCCGGCCGCCGAAGAGAGTTGAGTTTGTTGGCTAGCCATCACACCTGTCTCCGGTTTATCTGAGGCAGGTGTTCTTTTGTTATAGCTTTTTGCTGTCACTGATTTTTATAATTTTTCCTTCCCGGGGGGGACCTTCCATGCCCAGATACGTATTCTTTCTGTTCCTTACTCTTTTTCTGAGTCTCTCTATCTGTGCTTTTGCTGCTGCTAAGCCTAATGCTGGCAGCCTGCTCAACCAGCAGCGTCAGCCCGTAGCACCTTTGCCCGACCGGTTCCCGACCGCGGAAGAAAAAGGGGCCGAGCGTCCTCCTCTAGCTGAAACCGGGACAAGGGTGCTGGTCAAAAACTTCCGTTTCAGCAGCCTGGATGGACTGGCAACGGAAGCCGAGCTGCAGGCGCTGCTGTCTGACAGCATCGGCAAAGAACTTGACTTTGTTGCACTGCAGGAACTGGCGACCCGTGTGACCAATTACCTTCGTAACAAGAAGGGGTACCTGCTCGCTAGGGGTTATCTGCCAAAGCAGAATGTAACCGAGGGGATTATAGAGATCGCCATCCTTGCCGGCCGAATCGATGGCAAGGTCAATGTCGATATAAAGGCTCCTGGGCGCATCAGTCAGTCGCTGTTGCAGGGAATCGCCGAGGGAGCTGTCCCCGGTGAAAGACCGGCGCGCATGGCGCAGATCGAGCGGGCGGTACTCCTCATGAACGATTTGCCCGGCATTGAGGCCCGAGCCTCGATGATGCCCGGTTCTGAGCGGGGTTCCACGCGAATGACGATAGAGGCTAACGAGGGCCCGCTGCTCAGTGCCGTAGTCAGCGGTGACAACTTTGGCGACCGTTACACCGGAGAGTGGCGCGCCATCGGGCAGGCTTCTGTCAACGACCCTTTTGGATTAGGAGACCAGCTGCAGCTCTCGATCACCGCAGCTAAGCACCTGACCCAGGGGAACATTTCCTATGACCTGCCACTGGGGACGACAGGCTTGAAGGCATCGTTCTTTTACAGCGCTCTTGCCTACGAGATTGGCAAAGAACTCTCTGTCCTCGACGCCAAGGGGGATGCCAGCACCTTCGAAGCAAACTTGAGCTACCCGTTGCTGCGAACCCGGGCAGCAAGCCTCTGGGGCTCTCTCGGTTTCGAGTACCAGTCCTTGACCGACAAGGCCTTCGGACAGGTTATTGGTGATCGAGACCTCGAGGTGGGCAAGGCGGCCCTATCCGGTACCTTCTACGACAGCATCGGCGGCGGCGGGCTGACGTACGCCTCTCTGACGGGTTATCAGGGCAACCTCGATCTATATAACAAGGGTGGAGCCAAAGCCGCCGACACAGCTGGGCCTCGCGCTGACGGGAGTTTCTTTCGCAGCACCTACTTGATGGCGCGCTTGCAGCGTGTGAGCCGCGATCTTTCTCTCTTTGCCTCTGTCCGGGGGCAGTTTGCCAATGACAACCTCGATTCTACACAGAAGTTCATTCTTGGTGGACCGTCAGGCGTTCGCGCCTATCCGGTCGGCGAAGGCTCCGGCGACGAAGGTCATTTGTTGACCACCGAGCTTCGCTACGATGTTCCCATCAATCCGGTCGGCAACACCATTCAGATGGTCGGGTTCTACGACAGCGGCAGGGTCAAGCTACACTACGATACCTGGACCGGCTCTGTCACCAACAAGACTGCGAGCAACAGCTATGGGCTCTCCGGCGCCGGTGTCGGCCTGAACATCGGCAAGGCCGGGCTCTACAGCATTCGGACCAGTTACGCACATACGTTCGGTGACAACGACGGCCGGGACATCAACGACAAGAATGTCGACAATCAAAGTGACAATGACCGTTTCTGGCTGCAAGCTATGGTCTGGTTTTAACGGGGACAGGAGAATAACATGAAAAGGCGGATTCAAAGCAAAGTCAGCATTACAAAACAACTGCTCCTCGATATGCTTCTGGTCTTTAGCTTGCTGACAGTTACAACGCCAGCCTTGGCTCTGGATGCCGGTGCCTTGCCGACGGGCGGACAGATCACTGCGGGCAGCGGTGCAATTAATCAATCCGGCAGCCTGATGACCATAGAGCAGAACTCGCAGCGGATGATCGCCAACTGGTCGACGTTCAATATCGGTGCGGACGCTGCGGTGAACTTCAATCAGCCGAACAGCTCCGCGGTCGCCCTTAACCGCATCCAGGATCAGAGCCCTTCACAAATCCGGGGGGCGCTTACGGCGAACGGTCAGATCTACTTGCTTAATCCCTCCGGCATCATCTTTGGCCAGACGGCCCAGATTGACGTCGGAGGCTTAGTTGCTTCCAGTCTTACTCTCAGCGACGATGACTTCCTGGCCGGCAACAGTATGCTCTCGACCACCGGAACTACCGGAGCCATCCTCAACCACGGCAATATTCGTACAGCCGATGGCGGCTATGTGGCCTTCATTGCGCCAAAAGTAGAAAACTCGGGGACAATCGATGCGCCTAACGGTACGGTGGTGCTAACGGCCGGCAACCAGGTCAACCTTGATTTCAACGGCGACCGACTGCTGACCTATACTGTGGAGCAGGGGGCGATTGACGCCCTAGTAGAGAACCATGGCCTGATCAAGGCTGATGGTGGTCTGGTGATGATGACTGCCGCGGCGGCCGACCAGCTAACTGGTGCCGTGGTTAACAATGACGGAGTGATCCAGGCGCAGACACTGGAAAACCGTGACGGCCGGATCTTGCTGCTGGCCGATATGGACAAAGGCACGACGAATGTGGCGGGCATCCTGGACGCCTCGGCCCCCAACGGCGGCGACGGTGGTTTTATCGAAACCAGTGCAGCTCAGGTCAATGTTGACGATAATTCCCGTATTACCACCTTGGCCTCTGCCGGCCAGACTGGCGAATGGCTTATCGATCCGGCTACGGATTACACCGTCGCGGCCAGTGGTGGCGACATAACCGGTGCGACGCTCTCTGGACAGCTTGCGACGACTAATGTTGAGCTGATGAACACGGCAGGAGCGACAGCTGGCAGCGGTGACGTGAATGTCAACGATGCCGTGTCCTGGAGTGCTGATACGACCTTGACCCTGACCGCAGCCAACGACGTCAACGTCAACGCGGATATTGAGGCCACCGGTAACAGTGCCGGGCTCAACATCAACCAAACCGGCACATTCAACCTGGCCACCGATGCTGTCATCACTCTCTCCGGGAGTTCTCCGAGTCTAAGCATTGCCGGTAATGCTTACACGGTCATCAACGATGCCAACGCCTTGCAGAACATGAACAGCGACCTTGCCGGACATTACGCCCTCGGCAGCGATGTCGACGCCTCGGCAACTTCTGGTTGGAACACCCTCGCCGGTTTTGATCCGGTAGGGGGAACGACGACTCCCTTTACGGGTCAGCTCAATGGCCTCAACCACAGCATAGGCAACCTTACAATCAATCGGCCAGGGGAAAATGAGGTTGGCTTGTTTGGTCGTACTGATCACAGTTCAATATCCAATGTCGGGTTACTTGGCGGCAGTATCGCGGGAAACCAGTATGTAGGTAGTTTGATCGGATACAGTGGCTACGGTTCCATTAGCAACAGCTATGCTACGGGAGACGTATCAGGTGTGGATTACACGGGTGGTTTAGTCGGTTATAGTTCTAGCGATGCAATTACCAATAGTTATGCTACGGCAACGGTAACAGGTAGTTCCAGATACACTGGTGGTTTAGTCGGTAATAGTGTCTACGGTTCAATTCGCAACAGCTATGCTACGGGAGGCATATCAGGGGGTTCTAACTACACTGGTGGTTTGGCTGGGTACAATCGATCCTCAATTAGCAACAGCTATGCTACTGGAGACGTATCAGGAGACAGCTCCACTGGCGGCCTGCTAGGAGCCAATGGCGGCAATGTCCGCAACGTTTACGCAACAGGTAATGTCAGTGGAAACAACTATGTTGGAGGACTGGTCGGCTACAACTACTATTCCGGCAATATCGACAATGCCTATGCCACGGGAGGTGTGACTGGAACATCGAATGTTGGTGGAGTCGTAGGATATAGCTCTTATTATACTACTTCAACGCGTGTCGCAGACGGTTACAGAAAGTACTATACATACAGCTGTGGATGGTTTAGTACCTGCACTGGTAGTTACTGGGTTGATACCAGCTACTATATATACAATGACTACAGTGGCCGAGTGAACAATACTTATTGGGACACGCAGACCTCCGGCATGGCAACTGGTGTCGGTGGCGGGAAAGTCACTTCTGGTAATGGCGCGACCGGTCTGAACACGACCCAGATGATGCAGTCTGCTAGTTTTCCCTTTGACTTCTTCAGTACATGGCGAATCTACAATGGGAACAGTTACCCGGTGCTTCGCAGTCTGCAGCAACCCCTCCTGACAGTCACTGCCAACAATGACAGCAAGACCTATGACGGTTTAGCCTATGGTGGCGGCAACGGCGTTACCTACTCTGTAGCCGGTGCGTCTCTGGCAGGCACGCCCTCTTATGATGGCACCTCCCAAGGTGCTACCGATGCCGGCAGCTACAACATCACCCCACAGGTTGAGTTGACCCAGATGGACTACCAAAACTGGGTCGATGTCACCTTCAACGATGGCACCCTGGACGTGAACCAGGCGGCGCTGTCGGTCACTTCTAGCAATGACAGCAAGACCTATGACGGACTGGCTTATAGCGGCGGGAACGGGGTTGCTTACAGCGGCTTTGTGACTAACGAGGACGAAACCGATCTTGGTGGTACGCTCGCCTATGGCGGCACTAGTCAGGGAGCAACTGATGCCGGCAGCTATGCAATCACGCCGGGCGGTCTGACCTCGGGTAATTACGACATCACGTACAATGATGGCACCCTGGACGTGAACCAGGCGGCGCTGTCGGTTACCTCTAGCAATGACAGCAAGACTTATGATGGTCTTGCTTATAGCGGCGGGAACGGGGTTGCCTACAGCGGCTTTGTGACTAACGAGGACGAAGCCGATCTGGGTGGTACGCTCGCCTATGGCGGCACTAGTCAGGGAGCAACTGATGTCGCCAGCTACGCGATCACGCCAAGCGGCCTGACCTCGGGTAATTACGACATCACGTTCAGTGATGGCACCCTGGACGTGAACCAGGCGGCGCTGTCGGTTACCTCTAGCAATGACAGCAAGACCTATGACGGTCTGGCTTATAGCGGCGGGAACGGGGTTGCTTACAGCGGCCTTGTGACTAACGAGGACGAAACCGATCTTGGTGGTACGCTCGCCTATGGCGGCACCAGTCAGGGAGCGACTGATGTCGCCAGCTACTCGATCACGCCAAGCGGCCTGACCTCGGGTAATTACGACATCACGTTCATGGATGGAGAACTGATCATTGAGAACAACCCCTCTCAGATCAATAGTGTCGTCGCCAGCCTGATGAGCCCGCAAGACTCGATCAATGGAACACACCAGGACCCGGTAGAAAGCTGGCATGAGGGAACGGCCCTCCCGTTTTCTCTCGGGCCCAATGACGGCAGCCATACTCTCGATGGTATCGGTGCGATGAGTCTTGTGAAGATGCCAGCTTGTGTCGACTCGTTGCGAGGCACAGTATTTTGCGAATAATTGGTTGTGAGTGAAAGAAACCACTTGCTATTTAAGAACCTCTTTATAGGCTCTTAAATCTAAACGAAAAAGGCCATCTGGAAACAGATGGCCTTTTCTCATATGTCACGACATATGAGAGGAAAACCGGCTTCTTATTGATAGAGGTATTCAATAAGCTCTTTAACACACAAAACTATGGCAGCCAGGGTTCGATCCTTGGTGGCCGTTGTTGTTTTCATTTATTGATTGACATGTCTGACGAAATCGGTAAGATATTAAACGCAGAACGTGATTCTTCATGTTCTACCTCCTAAGCAAAACCCATAGTAAACCCGTTGCCCCACAGTCCCTCCTGGCTGTGGGGCTTTTTTTTATTACATTGCAGGGTCAGTAAGAATTTTGCATTTCGACCAATTTAAATACTCCAAAATAATGTAAGAGAATTTATAGAAAATTGTGGTGACTGGATTCGAACCAGCGCCCCTGTTCCCAAAGCCTTTGCCATTGCAAGTGGTGTCAATAAATGAAAAATCGCGAAAACTATACGCCTCAACTTTTCAATTTAACGATGAGCTTGCAAGCACCTTCATAACCTTCATTGATCAGTTCAGTAATACGACTGGTATCTCTGCGGCTATAAGATCCAAGTTCTGGTGCAATAACGAGGTCTGCTTCGGTTGTTTGCGAGCGAGTTACATTATCTATTGCAATATCTATAGCATTGACAAAGACATCAATAATGTCCTTTGGTCGCTGGTATTGGTGGCCGGCATTGAGATCAACACCAACGATAAAGTTACACCCAGAATCACTTAGCGGCGACACCGGGACATTTTCTACCAAGCCTCCATCAACGAGTAACCTGTCATCAATCTCAACGGGAACAAAAATTCCGGGAATACAGGTGCTCGCCATGACGGCCTGCGAAACACGGCCTGTATTGAGAATGATTTTTTTGCCTTCAGAAATGTCTGTTGCTATCAGGGAAAGAGGAATATCTGCTTCTGAGAAATCAACTGCACCGATATGTTTTGTAACGTGTTTTCCTAGCTCTTCATTGCTGAGAATTCCGTATTTTGAGAGGGTAAAGCCTGTCACATCCAGCCATTCAAGTTCAGCGATGAACTCTTCGATTTGAGAAGGTTTCTTGCCAAAAGCATAAAGCGATGCAATGAGTGCTCCAATGCTTGTTCCCGAAATGGCAGAAATTTTGATGTTGTTTTCATCAAGGGCTTTAAGGACTCCAATGTGAGCAGCACCCAAAACCGCCCCACCACCTAATGCGAGAGATATGCCTTCTTCTGGTAACTGAGTCTTCTCCCACAACTTTGAAAGGTTTTCCCAAGTTCCTGAAAAATTCACGAAGCGCTCCCGGGTGGCTAAAATAGGTTCTAAGGTTAATTTTTTAATTATTCAACAGCTAATATAATTCAATCATGGGTGGACTTCTGTGTCTCTCTAATGTGCCCATAGTTTAATAATGCAACAAAAATACTCCCTCCAATCAAGTTGCCTAATATTGCCGGGATGAGAAAGCGGAAGACTTGCTGAATACTGAATAAATCGCTGATCAAGTATGCTGTGAAGATCTCAACAGAGCCTGCTATTGAATGGTGTAAGCCACCGATTCCTATGATAAACGTGACAATATAAATGGATAGCATTTGACTGAAAGCAGGCTGGGTTGCCATTACAAGCCAAGCACCAAGGGCCATTAGCCAACCGGCCAATATAGCACTCACCAAAAGGGTCCCGCTGTCATATTTGACTAGATGGAGACCAATAGCAATGTAGCCAGATTTAGCAGCAATGACTTTGTCCGCGGCGACAAGAAAGCTCGAGCTGATAATTGCACCTAGGAGGTTGCCGATGATTACAATAACCCACAACCTGAACAGAGGCTTTATTTTACTCCGGCGGTCAAGGACCGGGTAAACTGCCGTAGCTGTATGTTCAGTAAATAGTTGTGTCCCGCTCATAATACAGAGAACAAACCCGAGAGGGTAAACAAGAGCCATCGGCAGACGTGAGGCGTCTGATTTGAGCAGTGAGATAGTTTGACTTTCTATAACAGCGACTGACATAGCTGTAAAACCAAGAATCAAACCTGCGGCCATTGCGGAAAGAAGCAAAGAAGTGAAAGGTCTCTTTAATTGTTCCAAGCCTTCTGATATGACCTTGTCCAAAATGTCATCTGGATGCCTTAACGATTCGTCAGTGCGTTTGACGATAACCGGTATAAACTCTTTGTTCTCCTCCTCTCGCTCAAGTTCACGTTCAGTCTTTTCCTCCTCTTCATTTATGTCTTTTTCTTTTTTTTTATGGTCTGTCATGACATTGGCCTCTTCCTAGATTTGGATAATATTAACATATGTTTCAGATAGTATGTTTTGCATTGTTTTAAGGGGATACTACATGGCAAGTTTGACCAAATCGTTGGAGGAGACATAAACTGGTCAGGAGGACAAAAAAGGAGGAGCAACCCTGAAGGTTGCACCATGAAATACTGGTCGGGATGTCTGGTTTCGATTTAGCATCCCTCTGCTCCCAAAGGAGGAGCGCTAACAGCGCTACGCTATTATTATAAGTCACGACTTACGAGAAGAAAAGCGGCCTCTTGTTGATAGAGGTATTCAGTAAGCTCTTTAACACACAAAACTATGGCCGCCAGGGTTCGATCCTTGGTGGCCATAGTTTGTTTTCATTTATATGTTGACATGCCTGACAAAATCAGTAAGATATTAACCACAGAACACAGTTCTTCATTATAACCTCCTTAAAGCAAAACCCATAGAACCCGTTGCCCTACAGTCACCCTACTGGCTGTGGGGTTTTTTTGTTAAATGTCAGGGTTAGTAATGATTTCGCGTTTCAGCCAATTTCAAGCACTACAAACAATGCGAGAGGATAAAAAGTAAATGAAAAGCCCCAACCGGGGATGGCTGAAACAAACAGGCCCTCTTGATTTACAATAAGAGTCTCTTGGTGTATGTTGGTATCGACTAATCGAGGGGCGTTATGAAGAAGTTGCGAATCATTATTTTCGAGGATGATAAATCATTAGCAAGCTTGATCAAACAGGTCTTGCTACTGAAAGACCATGATGTCCAGGCGTTCTCCGATCCGACGGCTTGCCCCATCTATCGTGACAATAAAATTGAGTGTCCAAAGAGTGTTCCATGTGCCGACGTCATCATTTCAGATCATATGATGCCCAATATGACAGGCTTAGATTTCCTCAAACTTCAGAAGTTGCGTGGCTTCAAGGCTCAAAATCAAAACAAAGCCCTGATCACTGGTTCCGCAATGCATGCTGACTCAAAACATGCCATTGATGAACTGGGTTGCCACTACATCAAAAAACCTTTTCGGGTTGCAGAAGTACTCAGATGGGTCGATGAGTGTGCAGAGAGATTGCAGTAGACAAAGTAACAAACAGCTTCGCCCCAGAGACGAAAACCCGCTTCTTATTGATAGAGACATTTAAGACGACAAAATGATGGCCACCTGGATCAACTTTGGGTGGCCATCTTTATATGCCAGGGTTTCAAGAAGATACTAATGGTTAGTTGATGAGTGCCAGGACATCGATAATGAAAAGATGTGCCAACACATAGAAAACAAAGTTCTCTGACAATCGAATAGTTACCACGTCATTCTGTGAGCACCAAATTCATTTCGGAGGTGTTCATGGAAAATAAAATCAAGCGTTTCCGGGTTCTGGCCGTGCAGCGATTTATAGCTGGCGAGAGCCCTGAGTCAATCTGTACATCGCTTGGCAAGTCGAAGTTCTGGTTGTACAAGTGGATCAAGAGGTATGACGAAAACGATGTCTCGTGGTACGAGGATCGTTCGCGTCGCCCACATGTGACTCCAAACAGTACATCATCAGAGGTTGAAGAGATCGTCAAGATGATGAGACTCAATCTCTACAACAAAGATCTGTTCTGTGGAGCACAAGCCATTTTGTGGGAACTGGAAGATCTTGGCGTTAGCCCTCTGCCTTCATTGCGTACAATCAACCGTATTCTGAGCCGGCATGGATTGACACATCGGCGTACTGGTAATTATGAACCAAAGGGAACGCCGTACCCAAAATTGCCAGAGTTGTTTCCCAACCAGACCCATCAGTTGGACTTTGTAGGTCCGTGTTATCTCAAAGGACCAATTCGCTTCTACGGACTCAACGTCATTGACACAGCGACGGTTCGCTGTGGCTTGCATACCTCGTCGTCAAAGGCCGGGCAGAATGTACTGGACGGTGTTTGGTCCATATGGTCACGACTTGGAACCCCGGACAATCTACAGGTCGATAACGCCATGTCCTTCTATGGCAGTCCGACCCATCCTCGTGGCATGGGGCCACTCATTCGTCTTTGCTTGCTTCATGGTGTCGAACCTTGGTTTATCCCCATGTCAGAGCCTTGGCGCAACAGCATGGTTGAGAAGTTCAATGATCACTATCAACAAAAGTTTCTGAGCAAAGTGTTCATGACGTCAGAACTTGAGTTGAGAGAAGGAACTCTCGCCTTTGAGTAGCGGCATAACAGTAAATATCGCTACAGCAAATTGGGTGGAAAGACTCCTCTCAAAGCTCTCTTGGCGACGGAAACAACGTTGAGGTTTCCAAACCAGAAGGAAAGCCCTTGCCATCGGCTGAAGAAACCGAAGACCGGTCGCTACCATCTGGTACGATTGATCCGTAGCAATCTCAAACTCAACATATTCGGCGAGCTGTTTCCCGTTGCGCCGGAACTGGAACTCGAATACGTGGTGGCTACTATCGATGTCAAAGAACAGAAGCTGAAACTCTTCCGGGATAAAACCCAAGTCGATGAGATTAGTTACAAGTTACGCTAAACATGTTGAGTGTTAGCGATGTTGTGGCACTAAAAAGTGTTATCGATGTCTTGGCACTCATCAGTTAGTAATTAAGCATGGGTGCTAAACCATGGTTATGTTTTAGTCGCAGAAAAAGACAAATAAGGGCCCTGGTGACAGACAACCTGGCCGTCATTTCCTCCCATCCACCGTGATCATCGAATTGATTGCTATCCCGACTCTTTCCTGCGGCCTCGTTTAACTGAAATCCCTAGCAGCCTGTCGGACTATCAATGAACTGGCTGCCAGACGCCAGAGGTCGTGAATCGGGAACATTCACACAAGGGTGTCCCGTAAAGGTATCCGCGGTTCTGGAAAAGCGAGGTCCAAATTTTATCCAAAGGGAAGAGCAGGGGGGAAGCGTAAGTTCCTATCAAAGCGTTCCGGGGACACCTTGTTTTGTTGAGATACGCAGGGTGTCCCCGGGATTGCATTTATTGATCGCGACTGAGAAATCTACCCGATTCAGTGAATCAAGCCGGTGATTCCGATCACGATCAGGTAGATAGCAACGATAAAATTCAGAAGTTTGGGTCTGACCAGGATCAGAATGCCGGCCAGAAGCGATAATGCGGGTTGCAATTGCACGTTCATAATGAGGACTCCCTTTGAGGTTAATTTTTCATGCTTTCTTCGACATCTTTCTTAAGATCCTTCGCTGCATCCTTTGTATTTTCAAGCGCCTGATCGATTTGTGCCCCGGCCTTTTCAGCGGGTCCCTTTTCGCAAGCGGTGAACAACATCGTCAAACTGAGAGCGAGTACAATAGCCACCGGTGTTATGAATGATCTCATGGTCTTTCCTTTCTTTCCGGAGAATGACTTCTCAGGAAAACAGCAATAGGTTGATTCCTTGGTACAAAATTGTACTGAGCTTACTTCGGGGCGAAGTCTATGCCTTACCGCTCGCCGGTAGAGCTATTTGACAATCAGGTCATTTTTGACTTCAATAACGCCCTGAACGCCACGGGCTACCGCTTCGGCCTTGTTAACACTCGCAGCCGAATCAACAAAACCACTCAGCTGCACTTCTCCCTTGAAAGATTCCACCTTGATCTGCAAGGTTTTCAAGCTAGGTTCGTCAAAGATGGCGGCCTTCACCTTGGAGGTAATAATGGAATTGTCAATATACTGACCGGTGCTTTCTTGTTGTGAAGTGGCTGCACACCCGGTGAAGCCAGCAACCAGAACCAGACAGGCCAGAAATTTGATTATGTGGTTTGTTTTGAACATGGTGGTTTCCTTTGGGTTTGTGATCATCGTTATGGCTTCCTGGTAATTGTGCGCTGAATCGAGCCGGGTTTCATCGCGAACCTGCTGTTGTTATCAGCTCTGCTCCCAGCATTGGTTTTCACAAGATTTAGAGCTTCTACACGTGACAAGTTCAACGAACTTGCCAGGTCGTCTCTCTTGACGCTGAGTGCTTAGCCAACTCTGTCCACGACCGCGGCGCGGAAGAGATCAAGGTCTAGACGGGTATTGATAATGATTTTACCCGGCAAGCCGGGGAGATAACTGCCGGTATAAAGTGACTTCGCCTGGTTGAGTTTCTTCAATGCTGCGGCATGCTCATCGCGAAAGGACAACCTGAATCCTTCTAAGGCACTATGATAAAAATCATGTGCATCGACATGGATGCGCTGCTGATTGATTTTTATCCCTTCGACCCCGGAAATGAGAGGATTGAAGCCGAGTTCTTTGATCAGGAAATTCTTGAGAGACAGGACAAGGACCTCCTCGAGTTGGTGCTGACTGGTCAGGGTCACCGGAATGTCCCACACCGAGCGGCAAATGCGGTCCCAGGTAAAGGATAGGTCCAACGGCGAAAGGAGCGAACAGAACAACAATTTAACGGTTTCGTTCGGCCAATCGCTCGCAACCTCTTTGCCAGCGAAAGACATGCTGAAGTGGCCCAGAGTTTTTATTTCCAGCATGGTGAGAGGGCTATCCATCGGTCGACACCTCAACAAAAATCAATTCAAAGTCAACTGCAAGAGCGATAGTGCGCATGCACTACCAAGTAAGACAAACCGCAACAAACGTGCCAGCGGCTCTTGGTCAGGGCTTAGGAGGTAAGAGTCTGGTTGTACAGGTGAAAGCAGGAGGATGTTCGCTAGGGGAGAAATGTCGGCAGCCTGAAGAACCCGTCAAGTTTAACATAACCGCAACATATAAAAGGTCCTGTTGCGGTTAAACCCACCCCCTCCTGTCCAGGAGGGGGTGACCTTTATTTTCGGACGATGCCGTATTTGCGCATCCGGGCGCGCAACGTGCTGGCGTTGAGACCGAGAAGGAGCGCCGCGCCGCTCTTCCCTTCGATGCGCCACCCGGTCTTCTGCAACACCTGCAGGATGTGGTCGTGCTCCACATCGACGAGAGCTTTGACCTCCTGCCCCTCCGTATCCAGATGCTTATGGATGGTATCGAAGCGGTCCAGAACCTGGAGGGAACGCCCCTGGCTGACGATGACCGCGCGTTCGATGACACTCTCCAATTCCCGCACATTGCCGGGCCAGTGGTATTCCTGCAGGGAGTTCATGGTCTCCTTGGCGACGGTCTCGATCTGTTTGCCGATCTTCTTGTTGACTTTGGCGATAAAGTGGTTGACGAGGAGCGGGATGTCGTCCTTGCGCTGCCGCAACGGCGGCAGGGTGATGGGGAAGACATTGAGCCGGTAGAAGAGATCTTCCCGGAACTTGCCGTTGCTCACTTCTTCGCTGAGATTGCGGTTGGTCGCGGCGATGATCCGCACATCGACCTTGATCGTGCGGGGGCTCCCCAAGCGCTCAAACTCGCCATCCTGAATGACCCGAAGCAGTTTGGATTGCAACTCCAACGGCATATCGCCAATTTCATCAAGGAAGAGGGTACCGCCATCAGCCAACTCAAAGCGCCCGATCTGTTTGCTGTCCGACCCGGTGAAAGCCCCCCTCTCCCGGCCGAACAGCTCGCTCTCTACCAGGGTCGCCGGCAGGGTCGTGCAGTCGACAGTGATCAAGGGTCGGTTCTTGCGCGGGCTGCTGCTGTGGATTGCGCGGGCCACCACGCCTTTGCCAGTACCGGTCTCGCCCAAAAGAAGAACCGTCGCATTAATCGGCGCGACTTGTTGGACCTGCAGAAAGACATGGGAGAGGAAAGTGCTCTGGCCGATGATCTCGCCGAAGTTGAACTGCCGGGCGACCTCCTTCTGTAGATAAACATTCTCCGCTTCGAGTTTGTCTTTTAATTCTTTAATCTCTGCGTAGGTCGCTTGCAGAGAAGTTTCGGCCTTTTTGCGCTCCTCTATCTCCTGGGTGAGTTGCAGATTCGTCCGAGTCAACTCACCGGTTCGTTCCTGCACTGTCTGCTCAAGTCCCTGGTTGGTGTTCACAAGTTTTTTGTGCAGCAGTCGCACTTCCAGCATGTTTCGGATCCGCGTCTTGATTTCTACCAGATCGAAGGGCTTGCTGATGAAGTCCCTGGCGCCGGCTTGCAGGGCGCGCAGTTTGTGGTCGGGTTTGGCAGTGATTACCAGGACCGGCAGGTAGCCGTCCACCGCATTTTTCTTGAGGCCTTCCATGACCTGAAATCCATCCATGCCCGGCATTTTCAGGTCAAGTAAGATCAGGTCATAGAGATTTTTCTGATGCAGCGCGCAGACCTCCTTAGGATTCATCGTTGCCGTCACGCCGGTATAACCAGTTTCACCCAACAACTGCTCAAGCAGACTGACATTGGCTTCCCGATCGTCAACGATCAGGATCTTGGCGCTTAAAATATCGATTTCGGTAATAATCATATTAATTCCTTGTTGGTTAGCAAGGCCGCTTTCTTTTTGGCATATTTCAGTGTCAGATCCAGCGTTGCCATGAACTCGACGACTTTGATCGGTTTGGTGAGATAGCGGAAGAACCCGGCTTGCAGCCCTTTTTCGATATCGCGGGGGATGGCATTGGCGCTGAGGGCAACGACCGGGATGTGAGCTGTTCCTGGGGTTTCGGACAGAATCTTTAATGCATCAATGCCGCTGACACCAGGTAGATTGATGTCCATCAGGATGACATCCGGCAGGGAAGTGCACGCAATCTCGATGCCGCTTATGGCGTCTCGCGCACTCAGCAAGCGGATATCCGGGCGGCGCGCCAGGAGATCTTCGACCAGCATCAGATTTGCCGGGTTATCCTCGATGTAGAGCAGGGTGTGCTCTTGCCCGGTGGCTTGAACGGCTTCGTCGTCGATCGTTGTCAATTCGGCATTGCAGGGTGATGTTAGTTGCGCGGTCGTCTGCTTCAGCTCAAACCAGAAGACGCTTCCTTCCCCGACCGTGCTCTCCACGCCGATAAGGCCTCCCATCAATTCGACCAACCGTTTGCACACCACCAGGCCAATGCCGGTGCCTTCTTCGACGTCCGTTTTCTGGCCTAATCGATTGAACGGCTGGAAAAGTTGCTTCAGCTGCTCCGGGGTCAGCCCCGCGCCGGTGTCCCGGACGCTGACACGCACGTTATCCGGGGGGGTCTGGGTACAGGTTACGGTAACCTTGCCGTTGGTATTGTTGTATTTGATCGCATTGGAAAGAAGATTGAGGAGCAGCTGCTTCACCCGTGTCCGGTCGGCGTTGACAAAAAAGAGCGGCTTTATAGGGGTAAAGATAACCTGGATCCCGTGTTCTTGTGCCTGCGGTTCCACCATGGTCGCACATTCCTTCATGACGTCTTCCAGGGATACCGGTTCCAGCGACAGTGACAGTTTTCCTGACTCGATCAGCGCCAGATCGAGAATTTCGTTGATCAATTCCAACAGGTACCAGCCGGCCTTGAGAATCTGATCTATGCTCCGTTGTTGGGCGGGCGCCGGTGACAGTGTGCCGGATTCCATGAGTTGGGCAAAACCGAGGATCGCGCCGAGCGGCGTCCGCAGTTCATGGCTCATGCTCGAAAGGAAATCCGATTTCGCGAGGTTGGCTTTCTCTGCCGTCGCCTTGGCACTTTCCAACTCGACGTTCTTTTCCCGCAGTATTTGATCCAGGCGGTTGCGCTCGGTCACGTCGCGCGCACCATAAAACAAGCCCTGCAGCTTGTTGTCCCGGTCGTAAAAAGTGGTCGCGTTTATGGAGACCACCGTCTCCTTGCCGTCCGTGGCCCGTGCGGTGAGTTCGTAATCGGAGACTTTCTTTTCGCTCAGCACCCGTTTGATCCCCGCCGCTGCAAACTCCGGATCAGTGAAGTAGTCTTTGAACGGGTTCCCGATCAGTTCCTCACGCGTGTTGCCGGTGAGCGCCTCCATCTGCTTGTTCACATCGGTAATGATGCCGGATGAATCGGTGGTCGAAAGTGCGTCGATGTTGGCTTCAATGAGGTTGCGCGTATAGAAATGTTGGTCTTGCAGCCGCCGACTGAGCTCCTTCTGTTCTTCCTCGATTCGCTTGCGCGCGGTGTTGTCCGTGCCGATCAAAAGATAGCCGATGATCGCCTCCTGATCATCGCGCAACGCGGTGACCGACACGACCGCCGGGAAGCGACTGCCATCCTTGCGGATGTAGGTCAGCTCGTAGATATCCTCAATACCGCGCCTGGCCTTGAAGACGAGGGCATCAAAGCCCGGGGTTATGGTGGTTTTGAGTTCTTCGCTCAGTGCTTTGGCGCGGGCGATGACTTCCAGGGGGTCGGATATGTCGGCCGGGGTGTTCTGGTTCACCACTTCGACGGCGGAGTAGCCGAGCATTCGCTCGGCGCCGACGTTGAAGATCTGGATGACCCCTTTGGCGTCGGTGGCGATGCTCGAGAAGTTGGCGCTGTTAAAAATTGCCTGTTGCAGGGCTCCGGCATTCAGCAGCGCTTCTTCTGCTTGCTTGCGTTCGGTAATGTCCTCCATGGCCAGCAGGATGATGTTTGAGCCGATTTTTTTCCGGAAAATCTGCCGGGCGCTGAGCAGAATAGTCTTGCGGCCGACACCGGGAAAATCGTGTTCGACTTCATAGCCGTTGATCACGGTATCCAGGGGGAGGATTTCTTCAACGAGGACTCTCAACTTGGGGATGTCCCATTGCCGGTTGCCGACGTCGTAGATGAAGTTGCCGATCGTCTCCTCGGGGGTGACCTTGAAGGTCTCATAGAAGCTATGGTTGGCGGTGAGAATCTGCAGCTCGGAATCGAGCACGACCAGCGACTCGCGCAGGGTTTCGACGATGTTCTCGGCATATTCCCCGGCATCCTTGATCTCAGCTTCCAGCTGCTTCGCCGGCGTGTCATCGATCATCGAAGAAAGGATGTCACCGCTATGATTATTGGCCGTATCGACCGTGCCACTCTGCAGCAGAGCAAAGATGGTCGCACCGTCTTTGTCCACCAGTCGAATTTCACAGCGTTGCACGCTCTGGCTCTGCAAAACCGCTTCGAGATGCCGGGTAAAAATCTGGCTGCTGTCGTCGAAATCAGCCATAAAACAGCGAAGTGATTTATTTATCAGCGATCGTCGCTCAACACCGAGCATGCGTGCACCGGTCAGATTAACCTCGCGGATCACTCCGCTCTTATCAAAGGTAAAGTAGCCGACCGGGGCGAATTCGTAAAGCTCGGTATACTTGTTCCGCGAGGTCTCTAGCTCCTCGCGTGTTTGTTGCAACTCTTCGTTCTGCATCTGCAACTCGAGCTGTTGGGTCTCAAGTTCAATCTGCGTGCGCAGCAGTTCGGCATTCTGTGACTCCAGCTCGACCTGGTAGACCTCAATCTCATGCTCTTGGCCTGCCAGTTTTTCCATTGGCGAAGGGGGCTGTGCTTTAGGGGCTTTCGCCTGCATCTGCTTTTCTGCCCGGATTCGTAGGACACTTTGGGTTGCTAACACGTCGTCTTTTTTGCTTTTTACCATCGATAACCTCGATGACCATCCGTTGATTAATTTTGCGACGGTCGCTGTCTTTCTCTTTAGTGATAAGTGCTAATGTTTCTCAGCTCCTATTACTCCCCTTGAAGGGGAGGGAGCCGGTTGACGCTACTTTTTCGACTCAAGCAACTTCTTCAGCTCTGCATTCTCCGCGCGCAGTTCCGCTTCCAGTTCTTTGGCCGCAGTGATGTTGGTAAAGGTGAGCACCAACCCGGCGGTGACATCTTCCATGGTGCGATAGGGCATGATGCGCACCGTAAACCAGCGGCCATCTGTGGCCGGGACCTGCTTTTCCGAAAAGACTTGCGTTTGCAGGACCATCCGCTCGTCTTCGCTCAACTCTGGATAACGAAGGTTACTGACGATGTCAGAAAGGGGGCGCCCGATATCGCTCGGAATCAACTTGAAGAGTTTGTCCGCGCCCGGGGTGAAGCGGCGGAGATGGAGGTCATTGTCCAAAAAGATCGTGACGATTTCCGTGCTGTTGAGCAGGTTTCTCATGTCAGTGTGCACCCGCGAAAGCTCTTCCATTTTCGCCTGTTGCTCGGCATTCACTGTCTGCAATTCTTCGTTGAGGGACTGCATCTCTTCCCGGGAGGTGGTCAGTTCCTCGTTCGTGGACTGCAGCTCTTCATTGGTCGATTGCAACTCCTCGTTGGCGGAAATCTGTTCTTCCCGCGACGTCTGCATCTCTTCGCGGGTCGCCTGCAATTCGGCGCGGACCCGCTGGAGTTCCTCTTCCACTTCAGTAGAAATGGTCTCTCCGGAAGGTGCCGTCTTAGAGCGGCTTGCTGCCCTCTTTACCGGGGGAGTGGCCACGTCGTTAAAAACGATCATCACCATCCCGCGCAGCGCCTCGGGCTCTGCGATTGCCTGGACGTTGATATCCACGGTCTGGGAGGCATCAGCTCCATCGATCTTGAGACCCTTGACAGTGATCGGTTTTTTTTCGCGGAGCGCTCTGTTAAAAGCACTGTTCAGCTCAAAACGGAGCCCGTCCCTAGCCATGGCGAAGAGATTCCAGTTGGCCTTGCCCGCGGCCGGCTCCAGATATTTGCCGGTCTTGCCACTGATATAAAGGATATCGCCCTTGTCGTTGGTCAGTGCCGCTGGCGGAGAAAAGTGCTGCAGCAGTAGCTGGTCAGCGAGGGTTTGAAGATTGACAGCTGGTTTTATCATCGCTAACTCCTTGGGTACCCCCGTCCGGACGGGGGCAAGCGAGACGGGAAACGCGTGCAGTTCGGCCGGTAAGAAGGATTCGCGCCGCCGGAACAGTCTCGACTTGACGCTCAACGACCCGAAAAGATGAGTGAAACTGCTGACTGATTCTGCACTCCCTAAGAAAAGAATACCGCCTGGGTTCAGGCTGTAGTGAAAGAGCGGCAGGAGCCTTTTCTGCAGTTCCGGGGTCAGATAGATCAACAGATTGCGGCAGCTCACCAGGTCCAGTTTGGTGAAGGGCGCGTCCATGATGACGTTCTGGGTGGCGAAGGTCACCATCTGTCGGATCTCCTTGCACACCAGGAAGTCTTTTCCTGCCGGGACAAAAAATCGGTGCAGACGTTCTGCCGAGACATCGGCAACGGCTTTGGCCGAGTAGAGCCCTTGGCGGGCCTTGTCGATCGCATCCTTGTCGAGATCGGTGGCAAAAATCTGCGTGCTGAAATCCCTGGCAGGTTTGAATTGCTCTTGCGCTTCTCTAAAGACCATGGCCAGGGAATACGCTTCTTCACCAGTCGAGCAACCGGCAGACCAAGCTCGCAATGTCCCGCCCGCCGGGAGACTCGCCATCAAGTCCGGGATGACTTCGCTGCGCAACTCTTCCCAGGCCACCGGGTCGCGGAAGAAGCTGGTTACTCCGATCAGCAGCTCTTTGAAAAGGAGGTCCAGTTCTTGAGGATTCTCCTGCAGATAACGCACATAGACAGCGATCCGGTCGATCTGGTGAATGTTCATGCGCCGATCGATGCGACGATAGAGGGTATTCTTTTTGTACAAGGAAAAGTCATGGACACTCCTGGACCGCAGCAAGATGATAACTTTCTCCAGGGCGCTCTGATCCTTCCCTACGAGCGGAAGCTCTTTGTTGTCAATGTCCAGAGGGTTGCAGAGATAATCGATGATCTTGGCGGGGAGGTCCTCTGCCGGGGCAATAATGTCGGTCAGACCGGTGGCAATGGCGCTACGCGGCATACTGTCAAACTTGGCTGTCGCCGGCTCCTGCGCCAGTACCAGCCCCGCCTGTCCCTTGATTGCCCGCAGACCCAAGGTCCCATCCGAACCCATGCCGGAGAGGATGACGCCGATGCATTCTGTCTGCCGGTCTTCGGCCAGGGAGCGAAAGAAAAAATCAATGGGGAGACGCAGGCCGCGCGGTGACACCGGCTCGAAGAGGTGGAGCAAGCCGTGCAGAATCGACATGTCTTTATTCGGGGGGATCACATAAACGCAGTTTGGCTTGACTTCCATCCGGTCCGTGACTTGAAACACTTCCATGGTGGTAGTGCGCTGGAGGAGTTCAACCAAGATCCCCTTATGGTTCGGGTCGAGATGCTGAACGATGACAAAGGCCATGCCGCTGTCCGCCGGCACCGAACGCAGAAACTGCTCCAACGCCTCCAGCCCGCCGGCCGAGGCACCGATGCCGACGATCGGGAAACGGAAGCTTTCTTGCCGGATCTGTTCTTTTGCCGGCAAACCAGAAGCGGCAATTTTATCGGCGGACTTCGCCGCTTTCGATGGTTCTTTCATATGGCTGATTATAGCAGTATTACACTTACATGGACTAAGGGTATTCCGATATAAGCCGTAATATTTTGCATTTCGGCAATAACTCCCCTCAACATATTGAGGTTCCATCACATGTTGAGGCAAAAACAGATCGTTTCGTCCTTTCCACTTCCGTCATCTTTAAACTCAACTCTCTGTTATTAAACAATTAATTCCGTTCATTTCTCCGTAAGAGAACCTTGGCAGACTACTTGCGTTAATCAGCTATTGGTATTCTCGGCATCTCACCCGAAAGTGAGCATTTATTGTTTTCGGCAAGGAGGACATAACAAAACCAGGATTCGAGCATGATTACCAGCAATCATCGCTGTCAAAAAGGAGCTGGTTTTAAAAGTCTTAATCAGGAAAAACGTAGTTTCACGGAGTTTAACTGGAGGTTGTATGAAAAGATTCAAGATGAAAGCTTATCTCGTATTGACGTTGCTTTTGGGAGTTTTTCTCCTGTCAGGGTGTGGTGGCGGTAGCGATAGTATTGGCGAAAGCGGAGGCGATGCCGGTACCAACGATGCAGGGGCAACGCTCACCGCAATTGCCGTAACGCCAGTCGACCCGAGTATTCCCAGCGGCGTGACGAAACAGTTCACCGCCACCGGCAACTATTCGGACGGTACCTCGGATGATATCACCGCATCGGTCATCTGGTCGTCAGGGGAAGTCCAGGTTGCCACGATGAATGACGGCGGCCTCGCCACCGGCCTTGCCGCCGGTTCGTCGATCATGACCGCAACCGTCGGGGTTCAATCAGCAAGTACCACTCTGACCGTCACGGCTGCGACTTTGAGTTCCATTGCCGTCACCCCGGTTAATCCCCACATTGTCGTTGGCTTGACCAAGCTGTTCACCGCCACCGGCAACTATTCGGACGGTACCTCGAATAACATCACCGCATCGGTCCTCTGGACATCAGGGGAAGCCCAGGTTGCCACGATGAATGCCGGCGGCCTCGCCACCGGCCTTGCCGTCGGTTCGTCGGTCATGACCGCAACCGTCGGGGCTCAATCAGCAAGTACCACCCTGACCGTCACGGATGCGACTTTGCGTTCCATTGCCGTTACCCCGGTTAATCCCAAAATTGCCGTTGGCTTGACCAAGGCGTTCACCGCCACCGGCAACTATTCGGACGGTAGCTCGGATGATATCACCGCATCGGTCCTCTGGTCATCTGGGGAAACCCAGGTTGCCACGATGAATGACGGCGGCCTCGCTACCGGCATTGCCGCCGGTTCGTCGGTCATGACCGCAACGGTTGGGACTCAATCAGCAAGTACCACCCTGACCGTTACGAGTGCGACTTTGAGTTCCATCGCTGTCACGCCGACTAATCCCAGTATTGTCGGCGGCCTGACCAAACAGCTCGCCGCCACCGGCACTTACTCGGACGGCTCGGTTGCGGATATTAGCGCTTCGGTCATCTGGTCATCAGGAGAGCCCCTGGTTGCCACGGTGAATGCCGGCGGTCAGACCTCTGGCATTGCCCCCGGTTTGTCACTCATAACCGCAACTGTGGGCAGCAAGTCAGCAAGTACCACCCTGACCGTCACGGCGGAAACCTTGAGTTCCATTGCTGTCACTCCCTTCGATCCCACCATAGTTAACGGCCAGACCCAAAAGTTAAAGGCCATCGGCACCTACTCGGACAGCTCGACGGCGGATATCACAGCAGAGGTCGTTTGGTCGTCCGATGATATCCTGGTTGCCACGCTGAACCCCAACGGTCAGGCAACCAGTGGTCTTGCGACCGGCATCGATGTCGGCAACGCCCTCATAACCGCAACCTTGGGCAGCACATCAGCTGATTCCCTGCTGACCGTCACTGCGGCCCTGCTCGACAACCCGTTAGCGCCCAACCTGGGTGAAGTCGAGCGTTTCGTCATCCTCGCCGCCCAGGCCATCACCACCACGAGCGGTTCAGCCATTGTCAATGGAGATTTGGGCATTCTTGACCAGGCGCGCACTTATTACGCGGGTTTCACCCCCGGTGCCAGCGCAGGGGAATTTAAGGAACTGACCAATGGCTTATCCTATGCGGCCGATGATAGCACCCCGCCGTACGTGATCCCGACCCCTTATGCCTCGATGGTTGCATTCATCAATCAGTCGAGAACCGACCTCGGGATCGCATATAACTTCCTGGCGGCTGACCCCAATCCGAACGTCGCAACCCAGGTCTGCCCCACAGAACTCGGTAACCAGACCTTCACCCGTGGCGTGTATAAAACGGCGTCCGACGTCACCATCCAGACCGGCGCCCTCATTCTCGATGCAGGGGGCTATCCGGATTCCGTCTTTATTTTCACCATCGGCGGCAACCTGACCATCGGCGCTCCGTTTGGCGAAATCATTCTCAGTAACGGTGCGCAAGCGAAGAATGTTTATTGGAGAACGGCCGGAACAACAATTATCGGAACGGATAGGAGCTTCGCCGGTAACGTCTTCGCATGGACTCAGGTCAATGTGCTGACCAAAGCCAGCGTCACCGGACGACTCTTTGCCGTCACGGAACAGGTCACGCTTGATTTCAATGCCGTCACCAAGGCTCTGTAACGCGAAGAAATATTTAATCAAAGAGCAGGGAGGCAGGCTTGTCAGCTTGTCTCCCTGTTCAAAGCAATAATCCGAAGCAGTCCAGTCGACTGATGATCAATAACAACTATCGTGGATGCAAAGAATCCACAAAAAGAGGCTTCATGAAGAAAAAATGGTCGCAAAAAGCATATTTCGTCGTTACGTTAGTTTTAGGGCTCTTGATCCTGCAAGGGTGCGGCGGCGATGGTGGCGGCGGAGACTGGGATGGTCCCGTTGCTGCTGACGAAAACGTTATCGATGGCGTTACCCCAGACGGCATCCCACCCACAGTGACTAACGAAACCCCTCTCAATGATGCCGTCGTGTCAAGCAACATCTCCAGCATTTCTGCCGAATTCGACGAGGCGATGGATTCCGCCACGCTCACCACAACCAGCTTTACCCTCGCATGCAACGGAATGCCGGTAACCGGCGGCGGCGAGGTGATCTACCTCAACTCGGGCTTTAAGGCAACGCTGCCCCTGCCGGCAGCAACCGAACTCCCGGTCCCTGCGGCATGCACCGCGACAATTACCACCGCAGCCACCGACCTGTCAGGAACTGCTCTGGCCAATGAATATGTATGGAACTTTACAACGGAGGCGGACCTGACCAGGCCGCAGGTGACCTTAACCGTCCCGGCCACGACAACTCCCGGCCCGACTGCTACCGTAACCACCACGCCAATCAGAGCCACATTCGATGAGAAAATGGCCCCGGCATCGATCAATGTCGACACCTTCATCGTGACGTATAATTCAGGAATCCTAACCTCTGTAGATGGCGATGTTGCCTACGCAACCGGCACCAGAACGGCTACCTTTTTCCCCATTGACCCTCTGACCGAAGGCGTTACCTATACCGCTACAATCAAAGGAGTCGATGTGCTCGCACCCATCGATGTGGCCACCGATGTGGCGGGCAATGAATTGGCAGGCGATTCGGCTTTTCCTCTTGTTGCCAATGACTATGTGTGGTCCTTTACTGCCGCTCTTCCCCCAGTTGGGCCAGCGGAATTCGGACTCATGAACTTCGGGATTGCATCCTATGGCGGGATCACAAATACTGGTGCGACCAAAATTAATGGCAACGTGGTACTCGACCCCACTGCTAATTGCAATCTTCAGCCGATACTTACTGCTGACGGTCCTGGATTTGGTGTATGCGGTGGGAATATATTGAACATCCCAACCCTTAATGTCGGCGACACGGTCGTTACCCCGACCTATCCGGACACCACCACGGCACATGCTGTCATGGCCGAGTTAACCGACGAGTGGAACAGCATCAGCCCGGCAAACTTACTACCGGTGGGCACGGTCCTCGGTTGCGGCACCATAGGGACCCTTGGTGAAGCTGGCGCGGCCATAGGTTGTGATGCCAATGCGACCCTTCCTCCTGGTGTCTATATCTCCTCCTCGAACTCAACGATTGGGGTCAATGGGGTTCTTACCCTGAATGGCGACGCTAATGCAGAATGGTTCTTCCAGGCACCCTCTGCACTTAATGTAGAAGCCAACAGTGAGATTATCCTCACCGGCGGCGCCAAGGCATCGAACGTCTGGTGGTACGTTGGCAGTTCCGCGACGATTAAAACAGGCAGCAAATTCCAGGGGAACATTCTGGCATCAGCATCAATCTCCATGCAGACCGGCGCGACGTCGTGCGGCCGTTTGTTGGCAGGTGCTGAAGGGTCAGGAGAGTTTGCATTCCTTAGCAATACGGTATCCGTACCGGGGCATTCGAATGCACCCGTCGGTTGCGAATAAGAGTATAAGGGATTCAAGCTAAAGAGCAGGACAGCAAACGGGGAGACCAACGGCAAGACGAAGTTGTCGTTGGCCTCCCCGGTCCTCCCGAAAATGACCATAAAAACAATGGAAACGTTCTCTAATAAAAATCTTTGGAGGTTTAAATGAAGAAACAATTTTCAATCGTTCCAACTTTGAAGAAGATGTCGCCGCTCTTGCTGGCCGCATTCTTTCTTCTCCCCTGCGCTGCGCAGGCCGAGATCAAGGCCGGCAGCTTCGAGTTGAATCCATACGCGGGCTACAACTTTTTTGACAATCAGCATAACCTCGAGGATCGACCGGTCTACGGGGGACGGCTCGGCTACAACATCACCAATCACTTCGGCATTGAAGGCGCAGTGGATTTCAGTGATACCGGTGTCGATGACAAAAATGCAGTCTGGGACGATGAGGGCAAGTTCACCAGTCCCATTAATGATGTGGACATTACCTCGTATAGCCTCGATCTTCTCTACCACTTTATGCCGGAGAGCAACTTCAACCCCTTCATCGCCGCCGGTTACGGGGCCAATCATTATAGCCCTGAGATCAATAGCAGTGACATGGCTGTCCTTAATTATGGTGTCGGCGCCAAATACTGGGTGGCGGAGCATGTCGCTCTCAGAGCCGATGTCCGTGACAACATGATTATCGATGAACACATTCACAATGTTTCCGCGACTGCCGGCTTCGTCTTTGCCTTTGGCGGCACCTCAAAAGCCGCTCCGACTCCGGTTGCAGTACAGCCCGCTCCGAAACCTGTGGCCGCTGCACCTGCGCCTGCGCCTGTCGCGGTTGTCCCTGCTCCGGCTCCGGCGCCTGTCGTTGTTGCCCCTGCTCCGGCACCTGTGGTCGTCGCTAAAGAGGTTGTCAGCTTCAACCTTCTCTTCGGTTTTGACAAATCGGCCATTACGGATGATATGGTACCCGTTCTGGAACAGGCCAAGATGATTCTGGAAGAAGACTCCACGGTCAATTTCATTGTCTCCGGTCACAGTGATTCAACGGGCCCGGAAGCCTACAACCAGGTGCTCTCCGAGCGACGTGCTGTTTCTGTGAAAAACTGGCTTGTCAGCAATGGCGTCTCTGCTGCTCGCCTTGAGGCCGTTGGCTATGGTGAGACCAAGTCGAAGTATAACAACGCAACCAGGGAAGGCCGCAAGCTCAACCGGCGTGTTGAGCTTCAGTCAAAGTAATTTGGGTGTTCGCACCTGATTGTGAACTTTAGCCTCGCCCGGCCTGGTGCTCATGAGCACCTGGCCGGTTTTTTTATGCGAACCGGTTGACGAGTGGAATCCCCGCTCGTAATCGAATCGAGACAACAAGCGCTGCTCATCTCGACGCATGAAATTCGTAGTGATGTCGATCTGGCACTGCTCGAAGTTCGATCCACCTAACACCTAGAAACAAAGAAAATACTTTTGTAACGACATAACCCCATTACCTCATATAACCCCAACCCTTGCCGTCACATATGATGGTTCTGTCGCATCCGGCCATTTTTTTTGGCTGGAAGATCTTTCGCTTCTCACCATTGTTTCCACTTTTCGTTTTTATAATCAAGCCCTTGCGCGGTTACCATATCCAGGACATCAACGGCACGCTTGTTGCTCTTTATACTATCAACCTTAAACACCTGACGATAGACACGAGGAGAACAGATGCGTTCATTGTCCATGCTCGACCTGCTGTTATTGCTATTGCTTGCCGGTTCACTGGTCGGCTGTTCGTCCAATATCCCGCCTCCGACCCAGAAGTTGGCCCTTTCGGAAGCGGCCATCAACCAGGCCGAAGCGGCTGGCGCCGTAGAGTTTGCGCCGTTGGAAGTGCGCTCGGCCCGGGAAAATCTGGCCAGGGCCCGAGAGGCCGTGACCAAGCAAGAGAACCAAAAAGCCTTGCAATTGGCCGAGCAGGCTGAGGTCGATGCCCAATTGGCTGAGGCCAAGGCGCGGACAGCCAAGGCACAGAAGACCGTTGACGTACTTCAGGAGAGTATTCGTACCCTGAAAAGCGAAATCGGGCGCAAGGTCAATCCTTGAGCCCAACCCTGACCAGGAGTTGTTTTTTATGAATAGCAAGAATCGATTTATCTGCTCTTTTGTCCTTATTGGGTTGACCAGCGCCCTGCTGGCAAGTTGTGGTGCACCGATCAAGAATGTTGATTTGCAGAAGGCCCAGGCTTCCTTCGCGGCAGCGAAGATGGATCCGGTTGTGGTACAAAACGCGCCCTTGGAATTGCAGACGGCTGAAACCTCCTTGCAGACGGCCGAAAGTCTCTGGAAGGCCGACGCCAAACCGGCAGAAGTCAACCACCACGCCTATCTTGCCTTGCAACGCACGGCCATCGCCAGGGAGATAGCCAGCCAAAAACTGGCTGAAGAACATATCGAGGAAGTCAACAGAGACCGCGCCAGGGTTCTGCTTGAGGCTCGAACCTTCGAGGCCGCGGACGCGACAAAGACCGCAAAAGTCCTGCGTCTGCAGGTTCTTGAGGCATCCAAAGACGCCGATTTAGCACGTCGCCAGGCTCAGGAGCAAGCAACCCTTCTCGCTGCCAAGACGGCCGAAATTCAGCAGGCAGCGGAAGAGGCCAGAGTCGCTGCAACGTTGACTAAACAACTGGAAGCCGAGGTCGCCCAGTTGCAGGCAATCAAATCCGAGCGCGGCCTGGTCATCACCCTTGGGGACGTGCTCTTTGATTCAGGAAAGGCAGAACTTAAGGGAGGAGCGGTGGCGACGATCAGCAAGATCGCCAACTTCATGAAAACCTACCCGACGCGGACCTTGCTAGTGGAAGGCTTTACCGACAGCAGCGGCTCCGATAGCTTCAATCTTGCTCTGTCAGAATGGCGAGCCAATGCCGTGGGTTCTGCCTTGACTGCCAGCGCCGTTGAAGCGCAACGCGTTGCGGTGCGCGGTTATGGAGAAGCCTACCCGGTTGCCAGCAACGAGACTCCTGTGGGACGCCAGTTGAATCGCCGGGTTGAAGTCATTATCTCCGACGAAAATGGCCTGCTCACAGAACGCCGATAAATTGACCTTTAAACCTTGACGGGAAAAGCCCTCCGCGGGAAGGAGGGCTTGATCGTCAATCAACAGGAGTTTTCTCATGATCCGTCCATTCGTGATTTTAGTCATCGCAGTTTTTTTTGTTTCAATTCTCTCCGGCTGCCACCTGATCCATAAACCTCATTTCGGGCATTTACCCCCGGGACAGCTCAAGAAGCTTTAAAAATAACCTTGCAGGCTGTCGGACAATCAATAAACTGGCTGCAAATTCGTCTGTTTGGTCCCTATCTCAGCTCCTTTTCGACCAAGAGCTTCGGCTATTGCTCTCAAATGCGCCAAAATCTGGCCTTAAGCATTCAAATTTTCGCTTCAGCCTTAATTCTCCGAGAGCCTCCTTGGGCACAAGCCTTTGCTCCAGGCAAGCCCTTGCCTGGAGCAAAGTTTGGTTTAGAATGAAAGAAATTCAGGGACGGCTTTGGGTGTTTTCGGCTTGCGCTATTGCCAAGGCAGGGGAAAGAGTGAGCGACACCAAGGTTTTTCTTTTTTCGTATGCACAATAACCATCCATCAAAGGGAGCAGAGAGATGAGCAGACTTCGAACACTGAGCGCAATGTTGCTGGTTTTGGCGATCTTCGGTTGCGGGCCATCGGAGGAATCAAGATCGGAGCAGGGCTCCAAAGAGACAACGACGGAGAAGGTGACCGAAGCAGCCAAGTCTGCAGTCGAGGAGGTCAAGGAAATGGCGACCGCCGTTGCCGATAAGGCCGTCGAAATGGAAGAAAAAGCCGAACCTGCAATCAAAGAAGCCGCCGCAGAGACCAAGGCGATGGCTGTTGCCGCGGCCGACAAAACCGGCGAGATGATGACCGATGCCAAGGATGCGACCATGAAGGCTGCCGATTCGGCTGGCGAGTCGATGAAGTCCGCCGCAGTTGCAACGACGATGGCCGCCGACAAAGTTGTCGATGCAGCCAAGCAAGCGGTCAGCCCAGAGACGATCGTGCTCGAAGCCAGCTACGGCAATGTTGCCTTCCCGCATGCGATGCATTCTGGCGAGTTTGATTGCAACACCTGCCATGGCGAAGGCACACCTGGGTTGTTCGGCCTCGACAAGGCAAAAGCCCATGTGCTCTGCAAGGATTGCCACAAGCAGAAAGGGGCCGGTCCGACTGATTGCAAGGGCTGCCACAAGAAGTGATCGATACGGCGGGATGGATCAGCGCCCAGTTGTCGTTTGACACGGCTAAATAATATTATTTCTGATAAGTTGTTTTATGTAAGGAAAAAGGGAACATAACTAATCTGGACATAATCTCCAAGCTTGTGACGTCGGCAACGGCACCTGTCATATATGGCAGATATTCCATATGCGACAGAATATGTTTGTCAGCTTTAGTTTTTCTCTGTTGCCCTTTGTAGTTTTTCCCTGCGAAATCAAACCTTTACCGTTGCATTAACCACAAACTCTTTCCGGCACTCTTGTTGCACTTTATAAATACGACCATTGCAAAAGATCGAGCCGGGTACCGCTTATTTAATTCAGTCAGCAGCCATCTCCATGACTGACAGTGGTCGTTTCTCTGAAAAGGGCTAATGTACGCTTCAGATTTGATCTTGACGATTATCAAAGAAATTAACATTACCAGGGTTCCCATTAGAGTTGGGCATTCATGGTATTTCTCCTGGGTATCATTTCAACGAAACTTCGAGTTAAAGGAAAATCCATCATGTTAAAGAACGTATTAAAGCCAATGAGTCTCTTTTTAGTCTTTTCTTTTCTTCTGCTTGATCTGTCCGTGCAAACGGCCAATGCGAAAATGGTCGACACCAATGCCGTGATTGCGGTGCAGCAGGAAACAGTAAACCGGGAGCGGGTTGCCGCCTTTCTCGGTCGTGAAGATGTGCAGAAAGTCATGGTGCAACAAGGTGTTGATCCTGCTGAGGCCCAGCAAAGGGTGGCCAGTCTTTCCCCTTCAGAGCTAACGAAAATGGCAAATTCCATGGACCAATTGCCTGCTGGTAGCGGAGGGGGTGGTGCAATCGTTGGTGCCGTGGTATTCGTCTTTGTGGTGTTGCTGGTCACCGACCTCCTTGGGCTCACCCATGTTTTCCCTTTTGTTAACGCCCAGCGCTAAACGCAAGGCAAGCTCACGCTTGATTGAGGCTGGCAATCGAATGATTGCCGGCCTGTTCTTGTTGGCGCTGCCTCTGCTGATGCAGGGCTGCGGACTTCTGCCGATGGGGCCCCTGACCGAAGCGCCGGGAGTCCCGGCCAAGGCCATGGTTTCCGGAGTGCCTTTTTTTGCCCAGGATGAATTGCAGTGCGGGCCGGCAGCCCTTGCCATGGCGCTCAACTGGAGCGGGGTTGCGGTGCAACCCTCTGACCTTTCGCCCGAGGTCTATACCCCCGGTCTTAAAGGCAGCCTGCAGAGCGCTCTGATTGGTTCATCCCGTCGGCATGGTCGGATCGCATACCCAATCACCGGCAGCGATGCTTTGTTGGCCGAGGTTGCAGCTGGTCATCCGGTCATCGTTCTGGTCAACCTGAGCTTTTTCTGGTACCCGAAATGGCACTATGCTGTGGTTATTGGCTTCGATCAGGAACAGGGCGAGGTTATCCTCCACTCAGGACTCACTGCCAGGGAGATTCTTAGTGCCCGGACTTTTATGAATATCTGGCGTCGTAGCGATTATTGGGGACTTCTGGTGTTGCCGCCGGACCAGATGCCGGTTGAAAGTAACGAAGTGGAGTGGCTTGCCGCCGTTGCCGGATTGGAAAAGGCTGGTCAGCTGCAGGCTGCCGCAACCGGATATGTCACGGCCCTGACACGTTGGGAAGCAAGCTTTGCTGCCTGGATGGGGCTTGGCAACAGCCGCTACAGTCTGCACGATCTTGATGGCTCCGCTGAGGCCTTTCATCAGGCAACTCTGATGCAACCGGAAAATGGCCTGGCCTTCAACAATCTGGCCCATGTCCTGGACGAACAGGGCAAGCAGAAAGCGGCCCTGGTTGCGGCACAACGCGCCGTGGATCTCGGGGGGCCGTTTCTCGATACGTTTCGGCAGACTTTAGAAGAGATCAAACTCAGGTAGACGCCCACCCGGCACCACTCCATTGCACCTGCTGATTCGTTCTTTGTGCCCAGGTAAACGACCAATCTCCTGGCACTGTCTCAAGGCCGAAGCAGGGCCTGTATTGCTTAGAGAATACTCACGAAATCGTAGCTCTGCATCTGGCAGCCGATCACCGAGACGAAGCCATTGCCGAACTGGTTGATCTCCGGCATGATCTTGGAATTCGGTGACACACAGCATATGTGGCACTACTTGCTAGAGATCGGGGACACAGTGTTAATGTGCTTGTCCCCGACCCAAAACGAAAATAACGACACTGCTCGATGATGTAACCCACTGCAGCCTTGACCTCGTCATCACTCAAATCGGGGTTACCGCCTTTGGCCGGCATCGCCCCTTTTCCTTTGATGACCGATTCCACCATGGCATCCATACCATGCGCCATATGAGCGTTCCAGACTTCCTTGTCCCCTGTTTTCGGCGCACCGGCGAGCCCTGTAGCGTGGCAGGTGGCACAGGACAGTTCATAAACCATCTTAGCTCAAAGCCGAGTTCCCCGACGCTAACCACAACTGCTGGGCCTACCTGGTCGGCCCGCCCGGCAGCAGTGACCGGATCGGCTTAAGCGATGATGGCGAACCGCACGGCGTGGCCGGCAAGTCGATGTTGACCACGTTGCAGCACAGCGGCCTCGGCGATGATATTCAGTGCGGAGGTATAGTGAGGGTCTTCCAGGACGATCCGGCGTGAGAGCCCCCGACTGGCCAGGGCCTTGTTGATCCCGCGCCGCTTGTCTTCGCCGCTGGTGATCACGGCATGTGGATAGGTGATTTAGGCCTCCATGGTCAGCCCGGTTGAGATAAACGGATGCTGCGGGCTCATTACGCAGACCAGCGTATCCTCATCGATCAACTGAGAATAGATATTCGCCGGAGGCTGGTCGATGCTGCCGGTCCTCAGATCGATGCTGCCGTTCACCAGCCCCTCAAAGGAGCGATGGTCCCAGTTGATCAGCCGGATGCCGACACTCGCCGCCTGATGGTCGATGCGCTTGAGAGCTGCAGGGAGGATGAACTGTGCCATGTATTCGGTAACGGCGAGAGTCAGGGTGCGCTCGCAACGGGCCGGGTTAAAATCTTCGGATTGCAGAAAATCCTCGAAGATCTCCCGCAACTGGCCCAGGCATTTACTCATGGTGGACTGCGTCATGTTGGGCTGTTCCGCGGCACGGCTCACATTGCAGGTATCGAGAAGAACATTAAGATTCACCAGCAGGTTGAGATTGATGTCGGAAAGTTTTATTGTGGCTCTTTTCGATGGAGGCTTTATCTCTTTAACGCGGACAGTCTTGGACACAACAATAAACTGCCGGTGCAAGGGGTGCAAGACTTCATGGTGACTCTCTGCGGGAATCAGGCGCGATAATCTCCTCTCCTCTCAGGCAAGTTGCTTCCAGGGATGGAGCACTCAAAATGGAGTGCCGCGTCTTCTGGTCCTCACCTTTATCGCCGTTACCCGGCGGGCCAATGTCGTCAGAGTCACCCGTCATATGTGGCAGGTATAGCATATGTAACGGGAGGTGCTGACGACATTGCCTTGACCTTCTCATTTTTACATTCGTTTTCCCCTGAATTATCAAGTCATTAGCTTCGCGGCATCCATAAGTGATTTCCGGCACGCTCGTTGCTTTTACACAAGGGGCAGGAAACGTTCGCTGGCTGAATGCAGGGAAAGATTGACGACGTCGAGAAAGTCTTCGGTGATTGATCGTGTGTACAAAAAGAACAAAAGCGACGCGATCGGTCATGCACTGCAAGGGACGCACAGAAATACAAATCAGCTCAACTTCTAAAGTGAGGAAATTATGAAAAGCATGGTGAGCATTATTTCAATCCTGAGTCTTACCCTTATGTTCGGCTGCTCAGGTATGAACTCAAGACAGCAATCGACGCTGAGCGGAGCGGGGATTGGTGCTGTTGGCGGTGGTGTGATCGGCGCGGCGAGCGGAGGAAGTCCTTTGACCGGGGCAGTTCTCGGCGCTGGTGTCGGCGGCGCGGGCGGCTACCTGTACGACAAAAACAAGAAATAGGCACGGGGCTGCAATTATCCCTGCAACTGGCGTGAGCCATGGGAGAACTGGGCGCCAATAGGAACAGCTTGTTTTGAGTGCCCTGCGCGTCCCGGGACCGCACCTTGCGGGGACGCCCTTTCGCATCATTCGTGGTCTGCACCCCCGACTGACAACGACAGCGCCGGGTTGCATTTATGGCCTCCGATGAAGATAACTGCATCACAGAGCGTCACTCACGTTTGTGATGACAACTCTGCGCCTTAAATCGGCGGAAAGTGAAAGACTATGTTCAGATACGTCAAGGTTATTGTCTGCCTGACCCTCTTTGTCTCGATGTTCGGCTGTACCGGGCTGGAACCAGGGTTTGAAACGCCCACGGTGGGGGTCAGCTCTTTTCGCATCCTGCCCTCAACAGGTGTGCCTCAGTTCGAGATTGGACTGCATATCGTCAACCCGAACCGCTCGGCACTCAAGCTCGCAGGCATTGTTTACTCGGTGACCCTCGAAGGGCACAAGGTGCTGACGGGAGTGACAAACGATCTGCCGGTGATCGCAGCTTATGGCGAGGGTGATGTCGTCCTTCTGGCGACGGCCGATCTGCTGAACAGCCTCGGTCTGTTTGCTTCGCTGATGCAGACAAGGCAGGATGCTTTTGCCTATGAGCTGGAGGCGAAGCTTGATATCGGCAGCTTTCGGCCACGGATTCATGTTATGGAGAAGGGCGAGATTTCTCTACAGGGGGTTGCCAGGTAAAGGGACCGAGAGAGGTGAGTGGCGTCGAGGGCTTTTAGTTCGGTTCACAACAATTCAAAAGGAGACAGCTCATGCAAAAAAACATCTTGTGGAAAAGTCGCATTCTGGCACTGGGCATTGCCGTGATACTCGCGGCCACCCCAGCCCTTGCGAATAAGCCGGAATGGGCGGGAGGCGGTAAAAAGGATAGCAAGCACGACAGCAAACACAAACAGAATGACAATCAAAACAGCTATTTCGATGGCCATCATCGGACCGTCATGCACAGCTACTATACTGACCAATATCGTTCCGGTCATTGCCCGCCAGGGCTCGCCAAAAAGCACAACGGCTGCATGCCGCCCGGCCAAGCCAAAAAATGGACGGTAGGTCAACAACTGCCCAGGGAGGTCATCTTCTTTGATTTACCGAGTGAGGTTGTTGTGCGACTCGGTGCGCCGCCGGCAAGGCACCGCTATGTGCGCGTGGCCAATGACATTCTCTTGCTCGCAGTGGGAACGGGAATGGTGGTTGATGCCATTGAGAATTTAGGCAACTATTAAGAATCTGGAACATAATCCCAAGAATAGAGTCGGGGACCCTTCCCCTGTGGGAAGGGTCCCTCTTCGTACCATGTCTTAAACAGACAAAATAAAATTTATAAAGATTCGCTTGCCTTTGCGTGGGACAGCCTCGTGGGACACTTAGACGGGTTTTCTTGTAAGTCACGGGCCAAGGACAGGTTGTTAAGCGTTTCCTTAGTTTGTTGATTAAGAATCTGGGGAATTTATTGGACGATGACCACAAGCCATCGGCATAAAAGAGTGCTGGTGGCTTACTTATTTATTGTCTGTGAATCACTATGTGAAGCGACCCAAAAAGCCAGAAACATACTCGCGCATTTTCAGACAAGGATTACTTTTCCCCTTCTCAAAGAAGACAATAAATGATTCTTGGAATATGATGATGGTTCTGAAATCTAAATCATCTTAGGACTTTTGTCTTTCTCATCAGTCATGATTAACAGTAAAACAAAGCCCCAACCTGTTTCCAAGGTCGGGGCTTTCCTTATAAGTATTGTTGCAAGTCATTCTTACATGACCTTAGGATTTATAGTACGCAGGATCGGGCGCATGCTTGGAACACTAGCCCACCCAAAAGCACCAAAGTCTACAACGGAGAGTTGATTGCAATGGACTGATATTGCAGATTTATTGTGTTGTTGCGTGTTGTAGTGATTTGTAATATTGGCATTCTGTTGCTCTCACGACGAATCGGTCTGTCAGTTCCCGGCAATCAACTTACGATATGCGTGCAGCAGGGTTTTGACCTGAGCCGCATTCTCAGGTCCGCAGCGCAGCAGGATCTTGCGGCCGGCCGAGAGAGCTTCCAGATCCGGGTCGGCATAGAGGTAGAGGGCCTTGGGTTGGGTCAAATAAACAGGTCCGGTTATCTGCGGAGTGACCAACAGGTGATCGATGACTTCAATCAGGCGGTCATTGAAGTAAGCCTTCGGGTAGCCAAGCTCCTGGTAGGCTTGCTGGAAGAGCGGGTAGAGGCGTTTGTAAACAGCGACAACCTGTGCGGTGTCGAGTGCCGCCCACATCTTGATCAGCGGCGTGTAGCGTTTATGGTTGGCCGGGGCAATCGTCAATTGATCCCGTTCTCCCTGCGCCAGAAATTTCCCAGCTGTCTTCTTAATCGGCCGGTGGGTGGCTGGTAGCTGCGGGCGCGGCAGGTTGTCGACCATGACCACGAAGCGCTCGATAAAATGTTCGAGGATAAAGACGCGGTCCAACTGCTGGTCAGCAAAGAGCTTGGCCAAAATCTCGGCCATTGGAGGATCACTCTGCTTTAGCTCTGGAAGAGGCTTTTCCAGATCGATGAGCAGTTCGGTGCTTTTCAACTCCTCAGGTGTTGTGGTGACCGGATGTTGAATCACCGGTTCAACGTTTGGCTCGACGACCGGCGCCGGTGTGAAAACCTGCTCCGGATCCTCTTGTCCGGGAAGATAAAACTGCCAATAAGCAATCGCGATGATTGCGCCGATAACGATAAATCCAAACCGAAAGGGCCAACTTTTCATAAGTGTTCTCCAGAATTAAGACTTTTGATTCTTCCTGGCAGCCATTTCATTGTAAATCTGACAGGCTGCTAGAACAATAGCGCCAATTGACAGTCAGTCAACCTCTTCAGCTCAGGGCCGCCCACCAGGCGCCGATGACGATGGCGATGCTGGTCATAGCCATTAAAGCATTCATCTTCCAGTGGGGGCGGCCAAATCTCTCTATGGCCAGTTCTGCGACGAAGCCGAGTGGCAGGCCGAAGAGGAAGCCGAACAGGTGGGCGCCGAGGTCGGTGTTCTCACCGCCAACACCGAGCATGGCGAGCAGGCCGAGGGCCCCTGCGACCGGTAAGGTCCAGCGCCGACGAGGACGCAAATTATGACGGTAGCGCACCATGCTGATGGCGGCCAGAATACCAACCGCGCCGAAGATCGCGGTGGAGGCACCGACCGCTCGATGGACGGGGTTTTGCAGCCAGGCGTTAATCAGATTGCCGAAGGTTCCGGCGGCCAGGAGTAACAGCCAGCCCGGACCGGAGCGCAGGTCACGACACAGGCGTGAGATGAAGACGCCGCCGATCACCAGATTGCCGAGCAAGTGCTGCCAGTCGGCGTGCAGGGTGAGGGCGGTGATCAGGCGCCACCATTGACCGCCCATGATCTTGCCGGCGTGGGCGTTGCCAAGTTCATACCAGTTAACGGGGTAACGCCCGGCGAGGTTGATATCGCGCAGAGTGAGATTGTAGAAGACCCCGATAGCAATCAAAACCCAGAGGGTGGTCGCACGATTGTCGACCAGGGGTGTGGCTTGCGGTGGTGGGGGCGGCCAGCCAAGGTTTTCGCTCTCGTACTGGCGCAGCTCTTTTGCTGCCAGCGTCAGCATATTTGTAGGGACCAGCAACTGCCAGCCAAAGCCCCGTCGCTCCGGATGGCAGGGGATGTGGCGTGCGGCCAGAACCAGCGACCAACTGCGCATCTGTCGTTTTGACAGGGTGATCACTTTTGTTGCATCAAGCCGCGAGGATAAGGGGCGCCACTCTTCGTGGTTCGGTTTGGGCGAAATGATGTCAATGGGCGGCTCAGGCATGATGGCCCTATCATCGCAAATTGTTGACCCTGCGTCACCTCTGATTTCTTGACTCTCTCTCTTTAATCGCGGTAGTTACTTTATGGTAATCATGGTTTGAGTCCCCTTCTCTCAGAAGAAAGTCTTTCATGTCAAAACTGACGAAACGACAACAGCAGGTCTACGATTTTCTGGTCGCGTACCTGGCTGATATTGGTTATCCACCGACTTTGCAGGAAATCGCCAGTCATCTTCATGTCTCCGGTAACCTCGGTGTGTTGCGTCACCTCAAGGTTTTGGAACGAGAAGGCATGATCACCCGCAACCCCGGCAGCTCCCGCTCCATTGCCCTGACAAATCGTGTCGAGCGTGGTTCAGTCCTTTTGCCATTGGTGGGTAGCGTGCGGGCCGGTTTGCCGGAATTGGCAATGGAGGAGATTGAGGCGCATATCGCTGTGGACCCATTGCTGGTTAAATCCCGAGATTCCTTTTTGCTGCGCGTTAAGGGCGACTCGATGATTGAGGCGCATATCGTTGCCGGTGATCTGGCGGTGATCCGTCCGCAGTCAACCGCGGAAAATGGTGAAATAGTGGTGGTCTTGATCGATGGCGAGGCGACCCTGAAGCGCTTTTTTCACGAAGGGACGCGTATTCGCCTGCAGCCGGAAAATGCCAGCATGGAGCCGATCGTCATTGCTGGCGACACGCAGGATGTGACGATTGTCGGCAAGGTGACCGGCCTCTGCCGTGCCCTGTAATAGTCGTGGTCCTTCTTCTGACAAAAGCCAGGGATTGTGGCAATGATCGTTATGGCGATTTTACCGTTTTGTTCGGTAGCCTGCTGGAGCGGAAGGGTAGGGGTCGTCATGTATCTCCGACCTGACGGCCGCAGGGAGTGCGCAACGTGATTGTACAGTAAACAGCTGTTAGCTGTTGTCTTGGTCGGGAGGCTCGGTTGCTTGCAGAAGGGCATGGAGCATGGCGGTCCGGGGCATCGGCGTCTTGGTGCGAGCGGCCTGCTGAAGCGGGTTCGCATAGATCGCAGCAAGCTCCAGGGGTGCTCCCTGTTGACGATCAATCATCATGCTTGGTTAGGAATAATCCGCCTGAGTCCGTAATCTGGCCGAAATGGTCGTAACCTTTCTATCTCACTGTGTTCCTTCTATGTCCTGATAACCTGTCTATCTGCCGATATTGCTCCCGGTAAGGTTTATGTTTCTTTCTGACTGTCTCATTCCTTGTACCAGTGTTGCCCCATTCTGTCAAAGTGATGAATGGGGAGTCGTCGAGACGGCTGAATATTCACGAGGTTTGTTTAGGTACTTAGTTAGATTTGTCGATATTGCCTAGAGTGGCCTAATACGGGCATTCCGGCACTTGTGAGGGCGCTTGTTGCAGAGACTTTAGGGGTTATTGTGCCACTTGTGGAGGATTGGCAGGGCACTATACGTGTATGGTGGGGGCGGGTGTTTTTGTAGCCGATGGTGGCTGCGGTCTAAAGGGTTGCTCTGACGCGTGAAAAGTAAATTGAAATGCTTATAGCGGTACAAGAGGGTATTATCTCCACCCCCGTCCCAATACCAATTCACTATATAGCAGCCAGTGCGATGCGTGAGAGGAAGGGTTGCTATGGTTGTTGTGTTTCATGATTAGCTGTTTAATTACAGTAGCATACATGGATCGACCATGGGCACCATAGCAACCACCCCACTTTTAATGCGCAAGATATATAGAGTAACGAATAAGGGGTAAGAGCAATTACCAAGAAAAGAAAAATAATACCTCAATTCTTATATTTACTATGGTTGCTATGGTCGATTGCTATTAAACCCTTGTAAACACTGGGTCGGAAGAAGCCATAGTAAGTAAAGTCTCCCATGGCTTTGGTGTGGCCGGCTCGCTATATTAGCGTAATTGCAAGACCATGTCAATACTTAAAGACGATTTTTCTTGACATTCGTTGTCCTTTGTGTTAAAATGCTCCTACATTTAATCAAGAATTAACAATTTAGACGCAGCTACCCCCCCCCCCATACAATCTAACATTCCGCCCGTGACCTCTCTGAGGCTCACAGGTCATTTTGTGTCGTCGGTGTAGGGTGAACTGAGAGTTGATTGTACTCAACAGAAAGGAGGCAAGATTACCCATGTAAATAGCGAATAATATTTCGCTACGACAGTACCCAAGACAATGAAGGCGCCTATTCATATAACAATGAATGACGCCTTTATGCGTTTGGAGCTTCATGCCGCGAAGAGCAGTTCCAGCAGCATTTCTTGGATGTCACCATCATCAGACCGCGTGAAGTAGTAGCGCACGTAACGAAGAAAGACGAGAACTAGAAGGATGGGTATCGTCTTTCGTGTTTTTGAAACCCGTCCAGAGGCTTGCTGTTGCAATACATGGGCCCTTTAGAAAGTACAGAAGGAGAATAGCTTGATTGAAAATGGAGTAAAAATTAGTGACGAAGAAGACAACAGTACGACAAGGATGTTCAGCCTTACCGATCTTGGCAATGCAGATAGGTTCATCAGCCAGCACGGCAATGATGTAATGCATTGTCATGATCTTGGTTGTTGGATGGTCTGGCAGGAAGATAGGTGGTTGCCTGATGGTATCAAAGAGGTTGAAGGTCGTGCTCAGGACACAGTGCGAGGCATTCATTCTGAAATTATGTCAGAGAGTTCCCCTGAAAAGCAGGCTGAGATAATGAAATGGGCCAAGCAAAGCCAGTCAGGCAGTCGTATACGTGAAATGGTCAGGATGGCACAGAGCAACAGGACTTTCTCTACCCACTCCACGTGGTTGGACAAGGACGATTACGTGCTGAACCTTGTCAATGGAACCCTGAATCTGAAAACGAAAGAATTTTACAAGCACAACAGACAGGACTTGCTGACTAAGATTGCGCCAACAGAATACGATCCTGAAGCCATCTGTCCGATCTGGATCAAGTTCTTATCTCAGATTTTCGGATATGATAAAGAATTGCTGCTATGGGTTCAGAAGGCTATGGGGTATGCCCTTACCGGAGATACATCAGAGCAATGCCTCTTTATGCTCTGGGGTAAAGGACGGAATGGCAAGAGCACATTCCTCAACACCATTAAGCAGATTCTAGGCGATTACACAACACAGGTCCAACCAGAGACACTGATGACACGCAGGAACAACGATGGTGGTTCGCCAAGAAGTGACCTGATGGCACTTAGAGGGGCGAGGTTTGTAACAGCGTCAGAGGGCGAACGAGGACAGCAACTGGCTGAGTCGCTGATTAAGCAACTGACTGGTGGTGAAGTGCTCTCCTGCCGAGGGTTGTACCAGAAGACTCAGGTGGAGTTTATGCCTAAGTTTAAGCTCTTCTTTGCCACGAATTACAAACCGCAGATCGGCGGGACAGACCTTGGTATTTCAAGACGTATCCGGTTGATTCCGTTTGACTACACTGTGCCAGCCGATCAGGTTGACTACGAGCTGTCACGTAAATTGATGAACGAAGCACCGGGTATCCTGAGTTGGATGGTTGAAGGTTGCTACAGATGGCAGGAAGATGGTTTGGGAATCCCTGCTTCAGTTAAAGAGGCTACAGAAGATTACCTTGCAGAGAATGATCAGGTGGAAAAGTTTATTGCTGACTGCTGTCTGAAGAATGAGAGTTGTAGTGTCCGAACTGGTGATCTCTACGTTGTTTATGAGCAATGGGCCACTGATTGTGAAGATCAGGTTTTAAAACTGAAGGCTTTCGGTCAGGCCCTTGCCGATAAGGGCTTTGAGAAGAAAAGGCGGAGCGGCGGCATGTTTGTGGTCGGGCTTGGGTTGTTGGTCTAAGAAGAGTGAATGACAGATGTATGATGATGTAGGGTTTGTGGATAACTATTTTATATATAACCAGTTTCAAAATAAGAATTGTAAAAAGGTACACAACCCTACATCCATACACCCCAACCGCATGTGCACTATCGAGGGAACCTTGTTCCAATTCCATAGGCGCTTGAGGTGTAACTTATTACGGCACGCCAAGGGTCTACCTTTTGATAACCACATCGTGCGAGACACAATCTAATTATTTAAGGATATAAGATGAAGCATAAATATTTGGTGGAAGACGGCGTAGTTTTCGTAACAGTGACCAAACAAGACGGGGTTAAGTTTATCGTTAAATTTGATGAGACTATGCTTCCTGATCTTGTCGCAGGCACATCAATCTGGATTGGTAAGAATGGCTATGCCTATAGGAGCACGTGGATGGGTGATAAAAGTGTTCACGAGGCACTGCACGCTACCATTGCTGGCAATACTAAGGGATCAGGCAAGCATACCGATCACATTGATGGGGACAAGCTCAATAATACCAAGGAAAATTTGAGGATTATCAGTTCAAGTGGAAATGGACAGAACCGAAAAAGTGCTGACTCGGATAGCAAGACCGGTATTCGTGGTGTTAGCTGGCACAAGAAGGCTCAGAAATGGGTGGTGCAGATTGAGGTCTCCAGCAAACATTACTATTTAGGCCTATTTGATGACATCCTTGAGGCCTACGAGTATGCCAAGGCCGGTCGTAGGGTTCTTATGCCATATTCTCCCGAGGCCGAAGCAGAAGAGACCTCTGTAGTCATTGATGATATTTTCAGGGCGCGGGTACGTTCCTCCGTTACAGGCGTAAAGGGAATTACCCTATATCAAGGAAAATGGAGGGCAAGGTTTAGTCATAAGGGCAAGTCCTATCACGTTGGGACATTTAACATCAAGGAAGAGGCTGCTCTGGAGTTAGCCATTGCCAGAGATATGGTCAAAAAAAGTCTTCCATATGAAGCCAAGTCGCCCGCTCCCAGAACATCATCCGGGGTCAAAGGCATTTACCCTAAAGGCAATAAGTGGGAGGTAACGTTTTGGGAAGGTCAAGAGCAACACTATGGTGGCACCTTCCCTACAATTGAAGCTGCCCAAGTAGCTCTAGATGAGGCAATGAATGCAGTTGCAAATGGACAGGCAGTAATAGTGAATACGCCATCTTCAGCGGCCTCTGGTGTAGAAGGTATCTATGCTGAACGTGGCAGGTGGAGAGTGACGGTGAAAGTTGAAGGCAAGAGAGTCAACGTAGGCACCTTTGACTCGATTGAAGAAGCTGAGACACATAAGTTTAAGGCACGAGAGTCCTATGACAAGGGTGTCCCCTACAAGGCTCCCGCAAAATCTGCTTCTGGGGTACGTGGTGTTTATTTCAACGGTGGGAAATTTGAGGTCTATTTCCAAGCGAACAAAAAAAGGATCAACGTTGGCAGTTATTACACGATTGAAGAAGCGACTGAGGCGATTAACGCTGCTCGCCTCGAGTATGCAGAGACACATGGCAATGAGGATAAAGGCAGTGCTAAGCAACCTATTCCGTCATAGGGAGAATGTTTTGGAATTACATGGTTACAGAAATACCCCAACTTATAATTCATGGATGAACATGAGAGTTCGATGCCGCAACCCTAAAAGTAAGGGTCACCACAACTACGGAGGCAGGGGAATCCGAGTATGTTCTGAGTGGAATAATTCATTCTCTACTTTTTTAAGGGACATGGGAAGAATGCTTTATCCTATAGCCGTTTAGTTTGTTATAAATCCTTAGGATATGCTGGAATCATTTGCGGAAGGATTTATGAGAAGTCTATCCTAGAACTTCACAGCTTTCCTGTTAATCGTGATTCATAAAAACTCTTCCAACTACAGAAGCCTCTTCTGTAAATGTATTTTACTTGTTTTTCCCGAGGATTTGGCGCCATTTCTCCTCGATTTCAGAGCCATTAAAAAGACCCTGTTCAGCGAGCAAATTTCCCCAACTGGACTTCCCGTCCTCAACCTGGCTGAATATCTCGACTGGTTCCTGTTTACTCAAATGGCCAAGGAAAACCGCCATAACCGTCTGTTGATTGTCCGCTCCCTGGCCACGCAACTGTTGTAACTGCAACATCTCCACATCGAGATTATCAGTCAACTGATCATCGACCACAATCGTCGCCAATTTTCTTTTGTCATTGAGAGCCGCCACGAAAAGAGGACCAAGTTGTTCAGGGTCGATGTTTAACTGTTTAACAACCGAACCCCAGCCTTCTCCTGTTGAAAAGAGAGGTTTGATCTCATCGAGTGTCTTCCCGCTCTTTTTCGCCAGATAATGACCGACCCACAAGCTGTCACCGTTAGCACCTCCCATCTTGGCACGTACCACGTCCTTCTTACTTAGACCAAACAGGTTCGCCAAGAGAGCATTTTGGGTGGTCGCTAGAAAATAGGGGTCAGCCGCATAGGCACGCTGTGGATCATACGCCCGATCCTGGAAACAGTGACAGTTTACTGTTGACTCCGCCCACGTGAAATTTGCTGGAGTTAGGACAAGGAATAAAAGCAGGGGAAGTATTCTCATAGGCTACCTCGCATTTTAAGCTCTCATCAAATATAGCACGAGTAGCAGAAATGACTCATCATAGGGTTTGGAGAAACAAACCACGGCAGACAAAGAAATGGCCACCCGGTAGCGGGTGGCCATAGTTTTGTGGATTAAAGAGTTTCCTAAATATCTATATCAACAAGAAGTCGTTTTTCGTTCCATAAATCGTGATTTATAAGAATGTAGCGTAGTCTTGTAGCTCACCTGCTTCGGGAACCTGTGCGCTATGGCTATATTGAGATGGATTTGGTAGGAATGCTATTTCATTGCGCCCAACTCTTTGTATAAATTGTATGGGTATCCACTGCTTGCTTTTAGTTGGTGGAATTCTTTGCCTGAGAAAATCTTTTTTTCCACAACTTTGTTCTCTTTAAAATAATAAACTGTGCACTGATCTTCTCTTTTGTAAATTGTAATTTGTTCTTTGCTCCTCGGCCAGAAGTTATCATCTGGTATGCCTTCTTGTTGGATGATATCAATCAATGCAAGTTCTTTTACTGGCAATTCAGAGTGAGGTTCCTCTTTTTGTGTTTTCTCATTGACTACACTGGCTTCTTTGATGTCGATTTCAGGTGGTAGAGTTTCAGCTTTTAATTGTTGACTCATATCTTTCTTGGAAAGTTGATTTTTTTGTGGTGCTCCACATGCTCCAATAAGCAAAATAACTAAGAACAAAAACCATCTTCTCATCAGGGCCCTCCCCAAAGAACTATTTTATTTCTCTATAAAGAAGCATATCTAAAAGCCTATAAATCTCAAATGTGCTGCAATCTAAGAAAATGACCACCCGCTTCCAGGTGACCATTTTTCTTTCTACAAGTCGTGATTTGTAAGATTGTATCACTTAGGCTCTAACTAGGGACTATCCGCACCAACTCTTCTATCAGTGCTTTGGTCGTTAACGGTTTGCTTAGATAGCTGTCAAAGCCCATCTTCAGATATCTCTCTTTGTCACCGATGAGAGCGTAAGCCGTGAGGGCAACCACTGTCTGGTGCTTTCCACTTGGCTGCTCCAGTTCACGGATGACACTCAGCACATCGTCACCATTCATCACTGGCATCTGAATGTCCATGAGCACAAGGTCAAAAGTGTTCTCCTTCAAAATATCAAGGGCAATCTTACCATTTTCCGCAACCGTAACGACATGTCCCATATTTTCCAGAGCCGCCTTGATGAACTGGGAGTTGATAGAGTTATCCTCGGCGAGAAGGACAGTTAAAGTCGGGCCGCTCCAGCGTAATGGCTCGCCCTTGGGAAGAGGCTTCTCTGTTATGTTGTCGTGTTTTTTTTGTAGAGGGATAAGCAGACGGAAAGTACTGCCAATGCCCTTCTGGCTTTCCACACTGACAGTGCCACCCATCAAGCCTGCAAGACTCCGACTGATGGTTAACCCCAGGCCAGAGCCACCGTAGTTATCGTGGCTGGAACCGAGAGCCTGGGCAAACGGCTCAAATATGCATCCTAGTCTGTCTGTCGAAATGCCAATCCCGGTGTCTCTTACAGCAAAGTTCAGCAGAACCCTGAGGTTGTTTTCTTCTACCACGGAAACGGCAATGCCGATGTCACCTTTTTCAGTGAACTTGATGGCGTTGCCAAGCAGGTTGAGCAGCACTTGCTGGATTCTCTGCGGATCACCAATCAGTGAATCAGGGACATCACTATCTATGCTGATATTGAATGACAGGTTCTTCTTGGCAATTTGTCGCTCTTGTGTTGCAACCAAATTGGTGATGAGTTTGTGCAGACGGAACTCTTTCGTCTTAACGGCAAGTCCTCCTGCCTCGACCTTCGAAAGGGCAAGGACATCGTCGATTAAGGATGAGAGGGTTTTGCCAGACGTGTTAATCGCTGCAAGGTATCTTTTATGCTCTGGAGTCAAATCGGCTTCTTCCAACAACTCACCAAAGCCGATGATGGCGGTCATGGGAGTACGGAGTTCGTGGCTCATTTTCGCCAGGAACAAATTTTTGGCACGGCTGGCTGCCTCAGCGGCCTGAGTAGCTGCCAACAACGCTACTTCATTTGACTTGCGCTCGGTGATGTCCTGAAAAATGCCGTGAACCCTGCGATACTCAAGGTCAGCTATACCGATAGCATGAACATTCCGAAGGTTGCCTTTTGCGGTGATTATCTCCAACTCAAGATCATACGGCTCGCCATGTTCGATTGCACGTTTTAGTGCTGCTGCAATAACAGGCTTTGATGAGTCAGAATAAAAAGCAATTCCTTCCTTTACGTTAGGGACATAGTCGAAGCCGACTTCAAGGATATGGTGAACCTCTTCCGTCCACTTCTGTTCTCCGGTGTCAATATCGAATTCCCAGCCACCGACCTTACTGATCTTACCCATTTCTGTGAGTAGCTGCTGGCTTCTTATAAGTTTTTCTTCTATCTGCTTGCGCTCTGTTATATCTCTGGAAATACCAACTAGGCCAAGAGGTTGGCCGTCTTCCGCATAAATAGGGGCTTTCACGGTGTCGAGTAGCACTTTTCCAAAAACAGGTGAAGGAACCCATTCCTCGGTGCGAACGGAAGTATTACTTTCAATCACTTTTTGGTCGTCTTTTACAATTAGTTCTGCCATTTCGGGATCAAAGAAATCGAAATCCGTTTTACCACGCTGTTCTCGTTCAGTAATTCCGGTAAATATCTCGGAAGCCTTATTGCAGCCAAGATAGGTACTGTTGCGATCCTTGAAATAGATAAGGTCCTCAGTAGAGTCAATAACACTGCGCAGTAAAGCTTTCTCTTTTGCTAACTTTTCTTCTGATTCTTTGAGAGCACTGATGCAATTGCCAATGGAAAGAATCTCGATGCCTTCTCCCTGTTCATTCAAGATCGCCTGGTTGGTCCATGCTATCCAGACAGTCTTACCCTCCTTTGTGATATTTTCATTTTCGAAAACCACATGCTCAGCAGGAAGTTCAACAATGTTCTTTACGAGACTTGAGAGGTCTCTTCCAGAAGCTTTTTCTACATTGGGGATTAGACACCTGACATCTCGTCCAATTAGTTCTTCAGACGTATAGCCAAAAAACAGGAGCCCGGTTTTGTTTATATACCGGAGAACCCCAGTATTGTCATAACGGATAATAATGCTATTGGAGGCTTCATAAATTTCTCGTTCAGCACCTGTCACCATCAATTTTATTCCTCCATCAAAAGCATAGACACTCAAAGCAAAAACCGCTGGTCAGCGTAAAGCCGACAACAGCGGTCTGTAGTTTGTTCAGTATTGTCCTGCCAGAAAATTGATCACTCCCATCCCCCATGGAATACATCAAATAAGACAGCATCAATTTACATTAGGAGGGAAAATGGGTAAAGATTTCTTTCTTGTTTATCCTCTCACATTGTTTTGATGCTAAGAATTGGCGTGTTTGAGGTGTTTACTAGAAACCCTGATAAATAAAAACGGCCACCAAGGATCGTCCCCTGGTGGCCATAGTTTTGTGTATTAAACTGCTTACTGAATACCTCTATCAATAAGAACCCGTTTTTCTTCTCATAAGTCGTGACTTATGAGAATTTTACTGGATGATTAATGACAAAATCTAAACCCTTTGGGGATACTACTAAAACGTCCTTTGAATTTTGTATGAATTACTTAATCGCGGTAGGGCTAACGTTTTCAGATCGCCGACGCAGGACGCCCAGTTCTTTTTCAGTGATGGGGTGCTTTTTGAGATAAGCTTTGGTTAAGTGTTGCCAAACAGAAAATCGTTTGTTCACTTGATCCGCGATGTATATCCTGTCCGACCCATCAATATAAATAGCGGAAGGAGACGCGAAAGCAAGGGGATGGGCAGATCTTGTCTCGTTGCCTATGAAATATTTCAGCTTACCCTTGGGCGTGTAGGCCATTAAAAGAGCCTTTCGAGCATCAAGGATATAGAGGGTGCCGTCGTTGGTGAAGGCTAGGTCTTTTGGGTTCTCGAAATCCCAGTATCTAGAACCTTGTCTCCCGAAGGAATAGGCAAATTTCCCATCAGCGTCAAAAACCTGGATCCTGGAATTGAGCATGTCTGCGACAAACAAATTATTATCATGGTCAATGGCCAGTCCTTGTGGTGCAAAGAATTGGCCTTTATCTGACCCAACGCTGCCAATGAAGAAAAGGTGTTTGCCGTTCATGTCGAACACAGCAATCCGATGGCTCTTTCCGTCCGAGACATAAAGTCGCCCGAGGTTATTATTGATAGCAATGTAAGCTGGCCTTTCGAGGGTACTTTGATCACCGATGAAATAGGCTGGTAGGTCGTTGGGCGGAAAAACGACAACCCTGTTCCTTTTGCCATCAGCCACATAGATGCCCCCCACATCATCCATGGCCATCCCTAAGGGACGCCCAAACGATACGTTTTCTCCTAGGAAAGAAATGCCCTTTTTGTTGAAGTCAACAATCGTGATGTCTTTCCTGAGTCGGTCTGAGACAAACACTTTACCTTTCCCGTCGCTGAGGACACCAAATGGGGCGATGAAGGCAGGTCCAAAGGCATCAGAAATCGTGTCCAGGAACTTTTCCGATTTAGATTTTGAAAAATCATTTTGAGATGTATATGTAGCGACAAATTCTAGACGGGCCTCTTTTGGTGGGGGCGGCCACAAAATCCGCATGTTCTCAGGAGGTGATGAGCATCCTTGCATAAAAGTTGCGAGCAAAAGAGTGATAAACAATAAGCAGGAGAAAGGATTCATGTCACTTTTTTAGATCTGTTCGCGAATTAGGTGATTGTTTAACTTAAACTCTGCAATTGCCGTGGAAACGAGCCGCAAAGATCATGTCACGTTGAGGACGTTATTTGATGTGGCATGCGAGGCAGAGGGCGGAGCCTTCATTATTTATAACCAACATGGGGGTGTTTGCGACCCCACCGTGAGCATCATGGCAGGAAGAACACCACATCTGATCTCGAGTTGGGCCGAAACGAACCATATCAGGGTTGGGAAGGTTTCCCGCCGCTCTAATTTCCGGGTCTGCTAGAGCAGCCACGGAGTAGGTAAAGCCTGTAGGATGATCATTAGATAAATCAGTAGTTAGATCAAGACTAGTCTGATAGATAGTGGTTTTCATTTCTCCGTCTGTTACGCTGGCGCCATCATGGCATGTGAGACAAAAGGGAGCATCGCTGGCGTTAACGCCCGCTAGGGTGATGTCAGCATCGAGCGTGCTGCTGTTATAAAAATCGGTAGCATATACTGGCTCCTCAACAAAGATGGCGCCCCCACCGCCTGCGGCATTGTGGACGCTGTGGCAGATACCACAACCACCAAAGTCATGAGCGCTTCCAATTAAGCCTGCGAAAGTCGGATTAGTAAATAATATTAAAACTAATACAAGAAGAGTTGTCTTCTGCACATCAAGCCCCCCCCGGGAACTAAATTTAAGCTTCGCAAACTTAAACATGTATTGAGTTACCCCCCCCCAATGGGGAAGTTCATCCACGCGAATCGATATTTTTTTCAGTCAAAGGATTAAAGTATCCATAAACCGTTGTTATATTTCTAATTACTGTAAATTAGCATACGGTTCTCAAAAATTTCTCACAAAAGGATTAAAAGTAATGTGAATGTAATACAAATCTATAACTATCTACTTAATTTTTCTTAGGGATACTGAGTTTTAGGAAGATTTTTCTAACAGGTAGGGTGCTTGATTCTTGCAAGAGTACTTTTACCGTAAATCCTACTACATTGTTTGAAGGGTGAAACATTGGCAGTTTTGCGAAATTCTTACTGACCCTGATAAATAGAAAATGGCCACTCGGAATTGATCCTGGTGGCCATCGTTTTGTGTATTAAAGAGCTTCCTGAATACCTCTATCAATAAGAAGCCGTTTTCTTCTCGTAAGTCGGTGTTAATAGGAGAAGTAAGCCCATAGTTCGAGTCAAGCATGGCTCCCCAGTACAGACGAAGATGGGCACTGGTATGAAGGAATGATTCTTTAACGTAAAGTTTAGCGGTGCCGAAAGTCGTCCGCTACAACTTCTGGTTGGACTGATGATTCAACAGCTCTTTCGAGCTTGGTTCGAATAGTACGAAACTTCTTAGATACATCTTTTAGATAGACAAGCTTATGCTGAAACTCCTCCGTGGTAAACTGGCCTTCACCATTCTCAATTTCTGGAGCATGGAAGTAAATTGGTTCAGGTAACCACCACTTCCACTCCCAAGATCCGTGTGAAATAATATTTCTCAAATGTTTGCATGCTTGAACCTCAGTGTGCCAATCAGAAAAAGTCTCACTAATTCCGTGTTGCTTCGCTAGGGCAATGACCCTCTTGACCTTAGAGTCGAAACTGGCAGAAAGCCACCTCTCTGGGTTTCGATTACCCTTTTTAGTTAAGCAATATCGAAGACAATAGCCGATATTCCGTTCAAGCATGTTGAAGTAATAGATGAAGTCCTTGTATGTGCGTAAAAACCTGATTTCATCTTCTGCGTTCATTTTACCCGCCCTACTGGTTCACGATAACCGGCGGCAAAGTATTGCCGGATCCTGTTGTAGAAAATTCTCTTGCGACCTCTGCTATATCACTCGTCCAGTCCTATCTTGAGGTTGCGCCTATATTACATTTTTGAAGACTCGTCTTACTTTGGAACTGGTGGTAAAAGGTCGTTTAAGGTCAGTAAGGTTTCGTGTGCAATTTGTCTAACGCTGAATAACTCAACATTCTCAAGAGGGGTCTCTGTTATCCCATTACCCACGACCCAGCCGACCGAGTTGTGCCTGCTTAGGTTAGCATATGATTGATCAAGTTCCGGATCGACATGTGCTCCACCGTCTTGGTTTGCTAATGCTAAGACTAATTGCCTACGAGAAAATTCAGATTTATTTTTATCAACAATTACAATCTTGTTCCACCACTTCGGGAATGGTTGTTTGGTGATATGTCGTTCAGGAGTCAGATGCGGAGTGAACTGTGTTCCGGTAGGGCTTATACGTATTCCCACTAAGCCATGATGTGTCATTAGGTTCTTAGGGTCATAGTCATGGGCCGTATCATAAAAACCAGATTGAACTTTCAGCTGTCTCAAAAGGGAATGTGAATTGTTTGTTTGGTGGAGAATAACTCGTAAACTGACAGCAAGTCTTTTTGCTTCACCCACGAAGCCCTTATCAAAGGCACTTAGTGACATCTGCATAAACTGAGTATGTTCAGAGAGGTGCTGCAAAAGCTCTAGTTTACTTTGCGTTTGCCTGTTTTTTTTTCTTTTAGCCATTGTTGACCTAATATCTGATGATTAAAAAAATAGGTAGTGGCGTAATATCCACAAGCTCAGACACAACAAGTGTCTTCCCCGTTTCAGTAACACGGGGGTCTCAAAATACATTCTACGGATTTTACTTCGGGATGCTTCCTATTGTTGAAAGCAAAAGTTTAGTCGTTACAACTGACTGTAACACTTGCTAACTCCCAAAAACTTCTGTCCTCAGCACTGCCATAGACTTTCTGTTCACCGCTGAAAGTAGTCGAACCACCAGAAGAGGATAGATGTGTTCTTTCTGTAACTGATGCGCTCAAGCCATTCTCATTACGGGCCGTGGCCCTGATTACCATGTCTTTGCAAACTGGCCCTTTGCCGACTCTTCCAGACACGTGCATAACATCATTCCCAAGCTTGCCAGCACTTCCTGAAATTTTATAATCGGCTGCGCTGATTACTTTACGTTGCTTTGGTGCTTTAACCTTCTTGGCATAGGAAGTTGTCTTGGTGACGGTTCTTGTTGAAACTCGCTGTCTCTGATTGGGAGGAGCGTGGTAAGTGACGCCGTTAGTCTTCACGGTGATTGCTTTTGCGTTGACAGAATGAGGTTTGTCGCTGAAGTGAGTAGTGCCATTTTCATCGACCCACTTAAAGAATTGTGCATGTACTGTGGTGGCGATAGCCAGAAAGAGTATTGCATAGATCAGTATTTTCACTGTGTCCCCTTATTGGTTGTCCAAAATCCCCAGACACAAATAAATCGCCACGAAGAAACAGGGGACGTTTCCTAGAGTGGAAGGTCGCTCAACTTCTCTCCCAGGGCGAACCATTAATAACCTCTTAAACAAATATCGTCAAACATTTTATCTAGTTACCTCTTATCGTCCATAAGGAATCGAGCATAGCGAGAAGGGGGAAGCGCCCGAAGGATAGCGCACGTTCCCCCGTTTTCTTGTTGGCGAGCCTGTTCACTTTTCCCTTGACCTGAAAAGTTCGCTGAAATACTGTGAATGTCACAGTGACATTTACAAAAACACGGAGGACACATGGAACCCAAAGATTTAATAAAAGTATGGGAAGCACCTGACCACTCGAAACTAACGCCGAAGCAAACTTCTCTGCGACTCCCAATACAGGTGGCCGCAAAGATTTCAGCGCTTTGTGAAATGTATCCTCGCAAAACCAAGACTGAGGTCATTGGTGATTTACTTGCTACGGCTCTAGATCAATTTGCCAAAGGCCTGGACACTGTCGAAGGGAAATACCTTTTCACTCATCCTGACTCCGGTGAAAAAGAATATGAGGACATTGGGCCAAGGGCACGTTTTTCTAAATTGACAGACAAATACTTAAGAGAACTTGAAGCCGAAATTGAGGCCAAGACAAAAGAATAATTATGAGCATTCATCCTTTCAAATTACTAATTAACGGCATCGACACTGTAGTGTGCTCTTATTTCCTTGAGCCTCGTGGAGTGACAGCTATTGATTTTGTGAAAATGGCAGAGATGAAAGAGGCTATACGTCAATCAAAAGGTAAGATTCCTGTAGCACTTGATCTGGCCGGCACAAGTTTCTTGCTTAAAGCATACGGCACTTCTTCCGGATATCCCTTCGTTCTTGAGAATGAGGATTTCAAGATTGAATGCGGTGAATTCAATAAACCAAACTTCTATGTAACCTTTCGATCTCAAGCTCTCTGGCGCCAATCAGCATGGCTACTCCACGAAAAGTTCCTATCATGGGCGCGATCTGCCGGATTCACTCCACACCGTCAAGAAGCCCTCTCTCGTGTTGATTACTGTTTTGACTATCACCTTCCAGAAATAGACTTTACAGAAGATGACTTCGTCTCTCGATCAATCAAAGACACTCAGTACCGCGAGGCGAAGAAGGTGCAAACCTTTCAGTTTGGAAAGGGCGATATTGTTCTGCGTGTTTATGACAAGGTTGCAGAGATTCAGCAGCAGAGTCACAAGGTCTGGTTCTATCTCATGTGGAAGATGGACAAGGAAGTTTGGCGCATTGAATGGCAGATACGTAAGTCCATCCTGCGGCAACACGACATCAATACTTTTGATGACCTGAAAGACCAACAAGGCGACCTGCTGCGCTATCTTGCTACAGATCATGACACCTTGCGTGTGCCAACCAATGATAGCAACTCTTCACGCTGGCCGCTGCACCCTCTTTGGCAAGACCTGCAACACCAAATTGCCAATCTCAACAGCTTGGGAGTACATAGAGTCGTTGGCCGACCTGCGGCATTGGAAGAACGCATGGAGCGCATGGCCATCAGCATCCTTGGTTATTTGAAAAGCGTTGCTGCTGTTCGTTGTGTCCAGACCAACAAGGCTGAGCTTGATATGGACGAGGCACTAAATTACTTAACCTTTAAGATGAGGCAACATCACGAGCCGTTATCTTGGCAGGATGACGTTGAAAAACGAATCAATAAATTTAGGCACGGACAATGGTGAGCAAAGAAGACATCGAAAGGTTGTTGAACCCTCACCTCACTCGTTTGTTACAGGTGGCAGAGGTCGGCATGCCTTCAAGCCAGTTTCAAGCGTATAGAAAGTTTGCCTTGGATGAACTCGGCAATAATGGTTTCGGTAAGGAATTGGAAAAACTTTTAGGAAGCAAAACGGCAAGGCATGGAACGGGCAGGAATACATTACGCAAAGAAGGCGGTGCATCATGAATGACTGGTGCAAATAATGAACTGACTGTTCACATAAAGTTGGAAATCCCAGAAGATCAAGTCGGTATGGATGAAATGCAACTTGTTAACACCCAACTGGCAGAACTGATCGGGCAAGTCTTACGAATGGACGACACGGACGAGGTGTAATTATGATTGCAGCACTTTATGCACGAGTATCAACGGCAAGGCAGGCGGAGAAAGAGCTTTCCATTCCTGACCAATTGCAGCAAATGCGTGACTGGTGCGAGCGGCAAGGAATTTCTGTTGCATTGGAGTATCAAGAGCTTGGTGCATCTGCTACCGATGACAAACGACCAGTGTTTCAGCAAATGATCGCAGAATCTTGCATCAAGCCTGCGCCTGTTGATTTCATCATCGTGCATAGCCTCTCCCGTTTCTTTCGCGACGCTTTGGAGTTCGGCTTATACGAGAGGCAATTGAACAAACATGGCGTCAAGGTCGTGTCGATCACACAACAAACAAGTGATGACCCATCGGGAGATATGGCTAAAAGAATCTTTAGTCTCTTCGATGAATACCAGAGCAAAGAGAATGGCAAGCACACCCTGCGAGCTATGAAGGAGAACGCCCGACAAGGTTACTTCAATGGCTCCGTTCCACCTTTCGGTTATCGTGTTGTTGAAGTCGATCTACCTGGGCGACACGGCAACAAAAAGAAGTTGGAAGTCGATCTCACCGAAGCCATGATCGTGAACAAGGTTTTTGATCTTTATACCAGTGGCCTCAAGGGAAAGATTTTCGGTATGCAACCGATTGCTAACCACCTCAACCAACGGGGAACAACTCGAAGAGGATCACAATGGAGCAAAGCCAACGTTGGTGCCCTGCTTGCTGACACGGTTTATGTCGGTGAACATTACTTTAACAAGAGGTGCGGTAAAACGAACGAAGTCAAACCTAGAGATGAATGGGTTATGTCAAAGGTGCCTCCGATCACTGATCGCGGTACCTTTGACAAAGTTCAGCAGCTACGTGGTGCACGATCTCCGAAGAACACACCTTCACGGGTTGTCAATTCCCCAACGCTTTTAACTGGTCTACTGAAATGCTCTTGTGGTGCAAGCATGACCATTGCAACGGGCAAAGGCGGTAAGTATCGCTATTACAAGTGCACATCCAAAATCAACCTTGGTAAAGACACCTGCAACAGTAGCAACCTTCCTATGGCGAAGCTCGATCAGCTAATTCTACAAGCTGTCTCGGAAAAGGTTTTCACTCCTGCACGTGTTGCCGTGATGCTCAACGAGTTCCGAGCCAAGCTAAAGCAATCCCGTTCCAAGCATGATGACACCCTGCGTCAGTTAAAGAAGGAACTGGACGCCATACAGCAGGCCACAGACCGCTTATTCGAAGCAGTAGAGCAAGGCCTGCTGCCAATGGGGCAGACTCTTCGTGAAAGGGCACATAAGCATCAGGCAAGGCGGCAAGAGGTTTTGACTGAAATGGCAGGTCTGCGAAGACAGAAGGAAATGCCACTCTCGCAGCTGAGCACGAAGAAGATAGATGCTTTCTGCAACGCACTTAAGCAGCGCCTGCAGGATAAAGACTGCAACTTCGGCAAGGAGTACCTGCGGCTCTTAGTTGACGAGATCAAGGTTGATGGTAAAGAAGTGCGGCTGCAGGGCAGCTATGGTGCCGTGGCAGGGCTGCTGAACAAGTCAAAAGCAGGCAGCCTGAAAAGAGTGCCCACTTCTGGTACTAGTTGGCTCCCCGTGCTTAACTCGAACTACTCAGCCAAGTAGACCCCCTACACAAAAAAGTCCCGCTCATCGGAGGGGTGGTAGCGGAGCAAACTCATGCAAAATCTGCCACATCAGCCCAGTAGTGAAAAACTTTCGAGTTGTATTTCCCCTGTCCCTCCCGAAGGACCATCTCAAATATTGAACTGACTGATTGGCCATGAACATTTTGGGACCGGTCTCCTCCGGTCCTGTTTGGCGGAAGCGTAAACCTTAAACGTGGAGTAGATAGGCATGCTTTTGGGCGTTTTGATGCCTGAATTATGTTGAGATTCCGACTCTTTAAACGTCTGATATGGGTGCATTGAGTCGAGATCGTCATAGATTTCACAAGTTAACCCATGCCGCTATGCTTTACATACCATAAACGGTCGTTTATAGTATGTAAAACATTGGAGAGGGAGGTCTTGCATGAGTTACGTTGCGTATTACAGGGTTAGCACCAAAGCACAGGGCGAGAGTCGCTTAGGGCTTGAGGGTCAGCAGGCGATTGTCGAGCATTTCGCCAAGGACGGCGAGATAGTCGGCGAGTTTACAGACATTGCATCCGGTTCAACTACTAACGGTAGGAAGGAACTGGCCAAAGCAATCAAGCTGTGCAAGCTGGGAGATCATACGCTGATCGTAGCGAAAGCAGACCGGCTGAGCCGTAGTGTTATGGATGCACTGACCATACTAGAAGACCTTGACGGCAGACTAACCTGCTGTGATTGCCCCAACACCGACAAGTTCACGCTAACGCTGATCTTCGCTGTTGCCGAGCGGGAGCGAGAGCTGATCAGTATCAGAACGAAGGCTGCATTGGATGCCAAGCGGCGCAGGGAAGGGCGACAGAAGATCAATGGCAGCCCGCAGAATTTGACTAACGCAGCACGAGCTAAAGGGCGGACAGTCCGAACTGAGCTTGCCATTGAGCGAAACCATCAAGCCCTGACTATGGCTAGGGAGATGCGAACCGGTGGCAGGAGTTTGACCTATATTGCTGACAAGTTGAATCACTCCGGTATGACAACTAGCCGAGGATGTCAGTTTAAGCCTACCAGCGTGTCAAGACTCCTTGGGTAGCCTCTACGGCACATAGTTTTTTTTGTTACTGCTCTAGCAATCTGTGACCCTTGTTGGTGCGATCTGGGCGATAATAGCGTTGCTCACTATTCATACCACCTTCTCCTCCTTGCTAGTCAAAATCGAATACGATCTTAGAGACAGCCGCATAGAGCATCGAGGGCTTATACTCTTTAGCATAACGACCAAACGTTTGGCCTTGCAATGTGTGACCAAGCAACTCAGCGATCATAGGGCCTTCAGCTCCAGCATGTTTAAGGGCAGTGGCAAAGGAATGACGGAAGGAATGGAAGGTTACTTTTGAATCTGTAATTTCACACTTTTTGCGTAGAAATTTCCCGTACCATTCTCCTATGAACCTGCCTCTACGGCCAAAGCGGTCTGCGGGGAGCCGTGGAAACAAATAGGCATCGCACTCGGTTGTCTTTGTCTGTTCAATATGCACCTTGAGACCTAGTTTGAGGAGTTGCGGGTGGACAGGCACAATCCTTTTGCTGGAGGCCGTTTTCAGGTGGGTACCGTCTATGTTAAAGCATAGAGCGCCGTCTAGTGAGATTAAGTCAGACAGGCGCAATTGGGCTATCTCTTCCAGTCGAAGACCTGTGTAAAGAGCGATGATCGGCATCCAGTATCTCTCTGGGTGGCTACCTTGAGGGTCAGGTAACTTGGAAAGGACGGTTTGAAGCTGAGTCGATGAATATGCTTTTCGCTGTTCGGTGGCTCTAGTCTTTAGGGGGATCGTGAGCCTTTCGGCTGGATTCCTGTTCATGAATCCTTGATCTACTGACCATTTAAATACACTGTTCAATAGGGTTAGATGTTGGTTTACTGTTTTTGGGCCCCTTGGCTTTTGCTTGCCAGCCCCCTGTCTCCCCTTACCGTTCAAAAGTTGATCCCGGCAAGATACACAGTCTGGGCGAGTTATGTGAGACAGCTGCTTGTCCCCGAGGATAGTGAGAAGAAGCTTCAAGGTGCTTGTAAACTCTAGCGCGGTTCTTGGAGACCATCTTTGCTTTCGCTCCTTCACATATTGGTTGATTGCTTCGCTGAAAAATAGTGACGCTGGAGCCTCTTCTGGTCGTGTCCACATGCTCTTTGGTGCTGTTGTTTGCCCTAGTAATGGGCTAGTGGGTGCCCTGTGTGTCCTGTCGGGTGCAGGTATGGTCAGCCTCTTCACTCTAAGGATGGCAAAGAGGTTTTGAACTTCGCTCTCATAAGCTGAAGCTAGGCCCTTTGCTGCTCTAATGTCTCTGGTTCTGAGTGAACGTTTAATCTCTCTATGGGGGAAGTCTTGTCTGAGGTCTTTCGGAATGGCGATACGGAAGTAATAGGTTCTGCCTCGCGTAATAAGATGAGGTGTGCTGAGGATGTTGTGGGTATGGGTGGCTGCCCTTGAGTGTTGTCCTCTGAGACTGTGCTTGCTGGACGGCGCGTTGCTCGATTGGTTGCTGTTCTTCAACATGGCATGCCAAGCTCCTTTTGGCTTGTACCAGTTGCTGTGCCAGCAGAAGTTTCAGGTCATATTTAGGACGTTGGAGGCTCGGTTGCTTGCAGAATGGCATGGAGCATGGCGGTCCGGGGCATCGGCGTCTTGGTGCGAGCGGCCTGCTGCAGCGGGTTCGCATAGATCGCGGCAAGCTCCAGGGGTGCTCCCTGTTGACGATCAATCATCATGCTTGGCCGGTAGGCGCCCATGCCTGCAGTTGTCTGTAGCATCGGTTCAATAGTGGCCGTTGCATCGATGGCTTCCGATAACCCTTGCTGGTTGGCGGCTGCGATCACTTCCTGCATGATTTCCGTGATCAGCTGCCTGGTTTCCGGTCCGCTGAGAAGTTGATTGGTCGGGAGGCCGGTTAAGGCGCAGAGGCCGTTGAAGGGGATGTTCCAGACCAACTTTTCCCAACGGATTCGGGTTAGGTCGCTGCCAGTGGTGCAGGGGATGCCCGCTTGATTGAAGGTTTTGGACAGGGCCTCGAGTCTGCTGCCCGGTTTTTGGGCGAATTCAGCGATGCGGATGGAGCCCTGGTCAAGGTGGTGAACTGTGCCGGGTTCGCCGCGGTTACAGCAGAGAAAGGCAACCCCACCTACGATCTGCTCCGCGGTGAAGGCCGTTGCCAACAGCTCCTCGTTGCCGAGGCCGTTTTGCAGGGTCAGGATTGTGGTTTCGTCGGACACCAACGGGCTGACAAGTTCAATAAGTGACTGATTGGCATAGGTTTTCAAGCCGATCAAGACCAGATCGATCGGGCCTATCTCTGTGCTGTTGCGGTAGCCCTTGACTTGTTGCAGGTGGAAATCGCCACGAGGTGAAGTGACTTTCAAGCCCGATAAAGTGATCGACTGGTAGTCGCGACGCAGGAGGAAATGAACATCATGTCCGGCCCGTTGCAACAGGCCTCCATAAAAAAGCCCAAGAGCTCCGGAGCCGATTACACCAATACGCATTTTGTCCTCTCGACAGTTTGTTGTTCTGTCGAGGCTCTTGCGTGAACAAACCCGCGAATAATCTGGGTTTCCTTGACTGCAGAGGCCTCTTGTGCTAAGTTGTCTATTTCCATAGGGAGAAATAACAATAATGTTTAAAATTGGTGACCGAGCTGTATACCCTGCACAAGGGGTCGGTGTTGTTGAAAATATTGAGTCTCGCGAGTTCTGCGGTCAAATCAACGATTTTTATATCCTGCGTATCATAGATAACGATATGACCATTATGGTCCCGGTGGGCAATGCCAGTCAGGTTGGTTTGCGTACTCTGATCAGTAAAGACAAAGTCGAGACAATATACAATGTCCTCGAGGAAAAGCAAGTTGGCTCTTTGGCGATTGCTTCCTGGAGCCGCCGACAGCGTGAATACAACGATAAGATCAAAACGGGTGACCCGATTGATGTTGCTGAAGTTCTGCGCGAGCTTTATCTGATCAAGGAAGAGAAAGAACTTTCTTACGGCGAGAAAAAAGTCCTCGAGCTTGCTAGACGGCTGCTGGTCAAGGAGCTGGCTCTTGCCGAAGGGATCGAGGAAGATATGGTGACGGAACGCCTCGAAAATATGGTCAACTGATTTCTGAAGGAATGAAACAAGAATTTAGGGCCGGGTGCTAATGTGCACTCGGCCCTTATTATTTGTGTCAGCGAAACTGTCTTCTAATTAATTATTTTCAAATGGCAGTAAATACGATAGAAATAGCAGGTCGAATCGCACATGAGTGGTTTTTGGGACCCCCTTGCAAAGCCGAAAGGCTGGTAGGCAGGACTTTTGACGACTGACGACAGGAAAAGCCTATGAATGTTCATGTTCTGATCCCTGCTGCAGGCAGCGGCAGCAGGATCGGTGGTGATACGAGAAAGCAGTACCTGGAGCTTGGTGATCGGCCGATTCTGGTACAGACGCTGTCGCGGCTTGCTGATCAGCCGCAAGTTTCGTCAATTCACCTGGTTGTTCCTGAGGAGGATGTCGCCACTTGTCGGGCCGACCTTGTAGAACGCTATGGTCTGGAAAAGATCGGTATCGTGATTGCCGGGGGCGCAGAACGTCAGGACTCTGTACGTAATGGGCTGGAGGCTTGTGGCGCTGCGGATCAGGACGTGATTCTGATTCATGATGGCGTTCGCCCTTTTTTTCCGCAGGAGCAGATAGGTCCACTGGTGCAAATGGCTACTGTCGAGGGAGCTGCGATTCTGGCTGTTCCGGCACAGGATACGATCAAAGAAGTGTTTGACGGGCTGGTACGCTCGACCCTGGATAGAAGCCTGCTCTGGCAGGTGCAGACCCCCCAGGCGTTTCGCTGCGATAGAATTCGTGAAGCTCACAGACGGGCTTACGCTGGTGGCTACCTTGGCACCGATGATGCCTCCCTGGTTGAATGGTGCGGTTGGCCGGTTGCTGTTCTTCCCGGCCATCCACACAATATCAAGATAACGACGCCGGCAGATCTGGCCCTGGCCAGGGCCTTGATCGCGGCAGGAGAGGTCTCTCTGACATGATACGCATTGGTCATGGTTTCGATGTGCATCGCCTGGTTCCCGATCGTCCTTTGATCCTGGGAGGCGTTACCATTCCCTACGAGTATGGTCTGCACGGGCATTCAGATGCTGATGTTTTGCTGCATGCGGTTTCTGATGCCATCCTCGGCGCTCTGGGTCTTGGTGATATAGGACGTTACTTCCCTGACACTGATGAGACCTACAAGGGAATCAATAGTGTGTTGCTTCTGGAACATGTCGTCGGTTTGGCAACGGCCCGGGGTTTTCGGGTTAGCAATCTGGACACGACTGTCGTTGCACAGCGTCCCAAGTTGGCACCTTTTGTTGCCCAGATGGTGGTCAACTTGGCTAAGGTTTGCCAGATCCCGGGTGGCTGCGTGAATGTGAAGGCGACAACAACCGAGCAGCTTGGCTTTACCGGCCGCGGTGAAGGTATCTCCGCACATGCAGTAGTGTTGATGGCCACCAGCGATAGTTAATAGGTTTAACGAGATATTGTCCGAGGCGAAACTTTGTGTTGAGGCCCGGATTTTAGCTGAATACTGAAAATAAATTCGAGGAGTAGCCTTCATATGAGTCATCCCCCTGTGCAGTTGGGCCCCAACTTTATCCGTCATATCGTCGATGAGGATCTGGCCAGCGGTAAGCATAAAAGCGTTGTTACGCGTTTCCCGCCCGAGCCCAACGGTTATCTGCATATCGGTCACGCTAAATCGATCTGTCTCAATTTCGGCCTGGCCGCTCTTTACCAGGGGCGATGTCACCTGCGCTTTGATGACACCAACCCGGTCAAGGAAGAGCAGGAATATATCGATGCTATTAAAATCGATGTGAGCTGGCTCGGTTTTGACTGGGGCGAGCATGAATATCACGCCTCGGATTATTTCGAGGCTTTGTACGCTTTTGCAGAAAAACTGGTCGAAAAAGGGCTGGCCTTTGTTTGTGATCTGCCTCCCGAGGAGATGCGTGAATATCGCGGCACCTTGACGGAGCCGGGCAAAGAGAGCCCTTACCGCAGCCGTACTGTTGAGGAGAATCTCGACCTTCTGCGACGCATGCGTGCGGGTGAATTTGATGATGGCTCACGGGTATTGCGTGCCAAGATTGATATGGCTGCGCCCAATATGAATCTTCGCGACCCGGTGCTTTACCGGATTCTGCGTGCGACGCATCCCCGCACCGGCGATGCCTGGTGTATCTATCCGATGTACGATTTCGCTCACGGGCAATCAGACTCCATTGAACAGATCACCCACTCTCTCTGCACCCTCGAGTTTCAGGATCATCGGCCTCTTTATGATTGGCTCTGTGAGGCGCTGGAGATTTATCATCCACAACAGATCGAGTTTTCACGTCTGAATCTGACTTATACGGTGATGAGTAAGCGCCGGCTGCTGGAGTTGGTCAATGAAAAGCATGTCTCCGGCTGGGATGATCCGCGCATGCCGACCCTCTCGGGAATGCGACGCCGTGGCTTTACCGCCGCGGCAATTCGCACTTTCTGTGAAAGAATCGGTGTCGGCAAGAGCGACAGTGTTATTGATATGAGCACCCTGGAAGATTGTGTTCGTGAAGACCTTGATCAGATAGCACCTCGTGCCATGGGGGTCTTGCGTCCACTCAAGGTGACCATCACCAATTATCCGGAAGGGCAGAGCGAAGAGTTTACAGCCCCCAAGCATCCTAAAAAACCTGAAATGGGCAGCCGAACGATTCCTTTCGGTCGTGAGATTTACGTTGATCGGGATGATTTCATGGAAGATCCGCCGAAGAAGTTTTTCCGACTGGGCCCGGATCGTGAAGTGCGGCTGCGTTATGGTTATATCATTCGCTGCGATGAGGTGATCAAGGACCCCGTGAGTGGTGAGGTCACAGAGTTACGCTGCAGTTACGATGCGGAGACTGGTGGTGGCGTTTTGCCGGAAGGACGTAAAAAGGTAAAGGGAATCATCCACTGGGTTTCTGCGAAGCACGCTGTGCCGGTTGAGGTCCGTCTTTATGATCGTCTGCTCAGTGTTGCCGACCCTGCCTCTGAGAAGGATCGTGATTATCGCGAGCTCCTCAACCCGGAATCTCTCGAGGTGCTTGCTGATGCTCTTGTAGAGCCTGGGCTTGCCGACGCGGCTGTCGGGGAAACCTTCCAGTTTGAGCGTCTCGGTTATTTCTGTGTCGACGGCAAAGGCTCACAGTCAGATAAGTTGGTGTTCAATCGCAGTGTGACCTTACGCGACACCTGGGCGAAGTTGGCCAAGGGTTAGTCTTGGTTTAAGAGTGCAACCTAAAGGTCTTGGACCCATCATATGCCGAGTTGCCTGAAAATATACGTCATAGACGATGCTATGGAGCTTTGCCAGGAGCTGCGAGGTTGGTTGAGTGGTGACGGCCATGAGGTGACCTGCAGCCCTGCCAGGAGTATGCCGACCCATGCTCTCACTGCTTATCAGCCAGACCTGATCGTCCTTGGGATGACCCGTTATGAGGGTTCCGGGATGGAGATCTTTAAAAGGATCGAAAGGCATCGGCACCTGAAGCAGGTGCCGATCATTGTTGTTAGCGATGACGCCAGTCTCGAATATGAAATGCTGGATGTTTTTGACTTCCAGGCTCGTCCCTTTGACCGTGAACGCATGGACGTTTGTCTGAAGCGCCTCTCCGATAGCCGTAAATACCTGACGCAAGTTTCTTTCGCCGAACCTGAATTGACGGCTTTGAAAAAGTTTCTCCTTGAGCATAGTGGTCTGCATTTCAATCAGCACAACCAGCGCATCCTGGAGCGTGGTCTGATGCGTCGCATTCAGGCCCTGCGTATGGAGTCTTTGCCCGCTTATTCCAGGTATCTGACGGCTACACCGGATAATTATGACGAAGTTAACAAGCTGATCGGCCTGCTAACAGTTGGTGAAACATCCTTTTTTCGCTATCGTTCCCATCGTGAAGCACTCATCCACTATGCTCTTCCCAAGCTTCTGGAGGCGAACAAAGCTCACCGTAAGTTGCGCATTTGGTCGGCGGGGTGTTCAACCGGAGAAGAACCTTACTCCCTGGCAATCCTTCTGCTGGAACACTTCCCCGAGTTGATGGGTTGGGATGTTCAGATCCTGGCGACCGATATCAACAAGCGCTCATTGCGCCACGCTCGTGAGGGGGTTTATGGTGAACGTTCGCTGCGCATGGTGGAGGATTCTCTACGCGAGAGGTATTTTGAGAAATCGGACAAACATTATCTTCTGTCTGCACAGGTCAGGCGTATGGTGCGATTCGATTATCTCAATCTGCAGACAGCATCTTTTCCTGCCGCGGCCGATGGCTCCGGTGAGATTGATCTGTTGTCTTGCCGTAATGTCTTGATTTATTTCGAGCTGGCAACAATCCGTCAAATTGTTGCCAAGTTCAGTCAGGCTCTCAGTCCTCAGGGGTACCTCTTCTTGGGGCATGCGGAGACCATGCAGAATGTTTCCGACCGGTTCCGGCGATATCATCAGAACAATGCCTTTTTTTACCAACGTAAAGACCCGATTGGTTTAGAAGGAACGGTCGCAACAGCTGCCGCAAGTGCGAAACTGCCCGGCAAGCCTGCTCACGTCAATCCGGTAAAGCTAAAGCGTTCGCCTGCTCTGGTTGGGGCTAAAACGGAGCAGCGCCAGGCGGAAGAAAAGGTAGGGGCTTTAGCGTGTGATCCTGAGACGCTCTACCGGGAGGCATTGTCGGCCTTCGACCGTGAGAAGTTTTCCGAGTCGACACGGCTCTTTGAACAACTCCTGGAAATAGAACCGACACACCCGAAAGGCTTGGTCGGGAAAGGCCTGCTGTTGGCTAATCGGGGTAAGTATTCTGACGCTCGTCTCTATTGTGCCCGCGCCATCAAAGAGGACGACCTGTTGCCGGAAGCCTACTTGCTGCGTGGCCTGATTCTCGATATGGAAGGCTTCCTTGAGCGCGCGCTGGTTGAATACCAGAAGGTCCTCTGGCTCGAACCCACCTTTGTTATGGCTCATTATCTTTCTGCCAAGGCTCATGATCGTCTGGCGGATAAAGAGAAGAAGCGCCGCTCTTTGCGCAACACCTTGCGCATTCTCGAGCAGACTGCAGATCAGACCCTTATCCCCTTCTCCGGTGGACTTTCCAGGGGGGTCTTTCTCGAGGTCGTCAGCAAAGAGCTGGCTGAGGTTCTCGATCTCTAACTTTTCCGTTCGTTCCCGCATGCTCCCAGAAGTTCTTGTTGTCTTGTCTATTTTCTCTCCCTGTAAATAATTAAACGGCGTTTACTAGATGCCGTGGTTGTGCCAATTTAGGCTTTTGTGACTCTCGGTAAAAGCTTAGTATTAGCTAACTTAGCTGTGATTGACAAAACTGAAACATCGTTATACTCTGCCCTTCGGATCGATAATTTGAAGTCCACCTGTCCTTTGTCTGGAGTGGGTCGCACATGGATGAAAATCATGGTTACGAAATAGAACAAATCCTGCAGGAAATGCGCGCTGATTACTGGCGTAATCTGGAGGCTGAAGAAGAGGGTGCTGGGGCTTTAGCCACCGAATACCTTATAGTGCATTGTGGCAATAAACGTTACGGGTTACCGGCGTCAAACTGTCGTGAGGTCCTCAAGTTGCCGCGTTTGGTGCGTGTGCCGCGTTTGCCGGAGCACCTCTGTGGAATCTTCAACCTGCGTGGAGAGATTGTTGCGGTGACCGATATGTGCCCTTTGCTTGGTCTGGGTGCCCAGTCGGTCCAGAACGATTTTCGCCTGGTTGTTGTTGAAGTGGGGGCACTCAAAACGGCCCTGCTGGTAGAGATTGTCGAGGGTCTGTCCCGGGTCGATGAAGAGCAGATTGAGGCTTTGGCAGAGGGTGCTGGAGCCGGAGCCCGTGATCTTATTCTAGGAAAACTTGTTGAGAACGAGGATGTCCTGGTTCTTATTGATCTGGGGGGGCTCATGGCGCGCCCGGAATTGGTTGTTGATCAGAAGCAGCAGGACGAAAGTAACAGCTGACCTGACGCAAGCAGCGAACCAGCTCTATAGATGGAAAGGCGAGATTAATGAATCGAATCAGCGTAAAAATTGTGTTGTCACTGATCGGCGTATTGACTGTAATCATGGTGATATCGACCTATCTGATTGTGGAACAACGCTCCAAAATCTTGCGCGAAGAGCTTCTGGTCAAGGCAAGCTCTCTGGCCAAAATCGGTGGCAAGGCTCTGGAAGGTGTGCTGGAACAATCTTTATCGAGTGGCCAGTTTTTTGAAGAACAGCTCTTTGATACGGATTACCAGGAGGTGACCGACGGGCCTCTCGCCGGCTCAGCCATTCCAAAGTATCGCACGTCTTACGATCTATATCTGGATATGATGATCAAGGATTTTCAAGATACCTTTGTAGCCTCAGATCCGATGGTGGTGTTTGCCGTTCTGGTCGACCGTAACGGTTACCTGCCGACTCACAACAGCAAGTACTCAAAGCCTCTGACCGGTAATGCTGACGTTGACAAAGTCGGCAATCGAACCAAGCGGATTTTTAACGATCCGGTAGGCTTGGCAGCCGGGCAGTACAACAATGAAGATGGCAATGGTTATCTGCGCCAGGTTTACAAGCGTGATACGGGCGAGACGATGTGGGATGTGTCGGCACCGGTTTATGTACGTGGCAAGCACTGGGGCGGTTTCAGGATTGGCTTCTCGATGAAGCAGACAGAAGCGGCCATAGTTGAACTGCGTGACACCGTTGCTACTTCAATGTTGCTGGTCTTACTCTTCGCTTCGGGGACCTGTCTGTTGGTTGTCTCACGAATGATGCGCCCCTTAAAGGATCTGACCCGTGCTGCAGAGCGTATCACGGAAGGCAGCCTGGAAGAGAGGATCATCGTGGCGTCAAACGATGAAGTCGGCCAGCTGGCCGGTGCCTTCAATAATATGACCCAGGTGATTGTCAAAAACCTGAAGGGTGAAATCGACAAGAGCAATCGCATTGTTGTGAGTGTCAAAGAGGCGATTCAGCAGCTTTCGACCAGCGCTAATGAGTTGATGGCGATCTCGGCACAACAGTCTGCCGGTTCGACGCAACAAGCAACCGCAGTGCAGCAGGCGACCACAACTTCGGAAGAGATTGCGGCGACCGCAAAGCAGGTCTCGGATAATGCCGGGCGCGTGGAATCTCTGGCTGACAATGCCACAGTTTCAAGCACCGAAGGCCAGGAGGCGGTGTCTACAGCCGTTGAGGGTATGACTCAGCTGAAAGGCCAGGTGCAGTCGATCGCCGAAGCGATGCTGGAGCTTGGAGAGAATTCCCAGAAGATTGGCGGCATCATCGATATTATCGATGAGATCTCAGACCAGACCAACCTCTTGTCGCTCAACGCGGCGATCGAAGCCGCCGGGGCTGGAGAGGCTGGCAAACGTTTTTCGGTCGTGGCCAACGAGGTGCGACGTCTGGCGGATCGCACCGCAGATGCCACTAACCAGGTTAAGGCGCTGATCGTGCAGATTCAGCAGGCGACCAACAGCACGATTATGTTGACCGAAGAGGGCTCGAAAGGTGTTGATGCGGCGAGCAGCCTGGTGGTGAATATCTCAGAGGCGTTGGAAAAAATTACCGGCGCCGTGGTTGAGACAACCAGTGCCGCGAGCGAGATTAAACTGATGACCCAACAGCAGACTACGGCCAGCGAGCAGATGACAGAAACGATTGTCGAGGTTCGCGATGTTGCCGTGCAGGTGGCGACGAGTTCGCAAGAGACGACACAGGCGATTGCCGAGTTGACGGCTCTGGCTGAACGGTTACAGGACCTGGTTGATGAAAACCTGCAGTCTAAAGGTGAGGCCGCAGCGATGGTAGGTTCCAAGGAAATGGAGCGTGTTCTGACAGAGGCTGTGGAGCGGGGTCGATTCACAATAGAGGATCTCTTTGACGAGAATTACCAGCCGATTCCTGATACCGATCCGAAGAAATATCATACCTGCTATGACAGCTACATGGATGAGACGATCAAGACTTACCAGGATCAATTTTTAAACAATGAGATGGTGGCTTTTGCGGTGCTCGTAGATCGTAACGGTTATCTGCCGACCCATAACAGCAAATATACCCAACCGCTGACCGGTGATTACAAGACCGATCTGGTTGGCAACCGTACCAAACGGATATTCGACCACGACGTAGGGATCAAGGCGGCTCGCAACCAGAAGGGCTTGCTGACCCAGCCCTACGAGCGTGATACCGGCGAAAAGATGCTCGATATCAGCGCTCCGGTCTATGTTAGAGGTAAGCATTGGGGTGCGTTCCGGATCGGTTACCAGATGGATTGAGCCTGAATGGTCCTTTTCGTGAGTTCAGCCATGTGAGTCGAATGAAAAAAAGCAAGTACGTTGACATATTCATCCGCGAAGCGGAAGAGCATCTTGAGTCGTTGCGCAAGGGGATTCTCTCTCTCGAAAAAGAAGGTTTGAGCGAGGAACAGCTTAACGAGCTGTTGCGCAGCGCGCACACGCTCAAGGGGTCGGCCAATATGGTTGACCTGGTTGAGCTCGCTGGTGTCGCTCATCGACTGGAGGACCTGCTTAAAAATCTGCAAAGCGGTGAACAGGAGTTCAGCTCAGACCTGGTTGATGTGCTGTTGGTTGCGACGGACGCCATTGAGGCCTTGATGGCGCAGGCGCAGTCAAGTGGCGGCATCAGCGTGAATGTTGATACGGTGGTCAAGGCTCTCGAGTCGGGAACGCTCGATGCCGCCCAGGATGAAGCCAACGCCCCTGATTATAAGGGGACAGAACGTCGAACTTCGGTACGGGCAAGCGTGGAAAGACTTGATCAGTTGGTCAATCGCATGGGAGAAATCCTGCTCAGCCAGAAAGCGATGACTGCCCGCCAGGCGCAGATGACAACACTCTTGCAGGAGTTGGACAGCTCCATGGGCCACCTGCAGGCAAGCGATGATGGATCGTCGCTACAGTCCCTGCGAGGTAACATGGTGGCCCTGATCAATGATTTTGAGCGCGACCGGTTGCAACTTGGTTACCAGGCGGAAGATGTTTACCAGCGCACTATGGAATTACGTCTGCTACCATTGGCGACAATAACGGATGAATTTGAGCGCTCGCTACGCAACCTGGCTCGAAACCTTAAAAAAGAAGTGAACTTCACAGTTAAAGGTCAGGAGGTCGAGCTCGATCGGAACATGCTTGATGCGGTTAAGCCGATTTTGTTGCATGTCCTCAACAATGCCATCGATCATGGCATTGAAGAACCCGAGACAAGGGTTCGCCTGGGCAAGCTCAAGGCCGGGCAGATCAGCCTTGAGGCTCGCTATGAAGGAAGTTTTGTTCAGCTTACGATCCGTGACGATGGCCAGGGCTTGAACCCTGAAAAAATTCGCGAGACCGCGATTAAGCGTGGCGTTCTTTCCGCTGCTGATGCGGCCGCCATGTCTGATGAGGCAGTTATTTATCTGGTCTTTGAGCCAGGCTTTTCTACCCGTGAATTTATTACTGATGTGTCCGGGCGCGGCGTCGGCCTCGATGTTGTCAAATCCAACCTGGACCAGATTAAAGGTAACCTCTCCTTGCATTCAGAGGTTGGTTCCGGAACCGAGTTGTTGCTGAGACTGCCTTTAAGTATGGCTATTTTTACCGGTTTACTGGTGGAGTGCTGTGGCGAGACTTACGTCTTTCCGCAGCACTATGTTGCCGAAGTCTTGCGTATTTCACCACGGGATATTCTTGAAGAGATGGGTCGTGAAGTCATTCGGCTCAGAGAGGCGTCTATTCCATTAAGCAGCCTGTCGCGACTTCTTGAGGTAGATGCTTCCACCAGGATCAGCGAGCGGTTGACCGTCCTGGTCCTGAGTTTTCGTGAGCAATCTATGGCCCTGTTGGTTGATCGTACGCTGGGTTTGCAGGATGTTGTCGTCAAAGACCTCGGTTGCCAGCTGAAGAGCCTTGATTATTTCTCCGGTTCGACGATCCTTGGTGACGGCAATCCTGCTTTGATTCTTTCCGTTGCGGACCTCTTTGCCGCAAATCAGGATCGGCAGAAACTTCAATTACTACAGGCGTATGAAAAAGAGCAGCAAAATGCCTTGCGGGGGCGAGTTCTGGTCGTGGATGATTCAATCACCACTCGCACCATGGAGAAGAATATCCTGGAAGCAAATCATTATGAAGTTGTTGTCGCCGTTTCCGGTTTCGATGCCCTCGAAAAGCTGGAGACCGCTCGTTTCGATCTGATGGTCAGCGATGTCGAGATGCCCGGGATGACCGGGTTTGAACTGACCAAAAAAGTTCGTCAGCGTGATGACAGTAGAGATATGCCGGTGATTATTGTTTCTTCCCTGGCATCCGACGATGATCGCCGTCAAGGCATTGAGGCTGGAGCCCAGGCCTATATTGTTAAGGGTAATTTCCAGCAGGGGCTCCTGCTCGAAACGGTTGAAACACTGATCTCTTGAGAACTCCATGATACGAATTTTACTAGCGGATGATTCCGAACTGGTCCGGGTGGTCCTGAGAGACCTGCTGAGCCAGGATCCTGCTGTTGAGGTCGTCGCCGAGGTGTGTGATGGTCGTGCGGCAGTGGAAGAGACCGCCAGGCTCAAGCCTGATTTGGTCATCTTGGATGTGATGATGCCGATCATGAATGGGTTGGAAGCGGTGGCGGAAATCATGGCGGCAACGCCAACACCGATTCTGATGCTTTCAGCCAACACCGATCCACATGATAGCGGTAGTGCTTTTGCTGCGATCAAACTCGGTGCCCTCGATATTATGGAGAAACCGACCGGTGTTGTCACGGAAGCTTTCTCACGGATTGCGGAACAGTTGATCACCAAGGTGAAAAGTCTCAGCCGCATCAGGGTGATTCATCACTACCGCGCAAAGCGACCAAAGTTGGAGACACCACAGGCGGTTACGTCCACACGGCCACGTCGTCTTCTGGCTATCGGAGCCTCAACCGGCGGCCCGAAGGCTGTCTTGCAGCTGCTGCAGGAGCTTCCTGCAGACTTTGACGCGAGCATTTTGATTGTCCAGCACATTGCCGATGGTTTTGCGCCCGGCTTTGCCGATTGGCTGGATCGCGAAACGGTTCTCCCGGTGCGCATGGCAGAAAACGGTAGTGCGCTGACTCCCGGAACAGTTCTGGTTGCTCCAAATCAGCTACATTTGACTGTTTGTGCCAATCGAATTGTATTGCAGGACTCTCCACCTTTGAATAATTGTCGCCCTGCTGTGGATGCCATGTTCCTTTCTTTGGCAGAGCAGAGACTGGCCGAAGAAGCCGTGGCGGTTTTGTTGACGGGAATGGGCACTGATGGTGCGGAAGGCTTGGCCTCGATGTACAAGCAAGGGGCCCACACGATTGCCCAGGATGAAACCAGTTGTGCCGTTTTTGGTATGCCGAAAGCAGCGATCGCTCGAGGTGCCGTAAACCAGGTCTTGCCACTGGAGCATATTGCGGAAGTTGTTACAGGTTTGTTCGCTCGTTAGCAGAGCCCTTTTCCTGTCGCCGGTTCTGTGATATGAAATGTGGGCACTCTCAAGCAAGAGTGACATGATTCCGGAGAAGAGCTTATGTCTTTGCGTGTTTACAATACATTGTCAGGTAAAAAAGAAGAATTCCAGCCACTTGTGCCTAATAAAGTGGGGATGTATGTCTGTGGAGTGACCGTCTACGATTACTGTCATATCGGTCACGCCAGAGCCAACATCGTTTTCGATATCGTTTACCGTTATCTGCAGTACAGCAATTATGATGTGACCTACGTTCGTAACTACACGGACGTTGACGATAAAATTATTGCCCGTGCCAATGAGCGCGGCATTACCAGCCAGGCGCTTTCGGAAGAGTTTATCGAGGCCTTTGATGAAGATATGGCCGCCCTGGGTTTGCGCAAGCCGACCCATGAGCCTAAGGCGACCGAGCATATAGCTCAGATCATCACTTTGGTTCAAGGCCTGATCGCCAAGGGTATGGCCTACGAGTCGGCCGGTGATGTTTATTACAGTGTCGACAAGTTTCCCTCCTACCTGAAACTTTCCAAGCGCAATATGGAAGAGATGCAGGCCGGGGCCCGGATTGCTCCGGGTGAGTTGAAGCGTAATCCGATGGATTTTGCGCTCTGGAAGACGGCCAAGCCCGGTGAGCCGAGTTGGCAATCGCCCTGGGGAGCCGGTCGACCCGGGTGGCATATCGAATGTTCAGCTATGAGCTCGGCTCTGCTCGGCGAGACTTTTGACATTCACGGCGGTGGCCGCGACCTGATCTTCCCACATCACGAGAATGAGATTGCCCAGTCAGAGGGCGCCTCAGGCAAGCCCTTTGTTAAATACTGGCTGCACAACGGTTTTGTCAATATCAACCAGGAGAAGATGAGCAAGTCGCTCGGCAATTTTTTCACGATTCGCGATATTCTGAAAAGCTATGATGCCGAGGTGGTCAGGTTCTTTAATCTGACCGCTCATTACCGCTCGCCGATCGATTTCTCTGATCAGAATCTCGAGGAATCACGCATTGGCCTGACCCGTTTTTATGAAGCGCTGGCACAGCTCGACAAAGCTCTGGCCAAGGCTGATAAGGGAGCACCGCAAGGAGCTGTTCCGGAAGCCCTGGCAGAACCTGTCGCGCGGTTGACTCAGCTCGAAGAGCGTTTCCGCACAGCTATGGATGATGATTTCAATACCGCTCTGGCGATTGGCCACATGTTTGACGCCGTGCGCGCGACCAATCGCATTCTGGCTGAAGCAAGCAACCTGCCGGGTTGTTTGCAGAAAATCCTCAGCCAAGGTCGTGACGATCTGTTGCGTCTCGGTGAAGTGCTCGGCCTGTTCATTTCTGAGCCTTCTGCCTGGCTGGCGCGGAGCGCCGAGGTAGGTCTGTCGAAATCCGGTTTGAGCGCCGAAGAAATCGAAAGCTTGATCGTGGAACGACGTGACGCGCGGGCGAATAAGGATTTTGCCCGGTCAGACCAGATTCGAGATGAACTGGCAGCGAAGGGAGTGCAGCTGCTCGATGGTGCAGATGGTACGACCTGGAAAATGAAATAATTGCAAATTTTATGCATTGGAGTGTTTTATGGCAAAGAAGATAATGATCATCGATGATTCACCGTCGGTTCTGGCGATTCTCGATGATATGCTGGTTGATCTCGGTTACGAAGTAACTACGGCTGACAATGGTCAGCAGGGTTGCGTGTTTCTTGAAACCAACCGCTATGATCTGATCATTACTGATCTGACCATGCCGGTTATGGATGGCATCACCTTTGTGCAAGCCGCAAAAAAGATGCCTAACTGTAAATTTGTGCCGATTGTCATGCTCTCCTCGGAAGAGGATGAGGCGAAAATCGCTGAAGCCAAGCAGGTCGGTATCTCCACGTTTTTGCGTAAGCCGGTTAAAGAGATGCAGTTAAAGACCATTCTCCAGGTCGTTCTCGGCTCCTGATTAATTCTGGGCAAAGCGCTTTCGGTCTTAGAGTATGGCCAAATTTGTTTTAAAGACCGATTATACGCCTCAGGGCGATCAGCCACAAGCGATCGAAGAGCTGATTGCCGGGGTTCGCCGTGGTGACCGGCACCAGGTGCTGCTCGGTGTTACCGGTTCTGGTAAAACTTTCACCATGGCTAATGTCGTCATGGCCGTGCAACGACCCACGCTGGTGTTGGCACCGAACAAGACCTTGGCCGCCCAGCTCTATAGCGAGTTTAAAGAACTTTTCCCCGACAACGCCGTTGAATATTTCGTCTCCTACTACGACTATTACCAGCCCGAAGCCTACGTCCCCTCCACTGACACTTTTATTGAAAAAGACTCCTCGATCAATGAAGAGATCGACAAGCTGCGCCACAGTGCGACGCGCAGCCTGCTGACCCGGCGCGATGTATTAATCGTCGCTTCGGTTTCCTGTATCTACGGTCTGGGTTCGCCGGAGGCGTATCACGGCCTTCTGATTCGTCTTGATAAGGGCATGGCGCTTGATCGTAACCAGCTGCTGCGTCGTCTGATCGATATCCAATACACTCGCAACGATATCGATTTCCACCGCGGCACCTTTCGCGTTCGCGGTGATACGGTGGAAGTCTTCCCTGCCTACGAAGAAGACCGCGCTCTGCGTATCGAGTTTTTTGGTGACGAGATAGAAACGATCAGTGAAATTGATCCCTTGCGAGGCAAGGTCATTGATCGGCTGCCGTCGACAGCCATCTTCCCCGCCAGCCATTACGTCGCCACCAAACCGACTCTGGATCAGGCTATTCGTGAGATCCAGGAGGAACTGCGTGAGCGGATTCAGTTTTTGCGTGGACAAAACCGACTGATTGAAGCTCAGCGGATTGAGCAGCGCACCCTTTTTGATATAGAGATGATGGAGGAAATGGGCTTTTGCCAGGGGATTGAGAACTATTCGCGTTATCTGGATCGTCGTCCTGAGGGGTCACCGCCTGCGACCCTTTTTGATTATTTCCCCGACGATGCGTTGCTTTTTATCGATGAAAGCCATGTCACCGTATCTCAGATCGGTGGCATGTATCGCGGCGACCGCAGCCGTAAAGGTACTCTGGTTGAGTATGGCTTTCGCCTGCCCTCTGCGCTGGATAACCGGCCCCTGACGTTTGATGAGTTCAGCGACAAGGGGATTCCGACCGTCTATGCTTCAGCAACTCCCGGTGATTATGAACTGACTCAAGCCGCTGGCGTGGTCGTAGAGCAGATTGTTCGTCCCACCGGCCTGGTCGACCCTCCGATCGAGATCCGGCCTGCCATCAGTCAGGTGGATGATTTACTTCTCCAGCTTCGCCAGGTTGTTGCAGCAAAGGGCCGGGTTCTGGTCACGACGCTGACCAAACGTATGGCAGAGGACCTGAGCGGTTATCTTGATGAAGTCGGTATCCGCTGCCGCTACCTGCATTCCGATATCGACACCGTTGAGCGTATTCGGATTATTCGTGATCTGCGCCAGGGCGTCTTCGATGTCCTGGTTGGCATCAATCTATTGCGGGAAGGGCTGGATATCCCGGAGGTTGAGCTGGTTGCTATCCTTGACGCCGACAAGGAGGGCTTCTTGCGCAGCACTCGTTCCCTGATCCAGACCTGTGGTCGTGCCGCTCGCAACGTCGACGGGCGAGTGATCATGTACGCAGACAAGGTCACCCGTTCCATGCAGGCCTGCCTCGATGAGACCGATAGACGCCGAACGACCCAGTTGCTTTACAACGAAGAACACGGCATCACTCCGGAGACGGTTCGCAAATCCTTCCGTTCAATCCTTGATCTTCTTTCTTCGGAGGTCACGCCGGAAAGTTTAGCCGCCGAAGCTCTTGCCGAGTATGGTTCTCAGGCAGAATTGAGTGCAGAGATAAAACGTTTGCGGGCAGAGATGCTTCAGGCCGCCGCGAATCTTGAATTTGAAAAGGCGGCAGAACTCCGCGACCGGGTTCTGCTTCTAGAGAAACAGGATCTGGCTCTGCGTGGTTAAGATGTGCTTGCTTGACCTGCGGTAATAAGTGGCGTCACGAAGGCATGGGGCGATTTTCGCTCAGGTAGACCCAGCCTTTGATTATGCGGTAGATCATCCAAATCGAGATCGCCAATAGAATGACCCAACCCACCAGAAAAATCACGGTCACGCCGCCGATTACCATCCAGACCAGCGAGTACCAGAAGGTTTTCGTCTGCCAGCGGAAGTGGCTTTCGAGCCAGCTCCCTTTAACATCGTCCATACGGACATAGTTGATGATGACTCCGGCAAACAGGGTGAGGCTGCCGGTAAACAGGCTGGCGGCCTGCAGCGCGTAGACGAGCATGGCCAGCTTGCGCAGGCTCTCCTCTGTTGGCAAAGAGGCAGTGGTCTGCCAGTTCTCCTGCATGCGACCCTCCGGGCTACTTGCTACCCATCTGTTTAACAAGGTATTTAACGGTGTTCGGGATTACATCCTGGAACATGTCCTGTGCGGAAACTTCGATCACAATTGTCTGATCATCGTCCAGGTCGAGAAATTCCAGGCGGTAATGGACGGTCATAACGACTCCCTTGGCTGGAGCAGCGGTCATTTTTCGGGACAGGATGGTGCCGCTCATGATTATGTCAGGGGCCTTTTGCAGGCCAAGGGCTTGCTGGGCATCTGCAGGTGTGCGGCTTTTGAACTGCGCGGCTCCGGGTAGCTTTTCAGGGAACCTGGTGTCGACGTCAAGTTCTGCCGAGAAGAGGCCGAATTGATTGAAGGCGCTGGCGAAGGCTGCCGCTTCTTCGCCGCGGCAGATGTAAAAGGCCTGATCCGTTTTGTCAAAAGGGCCAAGCACTGCAACCTGGCTACCCAGGGGTAAGGCTGAAAAGTCTCCCTGAACAACCTTGAAGTCCTTGATGCCGTTGCTGGCCACCATCATGCCACCGATCATGGGCCCGCAGGCACTGAGGAAAAGCAGGCAAAGTCCGGCCCAGAAAACTTTTGTTTTCATGTTAGTCTCCTTGTACAATACGGTGGCATCTTAAACAGTTATCGGTCGACTTATGTTTACTGCTAATCTCGGCAATGGAGTGGCAACCAATACAATCCTGGTTGGTCTGAGCCTGCTGGTGGGCCTCAGTGTTGGTCCGGTGAGGAGAGAATGGCGCCATACGTGTCACGCAGGCGGTCAATATTAATGCCAGGCAAAGCACCATGCTGGCGAGCAGAATTTTTTTCATGAGAACCCACTATAATGGATTTTAAGGATGTTGTTTAACCCGTATAAACTAACAATCTATCAGGGTTTCCACAATAGGGAAGAGTTGAAAAGATATTTCTGTTCAACAGGTTCTCTGCTGTCCTTGTTGATTTTAATCTCAGCCCTTTTTCTCTTTTCCGGCTGCGCTGAAAAAGCTGAGCAGGTCTTTCCGCAAGCAACAGGCCGTTTGTCTGTTGAGATAGAAGGCTTTCGTTCTGACCGTGGCGAGGCCCTGGTCTCTTTGTTCTCCAGTCAAGATGGTTTTCCTGAGGATATGGAAAAAGCCTGGCAGGATCTGCATGTGAAAATCAAAGAAGGTCGCGCACTGGCAGCCTTTACCGCGCTGCCTTATGGAACCTACGCGTTGGGGGTTCTTCACGATGAAGACATGAACGGGCAGATGGATAGTTCCTGGCTTGGTCAACCGCGAGAAGGCTTTGGTTTTTCCGGGCGACCTGAGTATAATTTCGGGCCACCTTCTTTTAACGATACGGCCTTCCTGATGGTTTCAAAGTCCAGGCAGATCGTTGTTTGGGTGAGGTACGAAACAGAACGACAGAACAAGCAGAACAAACTGCGTACTGATCAAAATGGCAAGCAATGAAGGGGAACTGAGCATGGGGTATCGTAATCTGCAAGAGACCGTTGCCGCTCTGGAAAGAACGGCGCAGCTGAAACGTATAGATGTAGAAGTTGACCCGCATCTGGAAATTGGTGCCATCCAGCGTCGGGTTTATGCCGCCGGTGGTCCGGCTTTGCTCTTTACCCGTGTCAAAGGTTGTGACTTTCCGATGTTGGGTAACCTGTTTGGCACCCTTGAACGTGCACGCTACCTGTTTCGGGATACTCTGACAGCGATTGAGCGATTGGTGGATATTAAGGTCGATCCCGGAGTGGCTTTTCGTGAGCTCGGCACCTCGCTTGGTCTCGCTCGGCACGCCTGGCATCTTCTGCCGAAATCGACGACGAGTGGCCCTGCTCTGCAACATACGACAACGCTGTCACAGCTGCCGCAGCTGGTCTCCTGGCCTGACGATGGTGGCGCTTTTATTACTCTGCCGCAGGTTTACAGTGAGAACCCAGGTAAACGCGGTTGGCGTGGCTCCAACCTCGGCATGTACCGTGTGCAACTCTCCGGGGGTGACTATGCGGAAGATGAAGCCGGTCTGCATTACCAGCTCCATCGCGGCATCGGAGTTCACCACGCGGCCGCTCTGGAACAGGGCCAACCGTTGCCGGTCAATGTTTTTGTCGGTGGCCCACCGAGCCTGAGCCTGGCTGCCGTTATGCCGTTGCCTGAAGGGATGCCTGAGTTGGCCTTTGCCGGTTTACTCGGTGGCCATCGTCTGCCGGTCGTAAAGACGCCCAACGGTTTGCTTGCTCCTGCAGAAGTCGATTTTTGCCTGTCGGGGTACATCCTCCCCGGCGAAACCCGACCGGAGGGACCTTTCGGCGACCATCTCGGTTATTACAGCCTGGCTCACGATTTCCCAGTGATGAAGGTTTCCCATGTCTTTCATCGCCCTGGCGCGATTTGGCCCTTTACGACCGTGGGGCGACCGCCTCAGGAGGATACTACTTTCGGAGCCTTGATCCATGAGATGACGGGAGCCGCTATTCCTGATCTGGTGCCGGGGGTTCGTGCTGTGCATGCTGTCGATGTCGCCGGCGTTCATCCCCTCTTGCTTGCCATCGGCAGCGAGCGTTACCTGCCGTACGTGGAAAATTCCGAACCGCAGGAACTGCTCACTCAGGCCAACGCTTTGCTTGGCCAAGGACAGCTGTCGCTGGCCAAGTACCTGATGATTGTTAACGAAGCCGACCAGCCGCAGCTCGATATTCACGATATCGATGCCTTCTTACAGTCCCTTCTGGCACGGATTGATTGGCGGCGGGATCTGCACTTTCAAACCCGCACGACGATCGATACCCTCGATTACTCAGGAGAGGGGCTGAATGCCGGTTCAAAGGTGGTAATGGCGGCTTCCGGACCGCTCCGTCGGGCACTGCCAACGGCAATTCCCAGCAACTTACGTCTTCCTGCCGGCTTTTCCAAACCGCAGGTCGCTGTGCCGGGACTGTTGGTCGTACAGGGCGAGACCTGGCAGGGAGAACGCGGTGCTCCGGCCTTAGATCTGACTGCATTTTGCCGCTCTTACACACAAGTTGACGAGATCAATGATTTCCCGCTGTTGGTGATTGTCGATGACTCCGAATTCTCTGCCCGTAATCTGCATAACCTGCTCTGGGTCGCCTTCACCCGTTCCGCTCCGGCGAGTGATATTGAAGGCATCGAGTCTTTTACCCGGGTTAAACACTGGGGTTGTCATGGCAGCCTGGTGATCGATGCCAGATGTAAAACATTCCATGCACCACCCCTGGAAGAAGACCCTGCCGTTGAAAGGCGCGTCGATGAACTCGGTGTTGCCGGTGGTGTCTTGCATGGTTTGATTTGAAAATGAATTAGCTCTTTATACGAAGAGGTCATGATCTGCGTGTGCGTGGAGCACCAAGAATTATAAAGCAACCAGGGGCAGGCTCGATATCGAGCCTGCCCCTGGTTGTTCCTGAGAGGTGTCTTTAGAGATCCTCTCCCTGCAGGGTTTTTAGGATTTTCGGGTCCTTCTCTTCGATGGCCAGCAGTGTGTGGCAGGTGTTGCAATCTGCTGAAATCGTTTTGCCGTCCGGGCTTTCGTGCATGTCGTCGTGGCAACGGAAGCAGCCGATGTCAAAGTCAGGTCCGTGACTGATGTGGTTGACATAGGTCCCCCAGGTTACCTTCATTTCAGGGAAAACGTTGTCGGAGTAGGCTTTGACAACTCCCTCGATCGCTTTTGCCAGTAACTCCGGTTTGTCAGCTATCAACTGTGGATACTTTTCCTTGTACCAAATGTTGAGACCTTCAGTGATAGATTGGCGTGCGGCTTCAGACGTTTCGTAGTCTACTGTGATCAAGTCAAGAGCTTGTTGTTTAATGTACGGAAGGTTTTGGGGAATGTCTCCTTCGGCAAGCTTGAGGTCGAGGGCATCGTCAGGTTGCAAGTAGATGTGTGATGGACGGTTATGGCAGTCGATGCAATCCATCTCACGCATGTTGGCCTCTGTTCCCGTTCCGGCAAGCTGTTCATCCGCGTCCGAGGTGCGGAATACGGTTGTCGTGCCATCCGCTTTGGTCAGGGTAACTTCCGGAATCACCATGCGGTTATGCTCGGTTGCCCGGTAGGTGATCTTGTTTTCCGGCGCAACGTGCCAGTGGATGCCGTGCGAGCTCTGTGCGCGATCTCCTGCGCTGCCTAACTTCATGAGTAGGATGTCGTGCACAGTCGTGTTCTGCTCGTCAGGAAGAAAGCGCTTTTTAACGTTCAGTTTGTCACCATGGAAGAGCTCGGGGCGATGGCATTCCTCGCAGGTGTCTCGTGCCGGACGCAGGCCATGGACGGGCGTTTGAATGGGGGTCGGGTAGGTTGCCGTGGCAACGGCAATCAGCTGGCGTGCACCAGAAATTTTCGATTTCACAAACCAGTCGGCACCAGAACCGATATGACATTCGACACAGGACACGCGAGAATGTGGTGAATTCTCGTAAGCGGTATATTCCGGTGCCATAACCGTGTGGCAGAACTGGCCGCAGAACTGGGTTGACTCCATGTAATGGTAGGCCCGGTAGAGAAACATACTGAATACGGCAAAGTTCACTGACGTCAGCAGAACAATTAGAAAGACATTCCTGCGCAAGCGGCCGAACATGTCCGGCTCTGTGAAATATCTACGTAGGTATTGCAAGGTGAAGAGGTGAACGTCTCTTTCGCCGCGGAAAAAGAAGGCGCCAACAAAAATCATTGCCAGGCCACCCAGAAAGATTGGCCCCAGCGCCAGGTAAACGGCGGCTCCGAAGTAGGGGTTTTTTATATGCCAGACGGTGTCAGCCAGCATGTACGACAGTAGAAAGGGTGTCGTGACGGTAACGATCATTCCACCGATAAGTGAAATACGGCTGCGACTGATGCCAAGGAAGAAGTCCTTGACCATGTCAAATTGACCCATGGAAAGCTCCTGTTTCTTCAAGATTAGCGGTAAAAATGATTCTAACAAATCCGCTTGAATGGTAACAAAAGAGATTTGTATTAAATTAATAAAAAGTGTTAATTGGAGAGTTTTTATCAAAAGGCGTTAAAAAACACAAGAAAAAAGGCGGGGTTAGCGGTTTAATGTAATTGCATGAACTTATTTTAATTTATTTGTTGACATGAAAGCAATTTAACGTTAAAAGTTTAATTAAAAGTAAGGAGCAACGTTAAAACCCATTCGACAGGAGGTCGTCATGAAAACTCAAATCAATTTTATGGATAGCGTAAAAAGTAGTTACATGGTCCTGATCATTGCCATGCTCGGCATCTTCGCTTTTATCTCTGCTGTCTTGATCGCCTGGCCGGCGCTTGCTTACCTCGGCGCGAAGATGTTCAACTAGGAAAGCTGCAAAAAGAACGCTGGATAACTATTCCGGTAAGGAAAACGCAAAAGGCCGCCCCAAGTAGGGAGCGGCCTTTTGCGTTTTATCTTAATGCCAGGCTCAATGAACTTCGTCATCAGACATGAAGGCGGGGAAAATCATGTTGAGGAAGTAGAAGATGATAAAAGGTGCAAAAATGACAGACAACATTCCACCCAACCCCTCTTTAAATGTTTCAATGTCGTGTGGAATAATCGGCAGGTGGTATTCCATGAAGCCCGCAAAGGTGAGAGAGAAAGCCTGCCCGCCAATGACGACATTCCAACGCATCATGAAGACGCCGAAGAGGACAAGGATGCTGGCGATAACCGCGCGCCTGGTCGTCAGGCCCGGCACGAGCAAAAGCAAAAAAGGCAGGAAATTGCCAAGGCCGTACTGGTAGACGAAAATTTTCATAAAGTCATGTTCGTAGATGACCATCCGCAAAGCATCCCACGACTTGACCGCGGTATAGCCGCGGAAAATCATGTCAAGGATTTCAAGGGTGAGTGCAGCTGTCATGAAAATCAGCAAGTATTTTGAGGTCATCTTGACTTCGTGCTCTTGAATGCTGCGCAGTTGCTCGACGGGGATCGCTGTGCCGCCTTGAGCAAGAGCATCTGGAAGCAGCCAGTTTTTACCCCGTTTGGCGGCCCATTTGCGCATCTCCATGAAAATGTAGTAGCTGACGATGCAGAGCGCAATCCCGGAAACAACTGCAGAACAAATGAAGATAACCGGCATGAGTGGGGTCATCCAGAGTGCATTGGCTTTTACTGAGCCGAAAATAAATCCGGCATAGCCATGCAAGAAGCAAGCAACCGGAATACCGAGCCCTGCCAAGAACTTGACGGCCTTATGGTCGGAGTCGAGGGCTTCTTTGGAAAGGTCCATCGCGCCGAGTGAAATGATTTTGTAGATAGGCAGCAGGAGACTTTCCAGTCCGCTACGATCCTGCTTATTGTTGAGTCGGTGGACGGATTCAACAATGAACTTGCGGTAAACAAACCAGATTTCAGCAGCGACAATGAAGGCATAAGTCATGAAGACAATGCCAAAGGCCGAAATTGCTGAGGTGAAATGTGGCGTCATCAGGACGTGAATGCCCCTCAAAGGCTGCATCAAGTGTAACATCAGCGGCATCATTGCAACCGGCAGTAAGGCAAAGGAGAAAACCAGGGCATAGCGGGCAATCTCCTTCAGCTTCTCGACGTTAAAGACGTGGTACAGCGATGAAAGCACAAATGCTCCAGCTACCAGACCGGTCATGTAAGGGTACATAACGATCTGTATCGACCAGTATACATACTCGTTGGGGAGGACAAAGAGGTCTTTGACGGTCCAGGCTTCACCGTGAACGATCATTTGGGCAACTTGTTCAACCATGACTAGCGTACCTCCTTGTTCAGACCGATGTAATAGACGTTCGGTTTGGTGCCGTACTCATCGCGCAATACGCCGACACGCTGGCTCAAGACTGTCTGAGCGACCGGATCGTTGGGGTCTTTCAGGTTGCCGATCTGGCGGGCATCAAAGGGACAGGCTTGAGCGCATGCGGTGTCGCCACCCTTGCTGATGCGGTGATAACAGAAGGTGCACTTGTCTGCAACATGTTCCACCGGGTGGAAGAAGCGGACTCCGTAAGGGCAGCCCATGATGCAGTAGCCGCAGCCGATACACCATGATCGATCGACCAGAACAACGCCATCTGCCGTCTGGTAGGTCGCACCGACAGGGCAGACCTGCACGCAGGCAGGGGTCGTGCAGTGATTGCAGAGCTTTGGCACGAAAAAGGCCTGGGCGATCTCATCCTCGGGGACCAGTAACATGCCGGAGTGGTTCTGGTCGAGTAACTTGGTCGTGTAGCCGTCACGGGCTCCTTTCGGGCAATCCATGACAACATCGCCATCTTTTTTGATGACGTAGCGCTCAACCCAGGTGCGGGTCACGTTGGCTTCGTAAGGAATGTCATTTTCAGTTTTGCAGGCCTTAACGCAGAAGCCGCAGCCAACACACTTGTGGGTGTCAACGAGGAAGCCCCACTTTAATTGTGGATTGGCAGCGAAAAGTTCCTTGGGAGTTATGAAGTCCAGCGCGGAGACCGAAACCGATGCTCCTGCAACAAAAACCGCAGTATTTTTGAGAAAATCACGTCTTTTCATAATCACATATCCTCCAGGCTTGGATTGTGCGGATTATGACATTCACTGCACTCTTCGCCTTGGTTGTGCTTAGCCGGATCTATGCCGGGAATGTCGTTCCGATCGCTGGATGGCATGGTGAGCTTGGCGTGACAGCGAATACAGAGTTCCCTGCTCCTGTCTATGGTCAATTTTTCAGGGTCATCAGGATGGTCAAATGCTGCACCATGACAATTCTCACAAGGGATTGTGCCGTGATGTGCACTCTCGAGTTCCTCGATCTTGTCATCATGACATTCGTTGCAGTAGTCGTTACCTTTGTACTTTTCAGGGTAGTCTTTCCACTCTTGCTCATTGCTTAGCCGGTGGTAACCAAAGGTGTACCCTTGCTCCTGCGAACCAAAATCTGAGGGGACATAGAATGCTCTGAACAACAAGATACCGATGGCTATGGCAATGACCACGAATAGCGGTCGCCAAACATGGTTTTTCACAGGCGTCTCCTTAGCAATGGGTTGTTTCCCTATAACTGATTACAATAAAACGTAGTTTTGTTTTTATCATGGCCTCGTTTGTCTGTCAATCTTTACTAAACTAATAAAGTCGTTATTTGGCAATTGTTTTATTTCTGTAATGCTCTGCAAAGCCACACGTTTAGGGCATTAGAATTTGTTAGTGATAGTTTTTTTATCTTCTGAGGCGAGGAAATCTTGACATATCAAAACATATAAAATACTGTTCTATTGTGTGGTGAGTTTAAATTGTAGAGTAAGCGCCCAGCCTTTTTGACTGTCTTGTGCCCAGCCGGTTAGCGTTGAGCTTTCTTGTCGCAGCCTCAAGAATTAGTACAGTCTAAACGAGTCTGGTCTACTTTCAACTCCGTGCTGTAGCAATTCATTGGATGCGAGGTGTTGTGGTGGAAAATCCTGTCGAACTTGAAAAACGTGTAGCAGATCTCGAGGCTCAGCTTGCTGTGTTGTCGGAAACTGTTGCTGGCTTGCAGGTGGACCAAGAGCAGCGCTCCGAGGTGCCGAACATAAGGAAGAAAACGGCTCGCAAGGTTCACTCGCAGGGCGAAACCTCTGAAGAGATCCTCTCCTGGGTTGATAAATCCTATATCCTCTCGCGGATCGCGACCACCAGCTTCATCGTTGCGGTTGCCCTGGCATTAAGAACAGCAACGGACAGTGGTAGCATTGATTTGCAGATTGGTTCCTTCCTCGGCATGCTCTATGCTTTTGGGCTGATCATGTATAGCTGGTTTGCCTATAAGGAGCGTAGCATTCAGGCGCCGGTGTATATCCTTTGGGGAACCATTATCATGTGCAGTGTGGTGGTGGAGGCTCATCGTGTTTTCGATACAGTGCCTTCGGAAATGGCTTACGTGGTTATGGCGGTAACAGGATTGGTAGCAACCGTTATCAGTCGAATGCATCATGTCGCTTTGCCGGTTTTCGTTGGAACCCTCGGTATGAGTTTCGGTAGTTTCGCCATCAATTACCCGAGTCCGATTTTCCCTTATCTTGTCATTATCATGGCTCTGGCAAATATTTTTGCCACTTATGCAACACGTCTGCTACGGGCTTCATGGCTGCGTTGGTTGCTGTTTGCCCTGACTCTTTTCATGATTCAGATATGGGATCTTAAACTGTCTATCTATCTCAGCAAGCTGAGTCCTGAGAACCTTGAGTTCTCTGTGCAGGGATTGATGCCATCGATCGGTTTCCTGGGCGTAGTGCTTGCTGGTATCGCCCTGCTGGGTGTTTTGGGTAAAGTCCAACAGAAGATCTCGAAGTTCGATATTGTCTTGCCGGTCCTCAATGTTTGCTGGGTTTACCTGGCGGCTAAATATGCTATCGGGCAGGGACTGACAACTCCGCAGGCTTTCGGCTGGATCGCGGTGTGTGCTGCACTGATTCACTTGATAGTCGGCTGGTGGTTGCTTGGTCGCGCTGAGGGGGGGGCTTTGGGAACAACCTCCTTTGCCCTTGCCGGAGGTTTGCTCCTGGCTTTTGCCGCACCTATGGCGATTGGTCATGCGGTGATCGCAACAGCTATGGTTGCTCTGCTGGCTGTGGCGATGATCTGGATTTCAGTTCGACGTAACAACCACGGCTTACGTTTGATTTCGTATGTGCTGCAACTGTACGCCTGTTCAGCACTGGTCTATTTGCTGTGGGCGACTGGCGGTACCAAGCCTTCGCTGGTCGGTGCTCTCTCCTCGGGGCTTCTGGCAAGTATTGCCTTCTGTCATTATTTCTGGGCTCGTCGACATCCGGCAAGTCCTGGTGAATCATTCATGTATAAGTTTAATAAGAATGATCGCGGTGCCAGCGTTCTGCTTGTGGCGGCCTTGTTCAGCGGCTTCTTTACCATGCGGGTCGGGCTCTATCAGGCGCTTGATTTTATGCATATGGCAACGCACAGCGCTTTTGGTGGTGCCCAGTCGGTCCTGATTAACGTTACAGCTGCGGTCCTTTTATGGTTCAGTTTGATGAGACGTAATAAGGAGCTACGCAATGTAGCGGTTGTGATAACCGTGATCGGGGCCGGTAAGGTTTTTCTGATGGATATGGTGCAGTTGAAGGGGATGCCGCTGATGATCAGTGTCTTTACCTTCGGACTTGTTGCGGCCCTGGCCTCATTTGTGCTGGGCCGGTGGAACAAAAAAGATCAGGCTGGAGCGGTGGAAAATCCTTAAGCAGAACCGCTTCCAGGGTTTGAGGTTGCTTTAAATTGATCCAACTAAAAAGGGCCTTCGCATTTGCGAAGGCCCTTTTTGTTTAGTAACCAGGTCAATTTACCAGACGGAATCGAGCTGAATGAAGGCTTTCTTGAAGTCGGCTTCAACGGTTTCGAGAATGGCCATCGCATATTCGTTGTTGTGAACGCCATTGGTGCCGTCGTTACGAACAAACTTGAGGTTGCGCAAGGCCTGGCTGTAAGTGCCCCAGACTTCAGTCGTGTCACGTTTGGCAGCGTCTGCATCGGCAAGCTCAGCCTCAAGCTCGACGCGCATTTCCTTAAGCATGTCGATGCGAGCTTTTGTTTCTGCGGCCCACTCTTTGAAGATCTCGTTGTAGGCTTCGTCTTCATGGCAGTTGGTGCAGGTCGAAGAAGAGGGGCGATAAGTTCCTTTGGTAACGCCGGTGTGGCAATCAACACAGGTCATATCTGCTGCTTCGCCATACATCATGCTGGGAATATTCATGTCGCCAAATCCGGTACCAACGTTCATGGTCTCTTGAGCTTCGTGGCAAACAGTACAATCGTCAATCTGAGGGGCATCATCGCCAGCATCGGCGTGGCAAGCCAGACAGAAGTTCATGCGGTCCGTTGCAGTGGCAGGGTTGTGAACAATACCAAAATGGCAATCACGACAGGTCAGGTCAAATTCTTCGATGTGCATGGAATGGTCAAAATGAGTGCCACCGACGAAATCATCAGTCATGATATCGGCCAAGCCTTTGCGTTCGCGGAAGGCAGGGTTGACGACATCATCGAGCATGCGCATGTTGACGACTTTCATCGGACCTTTGGTTGTTTCGCGAACTGTCTTGTTGCCCTCATCAGAGTGACAGTAGAGACAGTGCCATGAAGGGACCAGGTCCTCGTGGGGGTTAGAGAGAATCTCAAGTTTCTCTTCCTTGGAGATGGTCAACTGCATATAAGTGTCGCGCAGGCCGCCGATCTTGGCTTTGGCGTAGCCGAATAGGCCTGGGCGGCCATGGCAGTCGAGGCAGGAAACGCCGGCGTCGCCATGAGCGGAGTGTTCCCAGGAGTCAACTTCGGCCAAGGGGCCAAAGCCCTGTGCCGGGTGGCAGAGATGGCAGAACTCAGGCTCTGAAGTCATGTGGAGAATCTGGATATTGATAAAACCAAAAAAAACCACGAAGACTACTGAAATGATGGTGAAAATGACTATATGTTGTTTGCACCAGTCAAATACGTTCTTAAGCATGTTCCGCACCTCTGTCATAGCTTTACGTTAAAAAATGATAGAAAAGGATTAAAAGCGCACGCGCAACCGTATAAAACATATTTTGTAAATGAATGCAATAGAAAGATTGTTCTCAGTATGCATATAAAGGGAGCTTCTAGAGGATACTAAAGACGCTTTTACAAGCGGCTTAATTTAGTTTTTACTGCAATCTCGATGACTTTTGTTCGTCTTTCAGTTTTTTGAGCAGAGCGAGGGTAGAACTTTATCTTAATCATTTATAAAACTCAAAAGGGGTTGCCAGTTGGCAACCCCTTTTGAGTTTCTCGTTATGTATGGATTCCGGCTAGTGGCCGCTACCTCCCATGAAGGCGAAGATCATCAGGAAGAGACAGGCCAATCCTGTGAAGAGAGCGATGTAGCCGAAGGCCTTGAGACAGAAGTCATAGACCGGACCGCTGACCTTCTGGCAAACATACTCTTCGGTGGTGCCTTCTTCTTCGTAGCGGCGCCATTGGTCGCCACGTTCTTCGATAAATTCTTCCTTGGCCATTTGGCCGTTGAAGATAACGAAGTCCATTGGGAATTTCTCCGGTCGTCCGTGGGTGTTGTAGAAGTGGACGGTGAAGATAAAGCCGGTTGCCAGCAAAGCTTCGTCAGAGTGAATGATCGTTGCAACATTGAACATCCAGCCTGGCAGGAAGTAACCGAAGATCTCCGGAAACCAGAGCATCAGTCCGGATCCGCCGATGGCAAACATACCCCAGAAGACGGCGAGGAAGTCAAATTTCTCCCAGTATGTCCAGCGCTCGAAGGTCGGTTTTGGACCGAGGAAGAGGAACCAACGGACCATGCCGATAACATCCCGGATGTCGCGCAGGTTCGGGCAAAGAGAATCGGGGCCGAAGAGACGTGTAAGCCACATGTCGCCAGGCCTCTTCTTCTTGGACAGGAAGAGGAAGTCAAAGCTCAGGATCAGAGCCGATACAAAGTAGTAGAAGGTCAGGATTGCGCAACCACGGTGGATCAGGCCAGCATAGTAAGTACCACCAAAGAAGTCCATCATGCCCATGGCCCAGCGTTGGTCAGCAAATTTGAGAGGCAGACCGGTTAGGGTGAGCCCGAGGAAGCTGATAATAACGGTCAGATGCAGGAAGATATGACGAGACTTGAAACGCACGTACTGCTTGTGTGGCTCAGTGATGTGATGCTCTTCTTTGTTGCCGCTATGCAGCTCGGCAAGTTTCTGACGGTTCTCAACAAAACCACGCACCATCCAGAGCAGAGTGTGAATCCAGAAAACCGCAAACGTGCCAACCAGAAGACCGGTCATGCTGACAAAAGTCCAGTAGCTGATTGGGTAATTATCCCGGTCGTGCATGTCACCATGAGAGTTATACTTGGCAAACAGAGGTGTTGCATTAGGATGACACTGAGCGCAGGTGCCGGTCAGGTTGGCAACGTTAACGCTTGAAGCCGGGTCGTCTTTGGGGAGAACGTTGTGCGCCGTATGACAATCGGCACAACCGGCAACTTTATCAGGTGAGCCGAGTTTGAAGTTTTTGCCGTGATAGCTGCTCATGTAGGTGCTTACTGCGACATTGAAGACCCCGTTGCGGTCCATCATTTCCTTGTCGCCATGGCATTTCAAACAAACCTTGGTGTGGAATTCCCGGTTAATGTGACTGTTCTCGTCGCCGAGTTGCTCAATCTTATGCAGACCGTGACAATCGTTACAGGCGGCAGAGTCGGGATTGCCGGCCATAACGGCTTTGCCGTGGCTTGAGTCGATGTAATCTTCATGGTCATCATGACAACTGGTACATTTGGCGATAACTTTTGTTTTGTCGCCTTTCCAGTAGGTGTGAGAGTGGATATCGTCATGACAATCAGCGCAGGAGACTTCATTTAGTTTGTGGACGCTTGAGTAACTCTCCTTGGTCTCCTTCTTGTGGCAGCGCACACATTTGGGTTCTTCGGGCATAACATCACCAGACATATGCGCGTCCAGTGAGGTCACATCTATGTGGCAGCTGGTGCAGGCGTTTGTGCCGTGTACTGATGCACCGTAGGCGATAGGGGAGACCACATCGTCGTGGCATTCAAGGCAGATTTCCGGAGCGATGGCCATGCCGTTTTCAGCTTGAGCCGATGGGTTTGGGAAGAATAGGGCAAAAGCCAGTAGAACAATAGCAAGGGTTCTGCAATTCATTGGTGTGACCTCCTGAGGTTCATCTTCGTTTCAAGACAAGTGGTTTTCAAACTGGCCTGAAACGTGCCGTTCATGTGTATGAAAAATAGAAAAAACGGAGTAAAATAGTAAGCTTGGCTAAACAACAGATTGTATACATTATAAGATTAAAAATGGTTTAGCATAGCCAACATTAAAAGTCAATCGTGAAAGACCTCTAAGAAATGATTTTAATAGTCAGGGTGTATATTTTTTATATACAGGGATAAATCTCTTGCCTGTCAGATTTAAAGGAGGCTAATATGCGGAAATTTTGTCGGCACGGGGGTAGTGGAGATGGCACCAAAATGGAGTGGCTTGGTTCTGGCTGGTTTTGCCTTAACTTTTTATGTCGTTGGTGGGCTTCTGATAATGGGCGGGTTGATCATGATCGGTGTCCTGGGTAGTCAGGACCTTTGGGGTTGGGGTGAAGCGCGTGGCATAGGTTACATGGCTTTTGGGGTCGGCATTGTCCTCTCTGTGCTGGGTGTTCTGGTTATGCGGATCATGCGCAACCGTGGCGTTGCTTGAGCGCCTTGTAAGGTTGAAATAAAAATAAAAAAGGGAGCAGCCGAGTGGCCGCTCCCTTTTTCTTTTACTGCTAAACCAACTTATTTGCTGAGCAGTTGCACAACAGTGTCGGTAAAGGGGTTAGCAAAGAGGATAATCATGGCAACAACGAGGCAGTAGATTGCCAGAGACTCAATCATCGCCAGACCGACCAGCATAACAGTCATGATCTTGCCGCTTGCGCCGGGGTTGCGAGCAACACCTTCAACGGCTTTCGAGATAGCCACACCCTGACCAATACCAGTACCAAAAGAGCCGAGACCCATGCCGACTGCAGCAGCCATTACACACCAAGCAAAATACTCCATTTTTCTACTCCTTATTTGTTAGTGACCTATTTTCCTATACGATATAGGACGCAAGCACGGGCATCCGTGCTTAGTGAGCTTCTTCGAGTGAGCCGGCAATGTAAATCATTGCCAGCAACATGAATACGAACGTCTGGATGAATGCAACCAGAATACCCATCAGCATCAATGGTAATGGAACCAGAAAAGGCACCAGGGTAAAGAAAATCATCAAAACGATTTCATGGCCATACATGTTGCCGAACAGACGCAAGGTCAGCGACAGGGGACGTGCCATGTGACCAACGAGTTCAATCGGAATCATTAAAGGTGCCAGCCAACCGATCGGTCCACAAAAATGCTTAAAATAACCGATGCCATGCTCCTTGATGCCAACGATGTGCGTCATGGAAAAGACGGTCAGGGCTATCGCAGCATTGGTGTTCAGATTGGCGGTCGGTGGATAGAATCCGGGGATCAGGGCAATCAGGTTTGAGACGAGGATAAAAAAAGCAATGGTTGCAATCAGCGGGAAATAGGCTTTCCCCTTCGGCCCCATAGTCTCTTCAATCATGTTTTCAATGCCATCAACCGCGATCTCGAGGACATTCTGCAGACCGGTCGGAACCGTTTTGATGTTACGTTTGACGAGAACAGCAACAAGGATCAGCATTGCCATGACCAGCCATGTATAGGTGACATGGGTGCCAATGTGCAGGTGTAGTTGACGTTCGAGCCATTCCAGAATAATAAACGGATGTGTCATGGTACCTGAAGCCTCCTCTACTTATAACGCGCGTTGTGCTGTCATCCAAAACAGGTTGATAATCACAACCGAGAGTCCGATCACCAAGCCGATGATATGGATTTTTACAATTGCAATCAGGAGGCCCAGAATTACCGCTAAAATGGCCAATCTGATAAAACAACCAAACATATAACTGAATCTAGTGCCGCCCGTTGCTTGGCCCAAGAGCCGATTCAATGAGCTGCGTAGTGAAATAAATCCGCCGATAGCGATCAACCCGCCGACCAGAATCCCAATACTCAAGCCAAGATTGCAGAAAGGCAGACTGCCAAGCAGCAGAAAGGTCAGAATGATCCAGTTACGCCGTGCCAGTTGCGAAGGCAGCAGCTCAATCTGATCCATTATCCTTCTGGTCCTTTTCTTCCTTTGTTTCAAGTTCACGCATTCCGCGTCGGGTCAGAATGAAGATGTTACGAAATCCTGCCGCAATGCCGATGCCGAGCCAGATCAAGGTCATCCAAGGGGATGTCTCTAGCCACTTGTCCAGGTAGATACCGATATACAGGCCAATAAAAGTAGCCGCCACCATAGATATCCCGATGCTTGATAAAAAGCTCAGAGATTTCATGAGTTGGCGTTTGTCTTCGGCCATAATAATTGTATACAGAATACACCTAGGGGTTTAAACCCACTCTAAATAGCACAGGGGTTTAGGGCTGTCAACCGGTTTTTCTGTACCTTTCCTGTTAGTTTGGCCGGCCTCCAAGGGAGACCAAAGTCAGTATTGCAAAGCCGATTATCCCGGCCAGTGAGCTCTGGTAAGCGTAGTAGGGCCAGGCGACTTTGCCGGTACTGTCCAGGCTGATCTTTCGATATTGCTTCAGGTGCTTGTGCACCTGCCAGCGAATCTCGAAAAAGCTGACCTTTATGCCGGCCCGCGCCATGGCCCGCAAGATCAGGATCGAACAGACGAAGTTAAGAACTCCCGCTGCGATGAAGCCGTAAAACAAGTAAATGGTCACGAAACGACTCCGTTTCGTTGTGAAGCAAAGGCCCTGATGTTAACTGACGGCAATCTGTTCACCGTTTAACTCGATGATCTGTCCACCACGAATCTTGCAGCGTTTGCGCAACTCCACATTGCCATCGACCGTAACCAGGCCATCGCCGATCAACAGCTTGGCGACACCGCCACTCTCGCAGAGGCCGGTGACTTTCAGCAGGCTGTGCAGTGCAATGTACTCATGGCCAGAGAGGTCAAATTCAATCATGGTTTTTTCGGTCGCCCTGGACGACTGCGGGGGAACTTTTTCCCGCCCGGTTTGAAGAGCTTGCCTTCGCTGCTTCTTGGCCCACCTTTGCGCTTGCCCTTGTTCTCAAAGTCAGGAGCTTGCTCGTCGGCAGGGGTTATCTGCAACTGTTGTCCGCAGACCCAGACTTTTTGCAGCTGACGAAAGGTTGCCGAGGGCATGTCATTGGGAAGGTCAACCAGGCAATGATCGTTATGGATCTTGATCTGGCCGATATCCCGGCTTCTGATATTTGCTTCATTGGCGATGGCGCCGACAATATGTTTCGGTTCGACACCGTGGTTGCGGCCGACCTCGATTCGGTAGCGCATCAGGTTGCCGTCAGAAGCATCTTTCTCGCGTCTCTGCCGTGGGCCCCTGTCGTCGCGATCAACAGCTTCTTCGATTACGCCATCGTCAACCTGCAAAGGCCTGTCTTTTTGTACCAGGTAGGCAAGGGTTGCCGCAATTCTTCTCAGGCCGACATCGTACTGATGTTGATAGCTGTCGATCAACTCTTCGAAAAACTCCAGATCCTGCGACTCCATGGCTTCTGCAATCTGTTCCTTGAAGAGATCGCTGCGGCGATTGGAGATATCCTTGCGACTCGGCAGGCTCATTGCGGTGATCGGCTGGCGAGTTGCCCGCTCGATGGCGGCCAGCATGCGCCTTTCTCTGGGCGCGACGAAAAGGATCGCCTGACCCATGCGACCGGCACGTCCTGTACGGCCAATGCGGTGGACATAGGCTTCGGTATCGTAAGGAATGTCGTAATTGACAACATGGCTGATGCGCTTGACATCCAGCCCTCGGGCTGCGACATCGGTGGCAACGACGATATCCAGGGTTCCGGCTTTCAAGCGTTCTACAGTTTTCTCACGCAGAGTCTGGGTCATGTCACCGTTGAGGGGTGCGCAGGAAAAACCTCGCGATTCCAACTTCTCGGAAAGTTCAACCGTTGCGATCTTGGTCCGTACGAAGACAATCATGCCCTCGATCTCTTCCGCTTCGAGGATACGGGTGAGAGCATCGAGTTTATGCAACCCCTTGACCTGCCAGAAGCGTTGGACAATGGTGTCGACGGTTGAGGTCTTTGTTTTGATCTGAATTTCGAGCGGATCTTTCATGTGCTGGCGGGCAATTCTCAAGACTTCTTTTGGCATGGTCGCCGAGAAGAGAGCCGTCTGCCGTTCTGCCGGAGTGTCCTTCAGGATCTGTTCAACATCGTCAACAAATCCCATGCGTAGCATTTCGTCAGCTTCGTCGAGGACAACGCAAGCGAGCTCACTCAGGTTCAAGGTGCCGCGGCGCAGGTGGTCCTGGATGCGTCCCGGAGTTCCGACCACTACGTGGACGCCACGATGTAACTGGCGCAGTTGCTGGCTCATGCTTTGGCCGCCATAAACCGGCAGAACCTGGAAGCCCTTCATGTGGCGGGCATAGGTGCGAATCGCTTCGGAGACCTGCAGGGCCAGTTCGCGGGTCGGAGTGAGAACCAGAATTTGTGGGGTTTTCTTCTTCAGGTCGAGGCGGCTCAACAGAGGCAGAGCAAAAGCGGCTGTTTTCCCGGTGCCGGTCTGGGCCTGGCCAAGGAGGTCGCGACCTTCGAGTAGCGGTGGAATACTGCGTGCCTGAATTGGTGAAGGTGTTTCATAACCGACTTCTTTAATCACCTTGTTAATTGCCGGGGCAAGGTTTAGCTCGGCAAAGGTTGTCAAAATTTCTTCTGTCATGGTTTTCCTATGTTTTTGCGGGGTAGAAAATTATGGTCAATCTGGGCTGAGTGGCTGCCGGAGAGAGAAATATAGTAGCATTCTACATCATTATTAAGGAGTAGGAGGTCGGCGAACTTAACCTATCGGTCAAACGAGTGCAACTTTTAACCTGCCTGGCAAGAAAAAAACTCAGCGCGAACCGAGCTTTGCGAGCAAAATGCCGACACTTCGATTGAGAAAGTGCCCGCGGGCCAGAGAAGTAAAGTAAGGCTCTTTGCGAAAGCCGAGTCGATTAAGCTCATCTATAATCGGCTGGTGGCGTTTGAATTTGAGTCCCTTGCGGAAAGTTTTCATGGCAGCTTGCTTCTTGCCGGTCATGAGGTGGATGCGGCTGAGTTGGTAATAATGGTCAGGGTTGTTGGGCTCGGCATGAAGAGCCTCCAGGCAGAGAGCACGGGCTTGTTTGTACTGGCGACGTTCCCTGGCAAGGCAATAAGCCAGTTTGGATTTAACTCCAGGTAAAGGTTCAATGACGTGGGCTGCTTCGAATTGCAAGAGCGCGACCAGGGTTTCATCACGCTCCAGGGCGCGTTCCGCTTTCTGGAGCAGGCTGTTGATGGTTTCTGACATTCAATCGTCTCCTGTGCTGAGCCCTTAGGTTTAAGAGTAACCCAAGCAGGACTTCTCGGCAATAATTGATGAAGAAAGGTGGCTTGGGCTGGCCTGTGCGTTATTGTTACGAGACATGGCCAGACCCTCACCTGCTGGTTTTTATAGATTAAATCGCCCTCTGGAAGAGTGCATAAAGAGTTGCCTGAGGTGACGCACTGAGGTATTGTAAGCCGTTAATTTTTAAATTTAATTCTCAATTTTGCCAGCGTTTTTAATCGCTGCTATCAGGTAATGAGGTGCTCTATGGGTTTACTGCGCCAGTTTGTGATTTTAACGGCAATCCTGCTCTTTATGGTTGGGGGGGGGTGGGCTGAAGGCGTGCTGCGTTACGCTGGTGCTACCACGTTACAGCGCTTTTTCATGCCTGAGGTCGGTCGAATATTTACCAATGATACTGCGATAAAGTTGAATATAGAGGGCGGCAACACCGGTCCCGGAATCAAGGCTCTCCTGAATGGTGATGTTGATATGGCCGGAGCCGGACGACTCTTGACAGATGCAGAGAAGCAGCAGGGCTTGGTCGAGCATTTTCTCGGTTGGGATGTCCTGGCGATTGTCGTCCACGAAGATAATCCCTTGGAAGATTTGACCCGCAAACAGCTGCAGGGCATATTCTCTGGCGAGTTGACGAATTGGCAGCAGGTCGGTGGTGCAGATAACCCTATTGTCGTGGTCACCAGCCCGAAGGGCTCAGGGATGCGCAATGCCTTGAAAAAAATGATTCTGCGCGAAAAAGATTATCTCAACAGGGAAATTGTTTCGGCAATCGTTGCGGCCTCTGATCAGCAGGTCAGTATGTTCTCGGTTGGAATAACCGCCCTGAGTCGGAGTATGCTCGACGCCGGTCATGTCAAGGCGATCAAAGTGGATGGTGTCGCAGCAACGGCGGAAAATGTTGCTGCGGGAAAATACCCGTTGATCAAACCACTGACCCTAGTGACCAATGGTGAACCGCAAGGCAACTTGGCTCGTTTCATCGACCTGGTCAAGAGCCCAAAGGGTAAAGGGGCGTTAAAGAGAAGTTTTGTTCCCGCAGAATAATGGGCAGATAACGACAGACGATATTATCGTGGAAGGATGTTGAGTTTATGAAGTTGCGTTCAAAAATACTTTTAGCACTGGTTTCGGTGAGTGTTATTCCCCTTGTGATTTCTCTGCTGATGATTGGTGGCATGGTTTCTGACGAGCTCGAAGTGCAGATGCAGGTGCGTGCGCAGGATTCCGCCAATTTTATCGAGCAGACGACGACCAGAACATCGACCGAAAACTTAACGCTGATACGGATGCTGGCCAGTAACCCTTTCATGGTCAATGCCGTCTATTCAGCAGGCTTGAGTAACGATAACGATCAACTGGTCAGTGTTATTAACAACATGGAAGACCTGCCTTTTGACCAGATACAGGTCCTCGATAAGAAAGGGGCGCGACTTTACCGTGCTTTTGCCAATGGCTACGAAGAAATTCCTGCCACTTCGGGGGTTGAACAACCGGTTATTGAAGCGAGTCTGGAAGGTGAAGACTATGCCGAAAGCGGCATGTTCGATGGCCGCATGGCGATCACCGCAGCAGCACCTATCAGTATGTATGGTGAACCTGTCGGCCACCTTGTCGGAGTCACTTATTTCGATAAAACCCTGGCGACCCGTTTGAAAGCCCTCAGCCGTATGGATATCGCTTTCTTTGATGAAACAGGAGTCTTTGCCTCAACGGACCCGGAGCTCTCAGCTCTTGACTTGAATGCCATTCTCAAGGAGAGCAGTTACGAAGCAGAGATCCATGGAGCTAAGCACCGTATTTTTTATAACTCGATTGGCGGCAAGAATCGTGGTGTGCTGATGGCCCTGGATATCACCAAGCTGGATGAAGCCAACAGTAACCTTCAGCAGGGCCTGTTGCTAATAACTCTCATCGTCGCGGTCATCTCAGTTGTTATTGGCTTGCTCGTAGCGACCGGTATCATCCGGCCTTTGCGCGAAGTGGTTGCCAATTTGCGGGAGATTTCCGCTGGTGGTGGCGACCTGAGTCGGGAGTTAACCGTCCGTACCTCCGATGAAGTCGGTGAACTCTCTGAGTGTTTCAACGCTTTTCTGGCTAGTCAGCGTGAGATGGTGGGGCGCCTGCGTGAGGTGACCAATGATCTGGCGGCGGCTAATGGACAGATTCGCAACTCGTCTCACGAAGTCATGGAGGGCGCGGTTCGTCAATCACAGGCCCTGGAGGAGTCTTCCAAGGCGATCGAGGGGATCGATGAGGCCGCTGGAGGTATTGCCGAAAGCACGGGCAATCTGGTTACGGCTGCGGAAGAGAGCTCTTCTGCGACCCTGGAACTTGGTGCCACGATCGAGGAAATTGCCTCGCAGATGGAGAAACTCTTCAGCACAGTTGACGAAGTCTCCAGCTCTATCAACGAGATGTCGGTTGCCAGTCAGGAAGTGGCCGAGAATGTCGGTATTCTCTCCTCTTCAACCGAGGTGACGGTTTCGTCGATGCTGGAGATGGACGCGTCGATCAAGGAAATCGAAGGCAATGCCGTTGAAACCAGTAAGCTTGCCAGCGAGGCGGCAGAAGACGCTCAACGTGGTATGCAGACGGTTGAAGAGACGATTCGCGGCATTGAATCGATCCGGCAGACCGTTGATCGCGCCAGCGAGGCGATTATGGATCTGGGTGATCAGTCTAGCGCGATCGGCAAGATCCTGACCGTTATCGATGAAGTGGCTGACCAGACCAGTCTGCTGGCACTGAATGCGGCGATAATTGCCGCCCAGGCAGGAGAGCATGGTAAAGGCTTTGCCGTGGTCGCTGTTGAGATTCGCGAGTTAGCCGAACGTACGGCCGTCTCGACCAGGGAAATCGGTACCATCATCACCAACCTCCAGGAAGGAACCCAGGAGGCGGTTGTTGCCATGAAGGCAGGTAGTGAGCAGGTTCACCAGGAAGTGAAGCGCTCCAAGGACTCCAGCGTTGCTTTGGAGAAAATCCGCAGCAGTACGCTGAAAGCGATGGACCAGGTGAACGGTATTGTCCGTGCAACAGAGGAACAATCCCGGGGCAGTCGCCAGGTTACCGATTCCATGAACCAGGTGGCCTCCATGCTGGAGCAGATTTCTTCGGCGATTAACCAGCAGACATCAGGTGCCCGTCAGCTTGCCGAAGGCGCCGAGTCAATGCGTGACATTGCAGCCCACGGTAAGCAGAGCACCAGTGAGCAGGCGAAAGGCAGTCGCCAGATTAACGAAAGTATGGAGCAGATTCGTTCCATGATCTCGCTTATCGATGATTCTACGCGTTCATTGACCCAGCGCAGTCGTGATGTCGTCGACGCGGTAGGCAGTGTCCATAAGGTCGCCGAGAGCAACGCCAGTCGTACGGCAGAGCTGGATCACGTGGTAGAAACGCTGACGCGTCTGACCGCTGCTCTTGAAGAGGAGGTCGGGGTCTTCAAGATATGACCGGCCTCTCTCTCAAGCTGACAGTGCTGGGTTCGGGAACCAGCACCGGTGTCCCCGTTCTCGGCTGCCACTGCGCCGTTTGTTCTTCGAGCGATCCACGCAACAACAGAACCCGTTGCAGCGTGTTGCTCGAATGGTCAGGTCGCAAGGTCCTGATCGATACGGCGACCGATTTTCGTCAACAGGCTTTGCGTGAAGGGATCGAACAGATCGATAGCGTTCTCTTCACCCACGCTCACGCTGATCACGTTCATGGCATTGACGATCTGCGCACCTTTACTTTGCGTACCGGCAATGCGATCCCCGCTTATGCTGACCGTGGTGTGCTCGATCGGCTCAAGGGGCTGTTCAGCTACATCTTCAGCGAGTCGGATGCGCCTGGTTATCGGCCGCGTCTGCAGGTAAACGAGGTTGTCGGTCCTTTTGACCTGTTTGGCCAAACCGTGGTACCGATTCCCCTGCTGCATGGCCCGGGTGAATCTTTGGGCTACCGGGTTGGCAACCTGGCTTACATCGTCGATTGCAGTGCTCTGCCCGAATCCTCCTGGCGTCTTCTGCAAGGGGTGGAGGTTCTGGTCATTGATGCCTTGAGATTTCGAGAGCATGAATCTCATTTCAGTATCAGCGAGGCGATCGAGGTGGCCCAAAAAATAGGAGTGCCGAAAACCCTGCTGACTCACTTGACTCATGATATTGATTATCCGCGGCATGCTAAAGGATTACCCGATGGTGTCGAATTTGCCTATGACGGGCAGACCTTGACTTTGCCGCTGCCCGGAAATTAACAGAACGATAGGACCCTATGCCGAAACATCAGGAAATACGCCTCCACGGACACCTTGACGATACCATCGAGTACTTTGCCATGGCGGCTTCACGCGATGCCTACAGTCGATATTTCTTCGAGACAGACAGTGATAACCTGCGTTTTTTCTCGCCGGGGAATGAATTTATTCTCGGCACCGAACAGATCAGCCACCGCGGCAATGGGGGCTCTTTCTGTGAATATATGTTCGGTGTCGACCAGCCGCTCTCCGACCTGGCGAAGACCGATGTGCGTAATCGGCTGATCCTCTACGGAACCTTTTACAAGAGCAGTGATGGCAGCACCCTTGATTTTACGCCGAAGACTGATGGTCTAAGCAGTTTTGAGCAGGTTTTCTTTGAAGGCAACGCCACTGTCAATTATTTCTTCTTTATGACCGGTTCAGTTTCTGGGAAGTTGCAGGAGCAGCAGGAGAATATCGCCCGTTTGCTTGGTAAAACCCTCAAGCGTTCCGCCCATGTTGGCCTCGGCGACGATACCGAGTTAATCGATGAAATCTACTCCATGCTTGGTCATCGCAGCTCCCTTTACCTGATCAAGCTGATCAATAAAAAACACAAGCAGTATCATGATGTTTTCAAGGATCTTTACGACGAATACAAGACGATTCCGGATTACGAATATGAGAAGTTGCAGGAGCTTGCCAACGAGCTCGAGATCGACCGCTATCAGCAGGAGCGGATCCGTATCGATGTCATGTACAAGCATCCGGATAACCAGAGAATTGTCGACGAGTACAAAAACATCCTGATTGAGTGCAACCTGAAAGGGAGCATCAACCAGATGGAGAACGCACGCCTGACTCGATTGAAGACACTTTCGGTGCGTAACAAGATTCCGGCGGCGCTCTTTTATACCCTCGATAAAATGCTCAAGCATGACAAGCTGGTTGATCTTGATGAGCAGGATTACCTCGCTGAAACCCGGCAGGTTCTGGAAGGCATTTTCTTTACCGAAGCCCAGATCGACGCCAGCATCAACTCCGAGGATATGTCGCTACTGCTGCACGCCAAGCGTCAAGCCAGTGAAAACCGCGATCATACCTTTGAGCATATCCTGCTGGAAACCGGCAAGGCGTGTGACGAAAAGATCCATGAAGGGGCCGACCTGAGCCTGCTTGAGCATTTCTCCTACATCATCACCTACTTCGATCGTTACGATAATACCTCCTCGGTAATCAATCAGCTCGCCTTTATGGAGAACGTCCATTTCGGCGAAGAGCAAATCCGCAGTCTGCTCGGCAACAAGAAGGCGTTTGACGAGCTCAACGGCAAGCTCTGGAAGAGCCTCTTTTTCAAGCAGGTTCTTGAGAACAAGTACCTGGGACAATTTGGTCGGAAGAAGATCGTTTGCCTGCAAAAAGGGCTGGCGCTGATTGAAGACGGCCGCTTGACGATTACCGCCCTGGTTGATCAGCTGCTTGTGCTGGAGAAGCAGGAGCGGCTTTACGCGATCCTGCTCGGTCACGTTAAAGAGCGTATTCGTAACTTCTATTCAAAGTACAATACCCGCGTGGAGCAGGAGGCCTTGTTGGTCGAAGTGGCCGACGAGCTTTATAATAAGGGGCTCTATACCGGTGACATCCCGCTTGCCCAGTTCTACAACGTGGTGGTTAACATCAAGAAGGAAGCGATATACCTGCATAACCTTCTGCCCAAGATTGTCGCCGAGCGTGACGCCAGCCTGCGTGAAGACTTCCTCGACAACAGCGGTCTTGACCGTTTTTACGTGGAAGAGCTTGAGCGGGAATATTTTGAACTGAATGATCTCGACATGGAGAACCTCTACCTGATCCGCAAAGGCTACGCGGACTAACCTCTCTTTTCGATTGCGAACTCCACCATGAGTCAACCAGACCTCAATCAGATCCGCAATATCGGTATTATCTCGCACATCGACGCCGGCAAGACAACTGTCTCCGAGCGCATCCTCTATTATTGCGGAGAAATCCATAAGCTGGGTGAGGTTCATGATGGCAAGGCGACCATGGACTGGATGGCTCAGGAGCAGGATCGTGGCATCACGATCACGGCGTCCAGCACCAGCTGTCGCTGGCGGGATGTCTGGATCAACCTGATTGATACGCCGGGGCATATCGACTTTACGATTGAAGTGGAACGTTCCCTGCGCGTTCTTGACGGTGCGGTCGCGATTTTCAGCGCGGTTGAAGGGGTTCAGCCGCAAAGCGAATCGGTCTGGCATCAGGCCAACCGCTATGGCGTGCCGCGCATCTGTCTCATCAACAAGATGGATCGCATCGGCTCCGATTATCAGGCCGTTCTTGAACAGATCCAGGAACGTCTCGGAGCCCGTCCGGTGCTGATGCAGTTACCTCTTGGTGAAGAGGGTGAGTTTCACGGTATCGTCGATCTCGTTAATGAGGTGGTCCAGACTTTTGCTGAAGACGATCTGGGTGTGGACATTGGTTGTTCACCTGTTCCTGAGGAGCTCCGTGAGACGGTTGCAGCGGCCAGAGAAGCAGTGATCGAGGCTGCCGCAGACTGGGATGACGACCTGCTCACAGATTTCCTCGAAGGTCGTGAGGTTGCGGCCGAGCGCATCGCACCAGCTTTGCGCAAGGGTGTGCTTGCCGGAGAACTTTTCCCCGTTTTTCTCGGTTCCGCTTTGCGCAATAAGGGCATTCAGCCGGTTCTGGATGCAGTCATCGCTCTTTTACCTTCTCCTCTTGAACTGCCACCGGTTTCAGTCCGCAACCCGAATGATGACGAAAGTCTTCTGCTGCCATGTGATATCTCCGGGCCACTTTGTGCGCTGGCTTTTAAGGTGCTCTCCGATGAAGGGCGCAAGTTGACCTACCTGCGCATCTATTCCGGTGAACTGAAGGCGGGGGAGACCTTGTTGAACACGGCCCAAAATGTTCAGGAGCGGGCGGCGCGACTTTTCCGCATGCATGCCCATAAGCGTGAACGCATTGATATTGCTCGTGCCGGGGATATCGTCGCTGTCGCCGGCCTTAAAGATGCTTTGACCGGTGACACCCTCTGCGGTGCTGAACAACCCCTCTTACTTGCTGGCCTCGCTATCCCTGAGCCGGTGGTATCTCTGGCAGTGGAGCCGCGCCAAGTTCAGGATCGTGACAAGCTGATGCTCTCCCTTGAGAAATTGCAGTGGGAAGACCCGACTTTCCGTGTGCGGCAAGAAGAAGACACCGGGCAGACGGTTTTGATCGGAATGGGCGAGTTGCATCTGGAGGTGGTGATTCGACGCTTGCTCGATGATTTTGGCGTTGAGGTCAATGCCGGTCAACCGCAGGTTGTTTACCGCGAAAGTGTCTCTGCTGAGGCCAGTCACACCGAAACCTTCGAGCGCGAGATCGATGGCAAGCTGCAAAGGGGTGAAGTCAGTTTACGGGTTGCTTCGCGTGAGCGTGGTTCCGGAAACGAGATCCTGATGCCCTCCCTTGATACGGAAGGTTTAACCGAAGAGATTCTGAGTGCGCTGCGAGAAACCTTGACGATGGCCCTCGGCTCCGGGGTGCAGCTCGGCTATCCGATGGTTGATACGTCTGTTGTTGTTGCCCAGGTGCCGGTGACACCGGGAGTCACTTCCGTGCTTGGCGTGCGTGCCGCGGCTCAACGGGGCCTGATGCTGGCTATCCGGGCCGCAAAACCCGTATTGCTCGAGCCGGTGATGGCGCTGGAGATTACCTCCCCGGGAGAATTTTCCGGCAAGGTTTATGGCGGTCTGCAGCAGAAGGGTGGGCGTGTCGAGGGGATGGAGTCTCGAGAGGTTGTCGACCTCATTCGCGCCCACATTCCACTTTCGGAAATGTTCGGCTACATGACCGAACTGCGCAGCGCTACACAGGGCCGTGGTTCCTTTACCATGGAATTCAGTCATTACAACAAAGTTCCTGATTCGGTCATGGTGCGCCTTGGTTTGAAATAACCCCTAGGACTGACAGGAGTGTCGTTTTCTTTCCGGAAGAGACAGCTCAACGACTTGCCTCTGCTTCTACTTGTCTGGTCTGTTTGTGGCATCTTTTCTAGTAATGCAGAAATCCATATAAGTATCTATTGACATAAAATGCCTCATGAGGTGTTTTCCCGCAAAACATACCGTGGTTTGCTTTAAGAGGTTCTGTAGCTTTGGGGAGGTTTAGCGCAATGAAGATGTCAGGACTAAATAATTACGTGCTTTCTGTTGCTCGTGCACTTTATGTCTTTGTTACGGTTGCCGCTGTCTGTGGCGCCCTGGCTCTGTTGAATATTAGTGGACACTGACCAAATTGACAAGGAAGTCAATTATTGAGGGCGGCCTGGTCAGGTCGCCCTTTTTATTTTTTTGTGGAGAAATTATGTCTGTCTTGAGGACCGAAATAATCTTTGACGTTGCACAGGATGCCTGAATATCTATAATGCTCTTTAATTTTGTAAATCAATCCGGCTGTGGGTTCCGGATATCGAATGGAGCTGTTATGGAAATCGAACAGGGAGCGGGCAAGATCGCCAAGTGCTTGAAGCTGATGCTCAGTGATAAGCCCGGGCATCTGGCGAGCGTGATGGAGGCCATTGCCTCGAAGAATGCCAGCGTTGGAGATATCCATCTATTGCGGGTGGGTAGAACTCACAACACGCGTGAGATCGTCGTCTATGTTGATTCTGATCATCAGTTTGATGAGGTGGTTGAGGCCATCGCCAACCTGGAAGGGATCATCATTGAGGACGAGATCGATCTGGTTCACCAGGTGCATGAAGGCGGAAAAATTGCCACTAAAAGCCAGGTTCGAATTGAGACGATTACTGATGTCCGCCAGATTTACACGCCAGGTGTTGCGGCCATCTGCAAAGATATCGAGCGTAATCCCGAGCTCGCTCACAAATATACGTCGATTCCCAATCAGGTGGCTATCGTCACCAACGGTAGCGCGATTCTTGGCCTTGGTGATATCGGTGCGGTAGCTGGTATGCCGGTCATGGAAGGCAAGGCTGTGCTCTTTGACCATCTGGTCGGTATCAGTGGCGTGCCGATCCTGATTCAGAAGAGCGATCCCAAAGTGATTATTGACACGGTGCGAAATATTGCCCCGACCTTCGGTGCCATCAAGCTGGAAGATATTAAAGCCCCGGAGTGCTTCGAGATTGAAGATGTGCTTGATGCCGAACTTGACATCCCGGTTATGCATGACGACCAGCACGGTACTGCCGTTGTTGTCCTGGCAGCTTTGCTTAATGCGACCCGGTTCTCCGGCCTGATGCTGAAGAAGTCCGTAGTCGGCGTGGTTGGTTTGGGGGCTGCGGGCATGGGTATCAGCAAGCTGCTTCTTTCTTATGGTGTAAAGAATGTAATCGGGACCGATCTCGACGATACTGCTTGTGACCGTTTGGTTGCGGCCGGTGGAGTCGCTGGCTCTCTGGATGAAGTGATGAAGAAAGCTCACATCGTGATAGCTACGACCGGTTGCCCTGGTTTGATTAAGCCGGAAATGGTTCGTAAAGGTTCAGTGGTGCTGGCCCTGTCCAATCCGAACCCTGAGATTGTCCCCGATCTTGCCCTGCAGGCGGGTGCTTCTTTTGCTGCAGACGGCAAGAGCGTCAACAACGCTCTGGCCTTTCCCGGCCTCTTCCGCGGCGCTTTGAACGTGCGAGCCACCCGCATCAACAACAAGATGAAGATCGCTGCCGCGAAGGCTATCGCCCGCCACGCTGAAGAGAATGAACTGGTTCCGTCACTGCTACACCCCGATGTTCACAAGGCTGTAACCGCCGCGGTCGAACGTGCGGCTCTTGAATCAGGGGTTATTAAGCCCTGGGATTGATCTAAATTAAATGCACTCTGGATTCTGCTCTTGGCTGGAGAGAAGGAGTCCAAGTAAACTATCGAAAGACTACGCCGACGAGGATGTTCACCCCGTCGGCGTAGTCTTTTTTTGCAAGGTGAGCCCTTCATCTGTTGTCATCTTCACTGAACCTCGCCCTGCTTTTGCCCTTTCCGCTTCAAGTCGCCGCACCGCGATGCTGGCAAGCTATAGACTTTGACCGTCGCTGGCAAACAAGATAAACTCTTCGTGTAGAAAAGCTACTCACAATTGCATGATGAAGCCTCCTGGAGTGTGTATGAACAACTCGGCACGTGTCACAGAAATTTTACAGAAGATCAGCAACCACGGCAAAGAAAACCTTGCGGATATTCTGCATGAAATTGGTGAAGCGGTCCCTCTGATTACCGGCAAAACTCGTTTTCGGCTCTACCTGGAAGACTTAACCGGAGGTATCCTGAGCTGCGTTCTGACCAGCGGACGTAGCCGGCAGTCAGTCCGTGAATATGTCTTCTCTCTCACTGATGAGAACTACCTGGTTTCCAGAGTCTACATTGAGCAGCAGGATGCCGAGTTTGACGATCGGGAACGTCTGCCGCCTCAGGCACGACAGCTCGCTGAAGACTTCGGGCTCATGGCTTCAACCCAGTTGCCGTTGGTGCATAAGGCGCGCTCTATCGGGGTCGTCTGTGTCGATAGTACCCGAACCGGTCGCACGGTAAATGAGGCCGGTCGCCAGGATTTGCGGGATTTCTTTGCTTCCGTGGTCCCTGTTCTCGATCAGGCCCGTAAGTATCATCAACAGATCATCGTGGCGCGCCTGATTGACAGTTCAAAAAAGAAAGAAGCCGCCCGAACAATGGTGCGTTCGGCTGTAAAGCTGATCGATAAACTCTCTCTGGCATCGGTGCTGGTGCCGTCACGTATCGGCGCTGAAGATGACGGTCGCGGTCTTCAGGTACTTGCCTCTTACGCCCAGGATAAAGAAATCCAGCGCCTCTACGAGGATGAAAAGCTGATTGACTTGAGCTCCGGCAAGTCTCTGCTCTCCCAGTATATCAATGAAGAAGGTGTGATCACCGATGAGACTTTGTTGCGGCCACTTTATCTGCCCAGCCTCAAAGCCCAGTCGCTGCAAAAACGTTATCTTACCGAGCAAATCGGTCTGACTTCGCTGTATGTGGTGCCGCGTTACGATGGTCGCACCAGGCGGATTACCTGCCTGGTCAATTACTATACCCGTGAACCCTATCGCTTCAGTGATTTTGAGCGCGGGCTGCTGGAAGCGCATGCCGAAATGGCCGAACGTGTCATCCAGGAAATCGGTGATGAACATATGGAGATCCAGGTCCTTTCGGAAATCAATGATCTGCTCCAGGAGCATTTCGAGGGAACACAGACTTTTCTGAATCGGGTTCTGGCTAAAGCAACGGAGCTGATCGGTGCTGATACCGGCAGTATTGCGTTGGTGCAGGAGCGTGACAGCAATGATTGGCTCATTGTTGAAGAAGAAGATGGCACACTGGTGGGGGCCAAAAGTAAGGAATGGTTGAAAAAAAATATCCCCGTGATGCCGATCGGAGGGCTAGAACTTTCTCGAGCCGAGCGGAGTTTGACGGGCTATGTTGCGTCAACAAGCAAGCCAATGATCGTGGATGACTCTTTCCTGGAAGTGGTCGGAGATGGTTTCTACCGTCACGTCACCCAGGATATTCGCAGCGAAATTGCCGTACCGGTAACCGTGGAAGAAAAAGTCCTTGCTGTCGTTTGTTTGAGCAGTTTGACGTCGCACTATTTCACCGATGAGCATCAACGTATCCTGCAGATCATCGTGCAGATGATCGCCCGTCATCTCGCTGGCCTGCTACAGATTGAACGCTTGACTTCGGAAGTCCATAGACTGCAGTCAGATGTCACCTATCGTGACCCGAAAATTTCCTCGTATCGGCTTGGCAACGTTATTGGCAATTCAAGCAAGGCCGGGGAAATTGTTTCGACCATCGAAACCATCACTCCACCGCTCTATCGGCGGATCCTTATGTGGCAGCGTGCAGATTTGCGTGAAGCAGTACTGGGCCTGCCGACCGTTCTGATTACCGGGGATACCGGAAGTGGCAAGGAGTTTCTTTTCAATAACCTCTACTCTCGTCTTAACGAAATGTATCGCGAAGGTTCAGCCTCAGCCAAGGAGTTACCGGTAACCAAGACCAATATCGCAGCCTACAGCGGAGAGCTGACCTACTCGGAACTCTTTGGCCACAAACGTGGTGCCTTCACTGGAGCTCACGCTGATCGTCACGGCATCATTGAAGAGGCCAGCGGGGGTGTGGTGTTTCTTGATGAAATTGGTGATGCTGATCCGAAAACCCAGGTGCAGTTGTTGCGATTTCTCGATAATGGCGGTTTTGTCCGTCTCGGTGACAACCAGACTCGTTTCGCACGCGTTCTGCTGGTTGCAGCTACCAACCAGGATCTGCCGCGGCTGATTGCAGAGGGTCGTTTCCGTGCTGACCTCTATCATCGCCTGTCGGAGTTAACCATTGCGGTGCCCTCTTTAAATGAGCGACGTGAGGACATTCCTGACCTGGCCGTTCACTTCCTTGGCCAACTCTACCGCATCTATCGCCTTGCCGATGAAGCGGTCGACCAGGTGCCAACGATCAGTGCTGAGGCCCAAGGTCTTCTGACCAGTCATGACTACACGGGTAATATCAGGGAGTTGCGCTCAATTCTCCTGCGCGCCCTGCTCTTTCGGCAGGGGCCAATCATCACAGGAGAAGACCTCCAGAGAGCCCTGGCTTCAGGGCATCAGCCTGTTGTCTCAAAAGATACGGAGCAAGATCCTGTTCGCCGTATCCAGAGAGCTCTGCAGGAGGGAGATGGAGACTTTTGGAGTCTGGTCCACCGACCATTTATTGATAATCAGCTGACCAGGGATACTGTCTGCGCGCTGATTGATGTGACGCGACGTGACGGTGCGCGCAATATGCCTGACATCGCTGCTGCGCTCAGGGCGTGTGAACCGCATCCCCAGAATGCAGATGAGCAGCGCAGATTCTACAAGTTTAAGAATTTCCTCTATAAAACAGTCAAGATTTAAGGAATTGTAACCTGCATAGCTAGGCGGAAAGCTTGACAGAAGGCATATCTTGTTTATATTGGAGTATAATAATTAAGAAAAGCTAAGCATGCGCCGCCGCCGACCCTTTCGCGAGGAAGGCTACGGAAAACCTTGGATCTTGTCTCAAGATAGCCGGGTTCCCAGAAAGGGTTCGGGTTTGCCGAGCTCATTCTCAGCACCCGGCTTTTTTTGTCAGATAAAAATCGGGTGAGATGACCGTGCTCAGGTCCTTTAGCAAAAGTCTGATCAGCAAGTACATCCTCAGAACCGGTATCGTACTGCTGGTTACGATCTCGCTCTTTGCTTTTTTCAATATCAGCACTCTCAAAGAAATATTCCTGCAGGATGCCAAAGACGATATTGAAACCGTTAGTGAAATCATTCTGCACACGACGCATTTTCAAATGTTGAAAGACAATCGTGCGCAAGCCTACGAAATGATCAATGAGGTCTGTTCCCATGAAAAAATAGACCGCATACGGTTATTCAGTACCGCCGGGCATGTCCACTTTTCCACCTGCGAAGAGGAGATCGGCAAAAGACTCGAAGAGATCAATACTCCCTGCGAGGAATGCAACAGCGAGGTGTTTCTCCCTTCAAATCATCCCCTGGGAGACAGTCGGAGAATTTTTCATAACGCTGAGGGAGATGAAATTCTCAGCGTTACGACCGAAATTCGCAACCAGCCGAGTTGTTACACGGCGGCTTGCCATGTTCACCCTCCCGATGTCAAGGTCCTCGGCTTTCTTGAGGTGCAGGGGTCTTTGGCTAACATCGGTGTTCAGGCCAGCGCCTACCGTAACAGTATAGCGACCTTTGGCGTCACCCTGTTGCTGCTGGTTATTATCTGCCTGAGTTGGATGACTCAGAGTTTGGTTGTTCATCCGGTTCACGATTTACTGTTGCACGCACAAAAAGTTTCAAACATGGAGCTCGACAGTCATCTGCAACTGAAATCAAATGATGAAATCGGTGAACTCTGCGAAGCGTTTAATGACATGACGCTGAAATTGAAAGAAACACGTGACGAATATCGAGAGCTGACAGAGACTCTTGAGGCCAAAGTTCTTGAGAGAACAGAGCAGATTGCCAGCGTCAGTGATCAGCTGGTTCGTTCGGAAAAACTGGCCTCGCTCGGTCAGCTGGTTGCCGGTATTGCCCACGAGATCAATAACCCGCTGGCCGGTATCCTGATGTTTGCCACTATGTTTGCGGACGACAAAAGGCTTGAGGCTTCGCAACGTGATGATGCCCTGACGATTGTGCGCGAGACGAACCGTTGTGCCGATATTGTTAAGCGCCTGCTCGACTTCTCACGCACGTCGATACCCGATAAGCGCCTCAGGTCTCTTTCAAAGATCATGGAGAGTACTCTGGCTCTGGTCAGTCATCACGCCAGCGTCAATGATGTCGAAGTTGTGCGACATTACGGTGTCAACCTGCCGGAGATCGAAATTGATCCGACTCAGATGGAGCAGGTGTTTATCAACCTGCTGGTGAATGCCTGTCATGCCATGCCTCTGGGGGGGCGTATGGCCATTATCATGCGTGCTGATTTAAAACGCGACCGCCTGATTACGACCATAGAGGATACCGGCCAAGGGATCTCTGAAGAGCATCTTGGCCGAATCTTTGACCCGTTCTTCACGACCAAGAGCCAGGAACTCAATGGTATCTCCGGAACGGGTCTGGGCTTGTCAGTTTCATACGGTATTATCGAAAATCATGGTGGTCAGATTCTGGTGCAGAGTTCGGTAGGCCACGGCACGGTTTTTACTGTTGAATTGCCGATCTCCTCGTTGCAGCGTACCGAAGAAGATACTTTTATCACTGATGAGAGTGCGTAAGCGGCATAGCCGCAGTACTTAGATCATAAGTTTGCCGTTGTGACCCACGGTGTCATGATTTCAAAGGACAAGAGGGCTTTATGAACAAGGTCATGGAACGGATTCTGGTTGCTGATGATGATGCGGTTATCCGCGAAGGTTTGCGTAGGATTCTGACGACAGAAGGTTATGCAGTTGAGACGGTCAGTAACGGCCGGGCGGCCCTGAACTGGCTGGACCAGGAAAATTTCAAGCTGTTGATCACCGATCTAAAGATGCCGGGGATGAGTGGCCTGGAAGTGCTACAGGCTATCAGAATCTGTCAGCCGGAGCTGCCCGTGGTTCTGATCACCGGGTATGCGGCGATCGACAATGCCGTAGAGGCCATGAAGAATGGAGCGACCGACTACCTGTCAAAGCCTTTCGGCAACGATGAAATTATCAGTAAGGTCAAGAATGCCATGGAATCGAGGGCTGTCCTCATCGATGATCTCTGCTTGTGGAGGGAAATGAACGAGACCCATGGCTTTGATCAGCTACTTGGTGACAGTCGCGAGATGAAACGCCTTTATCAACGAATCATGCAGGTCGCCCCCACAGACAGCACGGTCATGATCAGCGGCGAAAGTGGTACGGGTAAAGAACTGGTCGCCAGGGCCATTCATACTCACAGCCCACGGCGTTCACAGCCTTTTGTAGCGATCGATTGTACTGCTTTGGCAGAGACCCTCCTGGAAAGTGAGCTGTTCGGACACGTGAAAGGTTCCTTTACCGGGGCGACCCAGACCAAGCGCGGGCTTTTTGAAGTTGCCGAAGGTGGTACCCTGCTTCTCGATGAAGTGGGTAATATCAGCCTGTCGACCCAGGCCAAATTATTGCGTGTGCTCCAGGAGCGTGTGGTCACCCCCATCGGCGGCACCACGCCGCTCAAAATCGATATTCGCTTGGTCGCGGCAACCAACGCGAACTTGAGGGATAGGGTCGCAGAAGGCACGTTCCGTGAGGATCTTTTCTTTCGCCTCAATATTATTCCGATTGAATTGCCACCTCTGCGCGAGCGCAAAGGTGATCTGATGCTTCTGGCGAGCCAGTTTCTCAAGCGTTTTTCTGAGGAGAATGGCAAGGAAATCAGGGGCTTCAGTCCTGATGCGATTGAGCAACTGGAAAATTATGGGTTCCCCGGAAATGTACGTGAGCTGGAAAACCTGATTGAACGTGCCGTTGTTCTCTCCCAGTCCGATCTCCTTCAGAGGCAGGACCTGGAGTTGCCAGGAGACGATGGCCAACTTGCCTCTATCGTTGATAATGCGGTTCCCCTTGACGCAAATGAATTGAAAGCCCGTAAGCAGCAACTCAGGGAAGAAGCGGTTGTACCCCTGGAACGCGCTTTCTTGCTTAGCGCCCTTGATCGCAACGATTGGAATATCACTCAGGCGGCTCGGGAGGTCGGCATGCAAAGACCGAATTTTCAGGCCATGCTGAAAAAACAGGGCATCAGCGTCCGCATGCGAATGGTTGAATAGTTTACCCTCCTTATCTTCTTCAATAACGAGCCATTACACTCTTCAGTAATGGGCAGACCTTGCCTCATATTGCCTCTTGTCCGTGTTGTCATAAGTGAATATATAAATAACATTCCGCCGTATATTTCTTTTATACGCGCAACCCTTTATTTAAAACCCCTTGTCATTTGAGTAGTTACAAGATTTGCCTGCTGCCAACTGAAGCGATGCTTGCCCCTGCGCGTATATTTAATTTATACGTTACCCCCCTCTCTTTAAGTACAAACCCCACATTTGTAAACAATATAACCAAGTAAAAACAAACACTTAGAAGCATAATTAGATTTTGTTAAATATATGGTATGGCCGATGCAGTAGTTACATATCAGGAATGAATGTTAACAAACAAGGAACAGGAAGGAGGCCGTTATGAAAACGATGCAGATGTTGATATCGATGGTAGCTGGCAGCGCTTCTGCTGCTTATGCGGCAGTGGGCTCACATAATGAGGGGGCAGGGGTTCTGACCTATTTCTTCATCGGTTTCTTCGCCTTGATTATTGTCTCGCAGCTGGTGCCGGCAATGATTCTTTTCTTCAGTCTGGTCAAGGGAATCTTCTCTCGCCCGGAAAAGACCTCGGCAAAAGTTGATTAGATGGGACCGGTCCTTTTGCATGGTGCAAACGGGCCTTTGGCAGGAGAAGGAAACCATGATGAACATGCCAGGACTACTCATCGCAGACGAAGATGTCTTCACAAGGAAACGTATGGCGGACTTGTTCATTAATGACGGTTATCAGGTCACCGTGACCAATACGGCCGCTGGAGTCCTCTACGGCATTCTCAAGAAGACTGCCCAGGTTGTTCTGATCAGCCCCCGGTTTGACGAGATGTTGGCGACAGAATTGATTCCGATTCTGAAGAAGTGCAATCGTAACCTGACAATTATTCTGGTGGCCAGCGAATTACCGCTGACACTGATCCGCAAGGCACGCAGCGAAGGGATTTTTTATCATGCCCTCAAACCGATTCGTCCCGGTGATGAAGAGGAGTTGCGAGAAGCCGTTAAGTGCGCCTTTGAAAAAGTGACGCATGTCCCTGAAAGTGAATGGGTGCAATAAGCAGAGAACCTAAAAGGATGGAGGAGATTATGAAAACAGCGAAAAGTACAGGAATGGGAACCTTTATGTTGATGTTGGCCAGTCCGGCTCTTGCCGTAGATACGACCACAACCTACTCCAGCGGCATCCTGGTTGGTGTCTTCCTGGCGTTCTGCGCATTGGTTGTTGTGGTGCAGTTAATACCGACGATCATGCTTCTGGTCGGCTTCATCAAAGGCCTGGTCAAAGGGACAGATAAGAAGGCCAGTCATCATGCCAGCAAAGGCTAATCTCTGTCGGATTAAAACCCGAGCTAATAAAAGGAGAAGGGTATGATCAGCCAAATACTCGACAACATAGTTGAAGTTCACAAAGTTTACACCCTGGTGGATTTTTACCAGTACATCAAGGGCATCGAATATCTCATCTGCATCGCCTTCTTTATTGGCTTTCCGATGTTCTATAAATACCTGAACGAGAAGCCCGAAGAGCTTGGCAAATGAGAACGCCGTCAGGCACTCAAGGAAAAGGAGAGAAAACCATGAGCGCTAAGCAGATTGTGATGACCTTGATGATGTTGGCGATTGTAGCGGCGAGTTCTTTGGTCCTTGCCGCAGAAATGCCGGAGCGGGCGTCTCTTGATTCCATGGCCGTTCTGTTTGAGGGCGTTGAGTTCGACCACGCCATGCATATCGACCTGGGTGAGGACTGCTCTACCTGTCACCATCATACTACCGGAACCGGAACAACTAACGAGCGGTGTATTCGCTGTCATGCAGACAGTGATGAAGTTGCTACTGTTGGTTGCCGTGACTGTCATCTAGACAACCCGTTTTCAGCAGAGAATATCAACAGGGAAGCTCTTGATCGTTATCAGTTCCATATTGATACGCCCGGACTGAAAGCAGCCTATCACTGGAACTGTGTCGGCTGTCATGAAGAGATGGATGGTCCGACAGATTGCCAGGATTGCCACGCCAGAACGCTGGAAGGCGACGAATTCTATCATAAGAATGCCTCGGCAACGGGCAAGAGTGGCCATTGATAATGGCTTGAGCTGAGTTGTTAATTATGGAATCAGGATTTTCACGATAAGGAGAGTCGTTATGAGTGGAATTAGTCGACGAAGATTTCTTGCTGCAAGCGTGGCAGGATGTGCCGCCACAACCCTGGCCGGACCGAAAAAGGCCCTGGCGGCCGGATCCTTTACCGGCTATCCGGATGGCATGGGGGTTCTGGTGGACCTGACCCGTTGCATCGGTTGCCGTAGTTGCGAGGCGGCCTGCAACAAAGAGCAAAACCTGCCTGCTCCCGACAAATCATTTGATGACAAGTCGGTTTTTGATGAAACCTTTCATGGTGGCAAGCAGAAGCGCAGACCTGATGAGAATGCCTATACCGTGGTCAATCGCTACAACCCTGATGGAAGTGACCCTCTCTACCGCAAAGTGCAGTGCAATCATTGCAATGAGCCTGCCTGCTTGAGCTCCTGCTTTGTCAACGCCTACACCAAAACCAAGGAAGGCGCAGTGGTCTACAACCCCAATGTCTGTGTCGGTTGTCGGAACTGCTTGGTCGCCTGTCCGTTCGGTATCCCGGGGTACAGCTACTCCAGTGCCTTCGATCCGGTCGTCAAAAAATGCATCTTCTGCCACGAAACACGGTTGAAGAATGGTTTGCCACCGGCCTGTGTCGATGTTTGTCCCCAGGAAGCCTTGACCTTCGGTAAGCGTAAAGAACTGATCAAAATAGGTCATCAGCGCATCCAGACCCATCCTGGACGTTATGTGAATCACCTCTACGGTGAAAACGAGCTGGGTGGCACCAGTTGGATGTATTTGTCTCCCGTCAATTTTGACGAGGTTGGCTTCGATCCAAACCCTGGTAATGAGCCGATCATCAATAATGTTAAGGATTTTCTCGGCACCGTGCCGATGGTGTTGGCGATCTGGCCGGCCATGTTTACCGGTTTCCATCTGCTGGCAAAGAAGAGAGAGCATGATAAGAATAATCAAGACACCGAGAAGCAGCATGGTGAGGAAGGAGGCGACCAATGAAAAGCCTGATTGGATGGGGTTCTAAACCGGTTGATTCCCACGTCAACGAAAAAACTGACCAGCAATGGTCGTTGTTCCGTAAATTGATGCTTGGTCTGACTCCAGGTCAATATCTTGGCCAGGCCCTGCGCAATCCCTTCAACTGGATCCTGGGGATTATCTTCGCCATCGGCCTGCCGCTGATTGCTTATCGTTTTATATTTGGCCTCAGCGCAGTAACGCACGCCTCCAATGATTATCCCTGGGGACTTTTCCTTGGCTTCGGTCTCTTTACTATGGTGCCGCTCTCGGCCTCCGGCTTCATGCTCGGTACGGCGGTTGAAATCTTCGGTCGACACGATTTCGAACCGATCGAGCGTTTGGCGCTGCTGAACGGCTTACTTGGTTATCTCTTTGCTGTTATCTATCTGCTGGTTGATCTTGGCCAACCCTGGCGGTTGCCTTACCCGATGGTGGTTTCCTTCGGACCGGCCGCAGTGCTCTTCCTGGTGGCCTGGCATGTGGCGACTTACCTCTCCGTTCAAGTTGCCGAGGTTTCGGTTTCCTTTTTCGAGTGGATCGGCTGGCTCGGCGGCAAACGCTTTATCCGGCGCATTGCGCTCGGTCTGACCGTCTCCGGTATCATCCTCTCGACCTTGCATCAAGGTGCTCTGGGGGCGCTCTTTAACTACGCGCCAGGCAAGGTGCACCCGCTCTGGTATTCGGGGTCATTCCAGTGGATTTTTTTCTTCTGCTCGTCGATCCCGGCAGGTCTCAGCATGGTGATTGCTGTCAGCACTGTCGTTAAGAAGACCATGGCCTGGCGTTGTGATGATAACTTCAAGGAAAACCTGGATCGCTGTACTCTCGGTCTGGCCAAAGGTGCCAGCCTGGCGTTGATCACCTATCTGGCGATCAAGCTGATCGGTGTCGCCCATGATAACGAATGGGGCTACCTGGCTACAGGATGGGGTGCCTGGTTCCTGTTTGAGATGGCCGTGGGTGTCGTCCTGCCGATTATCCTGTTTGCCTATGCTATTCGTCACCAGGTGGTTGCCATCGCCAGGGTTGGTGCTTTCGTGACAATCTTTGGGATTGTCCTCAACCGCCTGAATACAACACTGATTGTCTTTAATTGGAACCTTTATCAGGAAATTCCGCATATCTTTGAAGTGATTATCGCCGTGACTCTTTTTGCAGTCTACGTGGTGGTCTACCGCTTCATCCTCTATCGCCTGCCGATTATCTTCTCATGGAAAGAGCAGCCACAAGAAGCTCTCGCCGCTGAAGCTGCAAGACCGGCCCCGATCAAGACTTCAAACGCTCCTATCGGAGCCATGTACCGCAAGATCGATTAAACGATGGCCACGGGGTTTGAAAAACACCGTGGCTGCAAGGTCAGGCAAAGGAGAATCGCCATGTTGAGCAGCATAAACAGTCGCGCTATCGTTCCCGTCGCCTGCGCCGTCACCGGCTTTGTCATCGCCTGTTGTGTGCTTCTGTTTACCTTTGTCAAAGAAGATCTCATAAGAGGCGAGATTCACCATGCGGTCGACCTGGCTGATACTGTCATTAAATCAACGCGCTACGCGATGTTGCATGATGACAGAGAAACCTTAAGTAACATCATCAGCAGCATCGGCGACCAGAACCAGGTTGAGCATGTCAGAATCTTCAACAAGAAGGGGCTGATCATGTTCTCCAGGGAGCAAGGGGAGCTGGATAAGTTTATCGACAAGTCTGCAGCCGGTTGTAACGAATGTCACGCCGAAGAGAAGCCGAAAGGTAGCCTCGGCACCATGGCACAGGCCCGCCAGTTTACCAATAAAGATGGCAAGGACGTCCTCGCTATCACGGCGCCCATCTACAATGAACCCGAGTGTTCCAACGCCGCCTGTCATTTTCATACGAGTGAGCAGAGCCTGCTGGGAACCCTTGATATCGGTGTTTCCCAAGACCCTCTCAAACAGACTTTAGGCCAATTGCAAAACCGCATGATCGTCTTTAGCGGTATGATACTGATTCTAACCGTTGGAGCAGTTTGTGCTCTCTTGTATCGACAAGTCTTTTTACCTATCAAACAACTTGCTGACTTTACTGAAACTCCTGTGAATGGTAGGTTGGGCGAAGAATTTCCTGATGTGAGTGGTGACATTGCCCGCTTGGCAAGATCCTTTCAGGAGATGACCAACCGAGTCCATGAGCTCGAAACTAAAGCGTCAGCCAAGCCGGACGACGACTCTTGAAAAGATGCGTCACATCGAAAATTTGGACCTTTCTGACTCTGTTTTGACCATTCTGCCACAAGGCAGAAGGAGCCGACAATGAGCCAGGTGCAGTCAAAGCCCGAAGGACAGCCAGTACCGGGACGCGAAGACCTGCGGCTCAGGATCGAGACGCGTATCCGCACGCTTGAGAGAGCTTCTGGCAACGGGCTCTGGTCGATGGTCTGCTTCCTGCTGGTCAGCTTCGCAGCCTTCGATGGGTTTTCCTTCCTGCCCGAACTCAGCACAAAGATGCGCAGCCTTCTTGGCACGCCGCCACCGGCGGAAATGATCAGCTTGGCCCTGGTCGTCTACGCCTTTTCGGGTATTGTCCGCACTCTTGCCCGCATGAGTCGCAACATCAAGCCTTACCTCGGTCTGATGCACGCCGCATTCTTTACCGTGTTCTATACTTTCTATCATTTGTCGGGGGCACTACAGGATAACTTCTGGGCGGTCTTTTTTGCCGGTATCAGTGTGATGGGGTTGGAAAACTATTACCTGTGGACGCATAGCAGCGCCGCCCTGAAAAAGGAACGGGCGCTGCTTAAGAGTATGCATGAAAAGGGGGCTGAACAGTAAGGGCAAGCTTTTGCCGGCAGGATCATTCCCTCTGTTTTGCTATCTGTAAAACTCCAGGTTCTTCTGTACAAAACTTTCTACACTGTCAATCTGGCTCTGCATATCCATGATCCGGTTTTCGAGCAGGATGATCTCTTCGTCCAGGCGGTTGCCACGGTCTTTGATTGCCTGCTGGCGGAAGCGAAGTTCCTCACGGGCCATTTGCAACTCATCCTGCTGGTTGGAAGCAAAAGATTGGGACAGGTTGATTTCCTCACGTTTAAACTGCTCCAAAACGTCTTCAATCCGGTTGCGATGGGCCCTGGTTGACTGTAGCTCCCGTTCGAACATCTCTATACGACGGGAACGAAAGTTCAGGTAGGCGATAGCAATATCCAGCTTACGCAGGGTGGTGTCTTCTTTCGCACTCCCCGCCTGCTGGGTAATTTGCCTGGTGAGATTATCGACCGCTGCCGACAAGGCCTTGATTTCGTCGGCAATGATGACCTGGCCGTGGTCGATCTCCACGGCAATGGCCTGGCTGCTGAAACAGGTGCAGGCCATCATTACGCTGATAACAATTCCAATCAAAGTTCTTTTCTTCATCTTTGGTTCCTTCCAAAAAAAACGGTTGCACTTTTCTGCATGGCTCAGCTGTAGTCTTGCGCAAAGTTCTGCATCTGCTCGTCCAGAGTGACCCACGCCAACTGGCTGTCACAGTGGATGTTGGCGGTTGGTGTGACCACCGTTGGATCATCAAGGCTGCCGACAGCAACCATGCGATGCCCCGGATAACGTTTGTTACTGTTAAAAATCGGAGTTCCGCAGTGGCGGCAGAAATGTTTTGTCACACTCTCTCCGAGATGAAAGGGTGAAAGGCTTTCTTTTCCCGAGACAACTTCAAAACGTCTCTCCCTGACCACAGCATAGCTGGAGAAAGGCCCCCCACCGGCTTTTCTGCATACATTGCAATGGCAGTTGACCGCCATGGAGATACCGGTTTTGATCTGATATTGAATGGCTTTACAGAAACAACCGCCGGTGATTATCGTCATCATCATGTGCCTTTCGTTGCCAGCGAGGTAAAGCGCGCCAACAATGCGTTGGCTGCAGGTGTCTCGCAAAGTTCCTGAGAGAGTGCGGCAACATCCTGCCCGGCTTCGGTCAGGATGCTCCCCTGCTTGAGAAGATAGTCGTGCATGACATGGCTGTTGAACTCGGGATGGAACTGTACCCCCCAGGCACAGTGACCGATGCGGAACGCATGGTGTGCTTCATAATAATTTTCAGCCAGTAAAATGCTTTCTGGGGGCAGGGTGAGCACAGATTGGGCGTGGGTGGCGTGTGCCTGGAATCGTTCCGGGAGTTCTTTGAAGAGAGGGTCAACGCGACTTGCCGCTGTCGTTCTGATCTCAACTGTACCAACCTCTCTGCCGCGGGGATGGAAGTCGACTTGTCCGCCCATGGCGCGACCGAGCAGTTGATGACCGTAACAGATTCCCAGTAACGGTATCTGGGCCCGGACAAGAGGCGGAATCCATGCCTCTATCGCCAAGCTCCATGGCAAAGCATCAGTGACCATGCAGTGTGCACCGGTGATGACGACGCCAAGACACTTTTCCGGGGCAGGCAGCTCTTCTCCCTTGCAAGCGTCGACGGTTAGCACCTCGGCGTCCTGGCTGCCGAGGCCCCTTTTTGTCATCTCTTCAAAATCACCATGTTTGGCGGCTGTCTCAGGAAAGGTCGAGCCCACCTTGATAATGAATATTTTTTTCATGGTTTAAGTTATTCAAGTAGAGCTTCTGAGCTGAAGTTGAAATTGTAGATTTCGAAGAGCCCGTCTCTGAGCAGAAGCTTCAGGTTGATCGTGGCATCGCCCTTAGTATATTCGGCGTCAATGTCATATTCGATAATTGTTTGTGTGCCGATTTCGCCCTGCTTTCCGGTATGAACCTCTATGAACTTTGGCTCGTTGAGCTTTTGCAGTGAGCCAAGCCTGGAGAATAAAACCATTGCCTGGGCAAATTTCTCCTCCGAGATGGTCGCGGCAACTTCCTCGGCCATCAAGGCCTTGGTTGTTGCTGGCTCCCATTTTGAGAGCTCCGGGATCACTCGATTAATGTAAGGTTTTGCCCTTTCATCATACTCTGATGTTTTGTATTGATCATAAAGTAGCGAACCGCAAATGACGGTAACAACTACAACAAGCCAGGTGGCGAGCATGAAGTAGAATTTTTTTAATGATTTCTTTGATTCCACAAAAAGACCTTTCTTATCAGTTTACTGGCGAATGTTTTGTTACAGCAATAGTGTCGAAATTAGTGGTTGTCTGACAGTGCCAGACGTGCGCTGAAACCAAGGAAAACTGTCCCCGTTGCCCAACGCATGGCTTTCTGAACTTTCCCGGATTTCTTGAGGCGACGTGAAATGCCGCTTGAGAAGAAGATCAGGTGGGTGTGAACAATCCCTGCGGTAAGGGCGTGCATAGCACCCATGGCTGCAATATGCAGCTGCGGATTTTGTGTGGCAGGATCAACGAACTGGGGCAGCAGCGCCAGCATCAATAAAGAGATCTTTGGATTGAAGATGCTGACAAAGGCGCCGTTGCGAAAAATTTTCCAGTTGTCGGTGCCGGTCGTTTCTGTTGCCGTGCTGACGTTCGTGCCACCTCGGAAGGCTTTGAGGGCCAGGTAAACCAGATAAGCGACACCGAGGAACTTGATTACATGGAAAGCCGTTGAAGAATATTGCAGCAGGGCGGCTAGACCGAGAGCGACAGCAACGGCATGGCAGAGGATGCCGGTGGAATTGCCGAGATTGCCGATCATGCCGGCTTTGCGGCCATGGCCGAGAGTCGTCGATATGGTGTAAGCCCAACTTGGCCCCGGTGATAATGCGATCATCAAACTGACCGCGATAAAACCGAGATAGGGTGTAAAGTCTTGCATATTTGCCTCAAATCACTGTTGTCTGGGTGGCCGGTTTTAAGCGACAAGCGTGAGGGTATCATTTTAGATATGGGGACACCATAGTTAATTGTTCTTGGGTGGGGTCCTCTGGCACTTAACACAGGATCAAAATGTACTTTTAGAAATCTTAAATAGGCGAAGGCGAAAATAGTTGACAAAAAAGGTCATGTTTTGTAGGACTATTGATCAATCTTTTTAAAAAAAACAGCGAGGAATCAAAGCTATGGCAAAATTCACTGGTCCCAAAGGTAAGCTCGTCCGCCGTTTCGGCGTTAATATATTTGTCAATTCAAAGTACGACAGATTACTTGAACGGCGCAGTCATGGTCCCGGTCAACATGGCCCCAGCCAGATGCGGCGCAAGGTCTCCGAGTATGGGCAACAGTTGATCGAAAAACAGAAATTGCGGCATACCTACTGCCTTTTGGAAAAACAGTTCCGCAGGTTGTTCCGCAAGGCCCAGCAGATGCGTGGCATTACCGGTGAAAACCTCCTGGTCCTTCTGGAGACCCGTCTTGATAGCCTGGTCTTTCGGGCCGGGTTCGGCTGCACGATTATGCAGGCGCGGCAGTTGGTGAACCATGGCCACATCAAGGTCAACGGCAGGCGGGTGGATATTGCTTCCTATCGGGTCAGGGTTGGCGATCAGATTGCAGTACGTGATGCAGCTGCGTCCAAAGCCCTGGCAACCCGTTACCTGATGGAAAACCCACGTTTTGTCCGTGCCGAGTGGCTCGCGGTCGATCGGGAGGCGTTGACAGTGTCAGTTTATCGTTTGCCGCAACGCGATGAGATTGATGCGAACGCTAACGAGCAGCTGATCGTCGAACTCTATTCCAAGTAAAGCTCTAGTTATGCTCGTGACGGACAAACGCGACCAGCCCTGCACAGGCGATGAGTATGCCAAGCACAGCTGTCGCGTTTGGCAGGCTGGCTTGCAGGAGCAGAGCCTCTCCGGCCAGGGCAAAGATCACCTCACTGGATTGGGTTGCATCAACGGCGGCCAGTTTGCTGGCATTGTCCGCGCCGTTGCGAGCGGAAAGGAAGAGCGAGGTGGCGATTACGCCCGAAAAAATGGCGACCAAGGCGACGTTTATAAACTGACCTTGGGTAGGAATTGTTGCGCTGGTGAAAGGGTAGAGCAACAGCCAGAAAGGTATGCTGCCGACAGAAAGAAGAAAGACCTTGGCAAAGGCGTTGTCGAGCAAGGCAACATCGAGCTCAGGCAAGCCTTTGCGCCCCTGCTTAGCCTCCCACACGAGTTGATTGCCTAGCGGGTAAAGGAATGCTGCGACAAGGACAGGCGAAGCTCCCAGGATCAAGGTCGTGAGGTTTGCCGTTTCGACCTGGCTTATATTGACAAGTAAAATCCCGCTGAAAACGACAGCCGCGTAAAGCCAGATCTTTTTTGAAAAGCGTTTGCCGAAAAGCATCAAAACAAACAGAGATGCGATGATTGTCATCTGCCAGGTGGTTGCCACTACCCAACCTGGTGAATAATCTGCAGCAAAGCAGATCAGGGCGTAAAAACAGCCGAAGCCGATCGTGCCGCTCACAACCCAGAAAAGTGCATTTCGTTTAAACTCGGAGAGAATTCGCCCGAAATATTCGCTACCTTTACAGGCTCTAAGTCCTGCGCCGAGAAAGGCAACCATGTAGGCGTACCTGAGCGCTGCCGACCAGTACCAGTGGCCACCTTCGAGACTTATGGCTCTGTTCAAGATGAAGGTCGTGCTAAAGAACATGCCAGCGGCAAGACCCAGGAGCATTAAACGGAGCATTGTGACCTTGTGGATTGAAGGGTGATTTCATTAAAAGTGGAAAAAGACTTTACTGCAGGCATACAGAGAAGAGCAGAAGCTTGAGGCTCTTTTCTCCGGAAGTTCTGTGTTGGTTTGGGGCAAACAAATAACACGTTGATCCGTTAACCCAAAGCCACATCAAGGATCATCATGATTGAGAAACCGGCCATGGTCGCCATCGTGACCAGATCGATGTTCTCATAGTTTCTTTGCGACTCTGGGATTAGCTCTTCGACCACCACAAATATCATGGCCCCAGCGGCAAAACAGAGTGCGTAGGGAAGAATCGGTTGCATGTAGATGACAAACAGTGCACCGATCACTCCGGCCACGGGTTCCACCATACCGGACGCCTGTCCCATGAAAAAGCTTTTCCCTTTTGACATTCCCTCTCTTCGTAAAGGCATTGATACTGCAGTGCCCTCTGGAAAATTCTGGATGCCGATACCGATTGCCAGGGCAATGGCGCCGCCGATTGTTGCTGAGGGAAGCCCTGCGGCAACCGCACCGAAGGCGACTCCGACAGCCAATCCTTCAGGGATGTTGTGCATGGTAATTGCGAGCACCAGCAGAGTGCTCCTCTGCCACGAGGTTTTCACCCCCTCGCTTTTATCCGTACTGAGGCCGGGATGTAGGTGAGGTAGAAACTTATCGGTCAGGCGCATGAAAATCCCGCCACCCATGAAGCCAATGGCTGCCGTCAGCCATGGTGTGTGTCCCAACTGTTCCGCCATCTCTATGCCCGGTGCAAGAAGCGACCAGAAACTGGCTGCAATCATAACCCCGGCAGCGAAGCCGAGCAGAGAATCCATTAATTTTGGTTTTAAATCTTTGGTGAAAAAAACCAGAGAAGCTCCTGCAGCGGTGACGCCCCAAGTGAACAGCGTTGCAATAAAGGCTTGTGTGACAGGGCTGAATTGTAGAAAGAAGTCGCTCATTATTAGTTTCCTGATGATATCGATCGTGAGGGTGACGGTAGCAAACGGCTCGGAACATTATACCCAATTAAATTTTTTTTGCCGCGAAAGGTTAATTCGGACGGGTTCTTTTCTCTCGACCCTTTTGTTCTCATCAGGAACACGGTAAACTAAGTCAACAGGAGGACATTTGATGCTAACACAAACGAAACCGATCAAAATTGATAAACTCGTACCGAAACAACCCCACGGCCTGGTCGTGGTGATCACCGGTAATGGCAAAGGCAAAACAACCAGCGCCATGGGAATGGTGTTGCGCGCCAGCGGGCATGGTTTTAAAAGCTGCATCATTCAGTTTATGAAGGGTGATCTTTACACTGGCGAGTGGGACGGGGTGAAGCGGCTCGATGGGCTTGTAGAGCTGCATGCCACCGGTATGGGCTTTTGTGGTATTCAGGGCAACACCTACACCCACGCAGAACACCTCGCCAGCGCCCAGGCCGCCATTGAGCTTGCTACGACAAAGTTGGCCAGCGGTGATTATCAGATCATTATTCTGGACGAGATCAATAACGCCTTGAAACTCAAACTCGTTGACCTGGAGCAGGTATTGGGTTTGATCAAGGCGAAGCCGGCGTTGGTGCACATGGTTTTAACTGGAAGGGATGCCCATCCGGAGGTTATCGACCTGGCGGATACGGTCAGTGAGGTTTGTGAAGTCAAACACGCCTATCAGAAGGATATCGAACCTCAACCGGGGATAGATTACTGACGCCGATAGCGCCGTAGAAAAGCACCTCCAGGCTCTGCCGGGTTTATCGCCAGCCGATCGGCTGGTAGCCTTTTTCTCTTAAGCAAATTTCAACGAAGCGGATGTAAACCTGGTTTGGTTCCGAGGAGTCGAAGGCGCCACTAACCAAGGCTGCCGTGGCCGCCCCGGCGCCGCCAATGGCCGCCCCACGACCGGTACTGGTCCCCGAAGAGATGGCTCCTGCAACCGCCCCGGTGGCCCCGCCGACCGCGCCGGCTTTGGCTGTTCTCTTCGCGAGTTCCTCACTCTTGCCCGAGTTGGCTCCGCTGGCCTCAGCGGCCCGCATGCAGGCATCGATGTCAGCGTTCGCCTGCTGTTGACCGACCATGTTCAGGTGCTGGTTAGGGTAGAGAACTGGTTTCTTGGTGCTGGAACATCCTGTGAAGGTCAGACCTGCCAGAAGAATCAGAATGGAGTAAATGGTTTTCATTATGTAATCCTTTACAGAGCAAGCTGTTGGACTAATCATGAACTGGCTGCAAATCCGCCTGTTTGGCGCATATCTCAGCTCCTTTTCGGCCAATACCTACGGCTATTACTCTCAAAAGAGCCACAAAATCTCAAAGAGCCAGTCTTAACACGATGTAGTACAGGCTTCCTATTGATCCAGCGACTGCTTCAGATGGCGTGACTTGTAAGATAGTGCAGTATTCTAAAAGGCGGTTTCCCCGTTCAAAACCCGATTGTCGAGTCGCTACAGGTTCATTCTTTGTCGTTGCTTCTGCAAGGGCCAAGTATCAAACGACTGGGAAGGTCACTTTGAAGGTACAACCCCCGCCTGCAGTTTCCTCGAGCAAGACTTTGCCGTTAAACCTCTCAACGATTTTGGATACCGTCGCCAAACCTATCCCAGTTCCCTGACTAGAGCCTGCCGTTGAGCCACGCACAAAAACATCAAAAACGGATTTACGTTCTTGATCAGGAATCCCTGGGCCATGGTCAACAATTGAAATTGATTTCTGTTTTTCGTCAGCATACCCGCATATCTCCACTTCACCGCCTTGTTCACAACCATAACGCACGGCATTCAACAGTAAATTGCTAATCATCTCGTAAAGAAGCGTTTCAGGAACCTTCAATTTTGGCAGGTCACTGACAGTGATAAGAACGTCCTTCCCTTCAGTCTCAAACCGATTGTCGAGCAGTACTTGTCTTACGATTTCATCTGTGTTGACGGGAATATCTGTTGCCTCCACGTGGTCGGCCGTCGAGAAACACAGCATATCCTCTATGATATGCAACATCCTCTTGGCTTGGGCTTCAACAGCTTCCAACATGTCCAATCCGTCGCCTCTAAGGACCTCGCCATATTGTTCTTTGATGAGTTCGGTATAGCAGGCAACTCCTGTAAGAGGAGACCTCAGGTCATGCGACACAGTATGGGCAAATGCATCGAGCTGTCTATTCACTTCCAACAATTTTTCTGCGGCCTCTTTGCGTTCTGAGATGTCGCGGCAGACTGCGAGCTTCTGAATTTCTCCCTTTGGCCCATGGACGGGTGAATGGATAACTTCGTAGGTACGGCTATTCAGGTTGAAGCTACGCTCCTCTACAATAGATCCAGTAATAATCTTCCCCCATGGACAATTTTGGCAGGGAGTCTCTCTGTCATGGATAACGGCATAACATTTTTCTCCGCGCCTTGCGCCATAAATGTTTTCCATGGCCTTGTTGAAGAAATCAAGACGCAAATCTGCCGTCACGATATAAGCCATATCAGTCATGCCATCGAGGATCGAACGTAATTGGGTTCTTTCTTCCTGCAACTCGTAGGTTCGAGCTTTCACTGCATCTTCGAGCTGTTCGTTATGAATGCGAAGTTTTTTCTCCAGCTGATTATGCGAGGTAACATCAACGAAGGTTTCAATGCCACCCACCACCTCGCCGTTCAGCCGTAGAAAATCGATATTTTTATTAATAATGATCTTTTGTCCCGCCTTGGTGCTGATATGACATTCTGCACCAATCACGGGCTTTTCTGGAGTGCCGTTATCATAGAGACTGCAGCCTCGGCCACACTCAATACCTTCAAGGATTGAACAGTGTTGACCGACAATCTCAGACGAAGAGTAGCCTGTTATCCTCTCGGCTTCTCTGTTCCAGTAAACAACATGACGTTTTTCATCAACCAGAAAAAGTCCGCTGGGGATGGTAGCAAGTATCAGCTCTTTGGAAAGAGCTTCTAGCAGTTGCCCTTGGTTTAGTGTCATGTGACTCCCGTTAAAAACAGTTCTCTGTCTGGCAAAAGTCTGAATGGATTCAATCCATAAGTATGATTAGCGAAAGCTAATATACGTGAGGGTTGAGTTGATGTAAACAAAATCCAAAGAGAGGTGACCGTATTTAACTTACCAGGGGAGTTCCTCGCCGTTGCAGTGCCAGAAAGAACCTGAGTTCTCAAGATTGAGAGCCTCTATTCGTTCGGCGAGTCCGGCTGCAGATTCTTGTGGCGTGATCAAGCCACCAAAGTTGACCATGCGGGTTTTTACAAAACCGGGGTGCAGTTGCGCTACGGCGATGCCGCGTCCTTTCAGGTCAATCGCCAGACTGCGGCCAAGGGCGTTGAAGGCTGCTTTGGAGGCACGGTAACCATAACGACCACCGGAGGAGTTGTCGGCAATCGATCCCATGCGACTGGTGATATTGGCAATCTTACTTCCCTCCGGCATGTTGGGCAGCAACGCTTCGCTAATCTTTATAGGTGCAAATGCATTGATCTCCATTTGCAGGCGAATAGAGTCAAAATCGAGCTCACCTAGGGTCTCATCCAGCAGGACACCTGCGTTGTTGATCAGCAGATCGATTGTTTGTCCCTGCAGGGCGGCCACCAGAAGGGCTACAAAGCCCTTGCTGGTGACATCAATGCCTTCAATGATTTGCTTCGCGACTTCATCAAGTTCGACCGAGGACTCTCGACAGACCCCAGTGACCTGCCAGCCTTCTGACTGATAGTGACGTGCCAGTTCGAGACCAATGCCACGATTAGCTCCTGTAATGACAACATGTTTCATTCTGTGCTCCTTTATTATTTCAAACTGTTTAAACCCACGAAGCTACCGTTGTTGTCTTCGGCCAGTTTGCGCATCAGGGCGGCAAAACGTGCCGCGTTCTTGCCTGCTCCCGGTTGGGTCATAAGGACGGGGAAGCCGATGGTGTGTATGCGTACTCGGCTACCTTTGCTTGCAGAGACATTTTTTTGTCGGATAGTGTTGACTACGTTCTGCATCGGGCCTCCGGAAAAGTCGTCACCGAAGACGTAGAGGCTGATGCGTTTGTCCGAAGCGTAGAAGCGTTGGATCGCCTTGGTGACCCCCTCAACCGGGCTGGAGTTGGAGAAAGGTGCCCAGGAGGAGAGCCGGTCGAGGATCGCGCGTCGACGGGCATTTGAATCCGGAATCCAGCGCCCGGCATACTGGGAGAACATGTAGTCTCCCATATCGTTGAGCACCTGAACCCCCTTGACACGCGGATAGATGGCGAGGATCTCTTTCATCTTCTGACGGACCAGCGGCCAGGCGAAGCGCTGCATGCTGCCCGAAGTGTCGATGACGAAGATGATATATTCGCTGTCCACCGGAATGCCGCCGATGACCGCAGCTTCTTTGGGACGCTGGTAGTCTGTGAGCAACTTTCGCATCTCGTCGCTCAATTCCTGTTTGGCACTCTTTAGCTCATCCGCGATCAGGCTTTGCGCTTCGGCCGCCGTGCTGGCGAGGTGATATTGTCCTTCAATGTCGGTCAGGGCTCCCTGTAGACGGGCCAGCTTTTCTTTGTCTCTGGAGAGCTGCTCCTGCTTGGCGATCAGCTGCCGGTTGAAAAACTGGGTTTCCCCACGGATGTCGTGGAGCTCTTTTTCCAACTGTACCACAAGGCCGGAGAGGTCGACATTGGTCTGCTCGATCACCCGTGGCTCGGAGATCTTCGAGATGACCAGCAGCAGGATGATGGCCCCGAAACCGCAGGAGATCACGTCGAGGAAAGAGAGGTTAAAAACCTCAATCTGGCGGCGTCTTCTCATGGCCAATCCCTCGTTGGGGTGAGAAAAGACCCACCTGTCTCTATGGCGAGTTTCCAGAAAGAGACCGCAGCCATGGGGTCGCCTTCCATCGGGAAGAGGATGGTATTGATCGGGACGGCTCTGGGCAGAACTCCGGTCGCCTGATGGAACAGCTTCAGGCGTTCGTCGCCCGAGATGGTGTTCTTTGAACTTTTTTTCTCCCCTTGGGTGGGGAGACCATCGGTGAGCAGGAGAATATTATCCGGACGCGGTTTCATGCGCGCGGCCGCAGCAAAGGCGTTGTAGAGGCTGGTCCCTCCCTGGGGGATGGTCTGCTTGAGTGCTGCCAGCAAGCGGTTGATATTCTTGTTATCAGAGGTCGCAATCCACTTGTTTTTTAGCCCTGCTACGGCCGGAGAGGTGTCTGTGTTGAAGGTGTAGAGTTGTAGCGAACTGTCTGCAGGGAGGTTGGCGGTCAACCATTCGGCGGTTCTGAGGGTGCGCTTCCATTTGGGCGTAGATTTCTTGCTGCGGTCATCAAGATTGCGGCGGACGATGATGTTGACGATGGTTTCATCGAGCATGCTGGCCGAGGCGTCAACCAACAGCAGGACTCTCTTGCCGCCGAGCCGTAAACCGGTGAGATACTGCCGGTCCCCCTGGCCGATAAACGCGCGAACCTGGGCACCACGGGCAAGTTCTGTTTGTTGCTCTGCTCCGATTCGTCGACTCTCTGCGTCCAGGTTGAGGAGGTCTGATTGCAGGGCGTTGATATGCTTTTTCGACGCCTGGCTTTTGCCGCTCATTGTGGCCAGCTCGAGCTTGGTCTGTTCTACATTACTGATCACCTGCCGGGAAAGGCCCTCTGTCCGGACGATTTCTTCTTCTGTCTGGACCATACTGTTCTGCAGGCTGACCAGGTATTCTTTACCGACCTTGACTTCACGTTCGATACGCAAGACCTCGCTGCGCAGATCGGTGACGATCTCCTTGCGGGTGGCCAGCATGTCTCCGTTCAGAAGCATGACCAACAACACGACTGCGCCAAAACCACAACACATGACGTCGAGGAATGCCAGGTTGAATTGTGAACTGCTGCGACGACGAGGGGGCACGAAAAGACCTTAGTTTCAGGGTGCGGGTTTGATCCGCAGTTTGTTGATCAGGTTGCGCTGGCAGTAGGCGCCGGCATCGTGAATCAAGCGCTCCTGGCGGTGCTGGAGTTGATGAATGAAGAACATCATCACGATGCTTAAGACCAGGGCGATAAAGGTGGAGTTGAAGGCGACACCGAGGTTCTGGGTGACGCCGGTGATATCTCCCTCGACAGCACGATGAGCCTGAGAGAGCGCTGCTCCGATGCCGCGCACGGTGCCGATAAAGCCGACCGAGGGAATGGCCCAGGCGATATAGCGAATGGTGGAGAGTTCGGAATCGAGACGGTCGCCGTGGGTCTCGCAGGTCTCACGGACCGATGTGGCTGCATCCTGGATGTTGCGGGTTGCAGCGAACCGCTGGATCGAATTTAACAAAGCTGTCGGCAGCAATAAATCACGGCTCGTATTCGGCAGTTCCTGCAGCCGTCCCATCAACTCGCGTGTATCTTCCGGACCGATCGGCATGTTGCCGGGCAATTGCAGCAGGTCTTCATCCAATTGGCCCTGCTGACGCCAGATCGCGACTCCCTTGTAGATGAGGATCGCCATGGCCCAGAAGAAGAGGACCAGGCAGGCTTCCTGCTCGAAATCACGGATAACAACGTAGAAGCTTTGTTCTTGGACGGCGTCCGGTTGTTCTAGCATTCGGGCCTGTTGCATGATCAGGGAGGACTCGGCTTTGGGTCGGATCAGGGAGACATAGGCTCCATGAACGATGATGAAGACCAACAGCAGGCTAAAGACCTGGTAGATCATCTCGGTAGGGAAACTTTTTCCGCGCATAAGACGTATCACCTCATTCAGATATCAGTCGGGAAGGGGACGGTGCTGTCCACACTTATCTCTTCAGTCGATTTATAGGGGCGTGGCCATTCTGGCGACTTCTTTTCCTTGGCAACTTTTTTGTCTGCGTCTTGCTTCACTTCACCGGCCTCTACACTTTTCTGGGTTTCCTTGCTGGCGTCCTTGTCAAGAGCAACAGCGCTGGCAGTGATCATCAACAAGACGAGCGTGAAAGCCAAGAATCTCATTTGGCATACCTCGCTATCCGGAAGCCAATGTCATTAGCTGCTTCCCTGCTGTAACGGCGATAACTGAAGCGCAGTTCGGTTATGCTGGCGTCCCGCCAACTTGAACCCCGGACCACGCGATGTGCGCCGCTTGTCGGGCCCATCGGATCGACAGCGTTCTTATCCGCATTGCCATTGAGGGCGGAGTAGTAATCGTGACACCACTCTGCCACATTGCCGCCGAGGTCATGAATGCCTGCCGGGTTGGCCGCGAAAGAAGCGATCGGTGCACTCGCTGCGAAGCCATCGTTATAGCCCTCGATGACCATGGGCAGAAGGTGCCGCGCTGATTCATCGGCGAAGTTGCCTGCTTTGGCTTTCGGTGGGTATTTTCCCGCCCAGGGATAGCGCGCCCGTTCTTTCTGGCCAGCTATCCTAGCCGCGAAGGCCCATTCTGCCTCGCTGGGCAGACGGTAGCCAGCGCCTCCTGGATCAGCAACAACCATGGTGCCATTCTCTTCACGGTAGAAGGGCGGTAGCCCGTCTTTTTTGCTCAGCCAGTTCATGAACTTTGCGGCATCCTCCCAGGTAACGTTGGCGACCGGATGCGAATCTATGTCGAGAGAACGGTTACCTGACATGCCCGAAGAATGCTGCGTCCGGAACAGTTTATATTCGGCGTTTGTCACCTCGTGCGAGGAGAGATAGAAGTGCCGCTGTATGGAAACTTTATGTTCACTTTCGTTGGCACGACGTCCAGCTTCTTTTCTGGAGGCTCCCATGATGAAAGGCTTTGGTTTGATCAAAATCAGCGTCTGGCCGAGGCCTGTTGTTTTTACAGGTTTGGGTGCGGTCAGGGTTTCAGGCGCAGCAGCGGCCTGTTTGCTTTGTAGCTTTATCTCAATGCGTTGACTGTAAGCGGCCTGTGGCGTCACGGTCTTGCTTGCGCTTGCGTAGCCTTTGGCCTTCATTTCGACAGTGTGGGGTTTGGTGGTCAGGCGGAAGCGACCACTAGACAGCGTTTGTTTCTTGCCGTTGATATAGAGGCTTGCATCTGCCGGGTTCCCGGTGATGAAGACTGTTCCGTACTCCGGTTCGAGCTTAAGGGTGAGATCACGCTCCTCTTCAGGTTCGAGTAGGACCTTGCGGTTTGCCGGTAGATAGCCGGGCAGGGTCAGACGGAGGGCGTGATTGTTTCCTGGTGACAGCTCGATGGAAAGAGGCGTCAGCCCTTTGTAGCCACCATCGATAGAGACTGTAGCCCCGGTCGGAACCGACGAGATGGCAACTTTGGCCGGCGCCGGTTCAAGTTGGTAAACAGCGGGTGTCATGTCCTCTCCCGCGACAACTTCAAGCTCGACCCCGAGAGGGGAGAAGTCCTCCTTGCTGAAGACCAGCTCGCGACGGCCGGCGATCATCTCCAACTCCAGCGGCGTCGTGCCAAGCTCTTCGCCGTCGACACTCAAGGTTGCATCCTCCGGTTCTGTGTGAAGAGTGACCATCGCCCAGGCCGGTTTGAGTTCAACTTGCAGTTGCTGTTTCGCTCCGAAGCCTTCGATTTCGATCTTTGTCTCGCATGGCAGATAGCGTTCGTGTTTGAAGCCTATGCTGCGGCTGCCAGCAGGAATCTGCACACCCTGTAGAGGCGTTTCTCCTACCGCAAGGCCATCGATCAGGACGGTGGAACCGGAGGGAGTGCTGGTCAAGTCAATCAGGCCCGGCAGCTTCAGCATGGTGAAGTTGTAGCGACTGCCGCTGCCGGAAATCTCAATAGGCTCTTCTAAAGGAAGGTAGCCTTTTTTCTCTGCATGGAGAGTGTAACTGCCGGAAATCCCAAGGTAGCTGTCACCTGATTTCACTGGCGGTGGAAAGCCGGACACGGAGAGACTGTCCGGAACGGGTGTGACCAAGACAGAGAGGGGGTTGGCCAGCAGTACAAAAGCCGCTCCGGCTAAGAGGAGCAGGAAGAGAACAATGGCCAGGTTCCGAAGCTTGCGGCCGCTAGCTCGTCGCGTCTCAACAACCGGCAGGATCTGTTCATCAACGGCGCTTTCCTCCGGGAGCTCAACGGGGGGGCGCAGCATTTGGGCCGAGGCTTTGCAGAGATGAATCTCCACACGCTGCCCTGAAAGATGCCAGGAGATGAGAGTGTCACCGATGCGGGTCGTGTCGCCAGCTTTAAGCCAGACCGAACCTGTTACCGGTTCATCATTGTGATAAACATCGCCGGGTGAGGTGCCGTCCGCAGGCTGCAGAAAGAGATGGTTGCGGGACTCCGCAACGTAAGCGAAGATCCCGCCATCGCCATCCAGTCGAACATGGGCGGTGGCGTCCATGCCGATGAGCAGGGGCAGGCTGGTCTCGTCAAATGCGATGACCTTTTCGCTGCCGATTATCTCAATCAGACGGTTCAAATCGGTTCCTCACAGCGCAGGGTGAAGATTATTTTGCCGGAACCCGGTCGAACTTTGAGTGTCTGCCGTACATCCCTGAAGCCGTTGCGACTGCCAGTGGCGGTGTAATTGCCTGTGCGCAGAACAAGCTGTTTTTCTTGAAAAAGGCCGAGACGGCCGACATGATAGATCACCACATCTGTCAGTCCGTCCGACATAATCGCGACTTCGATCTCGGCCTCTGCCTCGGTGACCAACGTGTCAAGTCGGTTTATCTGTGACGTAAGGATTGGTCCCTGGGGAGAGAATTGCGAGGCATAGAGTAACGTTTGTCGGGCCTCTCTCCTGGGGCCGTCGGTGAAGAGGCGTTCCGGTTTGGCGAAAACCGCTGCGAACTGATTGTCCAACTCAACCCGCAACCTCGCGCGCTCTTTGCAACTGGAGGCGAAGGCCGCATTTGAATCCAGGCTGAGCGCCTCTGTGCAGGTTTTTAAGGCTTCCGACCAACGTTCCTCCCGCTCCAGTCGCTCTGCGTTCTGACGCAGGACGGACAGTCTGCCTGCACGCTGGTTCAGCAAAAGCTGTTGCTTGAGATCGTGAACGGCACGTTCTTCGGGTTTGATGGTTTCGGCTTTTTGTAGCGCAGTTCTGGCTGCCGCGGTTTTGCCTTCGGCCATCGCCTGCAGGGCACGGCTCATGGCCTGTTGAAACTCTTTTTCGGCGATCACTGCATTGACCCGGGCCAGAGACTGCTGCGCCGGTGCGTTTTCCGGATCAAGCGTTGCGGCTTCTGAAAACGCCCGAAGCGCCCCTTCCGGATCATCGGCGGTTTCCATGCTCTGACCGTCTTGTATGAAACGCAGCACGGTGGGGAGTTGCTCTGCTCTGCGTAGGCCTGCTGTGGCTCTCTCCTCATCGGCATCGATGGCGAGAGCCTGTTGGAAAAACTCGACTGCAGGCTCCGGTTTGCCCTGCTCGAGAGCGAGCAGTCCCCCAGCAACGGCCTCTTCGAGAAGCGCCACTTTTGAGGCCATGAGAGCGTTCAACTTGTCGATCGCTTCATTGCAAGCGTCTCGCGCCGGCAGGTACTGTTGCTCTTGCAACAATTGACTGCATTCTTTGCCCCGGGCTGTGGCCGCTACATAGCTTTCTTCACCCCATGCCGAGACGTTCTCCGCTTCGGCCTCAGCCTGTTTACGCAACCAGGTGCCGATCAGTTGTTCGACCTCGGTTGTCACCTGGTCCGTCGCTTCCGGACTGTTGACAGCCTGATTTTGCATTGGATTCTGCGGTTTGAGGGTGTCGGTTTCCTGCACGGTTGTCGGTGCTGTTGGCTTCTCGCTCATAAGTGGTAGAAGAACGACCAATAGGGCAGTGATAACCAGCACCAGGCCACCAACCGCTATCAGTAGCGGGGTGCGGGATGGTTTCTGCTCCTCTCCTGCGGTTGCATCAGGAGGGGTCAGGGTCGGAGGCCTCTCTGGAGGTTTGCTATTGTTTTGTTTAGAGGTGGATTCCTCGGTCATTGGTCGACCTTGCCGGGTTCGGAGCCAGAGCCTTCTGCTTGGCCGATGTCATCCCCTGTTGCCTCAATTGGCAAGCCTGTCTCCGCGGCGTAGATCTGGCGAAGCATGGCGCGCCATTTCTGATACTGCTCTTCGGCTGATCCGGTGAGTCGAACCGTTTCGCCGACGACCTCCACGACCAGGGGCTCTGCTTGGGAGGAGAAGGAAATGCTCAGCTCTTCGATCACATCCCTGTGAATTCTGGTCTCCTCCTGCTTCTGGAAACCACTGTAAATTGCCGCGGCGCCACCCATGACCATGACTCCGGGGAGGTTAGAGCTGGAGAGGTTGCTGTTGCCGGTACTGAGCGCGACGCCACCGATAATAGAGGCGAGGCCAAACAGTTGTCGGGTCAGGGCCTGTTTTTTGACGTCATTGAGAGCTGAGAGTTCTTCGTTGTAGAGCTTCCGCCAGTCTCCGTAAGGCTGCCAGAGATCGTTGTAGTAGATTTCGTAATAACCGTTGATGGTGTCGAGCAGCATATCATCACGCACCTGAACAGCCCGCACCCGCTTCAGCATGGGGTCATCTTCAACAGGGAGCCGGATCAGCGAATAACGACTTTCTTCATTGCGAGAGAGATGTCCTGCAAAAGCGTCACTGGCCATGTCTTGTGCTGTACGGAGTTCGGAAACCTGCTGAATTTCGAGAACCGCGTCGGGCGGTAGCTGGCTCCGGTGCTTGATAAGGTCGTTGGCAATGGTGTTGTAAAGGTCCTGGAACGGATCTTTCTCTCCGGGGGAGGTCCCGTGGAAATCAACCAGGTCGACCACTTCTGCATAGGATTCTTCAAACCACGGAACGCCGCGAGAATCAGAAGCTTCGATGTCAAGTCTCAGCTGTTCACCATCCGAACGTATGATGGTTCCGTGGATCTGAATGTGGGCGGCGTTTTCTGCAGGAACGACCCGTACGGCGCCCCAATGACCGGTCCGTTGCATGGTGTACTTGAGGTGGATCGGGATGAAGCGTTCTTCGGCGCGGCGAATCTCCTCGGACAAGCCCAGCTCACGGATCTGCGTGTCCGTTAATTCCTCAGAATCAAAAACAATGATCGCCACATCGAGCAGCTCCGAACTGTCCAGTTCCTGCGTGGCGACGATCGGTTTGACACCCTCTTCAACCTTGTTGCTGAATGAGGCACATCCGGAAAGGGCGAGGAGCGAGGCAAACAGCACGAACAATCTGTTCATCGATTTTCACTCCTGTTTTTGTTTACGCCCTTGTACTTCCAGTACTCCTCCCAGAGTTTCTTCTTCAGCTCCGGATCGGGTTCTTTTTCGGCGGCTTCGCGCAGTTGTCGGGCAACAATATCATCATCCTCAGGAGGAGGCAGCTTGCCGCCGGGGGCGCCGTATGTTGATTGCTCAACGCCGTTGCCCTGAGAGCCTGAACTGTTCGTTGAGTCTTGGGCTGTCCCCGCTTGGCCTTCGCGACTCTGATCCTCCGCTGTGCTTTGGCCCTGCTCCTCACTGTCGCTGTTCTCTGCGGAACTGGTATCTCCCGATTCACCCGCCCGTCCGCTGCTCCCAGATGCGCTGGAACTGCCGGATTCCCTCTGGCTGGGAACTCTGGCCGCAATTTTTTCCTCTTCCTTAAGCAAGCTGTCGTCGAAGTCTCCGAGGGAGGAGAGAAAGGCCCCTTCCAGCTCCGCAGTTTCTTCCGCCTGACTCTTGGCTTCCCCGAAATCCGATCCGGTTGTATAAAAAATACTATCATCAGAGGGCGCTGTCTCACTGGTGCCGGCCATCGCAGGCATCTTAGGACAGGGCAGCCCTTCAAGAGAGATGGTGCCTCCCTGTTCTGCAAGATCCATGCAGTAATTGACGATCCGAGTGTTGAGGTAGACAACAAAATCTTTGTAATCGGAGACCTCGCTGGCAGACATCGTCGTCTCTTCGAGTTCCTGCAGAGCCGTCTGCTTGGCGCTATCAAGGGCGGTGATGCTTTTACGGATAGAGTCGAGCGGCTGGTTCCCGGCGCAGAGTGGCGACACCGTGAATATCAGAAAGCACGCAAGGCTGAGGGTGTGGGTAATGACTGCCCGCATCGGCCAGGAACGCTTGAAACCGCAGGTTACTTTGGATTGCATGGGCACTTAATATCCGATGAAGAGATTGAAGCAAAAGCGACTGAAGTCATACCCTTTGAACAAGGACAAGACTCTGGAATTATTCTTCTATCGGACATTATAACATCTGATTGGCGCAAAATGAACAGAGGTCAGCAAAAGGATCTCAAGCGGCTGGTGTTGAGGTGGGTAATCGCTTAAACTGATTTGCTCCTGCTGGTAATTTCGACGCCTCGGAGAGCTTCCGGACCTTAGGCTTTCCCTGTACTGCAGGTCTTTCAGGAATCACCCCCTGACGATTCTCGAAGTATAATTATAGAGGGAGATTTGTGAGAATATTGTGAGTTGAGTTTGCTATAATGTCCAGAATTGACTGCTTTCTATCGGATCGGCATGGCGATAATTATGAAAAAAAAGATTCTTGTTGTAGATGATTCTCCTTTTATGCTGAAAGTAATTGAAGACATGTTGACGAACCTCAGTTATGAAGTCACCACGGTTGACAGTGGGCGCTTAGCTTGTCAAAAGGCCGAGTCTACCAGGTTTGATATGATTATTTCGGATATGAACATGCCAGTCATGGATGGAATAGAATTTACGAGGCAGATAAAAAAGTACCCAAGCTGTAAATTTGTTCCAGTGGTAATGCTTTCAAGTGAGCAAAATGAGGATAAGATTTCAGAGGCCAGAAAAGTCGGTATTTCAACGTTTCTCAGCAAGCCTCTCAACGAAAAACAGCTCAAAACAATACTGCAAATTACCCTCAATAAGCGTAGAACTCCTCGAATGCCTTTTAGGCTTGAAGTTTCTTACGGCGAGGACGAAGTTCTTTCTGATTATACAGTGAGTGTTACGTTTAATCTGAGTGCAGGGGGACTATTTTTGGAGACGAATAACCCTTTGCCTCTAGGCGAGGCATTGAAGCTCAAGTTAGAACTCCCTGAGAACAATTGTGTTGTACATTGCGAGGGCTGTGTTGCTTGGGTAAACTCCACGACCTCGCCAATCAGAAGTGATCACCCCGCAGGCATGGGTGTAGAGTTTCTTTACATCGAAGAGGAGCGTTTTTTTCAGGACTTTCTCCAGAGGAATAGTGGGAAACGTTGATAAAAGCACGATTTTTTTGCCCCAAAAACAGCTCAAGAAACTACGACTTCTGAGCTGGAGATCGGCTTCTCATTAATCGAGTCTTTAGGAATACAAAACTATGGCCACCAGGGTTCGATCCTTGGTGGCCTTTTCTTAAATGTCAGAGTTTGTACAAATTACACGCTTTAGCAAATTTGAACCCTCCCTAGCAATGTGGGAGGATAAACAAGAAACACTCTTCTTTGACCTCGAATCCTGACGGGGTATAATGGGAAGCACCTTAATAAGGAGACAGGCTTTACCAGATGATCCGTAAATTCCCGACTATTATTGCTTGCGCACCAGAAGACGTTTCATATTATCGCAATTTCCCCCTGCCTAATGAGGAGCTTCAGGTTGTTCCTTATGGCCAGGCCGTTTGCTCCGTCCTGTCTCAAGAGATTGACCTGATTGTAATTGACTGTGGTTTTGATGCCCGATTGGGGCTCCGGCTACTAGAAGACCTTAAGACACGTTTTTCCGGTGTTCCCATTCTGTTTGTGACGGAACAAAGCTCAGAAGAGATTATCCTTCGGGCGTTTAAACTTGGTGCCCGCGATTTTTTTCAAAAACCTTTGTCAGTGTTCACTGTGCGCAGTAACATGATGGAACTTCTGAAAGCCAAGCGCGAGGTGCGGGAACATCTCCGAGTCGCCAAGGTTTGCGAGAACGAGCAGCCTGAAAACGGCTCTCTTTGCCAGGTCGGGGTCCTTCAGCCTGCTATCATGAAAGTGGTTTGTCACATCGAGTCAAACTATCAAAAGGCGATCAGTCTTGACCAGATGGCCTCCAAGGCCGGTATGAGCAAGTACCATTTTGTCAGGCTCTTTAGACGCGAGGCCGGCATGAGTCCGGTTCGTTATCTGAAGTTTGTTCGCATACAAAGAGCCAAGGAGCTGCTCAAGAGGGCAGACTTGTCAGTGTTGTCAGCCGCGCATCGGGTCGGCTTCCAGGACGTAAGCAACTTCAATAAGAATTTTAAAAATATAGAAGGCTGCACGCCCAGCCAGTATCGCGCAAGGCTTTACTGACTCTGTCAATGAGTGCAAGCTTTCTTATTTGCTCCCCTCACTTTTTTGAGATTAAAAGCAATTATCGCCAAGACATAAGCAATTACTGCCACAATGGCTTCTCTCATTAGGAGTATTATAGTTCTGCTTTGAGACGCTTCCTCTCCGACAGACTGCTAGGTAGGTTTTGTCTCATCCAAAATTATCTCGGTGCTGGTTATTTAATCAGCCCGGCAATATTACTTTCGGAGGTGTTGGATGAGAAGGGTTCTTTTACTGTCGTTGTTGTTTGTTAGTTTCTTTGGCGCTTATGGCTTTGCTGCCGACGTTGTACCGTCGACGATTGATCAGCCGGGCACTCAGCCGCAGGAGGTCAGTAACCTCGAGTCGCCGGATAAATGCGACAATTGTCATGGCGGCTACAATACTGCGACCGAACCCGCTTTCAACTGGCGAGGAAGCATGATGGCCAACGCTGGTCGAGACCCGATTTTCTGGGCGACCGTAGCTGTCGCCGAGCAGGATTTCGACGGCGCTGGTGACCTCTGTATCCGCTGTCACAGCACGGCTGGTTGGTTAGGCGGTCGCTCGACACCGACCGACGGCTCCGGTCTTGCCGCAGGAGATAGTGATGGGGTGGAATGTGATTACTGCCACAAGTTGACCAACCCGGCCAACACCGACCCGATTCTCCAGGGTGTCATGAACGAACCGTTCGTGGCCAATGATGGCCTGGGAGGGGGATACTTCGGCAGCGGGATTTCCTCTATCTGGGGCGGCGCAGAAAAGCTTGGGCCCTTCAGCGACGCAGAAGCGCGTCACAAGTTCTCGAAGAATGATTTCATCCGTTCGGTCGATTTCTGCGGAACCTGTCACGATGTATCCAATTCTGCGGTCGCTAACCTGGCCCACAATTTTGGTGCTCAGCCGGAATTCCTTGCTACGGAAGAAGCTAAGCTCGTTCAGGATGTATCGCTGAACGAAAGCCCCAAGAATTATGCGGACAAGACCGCCTTCAACAACAAACCCTACCAGTACGGCGTTGTTGAAAGAACCTTCAGCGAATACAAGGCAGGCCTGGTCTCCCAGACTCTGGTCGATGATTATCCCAACCTGCCGGCTGATCTGCAAGGCGGAGCGCTCAAGGCAATCTATGATGCGGCGACCGACTTCGGCACCAAGAGTGGCAACTACGCCGATGGCGACCCTCGTTATTACAGCTGTCAGACCTGCCATATGCGCCCGGTCTTTGGCCAGGGTTGTAACAAGAACCCGCCGTTCCGTGACGACCTGCCCTTGCATGACATGACCGGCGGAAACTACTGGATGCCGCAAGCCATCAAGTACCTCGACACCCAGGGCAAACTGCGTCTTGGCGGCGGACTTAACAGTCTCCAGAATGCCGCACTGGACGCTGCTTCACTTCGAGCCAAAGAACAGCTCAACCTGGCCGGTTCTCTAACGGTCGATGACAGTGCAAATATGGTCAAGGTGGTCAACCACACAGGCCACAAGCTGATTTCCGGCTATCCCGAAGGGCGCCGCATGTGGCTGAAGACCACCTGGATGGATAATGGTGGGAGTGTGGTGCGCATTGATGGTGAATACGGGCCGCTTTTTGATGATCATGGCAATGCGGTCATGGTTCAAGACCCCCGCGATGGGCAGATGAAGCAGGTTGAATCGATTCTTGACTTGGCCGATTCGAACACCAAGATCTACGAAGCTCATTATGGTCTCGATCAAGAATGGGCGGTGGGAATAGAGGGACTTTATCCCAATGATCTTGCCCTGGGCTATGATCGCTATACCGGCGCTGACGGCCAAACCGTCAGCGAGTTGGCAGCTGCACCGGCCGGGACGAAATTTGAGACCTTCCACTTTGTTCTCAATAACGTGGTAATTAAGGATAACCGCATCCCACCGTACGGGATGGACTACGAAACTGCTCGCCTACGTAACTCCCTGCCAGTTCCTGCCGACCAGTATAACGGTGCTTCGGGTACCTACGATTACTTCGATACCATTGCCCTGAATCCGCCCACGGGGGCCACCAGTGCAACCATCGAACTGCTTTACCAACCGACCAGCTGGGAGTACATCCAGTTCCTCGTCCTGGCCAATAACGGCACCGACCCTGCGCAGGGCGGCAACGCTTTCCTCGGCATGGAGGGGGAGTACATGCTTGAAGCCTGGTTGGCCACAGGCATGGCTGCGCCATACGTCATGGCCTCGGCGACCTGGGGGAGTGCCCCACCACAGTGCACTGCGACGTCCCCGACTCATGAGTCGGCAACACCAGGAAACGCTGAAGTGAGCTTGAGTTGGACAGCTGAAACCGGTGTCGATGGTTACAGAGTGTACTATGATCAGGCCGGCAAATCGCAACTGGTTGCTGATGTTGGGGCGGCGACAGCCCTTACGGATACAGGCCTAACTAACGGTTCTCAGTACTGCTACAAGGTCTCCTCATACACCGCCGATTGTGAATCGGAATTTAGCAATATCCTTTGCGCGATCCCTAATAATCCGGGACAAAACAACCTTGAAGCAACTTTAGCCACCGGTCGGTATGAGACCACTGGTAAGGGCAAGACCAAGGTAATTACATTTGTTACCACAACGGCCTTCTCTCTGGGTGATGGCGTAACTGTTCGCGCCACAGTACTCGATGAGGCGACAGGGATACCTGTCCCCAATGCGACGGTTAATATCGATATCAGCGGCCCGCAGGCTGCCTCCTTAACCACCGGGCCAAGCAATACCAACGGTATCGCCGAGGCGACCTGGCAGACGCAGGCGCCGAATCGAAAGGGACAGGGAGGTACGACGCCTGGTACTTATGGGGCAACGACCACCGGTGTAACGGCATCTGGTTATACCTGGGATGGGGTGATGACGACCACAGCGTTTACTTTACAGTAGTTCAGACAGATGGCTGCCGGTGATGATAACTGGCGACACCTAAACAGGGGAAACGGTGACAGATCCATGATCTGTCACCGTTTTGTTGGTAGAGACCCTCTTTGCTTTGCAACATTCAAGACAGATTTCTTAAATAATACGACTTATAAGGTAAAAAACGGCTGATTATTGATAGAGCTATTTAGGAAGACAAATCTATGGCCAACAGGGAACGATCCTTGGCGGCCATTTTTATTTTCATTTATCTGTGTTGTAAGAAGATTGTGAGGTTCTAGCTGTATAGTGTAAACTGTTTTACGTTTAATGTTGGCTCTCCAGCAAGAGTAAAGCCGGGGCGACCCGGTGACGCAAAGCGTCGGGGCTCATGCAGATAACCGGGTTTCTGAAGAGCATGGAATAGTGCATTTCTTTGTGCGTTTATCTCCGTACTTAGGGATGATTTTTATGAGCCTGTATCAATCATGGAAGTAATTATGCAGAAAAATTTGCCAGGCGACCATCCTCCCGGCAATGACTCTTTTACAATCTTCAAGCCTGGGCCTTTCAGTCTGTTCGTTACCTCGGTAGTCACTATCTTCGTTGCTGAAGCATTTGTGATGCTACTGATTTATTCTCTGGACCTCCATAGCTTATTCTTTATAGGCCTTGTTGATGCAGTTCTCCTGTCCCTCTTTGTTGTCCCCTGCCTTTACTATACCCTCCTCAAGCCGATGCGGGAAACGATCATCAAGCTTGATAGCTCGGAAGCAATCCAAAATCAGCTTGAAGAAATTGATCAACTGAAAAGTGATTTAATTTCGATTGCCTCTCATGAGTTATGTACACCCGTTACAGCTATTAGGGGGTACACCGAACTCCTGCTTGATGATGTAGAACCAGAAAATCGAAATGAGTACCTTGAGGTTGTCCTTCGTAAGACACATGCCTTGGAGAGGATTCTTGATGACTTGGTCATTGTTGATCGTCTTGAGACAGGAGAGAGACTGCAGGTGGTAACCTTGGAACATGATCTGATAAAGACAGTTGACCATGTATGTAAAATTTACCAGTCGCGTTTTCCTGAGTTACTCCTCCATCTCGACCTTCCGGAAGAACCTCTGGTTTTATCGTTTGATGAAAGTCGAATCAGCCAGGTACTCGAAAACCTGCTGAGTAACGCTATCAAATACTCCAATCACATTCGCGACGTTATCGATGTATCGGTGATCGACCAAGATTCTAAGGTGTTGATCCGTGTGAGGGACGAGGGTATCGGTATGACCGCAGGTGAACTCAAGAAGATATATACCAAGTTCTTTCGTGCTCAAACCGACAAGTCAGCGGTTGGAGGCCTCGGCTTAGGGATGTCAATTGTCAAAAACATTGTCGAAGGCCATAACGGCACGATCGACATTATCAGCCAGAGGAAAGTTGGCACGACTGTTACAGTGACCTTGCCAAAATAGACCTTTTTTTCGCACGACCCGGTTCGGGGAGTGCGATTCTTACACTGCACGATTTGTAGTAATCATCAGGTGGAAACAATACAAAGGAGAAAAAATGACAAAATCAGAGTTAATCGACGCAATTGCAGAGAAAGCAGGATTGAGTAAGGCCGATGCTTCTAAGGCTTTGTCCGCTACACTTGAGTCAGTTACTGACGCACTTAAAGCAGGAGAGAAAGTAGCCTTAATTGGGTTTGGTACTTTCAGTGTGTCACTGCGTGCAGCTCGGACTGGCAAAAACCCTCAAACTGGCGAAGCGATTGCTATCCCTGCATCAAAAGCAGCAAAGTTTAAGGCTGGCCAGAAGCTCAAGGATGCCGTGAACTAATCTCACAAGTCACAACCTGTCAGACGTGAAAGCCCTCTATCTTCGGATGGGGGCTTTTCCTATTTGTAACGACTTCTGAGACGAAATTATCCGTCAATTTGAACGCTATATCTAGCAGCGTGTTGGACTTTCCATAAACAGGCTGCAAACTCAGTCGATTGGCCCATATTTCAACTCCTTTTTGCCCCATAGCTACGGCTATAAGCCTGAAAGCGAGCTAAACTCTGATCTCAATCGTCCAAATTTTCGCTTCGCTCCGGCAAGTCCGACAAACGGCTAGGATAGATTTAGGGGCAGCAAATTCTCCCTTTAATCGACCTTAAGAATCAGCAAAGGGCCATCCGGCACAATCGCCCAACGGGCATCCGGTCCGAATCTGTCGAGTAATTCCACAATAGCCTCATTTATTTTATTGACCGGCTTAAAATGAAACCGCTTCAGCGTGTCGGAGTCGATTCCCTGGGTGTGTACCCATATTTCTTTCTTTAACATCACTTGGTAAGTCTCCTGGGCACACCATTGGTCAGGGAGAAAGAATTCCTTCTTCATCAGCTTCTCTATAAAGGCCTGTGGTGTGGTGGCATGCTCAAAAACCGCCCTGTACTCTTCACTGCCAAACCCTTCCAGACACTCAGTGGCGATCAGGATTACCCCACCTTCGCGGGTCGCACCTGCCACGCCTGAAATACCTTTTGCTGTCTGATACAGGTTGCAGTCGAGTGGAGCCCCGGCATTTGTGGTCACCACAAAATCGAGAGGCTTATCCAGGGTCCGAACACAATGGCGAGAAAGAAATTCGACCCCTTCCAGGTGGGCCTTGACCGGGTGACCGGCAAAAACCCCGGTGATTTTTTTGCTGGTGTCGAGAGTAACGTTGACGATGAAATCGGCCCCGGCTTGTTCCATGATGTCAAGACCGGCTTCGTGGAAGGGGTTCCCTTCCAGGACGCCGTAACGGGTCTGTGGATGGGCGACCATCTCCGGACCATGCATGAACTCCAAGGTTTTTACCGATGAGATCCCAGGCAGAATCGATTTGCGCCCGCCGGAGAACCCGGCCCACATATGCGGCTCGATGAAGCCGGTTAAGATTTTCAGGTCAGCCGCAAGGTAATGCTTGTTGACCAGGGCCGGCACCCCATTGCCGATATGTCCGACCAGAACCATGTCGTCTTGGTTCTTGGAGAAGTGGTTGATGATCCGGTAGGAGTATGCGATCTCTTTGCCTACAAGGCGCTCCAGTTCTTTTCCCTCATTGGGACGATGGATTCCGGTGGCAATCAAGATTGTGATCTTTGCGGAAGGGATGCCAGCGGCTTCCAGGTGCTGAATGATAATCGGCAGCAACAGGGCATTCGGCACCGGCCGTGTTATATCACTAATGACAATGACTGCATCAGTTTTGTTTCGGCCCAATTCTTTGAGAGATTCGGACTCAATCGGCTTTAAAAGAGACTGCTGGACAGCATCCTCCGGCACAGGTAGAACCTCTGCTTCTTGCGGATAAAGGACACCAACAAAGTTCGACGTTTCAGGAAACTCTAGATCAAGGCCCTCTTCACCATATTTGAGACGTATGTGCATAACATCCTCCCTGTTTCTATTTCAAAGTATACCGGAAACTCACCGTTTCTTTTGATGGGACGATTGTTTTTATCTGGAGGGTGGTGCCAATATTGCCAGATTTTACTGTTATAAGTCACGACTTACGAGAAGATTGTAGGATGCGCATCCCCCATGTCTCTTTAAGAACCAACGGAACAAAAACTCTGGGAGGAACAAGGCTGACGGAGCCTCTGATTAGCCCTCAACGATAGCCCTGTGCCTGTAGCGAGAAGAGATAGGCGTACTGGCCGCCCAGTTGCATCAACTGTTCGTGGCTGCCCTGTTCGACGACGCGCCCCTTATTGATGACGATGATCTGATCGGCCATGCGTACAGTCGAAAAACGGTGCGAGATCAGGATCGTCATCTTGCCGCGACTTAACTCGCGAAAGTGTTCGAAGATGGTCGCCTCGGCGGCGGCGTCCATGGTGGCGGTCGGCTCGTCGAGCACCAGCAGATCGGCCTTGGTGCGCATAAAGGCACGGGCCAATGCTATCTTCTGCCATTGGCCGCCAGAAAGCTCACGGCCGCCTTTGAACCATTTGCCGAGTTGGGTATCGTATTGTTGTGGCAGATCGGTGATGAAGTCACTCGCCATGCCCTTCTCGGCCGCCTGCTGCCAACGCTGCCGATCCTCGAAGTGGCCCATATCACCGGCACCGATATTCTCGCCGACCAAAAACTGGTAACGGCCGAAATCCTGGAAGATCACACCGATCCGTTGGCGCAGGGCATCGGCCTGCCACTGTTGCAGATCAAGACCGTCGAGCAGGATGCGCCCCGAGTCAGGTTGGTAAAGACGGGTCAGCAACTTGATCAGGGTGGTTTTGCCGGAACCGTTCTCGCCGACCAATGCCAGACTGTCACCCGGTTTGATGTGCAGGCTGACCTGCTGCAGAGCCGGTTCATCGCTGCCGGGATAGGAGAAGCTGACCAGCTCGAAGCGTACACCATCCCCTGGCGAAGGGCCCTGCTGTAATTCCCCCTGTGTCGGTGGCACTGGTTGCTCCAGGTATTCGTAGAGGTTCGACAGGTAGAGGTTGTCCTCATACATGCCGCTGATGGCCGAGAGGCTTGCCGAGACGGCCGACTGCCCTTGTTTAAAGAGCATCAGGTACATGGTCATCTGCCCCAGACTGATGTTGCCGCGGATGGCTTCCAGAGCGATCCAGGCGTAGGCGCCGTAAAATGCGGCGGTGCCGAGCAGGCCTAGGGCGAACCCCCAGCTGTCACGGCGCAGGGTCAGCTTGCGATCTTCGACAAACAGCTTGGAGAAGATTGCCCGGTAACGTTGCAGCAGCTTCGGCCCCAAATGGAACAGCTTGACCTCTTTGGCGTAGTCCTCGCGTGCCAGCACAGTCTCCAGATACATCTGCATGCGCGTTTCCGGAGAACGCCAGCGGAACAAACGGAACTTGTCACCGGAGAACTTTGCCTCGGCGAGAAACTCAGGGATGCCGCCGGCAATCAGGATCAGTACCGTCCAGGGGGAGAACTGCACCAGCAGCACCCCGTAGCTGACTAGCGAGATGCCATTCTGCACCAGGCCAAAAGTGCGCGTCACCAGGCTTAAAGGGCGGGTCGAAGCCTCGCGACGGGCGCGGGTCAGCTTGTCATAAAATTCCGCATCCTCGAAGTGTGCCAGTTTCAGCGTCAGCGCTTTTTCTAAAATCATCAGGTTGATGCGCTGTCCCATCAGCGCTCGCAGCAGTGCCTGACAGGTTGATATGCCGCGCTGCGCACCGGCGATCAAGGCCACCACCCCCGCTTCAGCGGCAACAAATAGCAGCACGAAAGTGGTATCAGCACTACCGGTCTGCTGATGCTGCCCCATTGCTGCAACCACGCCATCGACGATCAACTGGCCGATCCAGGCGACGGCGGCAGGCAGCACCCCGGCCACCAGGGTCAAAACGGCAAAGATCAATGCCAGGCGGCGGCTGGTCGACCAGACCAGTTCCAGGGCACGACGACTGTAGCGAAAGACGTCAAAAAAACGTTTGGATGGTGGTTCAGTGTCGCTGGCCAAGGGTGGGTATTTCAAGAGAAATCCTGTAGATTGTTAATAACTGATCACGATTTATTCTAGCAGACATGCATGCGGTTCGCACTTCTGCAAAGACTATCATGTAAAAGGGCTAATCATGGAGTCGATTTTTACGAACCCCGATCTGCCGCGTTACACGCAACGGGCTTTTCCTCCTTATCGTTTTCTGCCCTTCCAAGCTGAGGATGAGGATCGTCAAGGGCACGATTGACAACAGGACATAAGAAGGAACAGCGCCGGATAACAGCAGCACATGATTACATCTGAACCAGCCCAACACCAGCAGCAGCCAGCTGAAGAGACGAGCTATGACCTGCCCATTTATCGCTTCCAGAGGATATGCCCCTCTTCGAGAGGAATCGTCACTCCGGGAAGATATGGGATAGTCCGTGCCGTGAAATCCCCGGAGGGGCTGGTTGCCAGCACCTGACCTTTATATGTATAGCCATGTTCCGCCCCCACTAACGGGTGGTCGCGACACAACTTCTGTCGAAACGGACTCCCACCGTTTGACGCCTCGGCATACAGTTCGACCAGTACCTCATCAGGACCGATACCGTTTAGATAAACCTGGACCTCGAAGTGGTGCCACTTATTGCTAGTCGTGGTTTTAACATCACCTAAACGTAAATTTGCCCATTTGTTACGTAACTCCTGCTGCCAATTGACCACCTGCACACCGATAGAACCTTGCTCGGCAGCTCGCTCGCGGTATGCGGCGGCAGCTGGAAGGTAATAGCGTTCGGAATACTCGCGCAGCGTGGGGTTGGCAGAAAACTGCGGTGTCAGCCGCGCCATGCTTTCCCGCATCCGGTTGACCCAAGTGTTGGGAATGCCCTGATCGTTGCGCGTATAAAACTCGGGAATCACCTCTCGTTCGAGAAGTTCGTAAAGCGTTACAGTTTCCGCTGCGTCCCAGGCCGGGTCATCACCATGCTCCTGACCATCCCCCAAAGCCCATCCCACCTCGGGCGTATAAGCTTCTGCCCACCAGCCATCCAGCTCTGAGAGATTGATGCCGCCGTTGATGAGGACTTTTATACCGCTGGTTCCACAGGCTTCCCAGAGCCTACGCGGCGTGTTGATCCAGACGTCCACACCTTGCACCAGTTGTTTGGTCAAATGCATGTCGTAGTCACTGAGAAAGATCACATGGGGTCGCACTTCCGGCCGCCGGATGAAAGTTATCCATTTATGGATCAAGGCCTGCCCCGCCTGGTCAGCGGGATGAGCCTTGCCGGCGGCGATCCGAAAGTTCCAGAGTCCGGCGTCGGTGGCACAGCGAATGTCACGCTCAAGGGTTTCTGTCGTTCCCAACCATTGATCCTTACCACACGCCTTTGTCCAAAGATCATCGGCCGCTGCTGAACCCCAGCTCGGCATGTGTACGCCATTGGTCACGTATCCGACGGGGACATCGTTCACCGGCCAATGCGGAAAGAGTGACGCAAAGAGATCGCGGCTGACTTCCCCATGCAAACGACTTACGCCATTAACAGCCCCGCTGCCACGGACCGCTAAGTAGGCCATGTTGAAAGGTTCCGCAATGTCGCTCTGGTTCCGACGCCCCAGGGCGAGCAGATCGTGAAGGCTTATGCCGAGCTGTTGCTTGGCATGAGACCCGAGGTATTGTTCGATAAGCGCCGGCGCAAAACTGTCGAAACCGTCGGCCACGGCGGTGTGGGTGGTGAAGAGGTTGCCGGCGCGGGTGACGGCCAGCGCGACTTCGAAGGGCTGTCTTGTCTCCTGCATAAAACTGCGGGCACGTCCCAGTACGGCGAAGGCCGCATGACCTTCATTCAAGTGACAGACTTCCGGTTTGCAGCCCAGCGCCTCGAGTAGTCACCAACCGCCAATCCCGAGTAACCGTTCCTGTTTAAGCCGCAGTTCCGGTCCACCACCATACAGCTCGCTGGTAATTCCGCGATGCGCCGGGAAGTTTGCCGCGTCGTTACTGTCCAGCAGGTAAAGCTTGACGCGACCGACCTGGACTTGCTAGGCGCGCAGCCAAACCGCGTAACCAGGCAAGGCGATTTTCAGTCGCAACCACTCGCCGTTTGCCTGGCGCAAGGGTGTAATCGGCAACTGACTTGGGTCGTTATAGGGGAAGAGGGCCTGCTGTCTTCCGTCCTTGTCGATCACCTGGCGAAAATAGCCTTGCTGGTAGAGAAGTCCCATGCCGATCACCGGAAGGCCTAGGTCGTTGGCGGCTTTGAACTGGTCGCCGGCGACATTGCCCAGTCCGCCCGAGTAGATGGGCAGCGCTTCGCTCAACATGAATTCCATGCTGAAATAAGCGGCGCAGTTCAGCGGAGCTTGCGGATAATGTTGCTGAAACCACGCCGGTTTTTCCGCCGCTTGCCGGCCGATTTGGACCAGTCCGTCAACCTTTTTGCGAAAAGCTGGGTCGGCCAACATGCTCTCGATCTGGTCCCGCGAAACCGTCTGCAGCACGACCCAGGGGTTATCCGTGATTTCCCACAGTTCGGGATCAAGCTGACGCCATATCTCGTCGGTGGCATGATTCCACGTCCAGCCCATATTCAGGGCTAGTTCGGCCAGAGAATCGAACTCTTCGATTTCCGTGGGGAGAAGATTATAGAGCGGGTGGCTGACACGGGGGTTTTTGCTCATGGTTGCTCTTTCATTTATTCAAATACGGAGCTTCACTGCCCCAAGGTTTTGAAGTTCACCCCAACTTTTTTAAAAAAGAGTTTCGACTATTTGTCCTTCTTGAGACCCAGGTCCATCGACTCTTCTTGCGCCAGGTTCGGCAGCCCACGCTCGAGCAATTCGGCTATCTTCTTAATGTGCGTAAGAACCAAAACCTCATCGCTTTCCTGTCGCTTTGTTTCTTGAACTTTAGGCTGGTCGGCGTTGCTGTTCATAAAGGATTTTGTCAGTCTGCCGGACTTGTGGTCATCCTCCATGCCGATGCTAATCAGTTCTTGTCAAGCTTCAACGCCTCGAATCCCGATATGACATCGAATAGCTCTTCATCAATGTCGCTCTGACGAAGACGGTGAAAGGTTCCGACTAACTCTTCCCGTAGCTCATCAATGTTTTTCTCGGCGCGTTGCATCGCCGCCAGACTGCTTGCGTTTTCACTCGCAAGGGATTCGGCGCACGCTGTGAAGAGAGAAACGAAAAGATACTCACGGATAAGCGAGCGTAAGGTCTCATCTCTGTCACCCATCACCTCCGGCAAACTCTGCGTTGGCCAGGGTTTGTCGGCCAAGTTACGTTGCCAGATTGCGTCCAGCGGCAGAAGTCGGCGGCTGACCGGTTCATAAACCGCTCCAGATCCAGGGTGGTTGTAGAAAAGGTACAGTTTGTTCACCAAGGCCTGGCTATGACGCGATTCGCTCTCGACGAGAATCCGACCAACAAGGGGGTGATGGCCTGAACGGAGTTCGGCACGGCAAAAAGTCCAATTGGTGGAAATCCCGCATCCTCCGAAAATTGAAAAAGCGGCTAGGCTTTCCATCTCTGCTCCCGCTGCTCCACCGGAACTTCCTTGTACTCTTGCTGGTCATTAGCCTGTGAGAAGATGAAAAAATCGATGATGAGACGCTGGACGCGAAGCGCGGTCGGTGCGAACAGGTGCAGCACCCCGCGGAGAGTGGACATATCTTTTTTTTGGGTCTCATAGACACCAATCGTTTTGATCTTCATCCGGTCACGAAGCAGGTGTGCCACCATCCCGGCACCACGTTGCAGTCGTTTGGCATGAGCCTCTTATGGTTTTGCTCAGAGTGATGGACAATGACAACGGCGAGGGCCCCTTTACAGGCAAGTGCCTCAGGACCTGCTCCACAGCCTCCATGTCGCCGACCGATGCTGACAATGGGTAAAGGGAGAGTGTCTTGCTCTGCTCTCGCACTTGACAAAGAGTTTTTGCCTGGCTTTTTCTTGGGAGTCTTTTGGCCGGAAGGTTTTGTCACGTAAGAAAGTATAGCAGCAACTTAATTAACAACAATCAACCCCATCTGTTAGCAAAGGATGTTCTTTAGAGAAAGGCATAAGATTCACTCGTTGCAGGCAGGGTGAAGGTGGTGTTCAGTTTCATCGGTAAATTCTGAGAGGTTATAACGTCTAAGACGAAAACTGGCTTCTTGTTGATAGAGACATTTAGGATGCACAAAACCATGGCCACCTGGAAGCGTGTGGCTTTTTCTTGTGTTGCCGGTATAGGACAAAAAAATGCCTCACTCACAGGGGGATGTGGTGAGGCTAAATCTCTGTGCCTAAAAAGGAAGGGAAAGCAAAGGCAGCAGAGTTGTTTAATTCATAACACTCTCTGAAGGCTTGTCTATCTATAGAGTCGAAAACTTTCCTATATAGTCAGGGGCAGCAAGAATTTTGCATTTCAGTCAGTTAATAAGTGCTCTGTCAATGTAAGAGATTTATAAGACACAGTTATCTTCTTGATTGTTTCCTTTCTTATCTCTCATAAGAGAATTGTCGGACATCTTCCTTCTTTAAAGTGCTTCCGCTGCTGCATCGACCAGGTAAAGGATCGAGCGGTAGGGGATATCGGAATGAAGTGACAAGCCGATCTCACAGGTTTTGCTAGTGGAGTACCCTGCGTTGCAACCTTTGACTTGTTGTTTAAGGCCCTCCAGCGCGGAGGCATTGAGTTCGGGATAGTTGAACCCGCGATCGCCGGCAAAACCACAGCAATAAATATCTTCCGGGACAACGACCTCCGTTGCGCAAGCTTGGGCCAAGGCCGTAAGTTTGTCATCAAGCCCCATCTTACGAGCACTGCAGGTGACATGTAGAGCCACTTTGGTGTCAAGCGGGGTGAGTTTCAGTTTGTCCAGCAAAAACTCAAGAACAAATTCAATCGGTTCATAGAGTTTCAGCGTGGTATCCAGATTCTCTTTCATGCGCAGCAAGCAGGGGCTGGTATCGCAGAGAACAGGAATCTTTCCATCGTCAGATGCTTTAATCAGCGCCCGGTTCAACTCATCACTCTTATCTTTAGCTTGTTTGAAAAATCCTTTACTCTCAAAGGCCTGCCCGCAGCAGAGACTCCCCAGGTTTTCTGGGTAGATGATGTGATAACCTGCTTTTTTCAAGAGTGAAATCGTTTTTTGTGGCAAGTCTTCAGGCTCTGATTCCGCTCGCGCTGGACCGCTCATACAGCGACTGGGGCAAGCCGGAAAATAAACCACCTGTAAAGGGTTGTCAGGATCAAAGGTTTCTGGTTTGATTTTTGCCACCCCTGAGGGCATTTCCCTGTTCCACAGCGGCAATTTATTGGCGGTTAGGGTGCGGGCTGTTGACGAAACTTTTTCCATAAACCCTGAGCCGGTCAGTTGATGAACCTTATCGACCGTTTTTAAGGTTGTGTTAATTGTTCCCGCAACGCCCTTGAAATTTCTTGCGACCCAATCAGCAACCAGGTTGGCCAGATCGCCATTGGCTTCTTCACGGAGGGCTTTGACCAGCTTGCCGGTGTCAATACCCACTGGGCATTTTGTACTACACAAACCATCGGAAGCGCAGGTTTCTTGGCCTGGATATTGATAAGCCTTCAATAGCTTTTTGAGCTCGGCGGGATCTGCATTCGCTGCCATTTGACGGCTGATTTCACGGCGACTAACAATACGTTGACGAGGAGTAAAGGAGAGGTTGCGCGATGGGCAAACCGGTTCACAGAATCCGCATTCGATACATTTGTCAACCAGCTCATGGGTCGCTGGGAGTGGCTTAAGATTTTTGATGTGCGCTTCGGCATCGTCGTTGATAATGACGCCTGGATTCAATAATCCTTCCGGATCAAACAGGCTTTTGATCGCTTTCATCAATGTGTAGGCCGCTGTGCCCCATTCTTTTTCAACAAAGGGTGCCATGTTTCGCCCGGTGCCATGCTCAGCCTTGAGCGAACCGTCGTACTTTTCAACGACCATGTTGACGACTTCATCCATAAAATCACGGTAGCGAACAACCTGCTCTTCATGCGAAAAATCCTGTGTAAAGACAAAATGCAGGTTACCTTCAAGGGCATGACCAAAGATGATCGCTTCCTCATAGTGATATTTTTTAAACAGATTCTGCAGGTCGAGCGCGGCAGCGGCCAGATGCTGATGGGGGAAGGCGACGTCTTCGATAATGACAGTGGTTCCGGTCTCGCGCATAGCACCAATTGCGGGAAAGAGACCTTTGCGGATTTTCCAGTAAATTGTGTATTCAGAAGGATTGTCAGTAAATTCAATCGGCCTGACAGTTTTTATTTTTCCCAATGCTGCGCTAATTTTTTCAATCTGGCTCTTCAGCTTTTTAGCACTGGTGGCTCGGGTTTCGACCAGCAGCGCGGTGACGCCTTTTTTCAGGCCGGCCAGATAATCGGGCATGCCCGCTTCATCTTCGACCGATGCCATGGCGGCACGGTCCATCAATTCGGCTGCGGCAACGGGTAACCCATCCCGAAGAATAGGCACGGCGCTGCAGGCCGTGGGAACATCGGGAAATAGAATCAGCGCGCTGGCCTTATGTTGATGTTCAACGACAGTTTTATAAACCACCTCGGAAATGAAACCGAGAGTTCCCTCTGATCCGACCATCAATTGCTGCATGATATCAAAAGGATCGCTGAAGTCGATCAGGGCGTTCAAGCTGTAGCCAGTGGTGTTTTTGATTTTGAACTTGTAGCGAATGCGTTCATTTAATTCATTGTCAGCCAGAATGTTGTGACGCAGATCAGTGAGGCCCTTGAGGAGCTGTGCGTGACTGCGTTTGAAATCTGCCCGGCTTTTGTCATTGCTGGTGTCGACAATGGTGCCATCGACGAGAATCAGCCGCAAACTGTCGAGGGTCTGATAACTGTTTTCGGCCACTCCGCAACACATCCCGCTGGCATTATTGGCGATAATCCCGCCTATCTTTGCACTGTCGATGGAAGCTGGATCAGGGCCAATTTTTTTACCGAACTCGGCGAGGAAGCGATTGGCCTGACTGCCGATAATTCCAGGCTGCAGCTGGATTTTTTTCGCATTGTCAAAAATTTTATAGTTCTGCCAGCCTTTGCCCAGGCGCACAAGAATACTGTCAGTTATCGCTTGACCGGAGAGACTGGTTCCGGCGGCCCGGAAGGTGACCGGGAGCCGACGTTGGCTTGCCTCATGAAGAATCAGTTGAACTTCTCCTTCCGTTTCAACATTAATGACAATCTTTGGAATCAGGCGGTAGAAGCTGGCATCGGTTCCGAATGCTACGGTTAAAAGTGGATCAGTGATCAGCCTCTGCTTGGAAATAGTTTTCTCGATTTTTTTATAAAAATCCTGATATTCGGTTGGAAGCATTATATCTCCTTTAGGGCTGGAGCAGGAACATGTGGTTCCTGCGATTCTAACAGAAATATGACCGAAGTGGTAATGTTGGCAGTTGAAATTAGTTTCCTGGGGAGGATTATTCAATAACCAGGGAATCTCCTTTCGACGGCGTTCCTCATAGCTTTTGATGAGTTTTGGCCACCTACTCGATTCTGTGTGGCCTTCCCTGTCTGACAAGGTTTGTGAGAAACCATTTTATTGATCTGATTTTACTACAACAAGGTAATGTGAAGATCCTCTTGACTAGCCAAGGCTTAATTATGATATAAATAGTCATAGTTAAGCGAGGGCAGATATGTTTCACAACATAAAATCAAGAGAACCCAAGTGTCGAATTGATGTAATCATGGCTGATGGTATTCACCATCACGTCACACCCAGAGTCCTTGATATATTACTCGACAGTAATCGAGTTGCAAAATTTAAGCGATCGGGCAGGTGGGTGACTGTTGACGTTGATCTCGTTCGGGCTAAGCACAGTCATGATTATTGTCCCCTCCACTATGGCCCTGATAGGCGGGCTTCTTCTTTGTTGTAAACCGGTGTAGCACAAGAACCATGAAGCCAAAGATTCGGCCAACTCGGTTTATTCCTTGGTGGCCATTCCTGTAAATCACAACTTCCGAGAAGGAAATCGGCTTCTTTAGATAGAGCCACTTCGGCAGCCAAAACAATGACCAACAGGGCTCAATTCTTGATGTCCTTTTCTCTTCACGGCAACTGATCAAAAAAGCCCCGCTCTCGGAGGGGGTACGGAGCAGGGCAAGTTCTTTGTGTCTTAAAAGGAGGGAAATGCAAAGGCAGCAGAGTTGTTTAACCCTTAACACTCTTTGAAGTTTTGTCTACCGATAGAGTCGGAATCTTCCTGTAAGTCACGACTTGCGAGAAGAAAATCGGTTTCTTATTGATAAAGGTATTCAGGAAGCGGTTTAACCAACAAAGCTATGGCCATCCGGAGTTGATCAAGATGGACAATCTTCATGGTTGGTAACAACAGAGATTTACTTGTCAGTAATTATAAAGCCCATGTTGCCAATCATTACTTTCTCGTTCTTGTCTCCCAACCAAAGACGAACAGAACGTTCCCCCACCAGTTCAAATCGCATGCTTTCGTCTTCAATAGTAGCGACCTTATTGCCAGCTTCGGTAAAAACCTCAACAACCCGGTGTGTACCTATCGTGTCAGCTTTCAGATCATAAGCCTTCTGTTGGGCACTTTCACAACCGACTAAAAATATGAGAGGAACCATCAAACAAACCATTAATAATTTCTTCATCGTCATCCCTTTCTATGAATCAAGTAAGGCTTTAACCTACCACAACTTGAATGAAATTTTTGTTAAAGATATTGCGTTGATTACTACATATCTTCTTATAAACCAGCGGTAGTAGGAAATTCGTGTTTAGAGCAACCTAATAGCCACGAAACAATGGTGGAAAACAAATAAGAATCTAACACCTTTGACCTTATCAGATTCATGGTGTAAATTAATTGTGAAATGTTTGATGAGTTCTATGGGGGATGAAAATGATCAACAGTCTTGCAGAGATTTATATAAGGAGAATCTGAGCCGCTGTTGTTACTTTAATTGCTGACCAGCGGTTTTGTCGTCTGTGTTTGTTGCTTCTGTTCTGGGATATAGGGGAAAGGAGTAAACCATGCTCATACGGGTTAGGTACGATGATGGCAGGCTCGACATGGTCAAACCGCAGTTGCTAGACAAACTGCTGGAGGCAAATAACGTGACTAGCTTCATGCGCTCAGAGGGTTGGGCTGTAGTAGGTCGTGACATTATTAGAAGTCATCGTCGTTCAAAAGGTTACGATGGGGCAGATCGCCGAGCTTTTTATTTATTAAATGTTCCGTTGGAGCGGAAGTCGGTGCTGAGGTTACTGATAGCTGTTACCTGGGTCGCTGGCCCGTTGGTTCTTATCTCTATTATGTTGTCGGGGTTGTTGTGAAAACCTCAACTGAGCTGCACTCCGTAACCCTTGTCTGGCCTATTAGAGAGTTCTAAGTTGTTCGCATTGTTTTCTTGAAACATTCCTTTGGTGATGGAAATGGTCGATAGAAACGCAGAAATAAACTCGCTAGAACTTAAACCGCTGATGTTGGCTTATTGCTGACCGGCGGTTTTGTCGTTTCTGTGTCTGACATTGATTGTCAGTTTGAGCTCTAAACCCACAAGAAGGAGAACATCATGCTAATACGTGTCATGTTCGATGATGGGAGGTTTGACATGGTTAAGCCACCTTTGCTAGACAATCTTCTAGAGGAGCAGAAATTGACCAGTTTTATGCGCTCAGGTGGTTGGGCCATTGTAGCCCGTGATAATATTCGCAACGGCAATAAGTCACAAACACACCAAGGAGCAGAGCGTCGAGCTTGTTAAGTAAGAGCAAACCTTTTGCCACTCATGGAGGCATAGATGCTTGACCGAAGAGGCCATAGCGGCGGATTATCTCCTATTGAAACAATCTTGCACGACGGGACTTTTCACATGTTTACACCTCAGGTGCTTGATGTAATGCTTGCAAACAGTCAAGTATCGAGATTTATGCGTTCTCGCGGATGGGTGACTGTTGGCGCTGAGTCAGTAAGAGTCAGAAGTAGACGTGATCCTAATGCGTTCTATCATGGTACGGAGCGGCGATCTGTAAAGTGAATGCGTGCCATTACATGAATCTTTATGAAAATGCACCCTAAGCTTTTAGACTTTACTGCCTCGCTAATGTTCCTAAAAATAACGACTGCCGAGAAGAAAAACGGCTTATTATTCCCCTGTGGCCTTTGTCGTAGGTCAGGGTTTGTAGCATTTAGCGCTATGACTCATCCTGTTTTAACAAGTCCTTTCTCTTCTGTAAAAATTCAGTGCCAGATCAAGACAACACAAAATATGCTGAATTTGACTCGCAGTCGAATAGATGTTAGCTTAAACACTCCTTAAGTCTTGGCGGCGTTCTCCTTCCGAACGAACCGACCAAAGACTCGCAAACGAGGTGGACCGTTGTTACCCATGGTAATTCCGGGACGAACCCTCACTCTTTAGGGTAGCACTGGCTTGAAGCGTTCCACTTTAAGACCGGGTGCAAGTGGCCCTACCTAAAAAAATCATCAATCATCGCCACCTTTAGACACTCTGTTGTCTGACGTCTTTCTACCTTTGCTACGGGAATCCTCCCGTTGTTTTTCCTTGTACTCGTCTGCTACAGGTGTCGCTGTCGTAACGTCATCATAACCCTATTTGGTTGGGCATGGCGCGTAATGGCAGAACTCATCAACCTGTAGGAGACAAAGGACAATGCCCATTTATTCAAACTCACAACAGGTAATCGCTGAACAAAAAGAAGACTGGCAAAACCAACTTGTTAATTTTGTAAACACCACCGAGCAATTGGAAGAATACATCAATCTTACCGCCGAGGAACGTAGCGTTCTATGCGCTAACAAAACGACTTGGGGGACAACGCCTTACTTTGCTTCGCTAATGGACCCAGATGACCCCTCTTGCCCGATTCGTAAACAGGTCATTCCATCCCGTGAGGAGCAAGTAAATGTCCATGGTATGGAAAACTACCTGGTATGGAAGGAAAACCGCGACAATGATGAAAACAGGCCGGACACTATCGCTCGCCAATACGAAGACCGTGTCGCCTTCACTGTAACCCAGAACTGCGGAGTATATTGCCGGCACTGCTTTCGTAAGGAGCTGGTTGTAGATGGCGACCTTGAGCTTGATTTCAATGTTGAGGATGGACTGGACTGGATCGCAATGCACCCCGAGGTTCGTGATGTCTTAATTACCGGAGGAGATCCACTGTTGCTCCCGGACGAGCAGATTGCTTATCTGATCGAACGCCTGCGAGGAATTTCGCACATCGAAATAATCCGTATCGGGTCACGTGTGCCAATCGTGTTGCCACAAAGGATCACCGAAAATCTCAAGAAAATCCTTGGCGAGTATCACAACGTACCAATCTGGATCAATACCCAGTGCAATCATCCCAAAGAGCTTACCGAAGAAGTGGCCTGGGCCGTTTACGACTTGATGACTTGTGGTATCAATGTTGGTAACCAAGCCGTGCTTCTCAAAGGGATCAACGATGACGTAGAAACTTTCAGAGAACTACACTTGAAACTGTTAAAAGTAAGGATCAAGCCATATTATATCTTTTACTGTGAGGCCGCTCCTGGTATCGACCATTTCAGGACTTCGGTAGAAAAAGGTGCGGAACTGATACGTGATGCACTACGTGGTCACACCACCGGACTGGCTCAACCGATGTCTGTTGTCGCAACCAATATCGGTAAAATTCCGCTGATGCCGGACTATTATATCAAAGACAAAAATGCACGAGAATATACCTTGAGCAACCATAAAGGCCAGGTGACAAAAATACCGAACATCCCTGAATAGAGATAGGGATGGCCCGCCAACGGTGAAACCGGTCTGTTATCAAGAGGATAAAATCACCGTTGAGCAGGATGATCCAAATACTCATAAGTCACCGCTCCTGAGAAGAAAAAGGGCCTCTTATTGATAGAGGCCTTTAGTCGACGAAATTATGGCCACCAGGGTTTGCTCCTTGGTGGCCTTTTCTCTTGAATCTCAGGTTGGCTTTTGTGCTACAGTAAATATACCTCAATAGCAAAAGAGGTCTAACAGGAAGAGGAGGAAGATTTTATGCTAGTCTCTGATCCGCCTGACCAATTAAGAAAAGCATCATCAATCTAAAAGTAGCTAAAGCTTGGATCACAGTAGCCGGGTGATCCGATACAGATTCCCACGACGGGAATCGCAAAGATAACAAATGATCGCAAAGCACCTCGGAACGTTTCGGGGTGCTTTGATTGTTTGGAGGTTGTTAAGACCAGCAATGCTTCATAAGTCAGGGTCAGTAGAAATTTTGCATTTCAGCCAATCTGAGTTTATTCATTCAATGTGAGGATTGATAGAAAAACAACTTGATTCAAATAATCTCACTACATTTCGTTTCAAAACGCTGATGTTAACGTTTTTTTTAACATCTTTTTCACCTCTCCTTGACAGACGATTATTCATAATTACGTTGGATAAAATTCAGAATCTCTCGTTTAAAAGTGCTTGAGGAGAACAAAATGAAAAAGTTTTCAGGACCATAATCTCAATTCTTTTTGCAGTAGCGATGACTTCACCAAGTGGTGCTCTTGCCACCACAGTTCAAGAGGTTGAAGAAACTATTGATGAACGTGAGGCCAAGGCTTTTGATTACGAGGAGTACTCCCTGATATTTCTTACCGGAGATTTTGGCTTGAGCCTTTCTCGATCTAATGTGGTCGATCAAGCAGGGTCTCTTGTTCTGTTTTTAACTAATCCTGATGGAAAAATCGTTAAGGATGCTCAAGTTATTACAACCATTGTCGGTCAAAATGGTTCACAGGTTATGCGACGGGCAAGACCTTTCAAAAATGCTTATTTGATCGATACTGGCCAGCTAATGCCCGATCGGTATCGATTGGAGGCTGAGATAGTCACGAACGGTTGGTTATTAACGGAGGAGTTTTTCTTCCAGCATACCTAGAAAGACCACATCTTATTGATATAGACCTTTAGTAAGTAAAAACTATGGCCACCAGGGTTCGATTCTTGGTGGCCTTTTCTTAAATTGTAGGACTTGTGGGTTTAAAGAAGCTGGCACAGCTTTGCTCTTGTTATCCTTAAAGGGACTGCTAATATTCAAAGGTAAAAGGTTGTCTTTTAGAAATGGCCAACTATAAATTTTCGAAAGGGGAAATCTAAATGCTAATAAAAGAAGTAATGCTCGACGAAAAAATCCTCGTCATTACACCACAAGGATCTTTGGAAAAGACCGACTTTGAGGCACTTTCCAAAGAAGTAGATCCGTATATCGAAGCAATGGGCACACTTAATGGCCTGATGATCTATAGTGAATCTTTCCCTGGGTGGGAAAACTTCGCGGCCTTACTCTCCCATATAAAGTTCATCAAAGAGCATCATCATAATATTAAAAAAGTTGCAGCCGTGACAGATAGCGGCTTTCTGTCAATTTTGCCACGAGTTGCTGGCCATTTTGTTCAGGCCGAAGTTAAACACTTCCCCTATCAGGATAAAGATGTTGCACTTGATTGGCTTAAGTCGAGTAACGACTAATAAGTGATTTTCAACAAAAGGGCTACGCGTCTGACCCTGATCGAATAATCCCCTCAACCTAATCATGGGTTCTTACAAATGTTGTCGCAAGTCATTCTCAGAAGTTCTAGGATACTTGATACGCCAAAGATCAACGCAGAACTCTAACAGAGCCAATGATTAAAGAGTTGCTCTTGGCCAGGCTAGCCGACAGTCGTCAGTTTCCATCCTGCAATAATATCTTCTACCTTTTTACGGTCTCTGGTGCGATAAGGACCGACAATAGCACCGCGTAGATTTTGTGGGCTAAGAAGCTCTTTTGCCGTCTGTCGTAATCCTGATGCTGTAACAGTTTCGATCCCGGCGAGATCATTGGCGATGGTGCGGTGGCTGCCTGTGAGTTCTCCCCAGGAGTAGCGCAGAGCCATTTCGTCGACCTGGTCACGGGAATAATCTAGGTCACAGCGATAGCAGTTGAGAATATGCTCCAGTTCGTCGTCGCCCACTTCACTGTTGTGCAGTTCGGTAATGATATCCAGAATTGCGGTAGTCGCTTCGCCAAGGTTCTCGGCCGAGACTGCGAGATCGATCGCCAGGGTTCCGGCGTCAGCGTAGAGAGCGAGCGCGGCGTCAACGGCGTAGGTTAAGCCCAACTCTTCGCGTAGGCGGAGCATCAGGCGGCTCATTCCTCCCCAGCCAAGCAGACGCCGCAGTACACGTAAGTTTACGGCCTGTTTACTGTCGCGTCCCGGCAGCAAAAAGGCCAATTGTAGATTGACCTGGGAGCCGGCATCACGGACCCAACGCAGGGTTTTATCTTTCTCTGAGAAATCCGTCCATGCCTTTGGCGAGGGAGACGCAGCGCCCTGCCATTGGCCGAAATGTTGTTTGGCTGCTGAGACGACCTTGGCGTGTTCAACCGGCCCGGCAATCGCCAGGACAGCGTTCTGCGGCGTGTAGTAGGTGGCGTGGTGCTGTTGCAGTTGCCGCAGAGAGAGGCGCTCGATCGCCGGCCTGTTGCCAACCGTTGGCAAGCCCAGTGGGTGTTTCGGGAAAAGCAAGCTTGCGACAATGTTGTCCGAGTTGATCTGCCGCCCGGTTTCATTGAGGTCGCCCATGGCTTCCTCGAGGATAACCCGGCGCTCCATTTCAATGTCGTTGAAGAGGGGGCGTTGCATCATCGATGCAAGCAGAGCGATCCCTTCGGGATAGTGGTCGGGATGGACGCGGGAATGGAAGCAGGTTGTTTCACAATCGGTGGCGGCGTTGGCGGACCCCCCGACGGCTTCAAAAGCTCGTTCCAGGGCCAGGCCGGTGAGGAAATCCTCAGTGCCTTTAAAAAGCATGTGCTCGAGGAAATGCGATGCTCCAGCAGTTCTGGGCGTTTCGTCACGGCTGCCGACGCCGATGTAGATCATCACCTCGGTGCTGTGGTGATGTGGCATAGGTACGCTGATGACGCGTAGGCCGTTATCGAGAGTGTCGCATGAGTATTCTGTCATTTGGGTCCGTTTCTGGTTGTTGGGGGCTGGTAGCTGGTAAAAAACGATCAAATAATTAAGGGACAGGCTCCGCAGATGCCTGTCCCCGGTTATTAAGTTTGTTGGCAGCCATTGTTGTTCAGCCTTTTAAAAGGCGGGCGGCTTCCTTGGCGTGATAGGTGATGATCAGATCGGCTCCGGCGCGTTTCATGCCGATTAGGGTTTCCATCATCACGCGATCGCCGTCGATCCAGTCTTTTTCGGCAGCGGCCTTGATCATCGAGTATTCCCCGGAGACATTGTAGGCGACCAGCGGCAGATTGTAGCGTTCCTTGAGATCGCGCAGAATGTCGAGGTAGGCAAGCGCCGGCTTGACCATGAGGAAATCGGCGCATTCCTGAATATCGAGCTCTGCTTCGCGGAAAGCCTCGATACGGTTGGCCGGGTCCATCTGGTAGCTGCGACGGTCGCCGAACTGTGGTGTCGATTCTGCTGCATCTCGGAAAGGCCCGTAGTAGGCGCTGGCGTACTTGACGGCGTAGCTCATGATCGGGATGTCTGTGAAGCCGTTGGCATCGAGCACCTCACGGATTGCGGCAACGCGGCCGTCCATCATGTCAGAAGGTGCGACGATATCGGCACCGGCGCGGGCATGGGAGAGAGCCTCGGCAGCGAGTAGTTTGAGGGTCTCGTCGTTGTCGACATCGCCATCCTTAATCACGCCGCAGTGGCCGTGATCGGTGTATTCACACATGCAGACATCGGTGATGACCAGCAGCTTTGGCACTGCCGCTTTAATCGCCTTGATGGTCTCCTGAATAATGCCGGTGTCGGAATAAGCGTCCTGGCCGAGAGCATCTTTTTGTTCCGGAATACCGAAGAGGAGAACCGCCGGGATACCGAGTTCATAGACTTCTTTAGCCTCGGTCACGATATGTTCGATCGACTGTTGATAGATGCCGGGCATGGAGACGATTTCTTTTTTGATGTCTTTGCCAAAAGCCGAGAACATCGGATAGATCATATCTTCAGGGCGCAGAAATGTCTCGCGGACCATGCGGCGCATGGCGTCGTTGCGGCGTAGTCGGCGGGCACGGAATTCGGGAAAGAACATGTTCAGATCTCCTTAAAGACTTGCTTCTGAAAAGTGTGTTTTGATGGCTTCGACCAATGCTTCAATCGTCGAATTGTCAGGCTCGATAGCAACGGTAAAGCCTTGCTTCCTGGCTGTTGCGGTGGTCAAGGGTCCGATCGATGCGACCGGAACCCTTTTGGCAAGAACCAGGTCTTGATCATCAAGCAGGTCAACAAAGTTCTGCACCGTTGAAGAAGCGGTAAATGTTAGCAGGTCCAGACCCTCGGCGATAGCTTGCTGCAGCTTTTCGGCGGCATCAACCGGTGGCGCGCTGGCATAGGCCACAGGTGCGAAGACCTTGGCGCCGGCTGCGGTCAACTCGGTCGGAATCAGCTCACGGGCAAGAGCTGCCTTCGGATAAAGCAGCCGTTTTCCTGAGACACGATCCTTGAGGAGCGTGACCACCCCTTCTGCGCGGTAGTCTTGTGGGATCAGGTCTGCGGTGATGCCGCGTTCGGCAAGGGCTTCAGCGCTCTTTGGTCCAACGGCCACCGTTTGCATGGCAGGCAAGGCCTGAGGGTTGCGACCTAGTGAGATCAGGCGATCAAAGAATGCATTGACTGCGTTGACCGAGGTCAGGATCAGATAGTCAAACTGATCGAGATCAGCGATGGCCTGGTCGAGCTCAACAAAGGAGGCGGGCGGAACGATCCCTATGGTCGAGACCACAACAGGGTCGAAACCGATCTCAGATAGAGCCGCCGTCAGGGCTGCCGCTTGGTCACCGGCGCGGGTGACCAGAACTTTTTGCCCTGCTGGGGAGGTCTTTTCAGACGTCCTCTTTGTCAACATTGAAAGTCTCGTGCTGGTAGACCTCGTTGAGAATCTTGCCGGCGCCCTGAATGAGAAGGTCTTGGCCAAGTGATGCGCCCATCTTTTCTGCATCGTGGACGGAGCCGGAGATGGTTTTCTTCAGGCACTGCACACCTTCACAGTCGGCAACGAAACCGGTCAGGGTGAGGGCCTCACCTTCTACGATGCCGTGACAGGCGATTGGTACCTGGCAGCCACCTTCGAGTTTTTTGAGAAACGAACGTTCGGCGCGCACAGCCCAGTCGGTTTCGGCGTGATTGAAGAAATCGATCAGCGCGTTGGTCTCGTCATCTTCAATTCGGCTCTCAATGCCGAGGGCGCCCTGGCCGATGGCAGGGATCGAAACCTCGACTGAGAGGTATTCGCCGATCTGCTTGGTATAGCCGAGACGATGCATGCCTGCTGCAGCCAGAATGATGGCGTCGAGGTTCTCGTCGGTCAGCTTCTTGATGCGGGTCTGAACATTGCCACGGATATCGACCATCTGCAGGTCGGGGCGAATGTGCAGCAGTTGAGCTTTACGGCGCAAGGCGCTGGTGCCGATTCGGGCACCCTGAGGGAGCTCTCTCCAGGTTTTCACGCCGGGGCGCAGAATGACGATGTCGCGGCAGTCTTCACGCTCGGTGATGCAGCGCAGAGCCAGCCCTTCGGGGAAGATTGTCGGCACGTCTTTCATTGAATGCACGGCGATGTCGATCTCGCCACGCAGCATCGCTTCTTCAATCTCCTTGACAAAGAGACCCTTGCCACCGACCATTGCCAGGGGCACGTCGAGGATCTTGTCGCCCTGGGTTTTGATCTTGGTCAGGGTGACTTCCATCTCGGGGTAGCGTTTTTCCAATTCAGATTTAACCCACTCTGCCTGCCAGAGGGCCAGGGCACTGGCACGAGTGCCGATGCGCATTTTCTGTTTAGCCATCTATCTAACTCCTTTATGCCTGGTCAGGATCGTCCAGGGGTTTGATTTCTTGATCATCGTCTGATGGTGCGGGGAGATCGAAGAGCGTACGCACGGCGTCGACATAGTCTTCACCACTCGTATCATTCTGCGAATTCTTCAGGGCCGCCGTCGGTTTGTGTAGAATTTTGTTGATAATTGCCCCGGCCATCGCTTCAATGCTCTTGCGCTGCTTGCCTGTGAGGTCCTTGAGGTTGCCAAAAGTTTTTTCCAGCTCCTGCTGACGAATCTCTTCAAACTTGCGACGCAAGGCAATGACCGTTGGTTTGACTTCGAGGTTGCCTAGCCATAGGTGGAACTGGCCAATCTCCTGTTCAACGATCGCTTCCGCCTTGCCGGCTTCTTTCTGCCGCTCCTTGAGATTGGCCTGAACCACCCCCTGGAGGTCGTCGACGTCGTAAAGATAGGTGTTGCCTATGTCGTTAACCTTGGGGTCGATATCGCGCGGTACGGCGATGTCGATCAAAAACATCGGACGGTTCTTGCGACGTTTAAGGACTTCTTCCATCTGGCGTTTGCCGAGGATGAAGTTTGGCGCGCCGGTGGAGGTCATAACGATGTCGACTTCGGCGAGATGATCCACAAAGCTGTCGAAGGGAACCGCCTTGCCGTTAAACTCGGCCGCCAGCTTTTCGGCTCTTTCAAAGGTCCGGTTAGTGACCAGAACCTTTGAAATGCCGTTGCTGACAAAATGGCGGGCTGCCAGTTCACACATTTCGCCGGCGCCGATAATCATGACGCCCTTGTTGTCGAGGCGATCAAAGATCTTACGCGCCAGCTCTACGGCCGCAAAGGAAACCGAGACAGCGTTGCTGGCGATCGCGGTTTCGGTGCGGACGCGCTTGGCCACAGAGAAAGCTTTGTGCAGGAAGCGGTTGAGGATGAGCCCTGCGGTTTTGAACTCGGCCGCATAGCCGTAGGCAGTTTTGATCTGACCGAGAATCTGGGGTTCGCCAAGAACCATCGAGTCGAGGCTCGAGGAGACGCGGAAGAGGTGACGGATCGCTTCCTCTCCCTGGTAGTCGAAAAGGTTCTCGTTGATCTCTTCAGGGGAGATTTCGTGGTATTCCGCCAGGAAACGACGCAACTCCGCAACCGCAGCATCCGGTTCCCTGGTGACGGCACAGAGCTCGACCCGGTTGCAGGTCGAAACGATCAACCCTTCGGTGATGGTGGCCAGTTCGAGCATCTGCCGCAACGGCCGTTCCATGGCCGTCGGTGCAAAGGCGAGTTTCTCACGAATTTCTACCGGCGCTGTTTTGTGGCTCAGGCCGACTATAACGATATGCATGGCGTTATCCTCTCCGTATCTCGCTATTGCCCCGTAAAGTTACGGAAGCTGTGTTCCCCGGAGAGGAACATGTTGACGCCAAAGAAGGTGAAGAGCAGCAAGCAGAAGCCGATAATGGCGACGATGGCCGCCCGGCGGCCACGCCATCCAATGGTGAGTCGGCCATGCAGAAGTGCGGCGTAAATAAACCAGGTGATCAGTGCCCAGGTCTCTTTAGGGTCCCAACGCCAGTAGCCGCCCCAGGCCGAGTTGGCCCAGATGGCACCGGAGATAATCCCCATGGTCATGAGTGGGAAACCGAAGGTCAGACACTTGTAGTTCATGCTGTCCAGGGTGTCGAGAGAGGGCAGCCGGTAAAAGAGACCGGAGAATTTCTTGCTTTTCAGCATGCGCTCCTGGAGCAGATACATGATTCCTGCGGCGGCGGCAATCGCAAAGACCGCGTGGCCGAGAAATGCCAGGGTGACGTGTACCGGAAACCACCAGCTGTCGAGCATCGGATTGAGAGCTGGCGCTTGCGCGGACTGATTGGTGCCGATGATCATAAGGCTCAGAGCCAGGGGGGTAATAAATGCCCCAAGCATCACGGTGCGATAGCGCCAGTAAAAGAGCAGGTAAGTACCGACCAGCGCCCAGGCGAAAAAGGACAACGACTCATGCATGCTGGCGACAGGAACTGCTCCGGTTGAACACCAACGGACAACGATCGTGACGCAGTGCACGCTGAAACCACTGATCAGTATCCAGACGGCTGACTGCCGGAATCCTTCCTTACGCGAGATCACGCCGATCAGGTAGCAGATGGTGGCGACAAAGTAGACCAGCAGAGTGATTTTGAAGAGCAGAAGATTTGCAGTCATGATGAAAAGTCTCGAAGACCAGTCCTGAATTTTCGGGCAATGAGCTGTTTGCCAGAAATCCGGATCAGCAAGTTGTTAATCTGTTAAACGACCACCGGCAATCGACTCTGCCAGTCCCATTTCCTAAAACTCATCAAAACCTTGTAAAGATACGTTTTTTTGCCCTTGTCTGTCAAATCTCTTGTTGATAAAAGCCTGAGCTTGTTAAGGACGTTTGGTTCTGCGGAGAAAAAGTTGTCAATCCCGTTGAAGCACAGGGTGCTGCTCCCTGCAAGAGATGTCGTGGTGAATGCGGGGGTCAGATGCCGAAAAGCTCGCCTTCTACGAGAGTGCAGAGCAGGTTGCCGATAAAGAGGATGTTTTCCAGTAGCCTTGGTATTGAATCACTGGGCAGCGCAAGGCTTGTGTCCGGCAAAATATCGGCACTCTCTGCCTGCTCGCTGGCAACCAATATGGTGCGACACCCTAACTGTTTTGCGGTGTTTAACGCTTCACGGTCTGCCTGGCTCAAGTTAGTGCCGGCGAGCACCAGAACCGTGTCCTGGTTCGTGGCCAGGGCGCGTAGTTGACGGCTGAAGAGTTGATTCCCCTGTTCATCACTGGCCAGAAATGTTGCCAGCCCGGCATCATTGGTCAAGGAGATTGCCGGCAGGGCCGGTCGCTCGAGGGTTTGTCTGTGCAGGAAGGACTGACCGATAATCCCGGCAATAGCGCCGAAGGGTCCACTGCCGACAAGAAAGAGCCGTCCGCCCTGGTGAAAGGTTGCCACCAGGTGTTCGGCAAGGCTGTTTAAAAGAGGTTTCTGGGTGAGCAGGAAAGGGTCGAGCATATCAATCTGTTGCTTAACTGCTGCACTTATTTTGTCCTGAGTCATAGCGCCCTCGTCTGGAGAATTGTGGTCATCTTAGGGGGAGGTGTACGAAGTGTCAAGAGTTGTAACTTTCAAGACAAGAGTGAGGATAAGGCCTTGATTTTTTGTGCAGGACGATTATTATGAATCTTGAATGTTTTAAAGATCCAATTCAAAAGGAGAAAATCTTATGTCCAGTGATAAAGTCGTCCATGTAACGGATGATTCTTTTGAGAGTGAAGTCAAGCAATCCTCGGTTCCCGTGCTCGTTGATTTTTGGGCCTCTTGGTGTGCGCCATGCAAGGCGATCAGCCCGCTTGTCGATCAGGTTGCCGAAGACTTTGATGGCAAGGTCAAGATTTGCAAACTGAATGTTGATGAGAACCCTGCGACTCCAGGGCAATTCGGCGTTCGTGGTATCCCGACGATGATCCTCTTCAAAGACGGTGAAGTTTTTGATCAGGTTGTTGGTGCGGTACCAAAGAATCAGCTGGAAGATTTGTTGAAGAAGGCTCTGTAAAAGATCTTGTTCTAAACAAATGGGCCCAGCTCGTTGTTGTTCACAGGCTACAAAAAAACCCCGCATTTATGATTGCGGGGTTTTTTCTGTTGCAAGCTTCATTTGAAAATAGCAATTGTGAGGTAAGGCGAGTGCCGCGTCAATTTGTCATTGACGCGGCACTAGTTTCTGACCTGAACTTAGGATTTGGCGGTTGGATAGCCTGGCAGTTGTTTGTGCTTTTATGTAGAAGCTCTTTGCTCAGGCAAAGGGGTTGCTGACCTGAATCGTCTGGTCACGACGAGGGCCAACAGAAACCAGAACCGCCGGGCAGTTGACCAGCTCTTCGAGCTTGGCCAGGTAAGCTTTGGCAGCATCAGGCAGGTCGGCCATGGATTTGGCCCCACAGATGTTACTGCCCCATCCCGGGAATTCTTCATAAACCGGGGTACACTCCTGCAGGATGTCGGCATCACGGGGGAAATCTTCGATCAGCTCGCCCTTGTAGGAGTATGCCGTGCAGACCTTAATACTGTCCAGCTCGCTAAGCACGTCAAGCTTGGTAATCGCCAGACCGGTCATGCCGTTGAGGCGGACCGCCTCTCGCAGAGCGACGGCGTCAAACCAGCCACAGCGACGTGGGCGCCCGGTTGTGGCGCCGAACTCACTACCGGCTTTGCGCAAATTCTCTCCCATCTCATCGTGCAGCTCCGAGGGAAAAGGGCCTTCTCCGACTCTGGTGCAGTAGGCCTTGGTGATGCCGATAACGCTGTTGATATGACGTGCGGCGACGCCGGATCCGGTGCAGACGCCACCGATGCATGTAGATGATGAGGTCACGTAGGGGTAGGTGCCGTGGTCGATATCGAGCAGAGTCCCTTGAGCACCTTCGAAGAGCAGGTTCTCACCGTCTTCGATGGCCTTGTTCAGTGAGCGCGAGCAGCAGCCGATGTACTTTGCGATCTGCTGTGCGTAACCGGAGTACTCGGCAAAGATCTGTTCTTCGTCGAGAGTGGGCTCACCAAAAAACTTCTCCAGCAGAAAATTTTTCTCCGGCAGAATCTCTTTGAGCTTGCGGCGGAACACCTGGGGCTTGACCAGGTCACTCATGCGGATGCCGCGACGGCCTACCTTGTCTTCATAGGTGGGGCCGATACCACGTCCGGTCGTGCCGATTTTGCGGTCAGCATGCTTCTCCCGGGCCAGGTCAATCGCCTTGTGCCAGGGCATGATGACATGCAGGTTGCTGTCAACAACCAGCTGCGAGTCGTCCTGCATGTGGCCCCTTTTCTTTAAACCTTCAATCTCCTCGAGGAAAATTTTTGGATCGAGGACGACACCGTTGCCGATAATGCAACGTTTGCCAGGGTGCAGAATGCCTGAAGGGATCAGGTGCAGAACGATGGTTTCATCACCGACTACGAGAGTGTGACCTGCATTGTTGCCACCCTGATAGCGAACAACCTGTTGAGCATGTTCGGTGTAGATGTCAACGATCTTACCTTTACCTTCGTCGCCCCACTGGGCGCCGACAATGACGACGTTTGCCATGTTGTTCTCCGAGTTGTTTTAAATTTTAAATTGTCCCGATTCGATCGCATCCTGAGTCACACTGCTCGACTCACCATCTGCTGTTCGTATCAGGGTCAGTTCTTCCTGTGATGCTTTGAGCACCAGCAGGTAACGGTAATGCATGCGTTTGGCATAGTCGAGGCTGGCCGTCTGGTCGCGCTCGATTATGTCTCGGGCGACTGAAAAGCCCTGGTTGCGCAAGGTCGCTGCTAGCCTTTGCGCCGGCGCCTTGTCCTGCCCCGAGGAGAAGAGGAGGAAGTCCGTGCCTTCTTCTGCCCGTTCGTCAAGCTCCCTGTCGAGAGCAAAAAGCAGGTTGTACAGGTTGAAAGCAAACCCTGTGGCCGGCGATGAGAAGCCGTAGCGTTCCGTCAGGCCATCATAGCGGCCGCCGGAGCAGACATCTCTGCCAAAGCCAGACAGGAAACCCTGAAATACCAGCCCACTATGATAATCGAAACCGCGCATTTCACCAAGGTCTAAAGTGATATGCTCTTCAACACCGTACACGGTGAGGACTTCCAGAACCTTTTCCAGTTCATCCAGTGCCTTCTGTGACGCGGGATTGGAGATCGCCTTACGCGCCAGGTCTAGGGTCTCGCGACCACCGTAAAGCCTGGGCAAAGCGAGAAGCTCAGTGCGCTGCTGATCGTTTAGCGGCAGTGTCTTGAGCAGCTTCTGCAGGCCGGAAAGGTCCTTTGCCGTGATCGCAGTGCGCAGAGCCAGGGCCTGGCTCGCATCCAGGGGCAGGTCGTTCAGAATGCCGCGCAGGAATTCGACCTGGCCGATATCGATAGTGAACTCGGTGGCGCCGACAGACTGCAAACACTTCACAGCCATGGCGATCATTTCCGCATCGGCTTCCGGACCGCTGAGCCCGATCAACTCCACTCCTGACTGGAAAACTTCACGGTCCTTGCCGAGGCGTTGCTCCGTATGCCTCAGAACGCGGCCGTTGTAGCAGAGTCGAAAGGGTAAGGGCATATCACGCATACGGGTCGCCGCAATTCTTGCAACCTGGGGCGTGATGTCCGGTGGGAATGCGACCAGGCGGCCGGTCTGGCGGTCATCAAAGCGAAAGGTGTTGGCGCGCAGGTCGCTACCCAGACCGAGCTCAAGAACGGCCAGGTCCTCGAGGATTGCCGGAGCTACAGGGCGGAAGCCCCAGGCCCTGTAGATGCTGCGCAAAGTGTTTTGCAGGTAGTCCAGTTTGGCCGCTTTAACCGGCAGGAAGTCTTTTACACCGGTTGGCAGTCGTGTCTCTATGATGTTAGGCACTTTCACGTCCTTCTAGAAATTTATAAAATAATCTGGTGTGCGGCGACGATATATTCGTGGGCTCGCAATTTTTCCAGAGTTTCACCTGGAATGCAACTGTCAACATTAATCAAAGATACGGCCTGACCGTCGATCGAATGACGGGTCAGGTTCATGCCTGCGATATTGATTTTAGCTTCACCGAGCAGTTGGCCAATAAAACCGATGATTCCGGGATGATCCTCGTTGAAAAGGACCAGGAGGTGGCCGTTGGGCAACGCCTCGACGTTACAGCCGTTGACGCGCACGATCCGGTAGTCGTCTTCTCCGAACAGGGCGCCACAAACGGAATTCTCGCCGTCAGCGCCGACAACTTCCAGGCGGATCATGCTGGAAAAGCCGCGGGTCGATTGGCTGCGGGTCTCGGTGACGCGAATGCAGCGTTCTTTGGCCAGAAACGGAGCATTTATAAAGTTAACTTCGGAGCCGACCATCGGTTTGAGGATGCCTTTCAGGGCGGCCATGGTCAAAGGCTCGGTCGGGTTGTTGGTCACAGTGCCTGCATATTCAATGCGCACTTCTTTAAGCCCCTTGCCATAGAGTTGCGCCAGGAACGAGCCAAGACGTTCGGCCAGCTCCAGGTGGGGACGTAAGGTTGCCAGCAGGTCGGCGCTGATCGAGGGGACGTTAACCGCGTTGACGATGATGCCTTTGGTCAGCAGGTCAACCACCTGGTTTGCAACCTGTACGGTGACATTCACCTGTGCGTCTCGGGTTGCGGTGCGTAAATGTGGAGTACAGATAACCTGCTCAAGTTTCAGTAAAGGGTTGTCAGCTCCCGGGGGCTCTTTGCTGAAGACATCGATTGCGGCTCCGGCAACACGACCTGACTTGATTGCCTCGGCCAATGCTTCTTCATCAATCAGGCCTCCTGTTGCACAATTGATGACATGACAACCGGGCTTGATACGTGCCAGTGTTTCACTGTTGAGGATATTGGCGGTCTCCGCGTTGTACGGAGTATGCAAGGTTAAAAAGTCGGAGCGACTCAGCAAATCCTCAAAGCCGACCTGTTCTGCACCGAGTGTGCGGACAGTATCTTCGGTCAGGTACGGATCGTAAACAAATGGCTTCATCTTCAGGGCAAGGGCTCGCTCAATAACCAACCGGCCAATCTTTCCTGCGCCCAGGACGCCGAGAGTTTTCCCCGCGACCTCGATGCCGAGGAAACGATCAGCTTCCCATTCGCCGTTCTTGGTCGATTGACTGGCCGCCGGGATCTGTCTGGCCAGGGCAAATATCATGGCGATCGTATGCTCGGCAGTGGTGGTGGTACTGCCGAACGGGGTGTGCATAACCACGACCCCTTTGCGGTTGGCCGCTTCCAGATCGAGGTTTCTGGTGCCTACTCCGGCGCGGCCAATGACCTGCAGTTTGTTGGCCGCCTGAAAGAGCTCTTCTGTGATGGCCGTTCCGCTACGTACGATCAGTGCATCAACTTCGGCAACGGCCTCCAGGAGTTGTTCTGCCGTCAGGCCGGGCTGGTAGTCAAGCTCTATACCTGCGGCTTGTTCGAGAACCTGTAGCCCTTCGCTGGGGAATTTGTCAGAAACGAGTACTCTCATGGCGCAGACCCATAGCTGTTTGGAAGAGGTGGATGAATAAGTGATAAGACAACACAATAAACTAGCAATCGACCCCTCCTCTGTCAAGGTGAAAGGCCGGTGCTGTAAATGACTGAATCGGCATCATTTTGTATTCGATAAATTCTTTAGAAATGAGATCAGTAAACGCACGCCAACACCGGTGCCACCCTTGGGTGTGTAGGGGGTTGACTGGTCGCGCCAGGCCGTGCCGGCGATGTCGAGGTGGGCCCACTGGAAGTCCTTGGTAAACTTCTTCAGAAAGGCCGCAGCCGTAATGGTCCCTGCCGGACGCCCTCCCGTATTTTTTACATCGGCCACGTCACTCTTGATCAGCTGGTCATAGTCCTCCCAGAGCGGTAGTTGCCAAAGTCGCTCGCCGCTATCGTCACCGGCTGCCAACAAGGCGTCCACGAGTTCCTGATCATTGCCAAGAACCGCTGTCGCATGATGCCCTAAAGCGATGATGCAGGCGCCGGTCAGGGTCGCCAGGTCGACGACCAGTTTTGGCTCGTAGCGTTTTGCATAAGTCAGGGCGTCGGCGAGTATCAGGCGGCCTTCTGCGTCAGTATTAAGAACTTCAATTGTCTGGCCGGAGAGGCTGGTGAGGATGTCTCCTGGTCTGTAGGCGGTTGCCGAGGGCATATTTTCAACAGCGGGAACGATGCCCACCAGGTTGACCGGCAGCTCCAGAAGAGAGGCTGCCAACATGGTGCCGATGACCGCTGCACCACCGGCCATGTCCATCTTCATCTCATCCATCTTTTCGCCCGGCTTCAACGATATTCCGCCTGAGTCAAATGTGACGCCCTTGCCCACCAGGGCCACCGGCGCTTCGTCTTTGTGACTACCTTTATGCTCGAGAATAATCAGGCGCGGCTCGCGTTCACTACCCTGGGCCACAGCGAGAAGAGCACCGCAGCCTTCCTCGGCTAATTCTTTCTGACCGAGGACTTTGAAATTAAGTGTGCTTTGCTTTGCTGCAGCCTGTGCCTGTTCGGCGAGGTATGCGGGTGACTTGATGTTACCCGGCGCATTGACGAGATCTCGCGCCAGGATCACCGCCTGACAGATCTTTCGTGCGTTTTCAACGGCAGCCTCGCAGCTTTTTTTGTCTTGTCCCTCCGTGATTATCAGAGTGACTGCTTTTGGCAATTTACGAGCATTTTTCGTTTCTTCTCCAAGGAACAAGTCGTAACGGTAGCTGGCTAACAGAAGCCCTTCTGCCAAAGCCTGGAACGGAGCGCTATGCTTGTTCTCTGCGCACTGAAAAGGTAAAGCAAAGGCCATCTGACCGAATTTTTTCTCGGTGACACTATTCATGGCCTGTCCGGCCGCGCGACGAATCTTCTCGTCGGTGATTTTTTCTGCTTGGCCAAGGCCGACGAGGAGCACCCGCTCTGCTGGCAGATGTCCTGCTGGCTGAAAGAGGATCTGTTCACCCTCTTTGGCGGAGAACTCGCCATTGCGCTTCGCCTTGATGAGCAGACCGCCGAGTTTCTGGTCCAGTTCTTTCAAGAGCGGTGCGGTAAAGTCCTTCTCGCAGAGGCCGATGACCATACATGAGGTTTTTATTTGTAGCGGGGATGTTTTGCGAATTTTTATGTCCATCTTAACTCTCCTTGAAAATGAACTCAGACTGTTTTCGTTGATGATGATAAGCGGGTTTTTAGCTTTTGGCTAGTTGTATCTATGGTTTTCAAGTTAAGTACCCTGCCTCTTTTTCATCTGAGCCGCCTCTGTGAAGTCTCTTTCCGGGCGCTCTGCTGAGCGACTATTCAATGTAAAAATAGCACTTCCCGGTTGCGCTTGTCTTTGTTCCTGAGATATGTTCTCTTCCAGACTGTCTCTTCAAACCATCTTCCCGGTCTGAATGGTTGTCCCCAGGACATCTCCGCGTCTGGAAGCCCTGAACTGTCATGCGTCAATTAGTTAAAGCCGCTCAATCCTTATTCTCCCAGCGCTCCGGCGCGTTGCAAAGTGAAAGCTCCTCTGCTGGTTTTTTTAGGGGTATTCGTTTCCGTCTCGTTTCGTTCGTTCTGTCGTTACTTGTAGTTACGACCTTCAGCGTCTCGTTTATTGTTGTGCAAATTCTGGATTCCGCCCTGCTGGATTCTCTCGTCAAACGGGGAAGTGCTATCACACAGGCCGCTGCCGTCCCCGCTGGCTTCAGCCTGTTGGAGAATAATCGTCTGGCAATGGATAATCTCGTTGCCCAGATAAAAGCCTCCCAGCCAGAACTGGTGTATGTCGCTATTCTGGACCTTGAAAACACTATCCTTGCTCATAATCGACTGGACCGGCTTGGCGAACAACTCCCTTCTTTAACAGGAGAGTCGATAGCCCCTGCTCATGATGTTGCCATTGTTAGGGGTCAATATGAAGGGGTTGATAGTTTTGAGTTCAGTCGTCCGATCTATTTTGCAGACCAGCATGTGGGGAGTGTCATTGTTGCAATCAGCGCCAGCCAGTTAATGGCGTCGAAGGCTTTGGCGCATCGGCAAATTTTCACGGTCGCCACCTTTGTAACGATCCTAGCCTTGCTCGGCGCGATTCTGATTTCAATGATCTTCACACGCCCCATCGAGCGTTTGGCTGAGGGCGTTTCAAGGCTGCAGAAAGATGAGTATGTTGATGATGTTCCGGTTCGGTCGCGCAATGAGCTGGGAATGTTGATTCGCAACTTCAACAAGATGGCGAGGACGATCCAGAAGCAGAAAACAAGCCTGCAGGGCTATGCGGAGGATCTGGAATCGTCATACAATGATATCGTTAGAATTCTGGCAGCGGCTCTCGATGCCCGGGATAATTACACCTATGGGCATTCGGCCCGTGTTGCGCGTTTTGCTATCGCTGTCGCCGAGAGCCTTGAATTTACCCGGGAAGAATTAAAGGAACTGGAGATGGAGTGTTTGCTTCATGATATAGGCAAGATCCATGTCAGAGACGCTGTACTCAATAAGCAGTGCAACCTTGATCAGAAAGAGTCTCTGGAGATCTCCCAGCACCCTTTGTTGGGCTCACAGATCCTTGAACTTGCACCTTCGTTGCATAAATATATTCCTGGTGTAAAGCACCACCACGAGCGTTTTGACGGGACAGGCTACCCTGACCGGCTTAGTGGCGACGAGATCCCTGTACACGCCCAGATCATTGCTCTGGCAGATACTTATGACGCCATGACAAGTTCGAGGCCCTACCGAAAGGGCCTCAACCAGGAAAAGGCGATTGCAGAAATCAGGCGCTGTAGCGGTAGTCAGTTTAACCCGAAGCTTGCTGAAATCTTTATCGATGTCGTTCCTGTTATTGCTGCCCAGTTAGTGGACGATCGGTTGCCCTTGGAGTCGCTATGCGTATCGTAACTTTTACAGGTGTTTGTTGCCTGACCCTCACGCTGTTGTTTTCCGGTTGTTCACCTGTGATCAATGTCCCTGGTCCTGCAGCGACGGTTGAGAAGGACAACGCAATCCAGGATGCCCGTAAGACCATCGAACGGCTCTTGGCCGAAGGCTCTTTGACGAAGGCCCACGATGCTCTTCGTGACGCTTTAGGTGGTGACACCAAGGAAACTTCGTTGGCAGATCTTTACACGCAAGTGGAGAATCGTCTTTTAGGAGAGGCCGCGCGGGCTGAGGGGGAAGGTCACTTTGATACGGCCGGCAGCTTCTACCGCATGGCTTTAGGCCTCTATCCGAAGAGGTCACAACTTCGAACAGCTTTAGTTATGACTGAAGAAGCGGTCAAACTGAAGATTGATGAGTGTGCGGATGAACTGATGAAAAGCGGTTTGGTTGCTTATCGGGAAGGCGACTTGGCAGAGGCTGTGGCTGTTTGGGAAAAAATTGCCCCCTTCTACCCGGATTACTCCCCTTCTAAAGTTGCAATTGAGACATCTAAACAGCAAATTGAAAATCTCGAAAGATTGGCCCCAGATAAAGCGAACTGATTGGCGACTCTTTGGGTCTTCAATGCATTTTAACGGTGGTTTTCTTTCTCCCCTCAGCTTTTGACATTTTCTTTTCGGTCGCTAGACTGTTATCTGGGCTTGTTCTAATCTGTTCTATGGTTACAGGAGGTTTCGATGTCAATGCAACGGTTGTGGCTAGGTTTGAGAGTCGGGCTGATTCTCTGTTTTACATTCTCCTTGGGCGCTTGTCAGTCTGGGCTGTCATCATCAGAGACGTTTGGTCAGGCAAGTGTTCCCGGCGTTCTATGGGTCGGCGATTATGTTGATGGACAGGGCAAAACGGGGCTTCGGGGGCATGTCGTCCACAAAGCCGATGGCTCACCTCTGGACGGGGTGTATGTCAACATCTATCCTGATACCATCTCAAACCTGCTGGGCCCTTCCCAATTCATCTCCACTCCGACCGACAAAAATGGCTACTACGAATTGGAGGTTCCGGAAGGAGTCTACTATGTGGTTGCCCGTAAGCGGCAAAGCGGTCAGTCAACCGGCCCTCTTTCTTCGGGAGATTACTACTCCGAACACCAACGCCTGGTCACCCGGGTAGAAAAGGGTAAATTTGTTGAGATCGAAGTGCCCGTGATTGTTATGAAAGCGCCGATGTTTTTCAAAAGCAGGGTGGTCGATAAAGAGACGGATACCGGCATCAGCGGTGTCCTGACCGATGTGACCGGCAAACCGATTATGGGTGGTTTTGCCATGGCGTACAGCGATAAGGAAATGAAACGGCTCCCCGATTACGCTTCAACACTCTCCGATGAGCAGGGTCGATTTACCATCTATCTTCCTGAAGGCGGGAACTACTATCTGGCGGCACGCATTCATGCCTGGGATATGCCGAGCCCGGGTGAGCCTTACGGTAAGCTGGGCGACGACGACCCGACTTTGCTGAAAGTGGCCACTGGCAATTTTATCAAAGATGTAAGCATCGTGATGACGCCTTTTTCAGGGGCTTATCAGCCAGGCAAGAGTCAACGTCCTTTTTAAGGCAGAAACTTTTGCCGAAAGCGCTAACAACGTAAAGAGCCCGACCTCATAAATGAAGTCGGGCTCTTTACGTTGTTGCTTATAAACCTCTTCTAAAGTGTTCTGAAGGCTTTGCTTGCGGCTTCGATCGTCTTGTCGAGATCTTCCTGAGAGTGAGCGATACTCATGAAACCGGCTTCGTACTGCGAGGGTGCGAGGTTGATGCCCTGGTCGAGCATGCTGCGGAAAAACCTGGAGAAGATCTCAGGTGTTCCCGGTTTGACATCGCTGAAGTTGAATACTTCCTCCGCCTGGAAAAAGGTGCAGAACATGCCGCCCACCCGCTGTAGAGAGGTGGGGACATTGGCGCTTGCTGCCGCTTGCTGCAGCCCTTTGCAGAGATATGAGCTTTTCTCCTCAAGCTGTTCGTAGAAGCCTTCCTGTTTGAGCAGTTCCAGTGTCGCGATACCGGCGCTCATGGCCAGAGGGTTTCCCGAAAGGGTCCCCGCCTGGTAGACGCCGCCATCTGGAGAGAGACTTGTCATGATCTCCCGCTTGCCGCCGAAGGCGCCAACCGGGAGTCCGCCACCGATGATTTTGCCGAGGCAGACCAAATCACCGCGCACCTTGAATCGCTCCTGGGCACCACCGTAGGCGACCCGGAAGCCGGTCATAACTTCGTCGATAATTAATACAATGCCTTCGGCATCGCAAAGCTGACGCAACCCCTCGAGAAAACCAGCTCTTGGTGCCACGCAGCCCATGTTGCCGGCAATTGCTTCCAGGATGATGCAGGCGATTTCGCCCTTGTTGGAGGCCACCACCGCTTTGGTCTCTTCGAGGTTGTTGTAGGTGGCTGTCAGGGTGAGTTTGGCGAAATCCGCGGGGACGCCTGGGGAGGTCGGTACTCCGAAGGTGGCCAGTCCGCTGCCGGCTTTTACCAGCAGGGAGTCGGCGTGACCGTGATAACAGCCGTCGAACTTGAGGATTTTGTCCCGGCCGGTGTAGCCACGAGCCAGACGGATGGCGCTCATGGTGGCTTCGGTTCCAGAGGAGACCATGCGTACCATTTCAATATTCGGATAGGCGTCGCAGACCATTTCGGCCAGTTGTGTCTCGCGGGCCGTGGGTGCGCCGAAAGAAGCGCCAGTTGCCGCTGTTTTCTGAATGGCTTCAACGACCTTGGGGTGGCAATGGCCCAGAATCATTGGTCCCCAGGAACCGACGTAATCAATATAGGCGTTATCGTCGGCGTCGAAAATTTTCGAACCAGCGGCCCGGGAAATGAAGATTGGCTCACAGCCAACAGACTTGAAGGCCCGGACCGGGCTGTTGACACCACCCGGGATCACTTGTTGTGCCTTGGCAAAAAGGGCGGAAGACTTCTGGTGGTTCATAGCGGCTCCTTAAAGAACTTGCTTGCGTTGGAAAGTATGACAGCTTCGACAGGTCTATGATCGGTGGCTGCAGGACCCTTAGGGTCGTTTCATCTCCGCCGTTTTCGACGTGTCTCAAAGTGTGGCTTGGTTGCTCCTCTATGTCAGGTTGACACCTGTTAACATAGCAACCAGAGACTGTCAAGATAACGCCTGTTTTCGCTTAGGGTCAACGGTCGGTCTGGTTTTGTTTTTAATGTTTTAGTTTAACTAAAATGTTGCCGTGCGCTTTGTGGCGATCTGTAAAAAATAAGCCTATATTAATTTTAGCCTTACCCGATCCTTGTGTCGGTTGCCTTCTGTTCCCTTTTGAAGTAAAACTAAAAGATTATTATTGTATACCGTTTGACTTTGCAGGATAACTGCTTTATAACCGCTGGTCAGACCAATTTACAGGGTAGGGTATTTAAGGTGTATGACTGATCTTTTTGTCATTTTGGTAAGCGCAATCTTTGTCAACAACTTCGTGTTGGCGCGCTTCCTCGGCATCTGTCCATTTCTCGGCGTTTCCAAGAAGGTAGAAACCGCTATGGGAATGGGGATGGCGGTTACCTTTGTCATGACTGTGGCTACGGTGGTGACCTGGTTTGTCCAGTATTTTGTCCTGATCCCTTTCGGTATCGAATATCTGCAGACAATTGCTTTCATCCTGGTGATTGCCTCCCTGGTTCAGTTGGTGGAGATGGTTATCCAGAAGGTCAGCCCGGTTCTCTACCAGTCTCTGGGAATCTTCCTGCCACTGATTACCACCAACTGTGCGGTTCTTGGCCTGGCCGTTCTCAATATCCAAAAAGATTACACGTTTCTCGAGGGCATCGTCTTTGCTATCGGTGCCGCCCTCGGTTTTACCCTTGCCATAGTACTCTTTGCCGGTTTGCGTGAACGGCTTGAACTCTGTGCTGTGCCGCAGAGTTTCCGTGGCACCGCCATTGCTCTGGTTACCGCTGGCCTTCTGTCCCTGGCCTTTATGGGTTTTGCCGGCCTGGTCAAAGGGTAGGTCTCATAATATGACGTCCAAGGTAGTTTTATGCTTGCAGCTATATTAAGTCTCGGGTGCATCGGTCTGGTCGCCGCGATTGCGCTTGGTCTTGCCGCCAAGAAGTTTGCCGTGGAAGTTGACCCACGTGAACTTGCCGCTATGGAGGTTCTGCCCGGAGCCAATTGCGGCGCCTGTGGCTTTCCTGGTTGCGCCGGGTATGCCAAGGCTTTGGTCGCAGGGACTATCGATTTGAACCAGTGCCCTCCCGGCGGTGCCGATGTGGTGGCAAAGTTGGCGCGGATTCTCGGTGTTGAGGCTTCGGCTGCAGCGAGAGAGATTGCCGTTGTTTTGTGTCAGGGCGACAATCGCAAGGCACAGGTCAAATATCAGTACCTGGGCTTGGCCGATTGTACGGCTGCACAAAAGATCGCAGGTGGCCCAAAGGCTTGTCCCGGTGGCTGCCTGGGACTTGCTTCCTGTCAGCGCGCCTGCCCCTTTGACGCAATCGAAATGACAGCTGACGGTCTGGCGGTGATCAGTCGTGAAAAATGTACCGGATGCCGAAAATGCTTGGCTGTTTGCCCCAGGAATGTGATCCGTATGACGCCCTACGAGTCAGCGATTCACGTGCTTTGCAACAGTCACGATAAGGGTGCCATGGTGCGTAAGTACTGCCAGATTGGCTGTATCGGCTGCCATATCTGTAAGAAAACGATCCCTGGTGCATATAAGGTAGAAGATTTTCTCGCTACAGTTGTTTATGAGCAGGATGAAGAAGCGATTGAGGCGATTGGCAAATGTCCGACCAAGTGCATTCGGGACTTCAGTGATGGCTATCCGGAAGGCAGCAAGCTGTTGCCTGTTGCGGCAGACAAGCCGCACGCGGCCTGATTTAAGGTAGAGACTGGTGAAACTGAAAACCTTTACAGGAGGTATACATCCTCCGGACAACAAGCAGTGGTCATCGCACAAGGCGATAGAAAACTGCCCCTTGCCCGCAGAGTTTGTTGTGCCTATGGCGCAGCATATCGGTGCTCCTGCCGTTGCTTCTGTAGAGGTTGGTCAGTCGGTGGCTAAGGGCCAGGAGATAGGCTCCGCAAAGGGTTTTGTCTCGGTGCCGGTGCATGCGCCAACCTCCGGAGAGGTCGTTGCCGTTGAGAGTCGTCCACACCCCTGGGGAACTTCGTTGCCGGCGGTTGTGATCAAGCCGGACGGTGAAGACCGTTGGACAGCGGATTTGCAACCCGGTGATCCGAGCGCCCTGAGCGTGGATGATATCGTTGAAAAAGTACGCTTGGCAGGCGTCGTTGGTATGGGTGGCGCCGCTTTTCCGGCTCATGTCAAAATGTCACCTCCGCCGGAGAAAAAGATCAGCACCCTGATCTTCAACGGCGTTGAGTGTGAGCCCTACCTGACGGCTGATCATCGTATGATGCTCGAAGAGCCCGAGCGCATTTTGCAGGGCGTTGCCTTGCTAAAGTATGTTTTCGGTGCCGATCGGGTGGTGATTGGTATCGAGGCGAATAAGCCCGACGCGATTGCCCTGCTTGAGAAAGAGTGTGCTGGTGCGCCGGTCGAGATCCTGCCTCTTCAGGTCAAGTATCCGCAGGGTGCGGAGAAACAACTGATCGCTGCGGTGACCGGGCGCGAGGTCCCTTCGGGCGGCTTACCCATGGATGTAGGTGTTGCTGTACATAATGTCTCGACCGCAGCAGCAGTTGCGGATGCGGTTCTGTTTGGGCGCCCTCTGATCGAAAGGGTCTGTACGGTGACGGGTCCTGCTATTCGCGAGCCCAAGAACCTGCGCATACGCATTGGCACCCCGCTGTCTCATCTGGTTGAAGTCTGTGGCGGCTTGACTGAAGATCCGGGCAAGATCGTGCTTGGCGGGCCCATGATGGGTTTTACCCAGCTCGGCTTTGATGTCCCTGCAACCCGGGGCACCTCAGGTCTGCTGTTGTTGCGCGATGAGGATGTTGATCGCCAGGAAGAGGGCCCCTGTATCCGTTGTTCGCGCTGCGTGCAGGCTTGCCCGATGCATCTTCTGCCGACGACGATTGCCGCCTACTCGCGTCGTGACCTTCTGGCAGAAGCGTCCGAGTATTGCGCCATGGATTGTATTGAATGTGGTAGCTGCAGCTACGTTTGTCCCGCGACGATTCCGTTGGTGCAGGCGATCCGCTATGGTAAGGCCGCCATTCTTGCCAAAAAGAGGAACTCATAAAACCCGTGAGCAAGCAACTCTACCTGTCTTCTTCGCCGCACATCCATTCCGGCGACACCACGTCCAAGGTGATGCGCGCTGTGCTTTACAGCTTGTTGCCTGCTTGCGCCGTGGCGGTCTATTTTTTCGGACCGGCAGCTTTGACAGTTCTGTTGATTGCAACCTTGGGGTGTCTTGCCACGGAGGTTGTCTGTCAGCGTTTGATGGGGCAGCCGGTCACTATTGCTGATGGCAGCGCTGCCATTACCGGCGTTTTGCTCGCTCTCAACCTGCCGCCGTCAAGTCCGTGGTGGTTGACTTTGCTCGGTGCGGTGATTGCCATTGCGATCGGCAAACAGGTTTATGGCGGCCTCGGCTCAAACCCCTTTAATCCTGCCCTAGTGGCCAGAGTTGTACTCCTTATCTCTTTCCCCGTGCAGATGACCACCTGGTCATCGCCGACACCTTTTGGCTCTGGTCTCGACCTTGTTACCACTGCAACCCCTCTGGGGGAGTGGAAGAATGCCGTCATGCTCACCGGACAGATGCCGCCTGAATTGCAGTCCGGGATGGTGGATTATTTCCTTGGCAATATGGCCGGTTGTATCGGTGAGGTCTCCGCCCTGGCGTTACTGCTAGGAGCGGGCTATCTCTTTTACAAACGCATTCTGACCTGGCATATTCCAGCTACTTTTGTCGGGACTGTCGTTCTCTTCTCGAGTGTCTTCTGGCTGGCCAGCCCGGATAAATACCCTAACCCGCTTTTCCACCTGTTGACCGGTGGCTTGGTCCTGGGTGCCTTTTATATGGCAACGGATATGGTAACCACGCCGGTTTCAACCAAGGGCATGCTGTTTTTTGGCGTGGGCTGCGGTGTGTTGACTGTTCTGATTCGTCTCTTTGGTGGTTACCCGGAAGGAGTCTCTTTCGCTATCCTGCTCATGAACGCCGCGACTCCGCTGATCGATCGATATACCCGGCCTAAGACTTTTGGCACTTCAGGGCAGGGGGCGACGTCATGAACAGCATGTTGCGTCTCGCCCTGGTGCTGACTCTGATTACTGCCGGTGCCGGTTTGATCCTGTCTATGGTTGAAGCTGTGACTCGTGAGCCGATCGCTGAGCAACGTCGCCTTGAAACCCTGCGTGCTTTGCAGGCGGTCTTGCCGCCGGGCGACAATTCTCCAGATCAGGACACTGTTCAGTTGCTGACGGGGCAGGACAGGCGAGGTCGTGATGTCCGGCGGACTTTCTATCGGGGCAGACAAGCGGCTGAGCTGAGCGGGGTTGCCTTTCAGGTTATTGCTCCCGACGGTTATAGTGGCAATATCGCGGTGATGGTCGGTGTGGACCCGCAAGGTACGGTCGCGGGAATAGAGATCCTGAGCCACAACGAAACACCCGGTTTGGGAGACAAGATCGCTTTGCCGGTCTTCAAGGATATCTTTGCTGGAAAAAATCTGCAGAACGCTGACTGGCGGGTGAAGAAGGATGGTGGCGAGTTCGACCAGATCACTGGTGCGACGATTTCTCCCCGGGCCGTTGTTGGTGCTGTACGGAGAGGTCTGGAGTTTTACCACGAACATCGTGTTGAGATCCTTGCTGATGCTCAGGGAGGCAGCCAATGACGTTAAGCCGTGAATTCCGTAAAGGCCTTTGGCGGGAGAATGCGGTCTTCAGGCTGCTGTTGGGTTTGTGCCCAGCCCTGGCCGTTACGACCAGCGCTGAGAATGGCTTGGGTATGGGGTTGGCTACGACCTTTGTTCTGGTCTGCTCCAACATCGTTGTTTCGTCATTACGTAAAGTCATTCCGCCGAAGGTTCGGATCCCTTCCTTTATCGTTGTTATCGCGTCCTTTGTAACTGTTGTTCAGCTCTGTATGGAGGCTTATTTCTACGACCTCTACAAGGCCCTGGGGATTTTTATCCCCCTGATTGTCGTTAACTGTCTCATCCTGGGGCGTGCGGAAGCCTTTGCCTCAAAGAATCGCCTTGTCCCTGCAGTCGTTGACGGTGTTGGCATGGGACTTGGCTTCACACTGGCGCTTTTTGTCCTCGGTGCGGTCCGTGAACTCTTTGGCTCCGGTACCCTTCTCGGCTACAGCGTCTTCGGGGAAGCCTATCAGCCGCTGATCTTGATGATCCTCCCCCCGGGGGCGTTTATCGCAATGGGCCTTTTGTTGGCTGGAATGAATCTTTTTGACGCACGTAAGCAGTAAACAATCCCTCCACTTTAAACGCATTTAATACACTGGCTTTGTGTGCATTAATCATCTCTAAGATAGCCAATTATCACGGCTTTCTTGTCTTTTTAAGTCCCTGACTAAAATACTCATAAAGCCACAGAAATCAGGCGTTTATGGCTATTTGAATTGCATACAGTATACTGTATTTTTCCCTTGACAAAGAAGTGAAATTGTCCTAACTTGCTGACGGCCAAAAAGCCGAAAAGCTATACCTGCGACTATTGGATTTTGTAATCTCACCTGGCAGGAGGATTATATCAATGCTGGACAGTTATCTACCAATTCTCACTCTGATCATCATCGCGCTCGGTTTTTCTGTCGCGGTGATCGTCCTTTCACGTCTGGTCGGAGAGAATAAGCCCTCGGCGGTCAAGCTGGCTCCTTACGAGTGCGGTATGCCTCCCGTTGGCTCAGCCCATGAGCAGTTCTCGATCAAGTTCTACATCATCGCCATGCTCTTTATCGTCTTCGATATCGAAGTGGTCTTCATGTACCCCTGGGCGGTCATGTTTAAACGCCTCGGCTTGTTTGGTTTCATGGAGATGGGTGTGTTTATTCTGATTCTTCTCGTTGGCTACGCATACGTTTGGAAAAAAGGAGCTCTGGAATGGGAGTAGAGGAAACTCTAGGTAATAACATTATTACCACGTCACTGGACACGATCGTCAACTGGTCCCGTGCCAGATCTCTCTGGCCGCTGACCTTTGGCCTTGCCTGCTGCGCTATCGAGATGATGGCTACAGGTGCTGCTCGATTTGACCTTGACCGTTTTGGTGTGCTCTTTCGCGCCTCACCGCGTCAGGCCGATGTCATTATCATTGCAGGAACAGTGACCAAAAAAATGGTACCGGTTATCCAGACTGTTTACGAGCAGATGCCGGAACCGCGCTACGTAATTGCGATGGGCGCATGTGCTTGTTCTGGTGGTGTCTTTGATACCTACAGCACAGTACAGGGCGTTGATGAAATCTTGCCGGTTGATGTGTATGTGCCTGGCTGCCCTCCTCGCCCGGAAGGTTTGCTCTACGGCATCATGAAGCTTCAAGAGAAGATCATGAAGGAGCGCAATAGTTTTGGTGCTGTCATCGGCGTAGGCGAGCGGATCAACGGCTGAAACGCTTCGATTGACTGGCAACTTTAACCCAGATAGACAGGATGCAACCGTTATGAGTGTACAGGCTGCTGTTGATAAGCTGAAAGCCAAGTTTGGCGAGACAGTACTCGAGACCATCGAGTTTCGCGGTGAGACCACTGTTGTCGTCAAAAAAGAGGAAATTGTTGCTGTTTGCACCTTTCTCAAGGAAGACGTCGGCTTTAATTTTCTGACCGATCTCTGTGGCGTTGATTACATGGGGCAGACCCCCCGCTTTATGGTGGTCTACCAACTTTACAATATTGGTACCCACACGCGTCTTCGCGTAAAGGCACCGGTTGAAGAGTCTGATACAACGATCGATACCGTAAGCGGTGTCTGGGCAACGGCCAACTGGTTGGAGCGTGAATGCTGGGACTTGATGGGGATTACTTTCAATAACCATCCTGATCCACGACGCATTCTGTTGCCGGCTGATTGGGAAGGCCATCCGCTACGCAAGGACTACCCGGTACAGGGCCCGGATCGCGAGCCTTACCAGGGCCGTCTTCAGTAAGAGACTTTTCGCGTAAACTCAAGCACGTATCTGACTATAGACGAGGCAGAAATATGGCGAAACATGAAACCATGACCATCAATATGGGCCCACAGCATCCCTCCACACATGGAGTGTTGCAGTTGGTCCTCGAGTTGGATGGCGAAATTGTCCGCAAAGCGACACCGCATATTGGCTTTTTGCACCGCGGTGTGGAGAAGTTGGCGGAACACCGTACTTACCACCAGGTGTTGCCCCTGACCGATCGACTCGACTATCTGGCTCCCATGCATAACAACCTCGGCTATGTACTGGCCGTGGAAAAGCTGCTTGGTATTACGGATGAGATCCCAGAGCGTGCGCAGGTTGTACGGGTTCTGCTCGCTGAGTTGACCCGCCTCAAGAGTCACCTGGTCTGGCTGGCATGCCATGCTCTCGATATCGGCGCCATGACAGTTTTCATCTACGCCTTCCGCGAGCGTGAGCACATCATGGATATCTACGAGAAGGTTTCGGGCGCTCGGATGACCTCGAACTACTTCCGCGTTGGTGGTCTCTCTGCTGATTTGCCTGAAGGACTTGATAAAGAGATTCGCAACTTCATCAACACGATGCCTGGTCACCTGGATACTTATGAGGGCCTACTGACTGGCAACAAGATCTGGCAAAAGCGTATTCAGAACGTCGGTGTCATCAGTGCCGAGGATGCTATTGATCTCGGTGTCACTGGTCCTTCCCTGCGCGGTTCTGGTGTCGATTGGGACTTGCGTCGTGATCAGCCTTACTCCGGTTATGAAAATTATGATTTTGAAGTTATTGTCGAGCAGGGCTGCGACACATGGGCACGTTACGTTGCTCGCCTCAAGGAGATGCGTGAGTCCTGCAAAATTATCCATCAGGCTCTCGACAAGTTGAAGCCCGGACCAGTTTTGGCTGATGCGCCTAAAATCGTGCTTCCGTCCAAGCAAGACACTGTGAATACAATCGAAGGCTTGATTCATCACTTCAAAATTATCAGCGAAGGCTTTAAGCCTGATGCTGGTGAAGTGTATCTCGGCGTGGAAAACCCAAAAGGTGAAGTCGGCTTTTACCTGGTTTCTGACGGTTCGCCCCGGCCATATCGTATGAAGATTCGCCCGGCGTCTTTCATTAACCTCCAGGCCTTGCCCAAGATGTGCGAAGGTTCGATGATTGCTGATGTTGTTGCGGTTATCGGAACCCTGGACATCGTTCTGGGTGAGATCGACCGCTAACCTGCTGCGAGGATAAGGAATCAGCCATGAGTGAAGCAGTCGAAGCAACTGTTGAAGAGCAGGATGTAGATCTGACCGGAGCCAACCAGATCCTCGACAAGTATGTCGATTTTCCGGGTGCTTTGATGCCGGCTCTTCAGGAAATTCAAGAGTTTTACGGTTATATCCCTGAGCCAACGGTGCATCTTACCGCCGAACGTTTGAATGTCTATACCAGTCAGATTTATGGAGTGCTGACATTTTATGCGCAGTTCCACCTTGCGCCGCGCGGCAAGTACATAGTTCGTGTCTGCATGGGAACCGCCTGTCACGTTAAAGGCGCTGGCCGAATAGCCGACACCATAAAAGATCGTCTGGGGGTTGGCCATGCCGAGACCACGGAAGATCTTAAGTTCACCGCCGAATACGTGGCCTGCATCGGTGCCTGTGGTATGGCTCCGGTCATCATGGTTAACGATGGCACCTACGGTTCGTTGACAGTCCAGAAGACGGACGAAGTCATCAAAAAATACCAGCAGTTGGATTGATAACTCACCGAGGATTTTATGGCCGAAACAGCTGAAAATATCCAAGTACTTATCTGCACCGGAACCGGTGGCTTTGCCTCTGGCGCCCAGGGCGTCATCGACGCTTTCGAAGCCGAGTTTGAGAAGCAGGGCGTTGAAGCCAAGGTTGGCAAGCGCTGTGATATCAAAAAGACCGGTTGCCGCGGCCTGTGTGCCAACGACGTTCTGGTTGACGTCATATTGCCTGGTCAGAAAGCCGTGACTTATGATTTTGTGACTGCCGAACTGGTACCGCAAATCGTTGAAGAGCACATGCTCAAGAACGAGGCGGTCGAGAAGAAGGTCGCAGGGCCTTACTACAACAAGTTCCTAGAGAAGCAACAGCGTATCATCTTCTCGCGTTGTGGCACCATCGATGCCGAGAGTATGGATGATTTCATCGCCAACAAAGGCTTCACAGGCATCAGAAAAGCCGTAACCATGGCTCCCGATGAAGTTATCGAGGAAGTCAAGAAGTCCGGTTTGCGTGGCCGTGGTGGCGGTGGTTTCCCCACCGGCGTCAAGTGGTCTTTCTGTAGGGCAACTCCGGGTGAGAACAAGTACCTGATTTGCAACGCTGACGAAGGTGACCCAGGCGCGTTTATGGATCGCTCGGTTCTCGAAGGCGACCCCTACGGTTTGATCGAAGGGATGATGATTGCTGCCTACGCCATTGGTTGTAAGTTCGGCTATGTTTATTGCCGTGCTGAGTACCCGCTGGCAATCAAGCGTCTGCAAAAAGCAATTGATGCCTGCACCGAGAAGGGTTACCTCGGCAAGGACTGCATGGGGCTTGGCTTTGAATTTACAATGCGTATCAAGGCTGGCGCCGGAGCATTTGTCTGCGGCGAAGAGACAGCCCTGATGGCTTCGATCGAAGGTGAGCGCGGCATGTCCCGCCCCCGCCCTCCATTCCCTGCGGTTAAAGGCCTCTGGGGAAAACCGACCAATATCAACAACGTCGAGACTTTCGCCAATGTTGCCTACATTCTCTACAACGGCGCTGACTGGTATTCATCAATCGGTACCGAAGGCACCAAGGGCACCAAGATCTTTGCTCTGACCGGTAAGGTCAAGCATACGGGTCTGGTCGAGGTTCCTGCTGGAACCACGATGAAAGAAGTCATCTACGATGTCTGTGGTGGCATTCTCAACAACCGTAAGTTCAAAGCCGTTCAGGCTGGTGGCCCTTCGGGTGGTTGTCTGCCTGCAGAAGCCCTTGACGCTGAAGTCGATTACGACTCGCTGATCAAGGCTGGCGCGATGATGGGCTCGGGTGGTCTGGTTGTTATGGACGAAACTACCTGCATGGTCGATATCGCCCGCTTCTTCCTTAATTTTACCCGTGTAGAGTCGTGCGGCAAATGTATCCCCTGCCGTATCGGTCTGAAGATCATGCTTGAAATCCTCGAGCGGATCACTCAGGGCGAGGGTCGTGAAGGCGATCTCGAGTTGCTGGAAAGCATGGCTTACGACATCAAGAAAAGCTCGCTTTGTGGCCTCGGTCAAACAGCACCAAACCCGGTACTTTCCACTCTTCGATATTTCCGCCACGAGTACGAGGCACATATTAAAGAAAAAGAGTGCCCGTCTCACGCTTGCAAGCCGCTGCTACATTTCAAAGTTGTTGAAGAGAAATGTAAAAAGTGTGGAATCTGCCCGAGGGTCTGTCCGGTTGACTGTATTACCTGGGAAAAAGGTCAGGTTGCTGTCATTGACCGTGAGAAGTGTACTGAGTGTACATCCTGCTACGATGCCTGTCGCTTCATGGCGATCGAATAGTCACTATTTCAAGTCTATCACTGACGATAAGAGGACACGATGGTTAACCTGACAATCGACGGTAAACAGGTCACGGTCAGCAAGGCAGCGACGATTTACGAAGCTGCCAAGGAGGCTGGAGTTCATATTCCGGTACTCTGCTATGCCAAGAAGTTGCTGCCTTATGGCGCCTGCCGGGTCTGCCTGGTTGAGGTTGAGCAGATGAAGGGTCGTTTGATTCCTTCCTGCACCACGCCGGTTAGTGAAGGTATGGTTGTCATCACCACTTCGGATGAGATCAAGAAAGTCCGTAAGACGGTGATGGAGTTCCTTCTGGTCAACCACGTTCTTGATTGCCCGGTTTGCGATAAGGGCGGCGAGTGCGACCTGCAGGATCTGACTTACGAGCTTGGGGCGACTTCCAACCGTTTTGAGGGTGAGAAGTTCGATCTGCCGACTGATGAAGTCAACCCACTGATCGAACGCAACATGAACCGTTGCGTACTCTGCGGAAAATGCGTCCGTGTCTGCGACGAAATTGTCGGTTACGGCTCCTACTCATTCATCAATCGCGGCTTTGAGACCAAAATAGCCACAGCATACGATCGTGGCCTGGACTGTGAATTCTGCGGTCAATGCCTCTCCATGTGCCCGGTCGGCGCTCTCTTGCCTCGGCCGTTCAAGTTCAAAGCTCGTCCCTGGCAACTCAAAGAAGTTGATTCGGTCTGCGGTTACTGCGGTAATGGCTGTACTGTTACCCTGGGCGTTAAAGACCATAAAGTTGAGACGATTCGCTTCAATGACAAAATAGGTGTCAACGATGGCAACCTTTGTGTGCGTGGTCGTTTTGGCTACTCCTATGTCAACCATGAAGACCGCTTGACCAAGCCGTTGGTTCGTAAGAACGGAGAGCTGGTTGAAGCTGATTGGGATGAGGCGCTACAAGCTGTTGCCGATGGCCTATCCAAAGCGCAGCAGGGACAAGGTGTAGGCATTCTCTCTGGAGCACGTCTGACCAATGAGGAGCTCTATCTTCTCAAGCAAGTTGCTAAAGTGGTTGGCACAGAGAATCTCGATCACTCCGGTGGCGAATGCTACAAAGGTGTCACAGAAGGCCTTAAGGGCGCTCTCGGTGTTGCCGCCTCAACTGCAACCTTCCCGCAAATTGAAAAAACGAATGTCATTCTGGCAATTCGCTCAGACTTTTACGAAACCCATCCTGTTGTCGGCATGGTGGTCAATCAGGCTATTCGTCGCAATGGAGCAAAGCTCGCCATTGTCGCTGATAAAAAAGGCAAGCTTGATAAGCTACCCGGCGCCAAAACTCTTCTGAGTAAGCCCGGCTTGGAGCTTGATGTCCTCAATGCTATGGCAAGGCTTCTTCTCGATGAAGGTCTGGCTCAGACTGAAGGCATTGAAGGTCTTGAAGACCTCAAAACTGCTCTGGCTGACTTTGAGCCGTCTCAGGTTGCAGAGCGTACTGGTGTTGACCTGGAAACTCTGCAGGCGACAGCAAGACAACTGGCAGGTGCGGAAAACAGCGCAATTTTGATGGCCTACGGCTTACCGTATCAAGGCCTTAATAAAGAACTGGCAACAGCCGCAGCCAACCTGGCTCTGCTTGTCGGCATCCCTGGACGCGAAGGCAGTGGCTTGTATCTCTGCGGTGAGAAGTCAAACAGCCAAGGGGCGATTGACCTCGGCATCCTGCCACAAAACGCTGGTAAAGGTGCTCAGCAGATGCTGGATGCAGCCGCTGAAGGTAAGTTGGACGGCCTCTACGTTGTCGCTGAAGATCCACTGAGCAGCTACCCCGATCGAGACAAGGTCGCTAAGGCCTTTGATAAAGTTCCTTTCCTGGTAGTTCAGGATCTGTTTCTCTCGCCCACCGCCGAGCAGGCTGATGTGGTTCTGCCCGCAGCTTCCTTTGCCGAGAAGGATGGAACCTTTACCAATGCCGAACGCCGCATCCAAAGAGTGCGTCCTGGCATCCCGAGTCCTGGTGAAGCGCGCACTGATGGTGCCATCTTTTCAGCGTTAGCGAATAAACTGGGCAGCACAGTCACCTTCACCGGTCCTGCGGCCATCTTTGCCGAAATCGGTAAAGACACCAAGGCTTATGCCGAGTTCAACTTCAATGAGATTGGGCCGCAAGGCGTTGTCTGGGGTGGCGAGGTATTGCAGCCTGTTTGCAAAAAAGTGGTTGCTGTCAGCGGAGGCAGTTCAGTCAAAGGCGATTTCCAGTTGGTAACCGGCAGTGCCCTCTATCACAGCGGTACGGTTTCCACAAAGGCTAAAGGTCCAATGGCCGTTCTTTCTGAGCCTTATCTTGAACTCAGCCGTGAAGATGCTAAAGCGTTGAGCGTTGTTGACGGTGACCTTGTCAAGGTGGCTGGCAACGGTACTGAACTGAAACTGAAAGTAAAAGTTGGTAATCGACTGCCAAAAGGGGTTGTTTTCGCTCCTTATCACTTTGCTGAGGCCAATGTGAATCGCCTCTATAAAGGTGAACCGGTAATCGCAGTTACCGTCAGCAAATAGAATTTGTGGATATATACCGTTTTTGCGCACTTGAGCGCACTACGGTGTGAATAGACACGCAACACTAAGATCAATCTGATACGAGGAAGAGGAAGATCATGACGCCTGAAATGCTGAGCCTCTCTAACAGTCCTGGTTTGTTTGTCGGGATAATGTTGGTAAAAATTCTGGTTGTATTTGGTGTGACTATGCTCATCGTTGCTTACGCAACCTGGTGTGAGCGTAAGGTCATCGGTCATATGCAGACCCGCCTTGGGCCAATGCGTACCGGTTGGCACGGCCTTTTGCAGCCGATTGCCGATGGTATCAAGTTGTTCTTCAAAGAGGACCTCATCCCATCTGAATCAACTAAGGTGCCTTTTTTGCTGGCCCCTATGATGATACTGGTCCCGGCATTGATTACGGTTGCCGTAATCCCCTTCGGCCCTGACATCAGCGTGGGTGGGTTCCTGATTCCCCAGCAGATTACCGACCTGAACATCGGTGTTTTGTACATCCTTGCTTTCGCGGGTTTAGGAATCTACGGCATCGTTCTTGCCGGATGGGCATCCAACAGTAAATACTCTCTGCTCGGCGGCGTACGTGCCTCAGCCCAGATGATCTCTTACGAACTGGCGGCTGGCGTGTCGATCATTGCAATCTTCATGCTCTCTGAAACACTCAGTCTGCGTGAAATCGTTTTTTTGCAGCAACAGGATCTCTGGGGTGTCTGTTCATTCGTACCAAACTGGTATGTTTTCACCCAACCGCTGGCCTTTTGTCTCTTCATCATAACGGGTCTGGCTGAAATCAACCGGACTCCGTTTGATATGCCTGAGGCTGAGAGTGAGCTGGTCTCCGGTTTCTGCACCGAGTACTCCTCCATGAAGTATGCCCTCTTTTTCATGGCTGAATACGCCAACATGATCGTTATTGCTGCGATCGCTGCCACACTCTTTCTCGGTGGCTGGAGCGCTCCTCTCAACATCGGCATCTTTACCATGATCCCCGGTTTTGTCTGGTTACTCCTGAAGATCTTCTCGATGATGTTCTTCTTTATGTGGCTGCGTGCCACCTTCCCCCGTGTCCGTTATGACCAACTGATGCGCTTGGGCTGGAAAGTATTGTTGCCGCTGGCCCTGGCTAATGTCGTGATTACCGGCCTCGTGGTCGTGATTTTCTAATAACCGTTACCTTTGAGTCTTTAAGAGGTCTGATCATGTTCAAAGAATTTGCCAAAGGTCTGAGCATCACCTTCAAGCACTTGCTGCCAGGTCATTCAACGACCGTGCAGTACCCGACAGTTAAACTTAAGCCGTCCGATCGGTTCCGTGGCTTGCATCGCCTGGTTCCTTCTCAGGATCGCGAAAAATGCGTCGCCTGTTACCTTTGCCCAACTGTCTGCCCGGCTAAATGCATTACGGTTGAGTCAGCAGAGAATGAGAAGGGCGAGAAGTACCCAAAAGTTTACACGATTGACATGCTGCGTTGCATCTTCTGCGGTTACTGCGTTGAAGCCTGCCCGGTAGAGGCTATCGAAATGACGGGTGCTTATGAACTGGCCAATTACGAGCGTGAAGACTTTCAGTTCACCAAAGAGCGGCTGCTGAAGTAAGCCAAGGGGAGCATAAAACTAATGGAACTCATTTTTTTCTATCTGATAGCGATTGTTGCCGTGGCCTCCGGATTTCTGGTTATCCGCTGTCAAAGCCCGGTCAATAGCGCTCTTGGTCTGGTCAACACCTTTTTCTGCCTGGCTATTTTTTATGTCATGCTGCACGCCCCCTTTATGGCGGCGATCCAGATCATGGTTTATGCCGGGGCGATCATGGTTTTGATCATCTTTGTTATTATGCTGCTTAACCTTGGTACGGAAGCGCGCAAGCGTTATACCACCGGGGTTGTCTGGTCAGCTATCGCCAGCCTGTTGGTCTTGTTCAATGTAATGTACTTCATAAAGCGTGGTCGCGTGACCGGTGCTGAAGGAGACATCACTTCGTATACGGTTGAAAGCGTCGGTCATGTCGAGTTGATCGGTAAGGCATTGTTCACCGAGTACCTGCTGCCCTTTGAAATTGCTTCCATCTTGTTACTGGTGGCAATAGTCGGCGCGGTCGTTCTCGCCAAAAAAGAAGTTTAAAGCGTAGCGGACTACGGGAGACATACCAATGATAACTGTTTACCACTACATGACTGTTGCCGCGATCCTCTTTGCCATGGGCACCTACGGTGTTCTGACTCGGCGAAATGCGATTGTCATCTTCATGTGTATCGAATTGATGCTTAACTCGGTCAACCTGACCTTCATCGCATTGTCGAGTCATTTGCAAAACATGGACGGTCAGGTCTTTGTTTTATTTGTAATGGCCGTTGCAGCAGCTGAGGCGGGAGTTGGTCTGGCATTGATGATCGCATTCTATAGAAACCGTGATTCGATCGATGTCGATGATATTAACCTGATGAAATTGTGATCGGTGTGAACCGTTCACTTCCCCTAAGAAGTTTACTTCGTTCGGAGGAGAGATAGATGTACGATAAACTGTGGCTTATACCATTCTTCCCGTTACTCGGCGCAATTATTAACGGGTTGCTTGGCAAGCGGTTCATCAAGAACGAAAAGGTCATCGGTGCGATTGGTACTGGTATGTTATTCCTTTCGTTCCTGGTTTCCTGCAAGTACTTTATCCAGCTACTTGGCGATTCCGTCAAGTCTCACCAGAATGTTATTGCATCCTGGATGTCAGTTGGCAAACTGCAGGTGGACTGGGGCTTTCTACTTGATCCGCTCTCTGCCCTGATGATCATGGTTGTCACTGGTGTGGGTACTTTGATCCATCTCTACTCCATTGGTTACATGCATGGTGAAGAAGGTTTCTACCGTTACTTCAGTTACCTTAACCTCTTCGTCTTCTCCATGCTCATGCTGGTGCTCGGCAACAACGCACTGGTCATGTTTGTCGGTTGGGAAGGTGTCGGTCTCTGCTCCTACCTGCTGATCGGCTACTACTTCGAAAAGAAGAGTGCCGGTGACGCCGCGAAGAAAGCGTTTGTTATGAACCGTGTTGGTGACTTTGGTTTCCTGCTCGGTCTCTTTACCCTCTTCTGGGCGCTGGGAAGCCATGGTGTCTGGACAATTAATTTTGTCGAAATTACGGAAAATGCTCACCTGCTCTCCGGCGATATGATTCTAGGTGCCAGCGTGACCACAGTGGCAACCCTCTGCTTCTTCCTCGGTGCAACCGGTAAGTCGGCTCAGCTGCCGCTCTTCACCTGGCTGCCTGATGCGATGGAAGGCCCGACCCCCGTCTCTGCCCTGATCCATGCTGCAACCATGGTCACCGCCGGTGTCTACATGATCGGCCGTATGAACATTCTCTTTGCCATGAGTCCAACCACTATGTTCGTGGTTGCACTGGTTGGCGCATTGACGGCGATCTTCGCCGCGACCATCGGTTTTGCTCAGAACGACATTAAACGAGTTCTTGCGTACTCGACAGTTTCCCAGCTTGGCTTCATGTTCGTGGCAATGGGTGTCGGTGCATTTACTGCCGGTATCTTCCATCTGATGACTCATGCCTTCTTTAAGGCTTGTCTCTTCCTTGGCTCCGGTTCTGTTATTCACGCCATGCATCATGCCTTGCACCACGCGCATCTTGATGATGACGCACAGGACATGCGCAACATGGGTGGCCTGCGTAAAAAGATGCCTATTACTTGGGCGACTTTCGGCATCTCATGCTTGGCTATATCGGGACTGCCTTTCTTTTCCGGATTCTTCTCCAAGGATGAAATTCTCTGGTGGGCTTTCGCTTCGACTCGAGGCAACAAAGTGATCTGGGTGATCGTTGTGGTCGCTGCCTTTATGACCGCCTTCTACATGTTCCGCTGTCTCTACATGACTTTTTATGGAGAGCAGAAGACCAACCCTAAAGCGAAAGATCATGTCCATGAGTCACCATGGGTGATCACACTGCCTCTGGTTGTTCTCGCTGGTTTGGCGACGGTTGGTGGCCTGATCGGTATTCCGCATGCAATAGATATTGCTCATGTCGGTAATAAGTTGAACGCGTTCCTGGCACCGGTCTTCCATCACAGCCAGGAACTTTACAAGATCGAAGCTCATGGTTCTGCCAGTACTGAGATCATCCTGATGGTCTTCTCGGTTGCTATTGCCTTGGCCGGTATCGGCTTCGCAACAGTCATGTACATGAAGGATCCTTCGCTGCCAGGTAAATTCACTGCTAAGTTCCCTACTCTGCATCGTGTAGTCTTCAACAAATGGTATGTCGATGAAATCTACGACACGCTTTTCGTGAACAGCACCAAAAAGCTCGGCATCTTCTGTTGGAAGGGCTTTGACGTCAAGGTGGTCGATGGCATTGTCAACGGTATTGCCAAGCTGGTCGGCGCTCTATCATCAGTGTTGCGTTATACGCAATCTGGTTTGTTCACAAATTATGCCCTGACTATGGTTCTCGGCACAGTGGTCATGTTGGCCATTTTTATCCTCAACTAAGGGTATAACGTTCAAGCGTTGATATAAGGAGCAGTGACCCATGAATGACCATCTTCTGAGCCTGATGACATTTTTCCCGCTGGTGGGGATGTTGATTATCCTCTTCCTGCCTCGGGAAGCCGACCGACTGATCAAGACAGTTACGTTGGTCGTAACGATTATCGTTTTCTTCATCAGTCTGCCGTTGGCGTTCGACGATGTTTTTGCAACCTCGTCGGCGATGCACTATACAGAGTTCGTTAATTGGATCAGTGTCGGCGACTATTTCCAAATGAACTACAATGTCGGCATCGACGGCATCAGCCTCTGGCTCGTGTTGTTGACGACCTTCATTATGCCGATTGCCATTCTTTCGACCTGGCACGCTATCGATAAGAACACCAAGGGCTTTATGGCTTTGGCGCTGCTTCTCGAAACCGGCATGCTTGGCGCATTTATCTCTCTTGACCTGTTCCTCTTCTATGTTTTCTGGGAGTTGATGTTGGTGCCGATGTATTTCATGATCGGTATCTGGGGTGGCAAGAATCGCATCTATGCAGCGGTTAAATTCTTTATCTTTACCGCAGTCGGCTCTCTCCTGATGCTGGTTGCTATCATCTATGTTTACTACTACTCGGTTCAGGCCGGTGTTCCTTTCGAGAATGGCTTCAGCGTCGTTCATTTCGCTCAAATGGATATCCCTGCACACCTGCAGACCTGGCTGTTTGCTGCCTTTGCCTTCAGCTTTGCCATCAAGGTGCCAATGTTCCCGGTTCATACCTGGCTGCCTGATGCACATACCGAGGCACCTACCGCTGGTTCCGTTATCTTGGCAGCAATCCTGTTGAAGATGGGTACTTACGGTTACGTCCGTTTCGCTATCCCGCTTTTCCCGGAAGCAACCATGCAGTTTACGCCGTTCCTGGCACTGCTGGCCGTCATTGGTATTATCTACGGCGCCCTGGTTGCCATGATGCAGGATGATGTTAAAAAGCTCGTCGCTTACTCATCCGTGTCTCACCTTGGTTTCGTTATGCTCGGTGTCTTTGCCATGAACCTGCAAGGGCTCTCCGGTGGTTTGCTACAAATGATCAACCACGGTATTTCAACCGGTGCACTCTTCCTTATCGTCGGCTTCCTCTACGAGCGCAGGCATACTCGTCTGATTGCTGATTTTGGTGGCTTGAGCAAAGTCATGCCGGTCTTCGCCACAATATTCCTGATTGTGACCTTTTCTTCAATCGGTCTGCCGGGAACCAATGGTTTTGTCGGCGAGTTCCTGATCCTTGTCGGTGCTTTTGAAAGCGAACTGCGTATCTTCACTGTCTTTGCTACGACAGGTGTCATCCTTGCCGCTGTTTACATGCTCTGGATGTTCCAACGGGTCATGATGGGTAAGGTGACGAATCCGAAGAATGAAAACCTGAAAGATTTGTCAGCTCGTGAAGTTACTATCATGATGCCTTTGCTTATCTTTATCTTCTGGATCGGTATCTACCCGAACACCTTCCTGGACAAGATGACTCCTGCTCTTGAAAACATGATCAAGCAGGTCAAGGGTAAGCAGCAAATTGCCATGATGGTCGAAGATATGGACCAAACCGTTACGCAAGTTACGGTCAACGATTAAGTTATTTCTCTATAGCGTCTGAGGAGCCTTTAAATGGAAAACCTGGTGCAAATCGCCCTGCAGAACGTCAACATGGCGGCCATTTTACCGTCACTGGTACTGACCTGCTTCGGCATGGGATTACTGCTGATCAACGTATTCCTGCCTCGTGGCACCACGCGGCATGCCGTCTGGATCAGTGTTATTGGCCTCGTGGTAACGGGCTTCTTCGTCTATACCGGTTGGGGTAATCCTCAATATGGTTTCAACGATGCTGTTGCAAATGATAATTATACTGCTTTCTTCAGTGTGATTTTCCTCTTTGCTGCAGGCCTGACGATTCTCATGTCAGACGATTACCTGACGCGTGAAGGGTATCCGGTCAGCGAGTATTATCCGCTGATTCTCTTTGCCACAGCAGGTGCAATGTGGATGGCTTCAGGCACAGACATGTTGACGATCTTTCTCGGCCTGGAAGTGATGTCTATTGCTCTTTATGTCTTGGCTGGTTTCTTCCGTGGCCAGCTTCGCTCCAACGAAGCAGGCCTCAAGTACTTCCTGTTAGGCGCCTTCTCTACAGGATTCCTGCTTTATGGTATCGCTCTTATTTATGGCGTAACCGGTTCTACCAAGCTGACAGAAATTGGTATTTACCTGAATGCTCACGGTTCTTTACTGGAAAATCCGATGACTCTGGCGGGACTCGTCCTGCTCTCCACCGGCTTCCTTTTCAAGATCGCTGCAGCACCGTTCCACATGTGGACCCCTGATGTTTATGAGGGCGCTCCGACTCCTGTTACGGCATTCATGAGCGCTGGGCCCAAGGCCGCAGCCTTCGCTGCTTTCCTGCGTATCATGGAATACTGCTTCTTCAGTCTCAAACCTGAGTGGACAGCAATGCTCTGGGTTATCGCTGTGCTGACTATGGTCATCGGTAACGTGATTGCCATTCAGCAGACCAACCTCAAGCGTATGCTCGCATACTCTTCGATCGCCCACGCTGGTTATGCTCTGGTTGGTTTGGTTGCAGCAAATGAAATTGGCTACTCCGGTATCCTCTTTTACATGCTCGCTTACACCTTTATGAACATCGGTGCCTTTGCTGTTCTGGTTCTGGCCGGCAAGAAAGGCGAAGACAATCTGACCCTGGAAGGTTTCTCTGGGTTCGGTCTTAAGCGTCCTTTTCTGGGTGTCGCTATGACCGTATTCCTCTTCTCTCTGATGGGTCTGCCCCCAACAGCAGGTTTTGCCGGTAAGTTCTACATCTTCGCTGGTGCTGTTAAGGCAGGTTACATCTGGTTGGCCGTTATTGGTGTTTTGAACTCTGCAGTGTCGCTTTACTACTACCTTCGTATCATGGTCTACATGTACTTCCGTGATGCAGAGGAGGATTACGCCTGGGTTTCGCTCCCTGCAGCGGCAGTGATTTCTATTGTGATTGCTTTGATCGGTGTTTTCTACCTCGGCATCATTCCTGGTGATGTTATGGAAATGGCCAAGATGGCTATTTTCTAGAAAACGATACGATTTTAATATTAAGGCTCCGATCAAATGATCGGAGCCTTTTTTAGTTTGATATGAGTTTCTTTCTTCAAAGTTATTGGCGTTCTTCTTATCGGACAGTAGTATTGACAAAGTAAAGTATCAACTAAATATCCAATAGGCGTTTATGTATTTCTCCGACCTGCAAAAATTTATCAATCACCTCGATGCAACGGGAGCCTTGAAGAGGGTTAAAGATCAAGTTGATCCTTATCTGGAGGTTGCTGAAATCGTAAACAGGGTCTGCAAGGAATCAGACAATAACCGTGCCCTGCTTTTTGAAGATGTTAAGGGCACAACCATTCCTCTGATTGTTAATGCTTTTGGCTCGACGCACAGAACGGCATCTGCTCTCGGCGTAGAATGTATAGAAACTCTCGCCAACAAGCTGAAACTTGATCTTGATAAAAGCGCAGAGAAAGAATCAGGCAAAGCACTTCTGGATTTGATCCAGGCAAAAGGTAACCTCGAGAAGATAAATGAAGCTCATCTCCAATCCTATCTACAATGTGGCAAAGGATTACACGACCTCCCTGTTTTACATTCATGGCCGCAAGATGGTGGGCGATACATCACCCTCGGGCAGGTTTTCACTCAAGATCCAGACAGCAAAATCCAGAATTGTGGGATCTATCGGTTACAGGTTGTAGATGAGCAGACAGCACTGATCAGGTTCCATCCAGGTTCTGGAGGAGGCGATCATCTTCAAGCGTGGCATGCGGATGGCGTCGCTATGCCCATAGCGATTGTTTTGGGTGGCCCTCCTACACTCACATGGTGTGCAGGGCTGTCTTTACCCTCAGGTGTCACAGAGACCGCTTTCATAAGTTACTTAACCGGCCATTCAATCGACCTGGCAAGGTGCAGGAATTCAGACATCCTTGTGCCTGCAAACGCAGAGATCGTTATTGAAGGGATGCTTTCTCCTGATGACGTCAGTGATGAGGGCCCCTTCGGCAATCACACGGGATACTATACCGAGGTATCGCCAGCCCCCGTTATAAAGATACAAAGCGTGTACAGAAAAGAGTCCGCAGTCTATCCCTGTACAGTGGTTGGCCCCCCTCCCATGGAAAACGTTTATCTGGCGGAAGCTAATGAACGGATATTGCTTGCCCTGTTGCAGCACGATTTGTCTTGGGTTGTCGATGTTCATCTGCCGTTGGAGGGCATTTATCATCGTGCGGCGATTGTCTCAATTGACGAGCATGGAGAAACCGCTACAGAAATTAATCAGTTACTTCGACAATCAAAGTTACTGAAAAATTCACGTTTGATCATCCTGTTGGATAGAGATTGTGATTTGCATGATTTCAGGGAGGTGTACTGGCGAGTCATAAATGCAGACTGTTGGGAGAGAAACGAAGTATTAGCAGGGCGGATGATTGACGCCAGAAAATCAACAAAAAGAAATCGGATCATAATCTAACCGGATAAACATATTTTTTGTTCCTTGCACATAGCCAAATCATGACTGAACAGTTATGATTCAGTCTCTTGAATATGTCAGCCGTAAACTGTAACGGTTCAAAATGACTATCCTCAAAAGGTGTTCATGACAGATGAAAATCATTTCCTTTAACGTCAATAGCATTCGCATGCGATTACATCAACTGGCTGCGGTTATTGATAAGCATCAACCGGAGATCATTGCCCTGCAGGAAACCAAGGTGCAGGATGTGGATTTCCCCGAGGCCGATATTGCAAAACTTGGTTATCATGCCGTCTGGTTCGGGCAGAAGACGCATTACGGGGTGGCGATCCTCAGTAAAAGTCAGCCAGACGATGTTCAATATGGATTTTTAACTGACACTGATGAGGCGCAGAAGAGGCTTATTGCCGCAAGCTACACCCTCGAATCAGGGCAAAAAATTCGCATACTAAACGGGTATTTCCCGCAAGGCGAAGGGCGGTCTCATCCGACAAAGTTTCCGGCCAAATCCAGATTCTACGAAGATTTGTTCACACACCTGTCAGATCATGAAACTCCTGAAGAGCTGTTGCTGGTGGTCGGTGATGTTAATGTTGCCAACGAGGACCTGGACATCGGGATTGGGGCCGACAACGCCAAGCGCTGGCTCCGAACGGGGAAATGCAGTTTTCTGCCAGAGGAACGGGACTGGTTGAGACGGTTGATTGACTGGGGGTTGGTCGACACCTTTCGTCAGTGTCACCCGGAGACAGATGATCAGTTCAGCTGGTTCGATTATCGTAGTCGAGGATTTGAAGCCAGCCCAAAAAGAGGCTTACGTATTGACCTGATTTTGGCCAGAGCTCCTCTCTCAACCTCTTGTGTCGGTGCCGGTATTGATTATGATATCCGTGCCATGGAAAAGCCTTCGGATCACGCGCCGATCTGGGCCGAGTTTGATCTCGACTGATTCTGATGTTCTCCTTTAAAATTCGCATATCATTGATGCCGGATGCCGGCTATGCTTGAACCTGTTGACAGGGCATTGTAGACTGACAAAGCTATGGATACTTCATTGACACATAACACATGGATCAAGCTGACGACGCTGATGGAGATGATCAAGTTCTCTCACACCGTTTTCGCTTTCCCTTTCGCTCTGATGGGAGTTGTTTTGGCTTCGTTAGCGAATGGTTCAGCGCCCACCTTCGGGCAGATATTCTGGGTCTGTGCTGCCATGGTTGGTGCGCGCACAGTGGCCATGGGCTTAAATCGTATTGTTGATGCCCGCATCGATGCCGAAAACCCGCGTACGGCTGAAAGACATTTGCCCTCTGGGAGGGTCTCGGTGGCTGAGGCCTGGGTGCTGGTGCTGGGTGCTCTCGTTCTCTTCCTTTTGGCCGCCTGGATGCTCAATCCTCTCTGCTTGAAGCTGTCTCCGGTCGCCATTTTTTTCCTGGTGCTGTACAGTTACTGCAAGCGCTTTACCTCCATGGCTCATATCGTTCTGGGTATCTGCCTTGCCGCTGCGCCAATCGGCGCCTGGATCGCCCTGCGTGGAGATATCGGTTGGCCGGTTATGGTGCTTGGGCTCGCGGTCCTCTTCTGGGTTGCCGGTTTCGATATTTTTTATGCCCTGCAGGATTATGAGTTTGACCGGGAAAAGGGACTGTTCTCCATCCCGTCACGGTTTGGCGTCGAGCGTTCTTTTCAGATCACCCGTGCTTTTCACATCGTCATGATCCTGCTTTTGCTCCTGCTGACTTTCAGCCAGGGGCTTGGGCTGATTTACCTGGTCGGTGTTTTCGTGGTTGCCGGGTTACTGGTTTATGAGCATATGCTGGTAAAGCCCAGCGACCTGTCGGGTTTAGATGCAGCCTTCTTTAATATGAACGGCTACATCAGTGTGACGATTTTCCTGTTCACTTTTGTCGATGCGCTGGTGTAATTAAACTATGACTGTAAACAACCCTCAGATAAGACATTTCGTGGTCGCCATAACCGGCGCATCAGGGTCTGTTTATGGCTTGAGGTTGATTAGTGAACTGCTGCGCTCCGGCGAGAGGGTCAGCCTGATTTTGACCTCTGCGGGACGCCAGGTCATGAATCATGAGACGGGGCTCGAGTGGTCCGCAGAGATTAAGACGCAGCGCCAACAAGTTCAGGAGTATTTTGCCAGTATCGCTGTTGATTGCCTGGCGATTGATGATTTCTGGGCCGGTGCCGCAAGCGGTTCGGCCGCAGCGAACGCGATGATCGTTGCGCCTTGCTCCATGGGTACCCTTGGCAGAATCGCTGCCGGTTTGAGCGGCAACCTCTTGGAGCGAGCTGCTGATGTCATGCTTAAGGAACGAAGAACACTGCTCCTGGTGCCCCGGGAAACACCGTTCAACAGCATCCATTTGGAGAACCTGCTACGACTCTCTCAATCAGGGGCTGTTATCCTTCCGGCCATGCCGGGTTTTTATCACGGCCCGCAAACGATTGAGGATCTGGTTGATTTCGTCGTTGGTAAAATCCTCGACCAACTCGATGTCCAGCACTCACTCTTTACCCGCTGGGGCGAGGATCCTGACTAACGGACGTTTCCCCTCGAGGCATTGATCCTTTCATTCACCTTGTATTTTGAAACCGATAACTGACTATGATTAACCTGATACAAAACATACGTGCCAAAATTGCAACCGGCGCCAGAATCTCGGATGACGAGGCTCTGGCACTGTTTGCCTGTGATGATCTGCTTGCCGTTGGTGAGCTGGCAGCCCTGGCAAATCATCAGCTCAATGGTAACAAGGTCTACTTCAATGTAAATCGTCATATCAATTACACCAACATCTGTGTGAACCGTTGTACCTTTTGTGCCTTCAGCCGCGAGAATGAAGAGGATGAGGGTGGCTATACCCTGGCTTTAAACGAGATCCTCGAACGTGCAGCTGAAGCAAAAAACGCAGGAGCCACAGAGATTCACATGGTGGGTGGCCTGCATCCTGACCTGCCTTTCGATTTTTACCTGGAGATCATGGCGGCCATAAAGGCCGACAGTCCCGGACTGCACATCAAGGCTTTTACCGCGGTTGAGATAGACTATTTCGCTACACTCACAGAGCAGTCTCCGCAGCAAGTGATTGAAGAGCTGAAAGCTGCCGGTCTCGATTCGATGCCGGGCGGTGGTGCCGAAATTTTTGCTCCTGAAGTACGCCAGATAATTTGTCCTGAAAAGATTACAGGAGAGCGTTGGCTTGATGTTACCGAGCAGGTTCACCGGGCGGGGCTGAAGACCAACGCCACCATGCTTTTCGGTCATGTCGAAAGCTATGCCGACCGTGTTGACCACCTCTCAAGGTTGCGAAAGCTACAAGATCTTACTGGCGGTTTCCAGGCCTTTATCCCTCTGGCCTTTCAACCAGACAACACCCGGGTCCCTGGGGCCAAGGGGGTTGGCGGCGTTGATGCCCTTAAGACCCTGGCTATTAGCCGGCTCTACCTTGATAACTTCAGACACATCAAGGCGTACTGGGTGATGCTGGGAATGAAGGTTTCGCAAGTCGCGCTGGCTTTTGGCGTTAACGATATTGACGGCACGGTGGTCGAAGAGCAGATCGGTCATGACGCCGGTGCCGATTCTCCCCAGCAGTTGAGCAAGGAGCAACTCGTTGGCCTGATTCATAAAGCGGGCAAACAGCCGGTGGAGCGAGATACGCTCTATAATGAGATCAAAATCTATTGATGTTTAGCCTCTCGATGGGCTTGTTGGCAATGCTTTCTCTCTTATACGTTTCTGCCCTTCGAGTTCTTCATGGTTGATAATGATTACTGCAATTAAAAAAAAGCTTGATGCTGGTCAGCCTCTGCAACGAGAAGAGGCATTATTCCTGCTGTCCGATATTGATTTGCTGACCTTAGGTAAATTGGCTGATGGTGTCCGCCGTCGCATGCATCCGCAAGGTTGCGTCTCGTTTGTCGTTGATCGCAACGTCAACTACACGAACGTCTGCACCACCAAGTGTAAGTTCTGCGCTTTCTACCGTGATGAGATGCATCCTGAAGCCTACCTGCTCAGCTATACGCAAATTTTCGCTAAGGTTCAGGAGCTGGTCGATCACGGTGGCACGCAGTTACTCATGCAGGGCGGATTGCATCCTGATCTGAAAATCGACTGGTTCGAAGATCTCTTCCGCCAGCTACGGCATCGTTTCCCCTCCGTACAGATACATTCACTCTCTCCTGCCGAGATTGTGCATATTGCCAAATTGTCCGGGCTGTCGATGGCCGATTGCCTCGCGCGATTGCATGCTGCAGGGCTGCAATCCTTGCCCGGTGGTGGTGCAGAAATCCTGGTTGACGAGATCCGACAGGAGATTTCGCCGAGCAAAATTGGTTGGCAGAACTGGGCGGGCGTGATGCGTGAAGCGCATCATCTGGGGATGTCGACGACGGCAACCATGATGTTTGGTGTGCGTGAAAAGGCAGAAGACATTGTCGAACATCTGTTCCGTATCCGTGAGCTGCAGGCGGAGCAGGGGGGCTTTACGGCATTCATCCCCTGGAGTTATCAGCCCGGTAACACTGAACTCGGTGGAGAACAGGCGAGTGGGGTCGAGTATCTGAAAGTCTTGGCTTTGGCAAGGGTTGTCCTTGATAATATCCAGAATCTTCAGGCCAGTTGGGTGACCCAGGGCGCGCGTATGGCGCAGATCGCTCTCTACTTCGGTGCCAATGACCTGGGCGGAACCATGCTTGAAGAAAATGTTGTTGCTGCCGCCGGCGTTGATTTCCGTCTGAGTCAGGAGGAGATCGTCGATTTGATTAAAACTGCAGGGTTCAAACCGTGTCGACGTACCACAGCCTACGAAGTGCTTGAGGAGTATTGATTGGAGGAAAGTTGTGATGGCTTTGCGTAATATCTTGTCCCTGGTGCTTGTTAGCTTTTTGCTGGTTTCTTGGAGCCATCAGCTTTACGCCGCGGTCAATATAACGACCAGTTGGGAAAGACCCGTTAACTTTAAAGTTGTAGATCACGACAGCGCAGCAGCACTCTCAGAACCACTTTTAATTATTAAGAAAGTAAAGCTTGCTGAGGGGGTCGCCGACCCGATCCCCTTTTACGAGGTGATCACTGGCTCCGCAGCAGGTTTGGCTGATTATCTGGTTGAAGTGAAAAGCGAAGGTGTGGAAGTAAGGGTCATCGTCCCTGGGTATGTGTTATTGACCCGTAAAGTTTTGTGGAACAAATTGCCGCCCAGGGAATTAGATGACTTCGGCTCTGCAAAGAAAATCCCGATGATAACCCTGCCGTTGAAGCCCCTGGCAAAAGCCAGTGACTGGACACGTGAATTCCGGCTGGTGATTGTACCTGAGCTTGAAGACCTAATGACACTTAAGCCGCCCCAATTGTCCAAAGATGGACATAGGGCGATCACCGAGTTTCTCAATCGTGAGCGTCATCCCACGCTCGGTTTTTAAGAAAACAATTAAGAAGCCTTTGCTCTTGGGAGACAGTATGAGCTACCTGCGCGAAAATATTGCCCAAATGGATGGGTACGTCCCCGGCTTTCAGCCTCCCGACGAGAAACGGTGGGTCAAGCTAAACACCAACGAAAACCCCTATCCGCCGTCACCACAAGTGATTCAAGCGATACGGGCGGCAACCGGTAATGATTTACGTAAATATCCGGATGCTCCGAGTCACGCTGGACGCAAGGCGGCAGCAAAAGTCTACGGTTATCCGATCGATTGGGTGATTATGGCCAATGGTTCTGATGAACTGCTCAATAACCTGATACGAGCCTGTGTCGGTGAGGGTGAAGAAGTCGCCTACCTTCACCCCTCCTATTCATACTATGCAACTCTTGCGGCGGTTCAGGGTGCCAAGATCACGACTTTTCCCTTGCTGGAGAATGGCGAGATAAAAGATTTCCCTGAACGCTACACAGGCAAGCTGTTGTTTCTGACCAACCCCAACGCGCCTCTTGGCTTGCGCTGGGGTATCGAAGAGGTCGCTGCCCTGGCCGATCGTTGCGAAGGGCTGCTGGTCGTCGATGAAGCCTATGCTGATTTTGCTGAAGGCAATTGTCTGGATCTGGTCAGAAAGAAGCCGAATGTGGTGGTCACCCGCACCTTGTCCAAGAGTTACTCTCTGGCCGGAATGCGCCTCGGTCTGGCGATTGCCCGGCCCGAAATTATTGCCGCGCTGGATAAGATCCGCGACCACTATAATCTTGATCGCCTCGCCCAGACTGCTGTTGCCGCGGCACTGATCGACCAGAGCTATTTTAAGGATTGTGTCCAGCGAATCTGTTCGACCCGGGAATGGTTTGGCGCCGAAATCAAGAAGCTGGGCTATCAGGTGATCCCTTCAAGCGCCAACTACCTTTTTGCCACTCCTCCTGATCGCGACGGAAAACGTGTTTATGACGCACTCTTCGAGCGTAAAATCCTGGTTCGTTATTTCAGCGATCCGCTTCTCTCTCATGGCCTGCGTATTTCCATCGGTACCCGTGAGGAGATGGAAACGACTCTGCAAGCATTGAGTGAGATAGGGTGAAAACCTGTGGCGAGTGGTGGGTAGTTTGAAAAATCCAGGTTCTGCAGCGTTTCCCTCTATTACCGGCGAAGAAAGGTTTGTGATGGACCTTCCTTTCCAAGCCGCTGAAATCTCTCTCCGTCTGCTCTCCTGGTATGGCAAGGAAGGTCGCGCTCTCCCCTGGCGTGAAAACCGTGATCCCTACCGGATCTGGCTCTCCGAAATCATGCTGCAGCAGACCACGGTCACGGCGGTCATCCCCTACTACGAACGCTTTCTGCAACGCTTCCCGACAATCGAAAGCCTTGCTGCCGCTGCGCTTGATGAGGTTATCAGCTTGTGGGCCGGGCTCGGCTATTATTCCCGCGCCCGTAATCTTCATCGTGCTGCTCAGCAGATTATTTCGCAACAAGGGTCTTTTCCCGACACTCTCGAAGACTTGCTGGCGTTGCCTGGCATTGGGCGATCAACTGCCGGTGCGATCCTCTCAATTGCGTTTGACAAGCCTGCTCCAATTCTTGATGGCAACGTGCGCCGTGTCCTTGTGCGCCTCTTTGCCTGGCAAGAAGATCCACGCAGCAGTCGCGCCGAAAAGCAGCTGTGGCAATGGGCCGAAGCTCTGACGCCGGATGAACACCCGCACGATTATGCTCAGGCGATTATGGACCTTGGTGCCACTGTCTGTGTGCCGCGAACGCCGCTTTGTGAAGGCTGCCCTCTGCGAGAGCTTTGTCAGGCGTTTAAGCAAGGCTGTGCAAATCGACTTCCTGTTGCGCGCAAACAGATAAAGCTTCCCGTCCGGCAACAGGTTGCTCTTCTGGTGAAACGGTCCGGTGATTACTTGCTTAGGCAGCGCCCGACCGAGGGTTTTCTTGGCGGGCTCTGGGAGTTTCCCGTGGTTGAGGTGAGTCCCGAACAGAACCATCGCCAGGCTGCCGAGTATTTGCTCGCTGATCTGGGCTTGGTCGGGGAACTCTGTGAAGCAGATGCCGTTCGCCATGCCTACAGCCACTTTAAGCTGGAGCTGTCGGTATTCAGGGCTGAGGTTGAGGAGAGTAGGGCCGTTGCTGAGGCTGGTGAGTATGCTTGGTACAGTGAAGACGCATTGAAAAGGTTGCCGCTACACGGCGCCCACAAAAAAGTATATTGCAAATAGCTAGCTGACTGCAGGATGTTGCTGAAAAATCAAATTACCGTTAGCATGGAGTGGCTTTCTTCCTCGCTATGTACTGCGTACTGCACGCCACGCGCCTTAATTATCTATGTCAGAAGAAATAAAAATCTATCAGCTGATCGTTCGCCAGATCCCTGTTGCCGTCTCCGAACTGGAGGCTCTGCTAAAGGAACTTCAGCATCAATTCGGCCTTGATGCCTACACTGCCAGGCAACGATTGATCGGCCCAGGCTTGGCGTTGTTTGGTAAGGGGAGTCTTGAAAAAACAGGCCAGATTGCAACCCTGCTGCACCGCTATGGTTTTGCCTGTTGGCAAACCTTACCTGAACGTCCCGGATTTAAGCCGTTCCGCCTGCGTAGTCTGGAAACACATAACGACTACATCCTCTTCGAGTGTCAGGGAGGTTCGGTGCGTTTGCAACGGGGCACTCCGACAGTTGGGGTTTTCGCTGACATCTCAGGGGCGCTGATCGACAAGCACGTTAAGCGGCTGTTAGCTCAGAATACCTATCGGGGGCGTGATGCTCTTGAACCGCTCTCGCATGATGAACTTCTCCCTGCCATCTTTCAGGGCCAAGCCGTTTTTGACTTTTATCTGCTCAACAAGCTGGGTCAACCTCAGCAGGCGGTCAGAGTGTTCCCTGGTCGGTTTAATCCTGCGGGCCTGGGAGACAGAAGCTCCCTTAGCGCAAGGGGCAACCTGGAAGCGATGCTGGGTCTTGTTGAGGAGTATGCACAGGGTTTTCGTTTGCATTGTGACTTTGGCTTGAGCCAGTTGCCTAAATGCCCTGTGCAGCGTCTCGAAGATTCCCCTTCAGCGATCGAGGATAACCTTAAGAGTCTGACACGTTATGGTTGGTTGCTTGCCAGGTTGCAGGGCGATGGCCTCTCTCAAAAGACGTCCCCTCCTCCTACTGATGAGGCCTCTCTGCTCGCTGGAGTCGCAGCTGCGGCTCTTGTTGGCCAACCGGCGCTTGGCGCGGTTATGGGGACAGATGCTGTTGCCGGGTCTATGCCGGGGCTGAAAGACGTTGCCCGGGAGATACAGGCTGCTTTTGTTGATGAAGAGGGTGCAGGAGCTACTGCCGAAAGGGCTGTGGACAAGCCAGTAAAGAAAGATCTCCCTCCACCACCGGAGCGTCCAGAAACCAAAATGTCTCTGGGGCGAATGCTGTCAACTGTTGGAACCTTTTTGGGCTTCGGGGTTTTTTTTCTGGCGCTTAAGGAAAACAGCTCCCTGCTGGGCTCCATTGTTCAGTACGGGGTCGGGACGGGCCTTTTAGCAGGTTTCGTCGCTTCCTTTCTGTTCTGGTCGGGCCTTCATTATATTCGCCTGAAACGCAAGATAGAGAACACCCCCACCAGTAAGGTTCGTTCCCTGGCGATGGGGATGGTGGAAGTGCATGGCCGGGCCAGGCGCCAATACGCCCTGGTTGCCCCAATGACTCAATCGGCGTGTGTCTATTATCGTTTGCGTAAATATCGACGCGACAAGAATAACAAGTGGAAGCTGGTTCAGGACGTCGACAGCAGTCACGTGTCTTTTCTGGTCGACGACGGGACAGGCTGTGTGGCTGTCGCGCCTCAAGGCGCTTCAGTTAAGACAAAGACACGCCAGAGTGGCACCCCTGGGCAGTCACCGTTAACTTTCACTGCGGTCAACAACATGGATGAAAATGAAAAGTGGGTTGAAGATATTGTTTATGACGGAACGACGCTCTATATCCTTGGCTTTGCCCAACCGCTGAGGGCGGAGCGGCGGAGCTTACGTGATCGTACGGTTGAGAAGCTGCGTGAACTCAAACTTGACCGGAATGCTCTGCATCGTTACGATGCAGATGGTGACGGCCAGATCAGCGAGGATGAATGGCAGCAGGCGCGAAGTGACGCAGAGCAGACAGCGCTCAAGGAGCACCTGGCTGAAGGGACCGAGCGCAAACGCCAAGAGGAGCATGTTGTGATCACGCATCCTCCTCAGAGCAGTATGCCCTTTGTGATCGCTGAAGCGGTTTCAGAAGCTCACCTGGTTCGTAACTATGGGTTGTTCAGCCTCCCGCTTATGGCTGCCGGGTTGATCCTGGCGGGGTTTGCTCTGTATCAGTTGTTTAAATTTATAAACGTCTAGTTTTCTTCAGGAGGTTTCATTATGACAGGCTGGATTGTTCTCGGTGTTCTGGTTTTTATTCTGGTTGGCCTGGTGTTGTATGTGATCACCATTTACAACGGTTTTGTTGCCCTGAAGAACAATATTGATCGCAACTGGAGCAATATTGATGTGCTCCTCAAGCAGCGTTATGATGAGCTGCCCAAGCTGATCAAAGTCTGTGAAGGCTACATGCAGCATGAGCAGAAGACCCTGGAGGCAGTCATCAAGGCACGCTCCATGGCAGGGCAGGCGCGGACTGATGAGCAGAAGATGCAGTCCCAGAATATGCTGACCGATACCTTGAAGTCTCTCTTTATGGTGGTCGAGCGTTATCCCGAACTGAAGGCCGACAAATCCTTCCAGCAACTTGGCTACCGGATCACTGAACTCGAAGACCAGATCGCTGATCGTCGCGAGTTCCTCAACGAGTCGGTTAATATCTACAATATTCGCATCGAGCAGTTCCCCGATGTCATCATTGCCCGCATGTTAAACTTTGCCAAGCGCACCTTGTGGCAGATCGACCCCGAACATCGTCAGGATGTTAAGGTTGAGTTTAATCACACCTGAGGAGTTTAGCGCTTCCCTGAAATAAAAAGCGGGCTCTGTCTATGTACGACGAGCCCGCTTTTGTATGTCTCATTTATGCCCCCCTACTTATGCTCATTGGCGCTTTTGCAAGAGGCTCTATTGGTAGAGGTATTCACTAAGCTCATTAATACAAAAAACGATGGCCACCTGGATCAAGACCGGGTGGCCATTTCTCATATCAGAGTCAGTAAGAATTACAAATTTAAGCCAATTTAAGCACCACGAAACAATGTCAGGATTTATAAGATGCTCACCTACTTTATCCCCACCTAATATTTAACTAGATTTGTGGTGATTTGAAAAGTCAGAAATTCCTTGAATTTAATGATTATAAAGAAATTTGCCAACAGTGGTTATTTTGGCTTGACAGAAGCTCAAAAAGGAATAGGATGCGGAGCGAACGTTCATTCCGGAGGTCAAGCGATGGATTGTGAAGAATTGAGTGAAAAATGTCTGGCTGTTTATCAGGCTTCTCTAGAGTTGATAGCAGAACAGGGCTTTCACGGTACGCCGATGTCGCAGATTGCTAAAAAGGCAGGAGTCGGTGTTGGCAGCATTTACCGCTACTTTAAAGACAAAGATGACCTGATACACGGTGTCCATGCTCAGGCCGACAGGAAGATGATGGAGGCCCTGGTCTCCGTCCATATCGCTGGCTCAAGCGAAAAAGACCAATTTTATGCCCTGGTGACAAGTTTGACGAAACATCTGATGGAAAACCCGCTCGAATTCCGCTTTCTGGAACAGTATTACAACTCTCCTTACGGTACGGAAAAGAAGCGTGAGAAGTTTTTTGAGGAGATGCCCTCCGATGAAAAAACATCACCTTTTCTCAGCTTGTTGAAGGGTGACTCATTCAAGGATTTGCCGCTGCCTGTTCTGCACGCTTTAGCGTTCGGGCCGTTGATTTTCAGTCTCCGTGATCATCTGTCAGGGATACAACTACTCGATGATAATTTGATCGATAATCTTGCTGAAGGCTGCTGGGACGCGGTTCGCAAGAGTTGATATACGCTTGCGCCTCGCTTTGCGATAAGGCGCTTAATTAAAGATTAGAGTTGGAATGAACATTCATTCCATGCAAGGAGCTCAACAATGAAGGAACAAATAAACCGTCAATTGGAAAAGAAATCGGACCGCAGACCGGCAATAAAAGTAACCGTTATTGCGCTGTTGGCATTCGTTGCCATTCTCGGTGGCGGCATCTATGCCTCGCAACTTATGGCTGCCCCGGAACAAAAGACCTCCGCACCCCCCGCTATGCCGCCGATGCCGGTCGAGACAGTCGAAGTCAAGATCGCTGATAGCGATCAGCAGCTTCAGGCTGTAGGGACCTTGCTCTCAAACGAAGCTGTTATCATCATGTCCGAGATACCTGGTCGTATTGAGACGATTGGCTTCAGAGAAGGCGAAGCAGTTAAAAAGGGGCAACTGTTGATCAAGCTCGACAGCTCTGTGCTAATGGCGGAATTTGACCGGGCCGAAGCAAGTCGTGCTTTGAGTGAAAAGAACTACCAGCGCTCCGAAGCCCTCTTTAACGATAACGCCATCTCCGAGATGGAGCATGACGAAGCCTACGCCAAATGGAAACTGGATGAGGCAACGACCCGGCTGGCAAAAGCGCAGTTGCAGAAGACTATCATCAAAAACCCGTTTGCAGGGACCCTCGGTTTACGCAACGTCAGCATCGGTGACTATATCCAACCTGGGCAGCCGCTGGTTAATCTCGAAGATGTCAGTCAACTGAAGGTCGACTTCACTGTGCCGGAAAAATATTCGACCCAGATCAAGGTCAATCAGAAGATTTCTGTGACCACAGACGCCTACGAAGGCAGGAGCTTCAACGGTGAAGTCTATGCGATCAATCCCCTGGTCGATGCAAAGACCCGAAGCCTGGTTTTGCGCGGCAGAATTGATAATCAAGAAGGTTTGATACGTCCGGGCCAGTTCGCCCAGGTGAAACTGGTCTTGAGTACCAAAACTGATGCGATCTTTATCCCTGAGCAGGCTCTGATTCCGCAACCTGCAAAACAGTTCGTCTTCAAGGTTGTTGACGGCGCTGCGCAGATGGTGCCAGTACAAACAGGCCAACGCCGTAAAGGCTGGGTTGAAATTGTTGACGGGCTAGCTGCTGGCGATGTCGTTATTACCGGCGGGCATCAGAAGATCGGCCCTGGCAGCCCGGTACATGTTATCCCTGCTGCCCCATCACTGTTCAGTAAATTTGAAAGCGACATAGCATCACCTTCGAAGAGCGACGGTTAAGTTCAAAGCCGGCAGGAGTAAACAATGAAGATTTCAGAGATAAGTGTTCACCGTCCCGTTCTGGCAACGGTCATGAGTCTGGTCATCGTCCTGATTGGCCTGGTCTCCTACGACCGGTTGACGGTACGTGAATATCCCAATATTGATGAACCGACTGTTTCGGTAACAACCATCTACCAGGGTGCCAGCCCTGATATCATGGAAACCGAAGTCACCACGGTGATAGAGGACAGCCTCTCCGGTATCGAGGGGATCAAGACCATCACCTCGCAGAGCTTTCAGGAACGCAGCCAGATCAGCATTGTTTTCAAGATGGAGCGCAATGCTGATGACGCCGCCGCCGAGGTTCGTGACCGGGTCGGCCGGGTGCGTGCAGATCTGCCCTTCAATATAGAAGAGCCGGTCATCGCCAAGGTTGAGGCTGACGCATCACCGATCATATATATGTCATTTTCCAGCGATCAGCACAGCAACGTGGAAATCACCGATTATGTTGAGCGTTATGTGACCGACCAGATCGAAATGATCGATGGTGTTGCAGAAGTCCAGGTCCTGGGCGCACGGCGTTATTCGATGCGAATCTGGCTCGACCCGGCGCAGCTAACTGCCCGCCAAGTGACCCCGCAGGATGTTGAAAATGCTGTGCGCTCACAGAATATAGAAGTGCCCGGTGGCCGGATTGAAAGCGGAGCCAGAGAATTCTCAGTATTGACCGACACCAGCCTCAACACACCTGAGGAATTTGAAAATATTATTGTCACCAAAACCGGTAACAGTTTGGTTCGTCTGCGCGATGTCGGCCGGGTCGAAGTCGGGCCTGAATCGGTACGCCAGAGTCTGCGCTACAACGGTGGCAAGGCGGTGGCTCTCGGTGTGGTCAAGCAATCGGTGGCCAATCCTCTCGATATCTCCAAGGGCCTGCATGCTATGTTGCCGGAACTGCAGGAATCGTTGCCCACGGGGATGAAGACAAGGGTCGTTTATGACAGTTCGATCTTTATCGAACGCTCCATTGAGAATGTGTTTACGTCGATTCTTGAGGCCGTTGGTCTGGTTCTGCTGATCATTTTCATTTTCTTGCGCAGTTTTCGTTCAACCTTGATTCCGTTAGTGACAATCCCGGTTTCGCTGATTGGTTCCTTCGCCCTGATGTGGGCGCTCGGCTTCTCAATTAATACTTTGACCTTGTTGGCGATGGTGTTGGCGGTCGGTCTTGTGGTTGACGATGCCATCGTCGTTCTTGAAAATGTCCATCGTCATGTCGAAAAGGGTCTGTCACCGAAAGAGGCCTCAATCAAGGGCATGCGTGAAATCGGTTTTGCCGTCGTTCTTATGACCCTGACTCTCGTCGCGGTTTACATACCCGTCGCCATGATGGAAGGTCGCACCGGCAAACTCTTCACCGAGTTCGCTCTAACACTGGCCGGTGCGGTGTTCGTCTCCGGTTTTGTCGCCCTGACCCTGACCCCGATGATGACCTCGCGTATGCTCCGCCATCAAAAACACCATAATAAGCTGTTCAACCTGATGGAAGTTTTTTTCGACAGTCTTGACCGCGGCTACCATCGAGTTCTCAAGGCGTCGCTTAAATCGGTCGCCATCGGTATCATCATCGCCCTGCTGGCCGGTACCAGCTCCTGGTTTCTCTTCAACCGGTTACCCTCAGAGATGTCACCGTTGGAAGACCGCGGTGTTTTCATGACCTTCGTTATGGCTCCCGACGGTGCCAGTCTCGAATATACAGATCATTACCTGAAGCAGGCGGAAGATTTGTTGCAGGCGGTTCCGGAATCGGTCGGCGTTTTCGCCACCACCGGTTTCACAGGTCTGATGACTGAAGGGATCGCCTTTGTCGAGATGCAGGATTGGCAAGAGCGTGATCGCTCGACGCTGCAGATCGCGGCTGAGCTCGGCCCAAAGCTTTTCGGTATCCCCGGCGTGCTCGGCTTCCCGATCACCCCGCCGTCTCTCGGCCAGCCTTTTATGGACCAGCCGGTGCAATTTGTAGTCAAGACCACCGATTCTTACGCTGTGCTGAACAAGCAGATCGGCGAACTGATGTCCGAGGTGCGCAAGAACCCGCAAATCCTCGCTGCCCGTACCGATCTTAAATTGAACACACCGGAACTGCGCCTGCAGGTTGATCGTGACAAAGCAGCAGATCTCGGTGTGAATGTCGCAACCCTGGGCCGTACCATTGAAACCCTGATGAGTGGCCGTGATGTCACGCGCTTCAAGATGGACGGTGAACAGTATGATGTCATCGTCAAGGTCGAAGATGATCTGCGTGTCACGCCGGAAGACCTGAATCGTATTCATGTCCGTAACCTCGCCGGTGAGATGATACCGATCGGCAATCTTGTGACCATAGAAGAGGGTGTCACCGCGCAGTCGCTTAATCACTTCAACCGTAGCCGGGCTGCGGTTATCAGTGCCAATTTAGCACCTGGTTACTCCCAGGGCGAAGCTCTCGCGTTTCTTGAGGATACTGCAGCACGTATCCTGCCAGAATCGGCCCGCATCGATTATCAGGGTCAGTCTCGCGAGTTCAAGAACAGCAGCGCCGGTCTTCTGATGACCTTTGTCCTGGCGCTGGCGCTGATCTACCTGATGATGGCGGCACAGTTCGAATCTTTCGTCGATCCGTTGATTATTCTCTTCACAGTTCCCCTGTCAATGGTCGGCGCCCTGATCGCCCTCTATTATACCGGCAATTCCTTAAGCATCTACAGTCAGGTCGGCCTGATCACTCTGATCGGTTTGATTACCAAGCACGGTATCCTGATCGTAGAGTTCGCCAATCAACTACAGGAACAGGGTAAATCGAAGTTGGAAGCGGTGCTGGAAGCCGCCACCCTGCGTTTGCGCCCTATCCTGATGACCACCGGTGCAATGGTGCTTGGCTCCGTGCCGCTAGCGCTTGCCAGTGGGGCAGGTGCAGAGAGCCGTTCCCAGATCGGTTGGGTTATCGTTGGCGGTTTATCGCTTGGAACGATGCTGACCCTGTTTGTCATCCCGGCTGTTTACATGTTGTTAGCTCGCACACGGCAAAAAGTAATTTTGCCGACAGATGAAGTTGTTGTCTCCGATCGTGGAACAACGCAAATGAGTGCAAAAGTCTCCTAGCAGCCGGTTCATGGTTAGTCCGACAGATTGCTAGACAGACTTGAAATAAGTAAGAGGAAACTATGAAAGTATCTAACAGATATATCCCTATGTTGTTGGTTCTGTTTGTGACCGGCTGTGCCCTTGGTCCGAATTATTCTCGCCCGGAGATCGATGTACCGGTGGTCTATAAAACGGATGCTCCCTGGAAGGAGGTCACGCCACTTGATCATGTCGACAAGGGACACTGGTGGGAAATTTACGAGGACCCCGCGCTCAACAAGCTGGAAGAAACAGCCATGGCTGCCAACCAGGAGCTAAAAATTGCTTTTGCCAGGTTGATGCAGGTACAGACCGGCGAAAGTCTCAGTCGTGCGGGTCAATTCCCCCGGATCGACATGGCCGGTTCGGCATCCCGCGAGCGCACATCGGCCGATTTCTCGACAACAGCTGAAGGGACAACTGGCAATGTTTTCAGCGTACCTTTCATGCTCGGTTATGAACTTGATCTCTGGGGCAGGGTTCGTCGATCTATCGAGGCCGCCGAAGCTGACTCCGCCAGTGCCTTAGCCGACTACCAAAACGTTATGCTCTCTCTGCAGGGTGAAATCGCCCGAAATTATTTTGCGATGAGTGCCATTGACCAGGAGTCTTCGATTCTGAATCAAACCGTTGTCTTAATGGAAAAAGCGCGCGACTTGATCAAACGCCAATATGACAGCGGACGAGTCAGCCTCCTGGACTTGACCCAAGCGGAGACGCAACTGGCCGAAACTCGCTCGGAAGCGATCGGACTTGAGAAGAAGCGAGGAGAGCTGGAAAATGCTCTCGCTGTTCTTACCGGACAACCGGCGTCAAATTTCACTCTGCCGTCAAGACCCCTCACCCAGAGCCCTCCGGCAGTTGCCGCTGGGCTACCGTCGAGTCTACTCGAACGCCGTCCAGATGTTGCCGCCGCGGAGCGTCAGATGGCCGCCGCCAACGCTCGCATAGGCGTTGCTGAAACCGCTTTCTTCCCATCGATCAGTCTGACCGGTAGTGCCGGCTATGCCAGCACCGACCTGGTTGATCTCTTTAACTGGAGCAATCGCACATGGGGAATCGGACCAGCTATCTCTTTGCCCCTCTTCGACGGTGGTCGTAATAACGCGAACCTTGAAAGAACCAAGGCAGCGTATGAAGAATCAGTTGCCAGATATAGTCAACATGTTTTAGTTGCCTTCCAGGAAGTTGAAGATAACTTGCACGGACTTGAAGTCCTTGCTCGCCAGGGAACCATGCTTCAGCAGGCGGTTGATAAGGCAGGGGAAGCCTTAAAAATTTCCGAAAGCCGTTATCTCCACGGACGAGTCGACTTTCTGGAAGTTGTCGATAGCCACCGCACCTCGTTAAGGACGCAGCGTGCACTGGTGCAATTACAAGGAGACCAGTTCACAGCCAGTGTTCTATTGATCAAGGCCCTTGGTGGAAGTTGGGAGGAGAAGAAGGGGAATACTGGCAATTGATGACGACAGAAGTGTCCGCGGGCGACTTGACTTTGTTTTGAGAGTGCATGGCCACACGAGTAAGATAAAACAAAGTGGCAAGGCGGCTACCGGTGCAAATAATTACCGAACTTTTTGACATGGTCATGACTGACATGAGTATGCCTGGCCTGGATGGCAATGAGCTTGTCAGATTCCTTAAGGCCTCGGCTAGCAATATCCCGGTTGTGGCGATAACCGGAAAGGAAGAGAAGGCCTCAAAGCTTTTTAATCGCGTTCTTGGCAAGCCAAACTATACGAAAGACCTGATCAAGATGAGGTCGGTCCGCAATAGTGGACACCATGTTATGGTCAGGCAGCCCCTTGCCGCCTGATGAATTTCTTCCAGTATGGCGCCGGGGAGAGATTGCCCAGATTGGCATGTCGTCTCTGCCGGTTGTAGAATACTTCGATGTACTCGCTGATCTCTGTCATGGCTTCCCGCCGGGTTCGATATTTCCTGTGATGAACCATCTCCTGCTTGAGTGTGCCGAAGAAACTTTCCATTGAAGCGTTATC
>JARUHP010000039.1 GCA_030005635.1 Deltaproteobacteria bacterium IMCC39146
TTCGTCCTCAATGGCGTAAGTCTTGCCATCTGTTTAAGTCTGTAGTAATGTTTCTTTGTGTTTACTCTACTTCCCCTCGGAAGTACCGCCTCGCTTGGTTGCAGCCTCGCGGGGCTTAGTTTTTTCTAGCCTCTTCGTTAATACTACTCTCCTTTGCTTGCTTGACCGTAATCGCTCTGTTACACCACTGGCGCAACTGGCAATCGAATATCGGACAGCAACCAACTTCGTAATCAGAGAAGCTTTCACAGGTCCTGGCTATCCTCACTTGGCGTTCTTCAAATTCTTGTTTCTTCATAGCGTAACGTCCTTTTCCTTTATCCCCTGTGTATCTGGTATATCTATAGATAGTTACACTTTTAGGGACATGAAACGGTTTCTTGCGTGATTGCTGAAACCTCTAAGATGTGGGCCTTTACGTGTGTTTCAGTTTCATTCATGTTCACTTGCGTGTTCATCAAACCTCTTTCATGTCTCCTTTTGTGTAACGGTTCGATTACACTTTTGTGTACTTATGTTTTTTTTGCGACGGTCTGGGTGAGCAGCAAAACCTCGCTTGCATCGTCCGTCTTTGGGGCGCTTCTTTTTGACAAATAAGTCTGTCCCCCACTTTTCCCAGCGACTGCTAATCCAGTACAGGTTCTTATCACCTTTCTTTCCACCGCTTCCTGAGTGAGCGATATCAATAAAGCCGTTAGCGATCAGCGCATCTATGCATTTCATAAATGTTGACCTCGGTATGCCTTTCTTCTCGGCTTCCGAATAGCAATATTCGATATCTCCATTGTTTGTTATTTCCCAGCGTCCGTTGTACTTCTTGAGCTTACGTTTCATCATAAAATCGAAAAGTACCGATTTCTGCGTTCCGCTCAACGTTCTAAATGCTGGTGACCTCAACCATGCCCTTTCGACTGTTACAGTTTTAAGCGCCATGTAAGACCCTTTAGTTTTTTTAAGGTTCGGGCAAACAACTAACTCGCCATCTTCTCCTTTAGCCTGCGCCGCATTAGTCGGTTACGTTCATCCATTGCTGCTCGCTTTTGTAAATGTGTTTCAACCTCTGCGGGATTTGGTGTTCCTGAGCGGAAAGGCCATAGGTAACATTCACTTGCTGTGCATAGGTTGGTACTGCGGTTTCCGTTGTCTGGGCCAGCGCATTCTTTACAGTGCCTCTTTACAGCATGGGCTCTTGATAGATTCATGATCTTGACTCCTCTTTTGTGCTCTGAGAGCGTTAATAGAGAGTGAACCTTTCAAGCAGATGGAAAGGTAAAGGATGAGGATTAACACCTCACTCTTTTTGGCGCTGTTTCATCCAGGCAACAAGTTTTTTGGTGCTGTAACAGGCTCGATTGCCAATCATGATCTTGCCAGGCCCTTCATTAAGGCTGTCGAGATTTGCAAGCGTTCTGGGATGTAGCAGGCCACCGGAAAATGTACCTACTTCAGATCGGGCAACAATGGGGCTGGACCAACTGTCTGCGAGGGTGTCGAGGTTGAAACTGGGCATGTTCTGGACAAACTGATCCCGTTGGGTTTTGGACATGAGTCCACTCCTTAGTCGTTGAAGAGTTGATTGTTTGTCTCAGGAGTAGTTTGGGAGATCACGCAAAAAAAAGATTGACTGTGCGTGAAGGGAGTATGTAGACTGACCTTACTTGATGGGGTCTACTCCTGAGTGGCCTCACGTTAAAAGTCTAACCCGAAACTGTTGTCGCAGTTTCAAAAGTGGTTAGGCTTTTCTCGTTTTGGCCGCCTATTTTCATTGTTTAATTTCTCCTCCTTTCCCTTCCAGCTCACTAGCTGCCAGTACTCTATTTGGTAAAACACATGCAACCGCATGTAACCATATGTTGTGTCGGAAGCTATTCTACGCTACTACATAATGTTTAGCAAACTGAAATTGCCAAAAGCCTAACGCTATTTATCTTGGAAAAGTAGAAATTTAACCATATTTGGTAAGTGTCGCTGCTCGACATTGATACGCGTTGATATGCTTTAATATGCTTTTGTTGTGACTACTAGTTGCCTGACGAATGTCTGTTTTTCTAATAAAAACCACTTTATGTTATGCAAAAAAAACTTAATAAAAGTCTATTTTCACATAATAAAACGCCCCAATGTCTGATCGAGGCGCTTACAAATACAGTTAAACTTAGCTTGTCACAGATTTTTCGGTAGCGAACCTGGGGCGGGCAGTTTGATTAGTTTGTTGCTGTTTCGCTTTTCTCCTCAGTCTGTTTACTCAATGCCTGCTCAACTGCTGAAATGGATTGCTTCTTGTGAGAGTCTTTAAGGTGAGAATATCGCCTTGTCATCTCCAGAGACGAATGCCCCAGGATCTCTGCAACAGTGTAAATAGGTACTCCTGCATCCACAAGGTATGAAGCACAGGAATGTCGCAAGGAGTGAAAGACGATTCGCTTGCGCCGGTCTGTGATGCCTTCGTTAAACTTTAAGTCCTTGACTACCTCGCGAAACGCTTTTGAAACCCACTGTGATTGCTTGCCCTCTCTGGCAGGGAAAACTAAATCAGCTTTAGCCTTCTTTTTGCGTGCCTTCAGCATTTCGATTGCTGTATTCGTCATGGGTACAGTGCGAGGAGATCTGGTCTTGGTGTCCAATAAGCGAATTGTGCCTCGGTTAATATCTACGCTATCCCATGTCAGGCTGAATACCTCGCTGGCCCTCATGCCTGTATGCAAACTCAACAAGGTTATATCGTGAAGTCTCTTTGATTTTTTCTTTAGGCCTGCCAAGAGGGTTTCTGCTTCTTCGGGTGTCAGGTATCTTTCGCGCTCGTTGTTTAGGTTCTTCTTGGTCGGCATCCCTGATTGCTTGTCTTTGGTCGGAGCTTCGCCTTGAGCGTACCCATCAGAAACAGCCATGTTCCAGAGTTGTTGAACAACGCAGAAAGCCATGCGAACTGTTGCAAGACTCTTCTTCTTGTCGAGCATCTTCTTTTTGATTGAGCGTAAGTGAAGGGGTGCGATGTCAGCAAAGCGAAGTTTGCCTAGTGTTGGTTCAATCCAGTGTTTGTAGAGGGAGCGTTCTGTCTTCCAGCTTTGGGTCTTTTTGGCTTCTTCGATGTGGGGCAGGTATTCGTCTGTCCAGTAATCGGCAAAGGTGATGTTCTTACGCTCCTCAGCCGCTCTCTGTTTTTCGGCCTGTGTCAGGTCGGCATGTTTCTGCTCTATCCCTGCTTTTAGAAGCACTTTTTCGTCAGCAAGTGAAGTTGGACCTTCTCCTGCCTTTTTGTTTGCTCTGAAGGTCTTGACCTTGTTCTGAGCGTCTTGTGCCGTGTAACCCTCAGAGAGCCATCCTAGGGCTTCAATGCGAGTGTCCCCTGCAATGGTATAGCGCAAGATCAGTTGCTTGTCCTTGCCTACTCCGTGGCGGCGCGTTTCATGCTCTTTGTAAAAAACACCTGTGAACTTTTTGCCGCGCTCTGAATATTGTTGCAGGTCTTTGAATATCGCCATAAAGCCCCCTGGGTAGCAAGATGGGTAGCAAGTTTTTTGGTTAAACAGTATGTTTTGGTGTGATTCCACGTGATGAAGAATACCAGTAAGATGTCTTTATCACAAGGCTTGAAGGTGTATTTTGTGATTAACTGTGATGGTCTGTATTTATAACTACGGATCAGAAGGTCGGGAGTTCGAATCTTCCGCGGCGCGCCATATAAATAAAGGCCTCAGCACTTAATTAGTGCTGAGGCCTTTTGTGTTTTCATCCTTTGTGGTACCCCTGTGGTACCCTGTGCTTTACAAAGTCTTCTGACGTGACTCCCCTGTGGGCTTTCGGTGCTCTTTTTTGCCTGCTATCTAACCACGCTCCCCTGCATACTAAATATCCTTAGGTAATGTGCGAATGAGTTGCAACAGGATTTATAATAAGCTTACAAGCTGGGGGATCAATCTTTTTATAAATCGTGACAAATAAGAAACGGCCCTCGGCTATGGATTTAGGGGTCAAATGTCAACGTGGGACAAGCCGTTGCATCTCGTCCACCAGTTCCCTGGTCTTAAATGGCTTTCTCAGGTAGCCGTCAAATCCCATCTTCAGATAGTTCTCCTTGTCGCCCATTAGGGCGTAAGCCGTAAGGGCAATCACTGATAGGTGTTTGCCACTGAGACGCTCCAACTCACGGAGCACTTTCAATGCGTCGATGCCGTCCATCACCGGCATCTGTATATCCATGAAGACCAGGTCAAAAACGCTAGTGCTCAATAAATCAAGGGCGACCTTGCCATTTTCAGCAGTCATAACCTTATGTCCAAGGTCTTCCAATACCGTCTTGATGAATTGAATGTTGATTTGGTTGTCCTCGGCCAGCAGAATATTTAAAGCTCGCGCTCTCTCTGTGATTGGTTCTATCTCTTGAAGAGGATTCTCTGAGATGTCGTCTATCTTTTTCTGCAAGGGAATGAGTAAATGAAAGGTGCTGCCGGCACCCTCCTGGCTATCTAGTTCGACAGTGCCGCCCATCAGGCCTGCTAGGCTGCGACTGATCGACAAACCCAGCCCGGAGCCATTATATTGGTGGCAGTTTGCATCAGAAATCTGGATGAATGGTTCAAAGATCCGTTCATGCAAGTCTGCAGCAATGCCAATACCAGTGTCTATTAAAGAAATATCCAGAAGAACTCTAGCTTTGCTCTCTTCTGCAACGACAACGGAAATGCTGATGGCCCCCTGTTCGGTAAACTTGATGGCGTTGCTCAGCAGATTGAGTAGGACCTGTTGAATCCTCAACGGATCACCTACCAATATTTCAGGGACATCAGTGCCTACACTGACATTGAACGAAAGGTCCTTTTTAGCGATTTGCTGTTCTTGACCCTTGGCCAGTTTCTTAATCAAGCTTCCCATTTGGAAATCTTCCTGCCTGATGACAAGTTCTCCTGAATCGATCTTCGAGAGATCGAGAATATCGTTGATCAATAATGACAGGGTGTTGCTGGCCGCATTGATTGCTGAAAGGTATTTTCTGGTTTCAGAAGTCAACTCTGCATCTTCCATCAGCTCCCCATAGCCGACAATCGTGGTTAAAGGAGTACGGATTTCGTGGCTCACTTTTGCCAGGAACAAGCTTTTGGCATGGTTGGCTGCCTCTGCAACCTGAGTGGCGGCCAGCAAGGCCTCTTCACTTGCTTTGCGTGCGGTGATGTCCCGCCACGCCGTGTGAAGCATGGTTTTCCCTTTGATCACGATAGGCATGAGGGACACCTCGACGATGAACTCGTTTCCTTCGGCGCTGACGCAGGTCCAGTCGAAGCGATGCAGCCCCTTGCTGTAGGCCAGTGCGATCATCTCGGGTGCGGATTCGGCAGAACGTCGTCCGTCCGGTTGAAACTCGGGTGAAATTTGCGACGGCGACAACCGAAGAAACTGTTGTCTTGTCATCTTGAGCAAATCGAGCGCTGCCTGGTTACATTCGACGAAGATGCCCGCGCTGTCAATCAAGAGTATCGCGTCGGAGGAATCGGAAAAAAGTTTTCTGAATGTTACCTCACTCTGATGCAACGCCTCCTCGGCATTTTTGCGCTCGGTGATGTCATGCACTATCGAGAATGACAACTCCAGATCGCCCAATGTGACGGGATTTGTATAAATTTCTACATCCCGTATTGCGCCATTCGCGAGCCTGTGTTTGAAAATGTAGAAGGACCTCCCCTCCTTAATGGCCTTTTGTATTTCGGCTCGTATCTCATCTTCGGGCGTTGTGTTTAAGTCAGTGATTCTCTTCGTCAACATGGTCCTGCGGTCATAGCCATAAAAATCCAAAGCTGCCGGGTTCGCATCAATTATCGAGAAGTCCGATAGATCGACGATGTACATTACGGCACTATGATTCACGAACATAGATCTGAAAGCTGCGTCACCAACTTGGAGCAACTTCTTGCTACTATTGTGTTCTGCCATAAGTTCTTCTCAAATTCCGAGGTTCTCAAGTGAACCTTTTAAATTGATAGGTTTCAAATCGTCCGCTTCTTCCTCTTATGTTATGCCCAAAACCATGTCAAACCTAAGTCTAGTCAGGTGTTGCTAGCCTATTTATGCTTTTATTACATTATATCCTACATTGTTCTGGAATCCTCAGGTTTACCGAAATGCGAAATTCTTGTTAACCCTGACAAATAAGAATTGGCATCCTGACGATCAAATCAAGTATCCACATATTTACAGGTTTGACGTGCAGAACGGACACCATACTGACGCAGTATGAGCCGGTCTTTGCAAAACGTCTTAAGAAACCAAGGATATCGGGGACTTCTCAGATCTCAGTCAGGGAATCGCCGTTTGATAGGCACTCCAACGGGAGCGCATAGAGACACTCGGAAGACAACGGGAGGACAAAATTAAAAAAGGTATTACAGCTTAACTAGCTGTAATACCTTGATTTTTATGGCGCGCCGCGGAAGATTCGAACTCCCGACCTTCTGATCCGTAGTCCTATCCGGACGATAACTGATGATAATTGACAACACGTAAGGACAACTAAACCCCAGTATTCTTAGGTGTATATACTATTTTGAACTATCGCCATCTATCGCCAGGTGTTGGCAGCAAGTGTACCGTGAGTGTACCATTCGGGGAGGGTGTGATAAGAAACTGTTGTAACCACCCCTTAAAATAGTACCAGCAATAATGAGACTCCTTGGAAAAATTCTTTCTAATAATGCATTCCAATAACGATGAAAGCTTCCTGGCAATCGTGATAAGTAGGAAAAGCCTCTATTAAGGAGATCGAGGGCTTTTTCATGTTATGGCTAGTGAAATATAAAAATGATTCATATTACTTGTCTGCTCCCAGAAATGAAGAGGTAAAAAGTGGCAAATATCCACTCATGAGTCACTCCGCAGCAACCAGCGAAACAATTTCCATTGTGAAGGGAGGTAGAAGAGATATTCTGGATGCCACTGCACTCCGATAATTCGATGTTTGTCACGACTTTCTATGGCCTGAATAATCTGGTCGAGATCCCAGCCGACAGCTTTTATGTTGTCGGCTGGCACCTTAATTGCCTGATGATGGAGGCTGTTGACACGCAAGTGAGCCCTTTTGCAAATGCCGCTCAATCGCGATTTTTTCTCCAGATAAACCTGTTTGGTCGGCAATAGCCCGGGGCGATTGTAAGTGAGTTTTCGTAGAGAGCGGATGTCCTGATGAAGGCTGCCGCCAAGAACGACATTGATCAACTGAGCACCACGACAAATTCCCAACAGGGGGATCTGCTTCTTCAGGGCATATTTAATCCAGCCTATTTCCAGCTGGTCGCGTTCTGGATCCAATTTGACTTTTGCCCGGACATCTCCGCCATAGTGCTCCGGACCTATATCATTGCCTCCGCCAATCACCAATGCTACCAGTGTGTTTTCGTTCGCAGAATGCTTCAGGCTGATTCGGATAGCTTTGGCTCCAGCTAGCCAAAGCGCAAGGTGCGTACACCACCAGGCGGGTGCCCAGCGGCGTGCGGAGCCTGTTACTCCGACATAAGGTCGTGATGCCATTGATCTATCACATCTGTCCAATCGCTTCGACTCACACCGAGCAGCGGTCTGGACATAGTTAGAAATTGATCTGTAAGTTGTTCGAGAGATTCTTTGTGCGCGGCCAAACGTTCCACAATCAGCCAGCTATCCCAGGCGCTGACCAGTGACCACTCGGGCTTTTCGATGTGGCAATCTGGCAGACGATAGTGAAAGGCTGGTCGAGCCTGTATGCGATCATCTCCCACGGCGTTATGAACCCGCTCCGCATCAATCTCTGCGAGCAGTGGCAACATGTCCAGAGCGCGGTTGCGACTAGCGTTATGCTCCAGGTAATTGTCAAACAAACTGTCCAGAGAAGGGTCTTTGCTGGCGAATAGCTGCTCAAGATAAGCTTCTGGATAAAGGTCGATGTAGGGGCTAAGCTTTCTGGTTAAATTGATATCGTATCTATCGACCAACCACCACTGCAGCAATGCAAAAGCCCGTAAATACGAATGGAGATGTGTTGCGTCAATTCGAGGGATCTCAGCGTTAATGTGGACGCCGAACGCCGCGATGACCGAACTTTCAGTGCCTGTCGCACCGGCTTCGCGTAGGGCTGATGTCATCGGGGTCAGGACCACCAGTTTGTCCAGAGACAGTGGTGGACAAACGATTTCGACAGGAACCAGCAAGGCTGCAGATTGGCTCAACAGTTCAAGCCATTGGCTGGGGTTTTCCCCTTCCTCTGCAGCCTCTGCTTTGATGTAGCTCCAATCCAGTTCGACACTGAATTCTCCTAAGGAATCAACCTGAAGAACGGATTTAGCTAGAGATATTTCGCGTAAAGCCCCTCCAAGGACCTTCTGCAGAATTTGTCCGGTTTCTGAAATCGTTAAACCAGTAAATTCAAGCTCAAAACCGACGCGTCTCAATTGGCCATCACTGTTGTAGTGCGCGGTAGGTAATGTAAATCTCCTGGGGGCATTTTTCATGTCGACTTCCTCGATTCGTTTTGGCGATTAAAGCTACTTTTTTGCAATAACCCAGACCGCGTGCACAATGCCAGGAATGTATCCTAACAGGGTGAGGATGATGTTGATCCAGAAGTGTTTGCCGATGCCAACCTGCAAGAAGACACCGAGAGGAGGGAGCAGAATGGCAATGAGAATACGTAACAGATCCATGGAAAGCCCTTTCGTGGTTATTAAGCAGAGTAGCCTGAAAATGTTCTGTTTTTATTTTCCTTCGTGAGGGTTCTCTTCACAACCATCAAACACAAAGACTTCTGTCTTTATACCTTCGCTTTAACTGTTCCGATTTTCCCTAGAGGAATCGTAGAAATTATGTGCAATACTATTAATTGAAAAACTCATTGTGATTTTCTTGATGTCAATCAACAACAGTTAGGAAGTGTCCTATAAAGAAATTCAGTCCTGATCTATTGCCTTCCCATAATGTTTGAAAAGTTCTATTTGATAGTCACGACTGATAACTTTGTCAGGGTCGTACGGAGGCGCGGTCTGTATCAGTGACAGTTCAAGATCTGTTACGACAATGCGATTCGTAAAATCAACCTCTTGCGCCCAGGTTGGAGGCAGTAAAACTTTCCGGCTTGGCAGCCAGGCGCTTGTCGCTACAACCAAATAACGGATTCTCCAAGCCCCTTCATCAAAGAAAAAGTCTGTGATTTTCCCTATTTCACCATCAACAGCTTGTATCTGGCAGCCACCAAGTTCACTTAATTTACGTAATTGTCTCACCATCTTCTCCTTGTTCAACGCATCTAACCACTGGCCGGTACGAATAGTTTAAAGATATAGAATTGTGCACGTCTGCATCACTATTGCTGACGTCTATGGCAAACCTTTTTCGATCCCTACCTTAATATATTTGACGACCTTTGCCACTTCTTCGTCATGTTCGTCTTCATCGAAAATGGAGCCGATCATTCCACCCAGGACCAGGCCGAGGAATTGCATGGTCTCATGTATTTTGTCTTGATCAAACTGGTGAGCAATCAGGGCCTTTTGAACGGATTTAGCAAGCTCAATATTGAGCCGATTCTCGGTCTTTTTTTTCATAGATATTCTCCTTGATTAGCCAGCCTCAGCAAAAACATATTGTCAGAAACGCAAAAGTCTATTTTCAATTCTATCTGACTTAAAAACCCCTCATGTTAATTGCTTTTATGATACGTTCAACGGCAATCACATAAGCGGCCTGGCGATAGTTCAGTTTGTCCTGGTCAGCCTTGGCTCTGACCTCTTCCCACGCCTGTCTTAAGCGCCTATCGAGTTCATCATTCACCTTCACTTCGTCCCATTGGTAACGTTGATGATTTTGCACCCATTCCAGATAGGACACGACTACTCCCCCGGCATTTGCCAAGATGTCAGGGATCACAACGACCCTCTTGTCATTGAACTTGCTATCCGCGTCACATGTGATCGGCATATTGGCTGCTTCAACAATCATCTTGGCCTTCACGCTTTCGACGTTGTCTCTATTGATGACACCACCGACCGCTGCCGGAATGAGAACCTCGGTATCAAGTTGCAGTAATTCATCAATGGTTATCTTCTTGAAATCACCAGTACATTCCGAAAACTGTCCGCCTCCTTGCTTATGGTTGGCCATATCAACTAACATCTCAAGATCAAGACTGTCTTCATTGTATAGTCCACAACTGGAATCTGAGATCGCAATTATTTGTGCTCCCCGCTCATGCAAAAATCGGGCAGCATTCGAGCCAACATACCTCGTTGTCGGAGAGCCCCACCAGAATCGGGAATGTCTCATGATAATTGTTGACCAACATTCCGAGACAGACCCCCGAGACCAGTTCACCCAACAGCACAGGTTGGCCAAAGCGTTCGGAGATCTCACCGAAGATCCGGGTTAAGACCAGCAGAACCAAAAGGATGTAAATGATCGACATGATTTTGTCAGCCTGCTTTATAGTTTTGAGTTATTATTGAATAAAATAAGCTTCTTAAGCTGTTCTTACCTATAAGCTTAACGAACTTGATCAATCCATCAAGTCAAATTTTTTCCCTGTAGCCCTTTATCTTCTGTTGTTGTGAACAATCAAAACTTTCGGCCTAAGGATCTTTCCTTGACTTCCAGACCACCTGTTGACTTCCAGACCACCTTGATAAAGGGCCCTACACCTGATAGGTTGATAGCAAGAATCTTGAAAATATATTTTTATTAACTCGATAACTTATCTAAAATATGGAACAAAAGACTGAAGGCTTCTATATCGTCCTCCTGAGTATTCACGGTCTGATTCGTGGCCACAATCTCGAACTGGGGCGGGATGCTGACACCGGTGGGCAAACCCTGTATGTCGTTGAACTGGCGCGTGCGCTAGCTCGAAACAGTGCAGTGCGCCAGGTGGATTTAGTTACGCGACGGGTTATTGACGACGAAGTCTCAAAAGATTATGCCGAACCGGTCGAGCAACTGGAAGAAAATCTGCGCATTGTGCGAATCGAGGCGGGTTCACCGGAATACATCCCGAAAGAGCAGCTCTGGGATCATCTCGACAGCTTTGCCGATAATCTTGCCGAATTCTTCCGCAGTAACGAATTGCAGCCTGACATTCTTCACAGCCATTATGCGGATGCCGGCTACGTCGGCTCACATCTGGCCAATTTACTGGCCGTTCCGCTCTTGCACACCGGGCATTCACTTGGTCGCGTCAAGCGGAGTCGTTTTCTCGCCAGCGGTTTGAGTAAGGAAGAGATCGAGAAGACGTTTAATATGAGCCGACGCATTACTGCGGAAGAGATGACGCTGGCAACGGCAGAAAGAGTTATTACCAGCACCCAGCAGGAGATTAAAGAGCAGTACGAACTTTACAACCATTACCAACCTGATCAGATGCGGGTCATTCCACCAGGCACGGACCTCGAGCAATTCAAGCCACCGGAAGGCACCGAAATCCCGTCCCCGCTCCACACGACATTAACGCAACACCTGATTTGTCCGGACAAACCGATCATTCTCGCTCTCTCCCGCCCGGACAAACGTAAGAACATCACGGCTTTGGTTGAAGCCTTTGGCCAATCTGAAGAGCTACAGAAATTAGCAAATCTGGTGATTGTTGCAGGAACTCGTGATGATATCGATGACCTGGAAGAGGGGGCTCAAGAAGTCTTCCACGACGTGCTGGTTACGATCGATCGTTATGATCTCTACGGGAAAGTCTCCCTGCCGAAGCAGCATGAACGCAGTCAGGTTTCGCTAATTTACCGTATTGCCGCAGCCTCTGGTGGCGTCTTCGTCAATCCGGCGTTGACCGAGCCTTTCGGCCTCACCTTGATTGAAGCTGCGGCGTCAGGATTGCCACTGGTCGCAACAGAAGATGGTGGCCCATGCGATATTATCAATAATTGCAAAAATGGTATTTTAATCGATCCGTTGGAGCCGGCATCCATCACGCAGGCGCTATTGCGGTTGTTGCAAGGCAAAGAGATCTGGTCACGATACAGCAAAAGCGGCATCAAACAGGTACGCATACACTATTCATGGACCGCCCATGCACAGCGCTATATGAAGCTGGTTAAGGCGATCGCAGATCGCACCGAACTTCTGGTTCGTCATCCGGTCCGTGAACGTAGCGCGATTTACCGGGACCGGGCAATCGTCAGTGACCTGGATCAAAACCTGGTTGGCGATGATCATGCTCTACGTGAACTCAGTGAAGTTTTGCGTCAGCACCGGACTAGCACCTATTTCATCATCGCGACAGGACGCAGGCTAGATTCTGCATTGAAGTTGATGAAAAAGCATAAAATCCCGGCTCCTGATGTCCTGATCACCAGCAGCGGTACAGAAATCTACTATGCACCGGAGCATGTTGCCGACGTCGCCTGGGGGCGACACATCGATTACCAGTGGGCCCCCCGTAGGGTCAAGAAAATCCTTGCAGATATTACAGGCCTGAAGCCACAGTTGAAACAGGAGCAGAGCAGTTTCAAAATCAGCTATTATATTGATCCGGAGCAGGTTGACCTGGAAGAGGTCATCACACTTCTGCATCAGGAAGAACAATCGGTTCACGTGCAGATGGCCTTCGGACAATACTTGGATATTTTACCTTTGCGCGCCTCCAAAGGGCAGGCCCTGCGCTATGTCGTTGACCGGAAGGGAATCAATCTCGAAGCTGTTTTTGTGGCGGGAGGGTCAGGGGCAGACGAGGACATGATGCGTGGCAATACCTTGGCGGCTGTGGTTGCCAACCGTCATCACGAAGAATTGTCGCAATTGATCGATATTGACCGTATTTACTTCTCCGAGAAGTCACACGCTAGAGGCATTCTCGATGCCCTGCAACATTACGATTTTTTTGGCGCCTGCAAAGACCCTCTGGAAGTGAACTGAGGATTCTGGGCTATGAATCTAAAGCGTTTGCTGCTTTGCACAGACATGGATCGCACCATTCTTCCCAATGGCAACCAACCAGAGCACCCTGAGGCTCGTCGCTGCTTCCATGAGTTTTGCCAGCAGCCTGAGGTCTGTCTGGTCTATGTGACTGGCCGACACCAGGCCCTGGTGGAACAAGCTATCATCGACTATGCGCTGCCACTCCCCGATTACGCCATTACCGATGTCGGCAGTAAAATTTACTATTATATCGATGACAAGGTGCAGGAAATGTCCGCCTGGGAGGACCAAATTTCTGCCGACTGGTGCGGCCAGAGTCATGCTCAACTCAAACGAGCGTTTCGTCACATTCGTGAGTTAACGTTGCAGGAAGAGGAAAAACAGAATCGTTTTAAATTGAGCTACTACCTCGATCTGGATATCGACAAGGATGAGATTATTGCACAAATGGCAGCCATACTACATGACCTGGGCGTCCACGCCAGCTTGATCTGGAGCGTCGACGAGCCCATGCATGTCGGCCTTCTGGATGTTCTGCCGCAAAACGCCACCAAGCTTCACGGTCTTCGGTTTCTTCAACAACATCTCGAATATGAAACCAAAGAAGTGGTCTTTGCCGGTGACAGTGGCAACGACCTTCCCGTGCTCGGCAGCGGTATCAATGCGGTTCTGGTAGCCAACGCCAGTGAAGAAGTCAGGGCTCTGGCACAGAAAATGGCGTCCGACGGCGGTCACACGACGGCCCTTTATCTGGCCCGCGACGACACGTTTTCGTTGGGTGGCAATTATGCGGCTGGCGTGCTGCAGGGTATTTGGCATTTTCAACCTGAATTTCGAACCAGCTTGACCTCCATCGGTTTTCAACATGATCTCTAACCAACAGATAGCCCTCTTTGGCGAGGTTCTTTTTGATCTCTTTCCAACAGGTGAAAAAATCCTGGGCGGAGCGCCTTTCAATGTTGCCTGGAATCTGCAGGCCCTGGGTGACGCCCCACTTTTCATTTCACGCGTTGGCAAGGACAGCTATGGTACTGACATCCTGCAGGCAATGCGTACCTGGGGAATGAGCACGGAAGGGGTACAGTGTGACCCGGACCATGCCACGGGACAGGTCCAGGTTGAGCTGATTGACAATGAGCCGAGCTACCACATTGTTGCGGACAGTGCCTATGATTTCATTCATGAAGACCAGCTACCGGTGCTTGGTAATGGTAGGCTACTCTATCATGGCACCCTTGGTTTGCGTCACACTGCGTCTCGCAAGGCTTTGCAGCGACTGCAACACTCTGCCAGGATATCGATTTTTCTCGATGTCAACCTGCGAGAGCCCTGGTGGGATCTGCAGACTGTAGAGAGCTGGCTCTCCACAGCCCGCTGGGTGAAGCTGAATAAAGATGAATTGCGCGCGCTCGGTTTTCAGGCAAAGAGTCTTGCCGACGCCCTGGAAAAACTACAGCACAAATTTCAGATGGAACAGATCATTTTAACCTGTGGCGAAGAAGGTGCGATCGTCAGGGAACAGAGCGGAGAGATACATCATCTTGCGGCCCCTCCGGTGGAAAATTTCATCGATACGGTTGGCGCCGGCGATGCGTTCACTGCTGTCTATCTGCATGGTCTTCTGGCAGGGTGGAGCATTCCGGAAACACTTGACGCGGCCCAGCGGTTTGCCGGGAAGGTCATCAGTTTGCGCGGTGCAACATCAACAGATGCATCTTTTTATCACCATTTTCTGGAGTCTTGTCGCTAAAGCTGGATAACCAAAGGCAACCTATGTACGAACAAGTCTCACACTCTCTTCTGAATGACATCCTCAACCGAATCAAACCGGAGATCTCTAACCAGGATCTGCGGCATTTTTATACCCGCTTGGGGGCCAACTTTTACGCGATTCATTCCCTGTTCGAAACCCTCTACGGAGACCGTGAAGATTTTCATAAACATGCACAGTGCCTGGTCGAGACAATGGCACAGCATTATATCAAACGACCTGAACATCTGCGTCAAATTGACCTCGACAGGGAAAAAGACTTCAACTGGTTCCTTCATCAAAAATGGGTCGGAATGGCGCTTTACTGCAACGGCTTCGCCGGAACCCTGAGCGGATTGCAAGACCGCCTCGGCTACTTCGAGGAGCTGGGGGTCAACTTGGTTCATGTGATGCCGATTCTACGCTGCCCGGAAGGCAGTAGTGACGGCGGTTATGCTGTCAGTGACTTTCGCGAAATCGATCCGCATATCGGGACGTTAGAAGAGCTCTCTGAGTTGGCGGCCGAGATGCGAAAAAGAGAGATCCTGCTGGTTCTTGACGTGGTCGTCAACCACACCTCCGACCAGCACTACTGGGCAGAGCAGGCGCGTTCCGGCGACCCTGTCTACCAGGACTATTACTACACCTTTGAGAGCCGTGAGATTCCTGACCTGTATGAGCAGGGCATGCCGGAGATCTTCCCGGAATCCTCACCGGGGAATTTCACCTGGGACGAGACGATGGAACGCTGGGTCATGACCGTTTTCAACGATTACCAGTGGGACCTCAACTATAGCAATCCAGCTGTGTTCATAGAAATGCTCAACATTATCCTCTTCTGGGCCAATCAGGGTGCCGACATTCTGCGACTCGACGCGGTGGCTTTTTTGTGGAAGAAAATCGGTCGCGTCTGCCAGAATGAGCGGGAAGCCCACCTGATTTTGCAGTTGTTGAAAGATTGCTGTCAGGTCACGGCGCCAGGAGTTTTGTTTATCGCTGAGGCCATTGTGGCCCCGTTGGAAGTGATTAAGTACTTTGGGGAGGATGCGGTCATCGCCAAGGAATGTGAGATTGCCTACAATGCGACCTTCATGGCCCTGATGTGGGATGCTGCCGCGACCAAAAACGCCCGTCTATTGAATCAGGGGATCAAAAGTCTGCCGGTCAAACTGGAGCGGGCCACCTGGCTTAATTACATCCGCTGTCATGATGATATCGGTCTCGGTTTTGACGACCAGGACATTGTCGCCTGTGGATATGATCCAGTGCCTCACCGTAAGTTTCTGATTGATTATTTTACCGGCCAGTTTGACGAGTCCCATGCCAGAGGGTTGCCGTTCGGACAAAACAGCAAAACCGGAGACGCGCGCATCTCCGGTTCGCTTGCCTCTCTGGTCGGGTTACAGCATGCTCTGGAGACAGGCGACGAACAGGCCATCGATGACTCGATCAAGTTGATCCTTTTGCTGCACAACCTGATCCTCTCGTTCGGCGGCCTGCCGCTTCTCTATTATGGAGATGCTCTTGGTACGCTGAATGACGATTCCTACCTTGGAGATCCTTATAAAAAAGGTGACAACCGCTGGGTCCACAGGCCGACCATTGATTGGCAAAAAGCAGACTTACGCTCAGTCCCCGGGACACTGGAATACAAGATCTTCAACCCTCTCAAAAAAATGATTGCTGTTCGCAAGGAACTCCAGGTGTTTGCCGATTTTAACAACCGCGAGTTGTACGATTTGGACAACCCTCATCTGTTTGTGTTCGAACGCTATAGCCTGACTTCACCGGCAGAGCGTGTTCTTGTGGTTGCCAACTTCAGTAATCAAACGCAGTTGATGACTTTTGAAGATATCGGCACCTGGGGTGCAGGTTATGGTGGCCTTGTTGATCAGATCTCTGGTGAATGCTTCGAAAAAACAGGGGCTTCTTTAGAGATCCAGGGTTATGGCTATTACTGGTTCAAGGAGCAACGTTGACAGGTCTTATTTACTCGACTCTTAACGCTCTGTAGCCTGACAAGTTTGTCGGGGGGACCGGGTCAGCAATAATTTCGGCTTATGGCTAAGAGGAACTCTCGACAGCAACATTGCTGGCAACTTCTCGGGAGCCTTGGTCAGCGCCGGATTCCTGGTAACTGCAGACAGTGTGATTGGCGCTCAACCAGGATACATTGTGATCGCCAAACACCTTGTGTATTTTGCAGGCTGGCTGATGGCATTGGGCGCCTGGTTGGTGATGGCAACCCAGCCGACCATGAGTCAGATCCTTTCGGTTTACATTGTCACGTTCATCATCGGAATCGGTGGGTTGCACCATTCGATTGCTGGTTCGGTTGAGATCTTTACTGCCTATTTGATCAGCGACTCTTTCACTTTACCTCAGATCCTGAAGTTCATCGCCTTGGCTATCGTTGGCAACCTAGTGGGTGGAAGCATTTTCGTCGCCCTTCTGAATTACGCTCACATTCGAGAGACGCAAAGGACGGTCAACGATTAAAGTTGCTTGATAAGCTGACGTGCGGCAATCTGCACCGGATCCCAGACCGGAGAAAAGGGTGGTGCGTAGCTCAGGTCGAGGTCGATCAGGTCTTGCGCTGTCATACCAGCAGTTAGCGCCGTAGCGATTACGTCGACGCGTTTGGCAGCCCCTTCCATGCCAACGATCTGAGCTCCGAGTAAACGACCACTTGCGACTTCACCGAGCAGTTTGACTGAAATTGACCCGGAGCCGGGGTAATAACCTGCCCGGGTCTTGGTCTTGATGATTGCGGTGGCATATTCGCTGCCGATTTCTTGTAGCTCTTTTTCTTGCAGACCGGTTCGTGCGACTTCAACCTGACAAATTTTACTCACCGCTGTCCCCATGACCCCAGGGAATCGCAAATCACCTCCGGCGAGGTTGGTCCCTGCGACCAGACCCTGTTTGTTGGCTACTGTTCCCAATGCAATATAGATCGGTTGCCCGGTCAATCTGTGGACCGAGGCAGCGCAGTCGCCAGCAGCCCAGATATTCGTGGTGCTGGTCCGCATTTGATCATCGACCTTAATTGCATTTTTTGCAGCCAATTCAATACCTGCCCCAGCGGCCAACTCAGAATTTGGCGTTACACCTATCCCTAGGATCACGATATCAGCCGGAAGACTCCTTTGATCAGTTGTTACTTCTGAGACTTTGCCATCTTTAGTCTCAAAGGCAGTAAACTCCTCGGACAAATATAGGGTCACACCGATATCCCGCAAGGCTTTAGAAACAAGTTGTCCCATGTCTGAATCAAGGGTTCCCATGACCTCCTGTCCACGCTGTACCAAGGACACATCGAGACCTCTGCGGACAAGGGCCTCGGCCATCTCCAAGCCGATATAGCCACCGCCAACAACAACAGCCCGGCGCGGCTTATTTCGTTCAATGAATTCCTGTACGCGCAAGCCGCTAGCCAAGGTCGACAGTCCGAAGATCCCTTCTGCATCTGCATTCGGTACTTTGGGGCAGATCGGACGTGCACCGGTAGCAATCAACAAATGGTCATAGGGTTCGCTGAGTTCGCGGCCTTCATCTGTTTTGATCGATACCCTTTGGTTGACAGCATCGATACCTGTAACTTCGTGATGAATACGAACATCAATGGCATATTCGCCTCGGAAAGTCTCGGGAGATCGCGCGACGAGATCTTCATAGTTATCAACCAAGCCGCCGATGTAATAAGGAATGCCACACGCAGAGTAAGATGTTTAACTGGTGCGTTCAAGAACCAGAATATCGCGCTCAGGTTGTTCTCGACGGATTTTTGCTGCAGCACTCATTCCTGCAGCGTCCCCGCCTATGATGACAACGCGATCTCTATGCATAATGTCAACCTCCTGATAAGCTTTCTGCGAAATGTCATTATATCATTCAGAAGGCTGACTGCACTTATAGAGACGGCTTAGGGGTGATTAAGGGAAAGCTTACTCTTTATCAAATCCATCGACGATGATCGCCCCCATTGACGCCGGCATGGTGACCACGATCAAACGCTTGAGTGCAATAACAGGTTCAGAAAGCAAAGGGAATTTGTCCAATGAGAACAAGATCAGGGCCACGACAATGCCTGCAATCGTGTAGGCAAAGAAGATGCGGGCAATGAAAACAGGAACCCTGTATTTGATGTTTGCCTGAAAAACACTTTCGTAAGCAAAAAAAGATAGAAAAGCCATTGAGAGGAAGAATACAAGTAACAGTTTAAAAAAGGGCAGTGTCGCGCCAATACTCCACGCCTCCTCAGAAAAAGAGATTGGGATCGCCAACGCCGCCGAGCCTACAACGATCTGGCTGACATCCTCCATGTTAAAGCTTAACTTCATGATGTTTTTAACTTACAACAGCCATAAATCTAGGTCAACGAGGGGTCATCAACTGTTGTCAACAAATAGAACTGTCCGGTTTGTTAGCAAATGAATTGTCCGGTTTCCCTCACGATCAGGTAGGGAAAGAAACGGACGCGACGGTTATTGATTTTCAGCGGTTTTAATGCATTCAAGT
>JARUHP010000040.1 GCA_030005635.1 Deltaproteobacteria bacterium IMCC39146
TCGGCAATCCGCAATCATTCACGTCCAGATGCAGCTTGTAGCCGTGCCAGGTCTCCATATAGCCTTGGGCATTCTTCTTGACGCCTCGATCACAGACCTTTGGCAATTCCGCAAGCGCTTCTTGTGCAGTCTGGAGTCGCTGAAGATCGAGCCGTTTCAGTGGGCGAACCTCACCTTTGGTCGGACGCCCCCGCTTCTTCGCGACCTTGGGCGATTTGACCTTTTTTGCCGGCTTCTCCCGACCCGACAGAGCTGTCGAGTCCCGGCTGATGTGCCCAATCAACTCCGTTCCGAGGTACTCCTTGACCAAGGCATCGTGGACGACCGTGCCCAGACCGGACTTTGCATATTCGGCAAAGGCCCGTAAAAAGGTCGATTCCGAGGGAACTTCCTGCCGTTTGCTGAACCCACAAATGATCCGTAAATTCGGGGTGCTCAGCAAAGCGTTCCGCAAAGACCTGGTGTGCTGATAACGAAGTAACGCTTTAGCTACAAAGGCCCGAGCGATCGCTTCACGTTCCTTGATCGGTCGTCCCAACCATTGCCGACGGCGACTAACTGGGACATGCTGTTCAATCTGAATCAGCTCAAGAATCTTGACCAGACGCTTCTCCGGTTCTGTGAGCGGATCGGGGAGGCTTTCGTCAAGATAGGGAAACAGACTTTGCTGTACTGTTCCCATCAACCATGATATTTTCGCGTTGAGCTTCATGGGCATCCTCCTGAGGATTATTTGGCCTAGTAACCTAATAATATCAGACAGTTGTCCTTGAAGCTCGACTTTTATATGCTTTTACTAAGTGTATTCATAAACGTGAATGTACTTTTGCAAAAGGCTCTATTGATAACGACATTTAGGACGACAAAATGATGGCCACCTGGATTGATTCCAAGTGGCCATTTTTATTTGACAGGATTTATAGAAAAAACCAGATCGCGTTAGGCTCATATTTTATTGTTAAAAAGTATGTCTACTTCCACCGCAGCTTGCTGCAAGGGGTTTCATTGCTTCAGCTGAAACGTCTTTGCTGATGGTAATAACTGGTCTCTTATCAAAGGACCGACGAATCCGTTTTTTTTTGCTACTTTCCAAGCATTTTGATGTCCTTTGGAGCATCTGAATAATTCAGGAGGGGAAGTGTGCAGGATATGAAAGTGAGCCTATATGAGAGACAGTAAGTATCCCCCGGCCAAACCGGGGGATTACTTATTGTGTTTAGGGAAATGTTGTTATCGTTGTCTGCAAGAGTGCGCCATGCATGACAAATTGGCATTTAACAAAGCTTAGTCTTCATAGTCACAACCCTTTTTTCAGGAAGAAGAGATTTTGCGATAAAAAACAAGAAACGGATCTAGGTCAGATTGAACCATCTGTCCGACAAGAGCCTGAAACGTCGCTATAAGGATGTCTTCTTTCAACTCGTAGACTTTATCTTCTCACACATCATAAGCGATGCCATTTTTTTGTATAAGATCCTGCATCCTATTAACGGTAGGTACAACCATGGTCATGTGACCAGACTTCGATCGTCTGAAAAGGGCAAGGTAACGCTTGTTGTAATCATCACCCTCTTCCTCAGGCACTTCCAGCGTGGACTGCAACAGATAGAGATCGTCTGCAACCTTTTGGGCATCGATCAGATAAGACTAATTATTATGTTTACAAAGATAAGTCCGGTTCTCTTTTGAAAAAATGATCTGAAGAAAAAGGGCCTCTTCGGCTTGTTCCTCTGGCTCGCCACTCGTTATTCCCTCCCCAATATATTTACCCTCAAGTTCAGGATAGTAGTTGCTAGAGTTAAGCTCGATAAGTGGTTTGTCACTGGTAAAACACCCCGTGAGTACAAGCGTCAAAGTAGCCGTCAGTAAAAAATTGTAGATAGATTTCAATTCCGCCTCCTGTGTTTCCGTCAATTCCAACGATCATCCTTGTTGTTCTTTTGTCGAAGCCTTTAGTTTAATTTCAAATAAAAAGTTACTAAACCCTTATAATCAGATTTCACCCCGAGCTATAACATTCATAACAGTAATTATCGATAATCTCAAAGTTTAGAGTGCAGGTTACACAATAGTTAAACGAAGGCATATATCTTCGTGGCAATAAGTGTTTTTGGCCATACATAACATAGGAATAATGGCCTAAATCACTGTTCATGTGATCTTATAATCGGGGGTATTAATAGGGGTACAAGAAATATTGTTCTTATTATTATTCGTATGAAAACAAAAGCTTGTGGTATTTGTTCTAATCCCACCCCCTCCGCTAAAAAAATCAGGTGGTTGCGGAATAAACCTACTGAAGCTTTCCTGACGGCAGTGGCCGTTCCCGTGAAAACGGGGGCGGCCATTTGCTTTTTTGCTACCCCAGTAATCTTCACTGAAATACCCCCTAATGACTTAACAACCAGTGTTGTTTCAAGTGCCCCTGGTTCATTATGTTGAGCAAGGGCTTTTTTATTGCCTTTTTTTGTTGACATGCATGACTAAAATGGTTATATATCAATCAGAGCATAGTTCTTCATGTTCTACCTCCTAAGCAAAACCCATAGAACCCGTTGCCCCACAGTCTCCCTCCTGAGCTGTGGGGCTTTTTTTGCAATTAAATCGTTAAAGAGGGTTTTGTTCCCAGAAGCTAGCTGCGGGGAGCTTTCATTGCTTGTTTGTTTTAAACAGCGCCACAGCGGCAAAATCAATGGATGTGACTTGAAGGGTTTCTTTTTAGTGCAGGCATCGCCATGGAAATGACAAAATGAGAAACGAGTAGGGAGCTGATAAGTGAAGTAATGACAATTGTCAGGGCGCCGTTTAAGATTTGGTTAAAAGCAACAATAAATCCGAAAGAATAAACGGCAAAGCCACCGGGAATATTTGCTTTCAGGATTTGTATTTTTTTTGCAGGAGCCACATCAAAACTACAACTTTTGCCACAAACCCAGCAAATTCTTGTTCCGTACAAGAAACTTACTGTCACAGTTACAAAACAAAACATTCCGCTGAGCATATGAAACATAAATCACCCTTTTCGTTAGAAGATTCCTATTCTATCCCTGCAGGGTTAATTGTAAAGGATTTTAATCTTTATGTTGGCCCGCTATGCTTTTGTAAAATCAGATACTTGCCCGTATACGGCAAGCCATTTTTTTGTTGAAGTTGCATAAATATTTGTGAAATACGGGACATTGCTGATCTTCGAAAGAAGAGCTATTGCAAACTCCCCGCTTTCCTTTATCCTTAATGAAGTCTGTCTATTTATCTTAATTGGAAAGTTACGAATGACTATGGAAACACTGAAAAACCATTTTGATGCGATCGTGATCGGCAGTGGCCCCGGTGGTGAGGGGGCGGCGATCAAGCTGGCCAAAGCGGGCAAGTCTGTTGCTATTGTCGAGAATCATCTGCTGGTCGGTGGCGGTTGCACGCACCTGGGGACCATCCCGAGTAAGAGTTTTATTCATGTGGTGCGGAAATACGCTGATGAAAAAAAGAACCGTCTTTTTGATCGCGGTCGTCACCCCGGTCGCGTGACCTGTGATGATCTGATGACTGCAATGAAGAGTGTGGTTGATAGCCAGGTGCGTGATCGCGAGGATTTTTACGAACGTAACGCTATTACGATCATCGAAGGCCAGGCGAGCTTTATTGATCCACACAATATTAAAATTTTGGATCAAGCGGGCAACCAGCGCAATTGTTCAGCCGACTATTTTGTTATCGCGGCCGGATCCCATCCCTATCATCCCGATGATGTGCCTTTTGATAACACGCGTGTAAAGGACAGCGACACGATACTGCAGATGCAGGAGCTTCCCACCACCTTGACAGTTTATGGTGCCGGAGTGATCGGTTGTGAGTATGCGTCAGCGTTCAAGAATATCGGGGTCAAGATCAACCTGATCAACACTCGCGAACGTCTGCTCGAGTACCTTGATGACGAGATCAGTAGCGCTTTGAGTTATCACATGCGTGATGAGCAGGGCGTGATGATTCGTCAGAACGAGGAATACGAACGCGTTGAAGTTAACGATAATGGTGTCGTTCTGCACCTGAAAACCGGCAAGGTGATCAAGTCAGATATGTTGTTGTGGGCCAATGGGCGCACTGGAAATTCTGAAGGATTGGGTCTCGAAACGCTGGGGATTGAGCCTGATCATCGTGGCAATATCAAAGTTAACGAGGCCTACCAGAGCGCTCAACCTCATATCTACGCAGTGGGCGATATCGTTGGTTTTCCCAACCTTGCCAGCGCGGCCTACGATCAAGGACGGTTCGCAGGGACGCATATCGCCGAAGGTTCCTGCGATGAGCGGCTGGTACGGGATATCCCGACCGGGATTTACACGCTTCCGGAGATCAGCTGCCTTGGTGGTACGGAGCGCGAGTTGACCGAGCAGAGAGTTCCTTACGAGGTGGGTCGTTCTTTCTTCCGTAATCTTGCGCGTGGGCAGATCACTTCGCACAAAGCCGGCATGCTCAAAATACTCTTCCACCGCGAGACCTTGGAGATTCTTGGTATCCACTGTTTCGGTCACAATGCTACGGAGATCCTGCATATTGGGCAGGCGATCATGGCTCAGCCGGTGCCCTACAACAGCATCAAGTATTTCATCAATACGACCTTTAATTATCCGACCATGGCCGAAGCTTATCGGGTTGCCGCGCTGAACGGATACAATAGGCTATAAGAGCTGGTACGTGGGACGCGGTACGGGGAACAAGACATTCTTCAACGGCCAATTTAATTAATTCGGTGACAGTTAGCTTGTTTAATCTTCATGAAACGAAATGAGGTAACTGTCACCGAATTTCTATGGCCTAAAGCTTACAGCCTTACAGCTTGTTCCTTGCCTTTTTCCTTTTCTTTGCATACTATCTGCGAGCACATCTCAGGATCACACAAGTACCTTGTAATTCACAAAATGTCGCAAAATCAAATGAGCCAAAGTCTGTTCTCAAACGGTCGAATTTTCGCTTCAGTCCAGATAGACCGACAGTCTGCTAATCACCGATTCCGGTCATCATCCGGTTCGTTTATTCCTAGGAGACACATTGATGTTCAATTCCTATCCGGTCGCTTTTTGCGGCGGGGATATTTCTGTCGATAGATTGCCGAACAGGCTTCAATTATGAGCTTGGATTCTCTAAATCCTCAGCAGCTTGAAGCTGTTCTGCATACCGAGGGACCTCTTCTGTTACTCGCCGGTGCGGGCTCCGGCAAGACCAACGTCGTCACCCACCGGGTTGCCCATCTGGTCGGGTCGAAGTGTATTGATCCGGAGCGGGTTCTGGCGGTCACCTTTACCAATAAGGCTGCCAAGGAAATGCGGGAGCGTGTCGCCGGTCTGGCGGGGAAAACCAAGACGGAGCGGATCCAGATCTCGACCTTTCATTCGCTCTGCTGTCGCATCTTGCGTGCAGATATCGAACATCTGGGCTACAAGCGCAATTTCAGTATTTACGGTGCTTCTGATCAGCAGCGTCTGATTAGGGATTTGATGAATAACATCAAGGCTGATCACGGTCTTAAGCCCGACGCCATTCTCTGGAAAATTTCCGACGCCAAGAACAGTCTGCTGCCACCGGAGAAGTTTGGGCCATTCATGCGCGGTGATGTGATTGGTGAGATGGCGCAGAAGGTTTATCCCGAGTACCAGAAGAGCTTGAAAAGCTACAATGCAGTTGATTTTGATGACCTGATTATGCTCGTGGTGAGGCTCTTCGACGAATTCCCCGAGGTGCAGGCACGCTACCAGGACCGTTTCCAATACATCATGGTTGATGAGTACCAGGATACCAACACGGCCCAGTTTACCCTGATGCAGAGGCTTGCCGGCAAGTGGAACAACTTCTGCGTGGTCGGTGATGACGATCAATCGATCTATGGCTGGCGTGGCGCTGATCCGGGCAATATTCTTGATTTTGAAAAGAACTTTGCCGGGGCTCACGTCATCAAAATGGAGCAGAATTATCGCTCTACGGCCAATATCCTCAACGCTGCCAACAAGGTGATTGAACACAACCAGAAGCGCAAAGACAAAGCGCTCTGGACGGCGGGTGCCGATGGTGAAAAGATCGGTGTTGTCAAGTGTCTCGACGCTGAAGATGAAACCAGAGCGGTGATTGAGCGAATTAATCACAATGTACGCACAAAGAAGATGGCATATAAGGCTCATGCTATTCTGATGCGCACCAACGCCCAGACCATGGTCTTTGAACAGGAACTACGCTTTGCCGAGATCCCTTACGTATTGATCGGCGGACAGCAGTTTTTCGATCGCAAGGAGGTCAAGGACGCCATTGCTTACCTGCGCTTTATGGTCAATCCCTCCGATGAAGTCAATCTGCTGCGGATTCTAAACTACCCCCGTCGTGGCATCGGTCGCACCACGGCCGACCTGCTGATTCGCACCTCAGTCTCCAGTAAAGAATCTCTCTGGAAGGTGATACGCAGAGCGCGCATGATCGACGGTATCAATGCCAAGGCTGCAGACGCTCTGGAGAAGTTTGTCTCTCTGATCGAGGAGCACAAACGCTGGTTTCGCGGCGGCGGCCGACTCGCCGCTACGGCAAAGGATCTCTTTTCTGCCATCGGTCTCGAAGATGAGCTACGGCGCGACCCGGACTCACGGGAAAAGATCGAACGTCGCATCGAAAATGTTCAGGAAGTGGTCAATGCTCTTGCAACCTACGAAGAACGTGATGGCAAGCCGACTTTGTCCGGTTTCCTCGAAAAGATCGCGTTGCTCGATCGTGACGAGCCGGGCTCGGACAGCAAAGAGAAGAAGTTGGCGAAGGATGCCGTGGTGCTAATGAGTCTGCATTCGAGCAAAGGGCTGGAATTCCCCCATGTATTTCTGCCCGGTTTCGAAGAAGGCTTTCTGCCGCACAAAAAAACCGTCTCCGAAGGTGTTGATGTCGATGAAGAGCGCCGTCTCTGTTATGTGGGAATCACCCGCGCCCGGGAGAAATTGACTGTCCTGCACGCGGATACGCGTAAAAAGTACGGCAAGGACGAGCCCCGTGAACTCAGCCGTTTCCTGGCCGAAATCCCGGAAGATGTGCGCCAGGAAGAAGCCCGGGCAGGATTCCACCTTGTCGATGGAGAGGAAGAGCTGAGCATGTCGGATATGCTTGCCAAACTGATGGGTGACACGGCAGAATAGGGACGCAAACAGCCAGCTTTAAGCTGTAAACCATAAACTTTAAAGTTTAGTTTTTACTTAGAGCTTACAGCCCTAAAGCTTAAAGCTAGATTTACTAGGAGGACCCATGATTATGACCAATGTCGGTAGTGTGCCCGGCAAAAAAATCGTTGAGCATTTCGGTATCGTGCAGGGCAGTACCGTACGCGCCAAACATTTCGGTCGGGACATGATGGCCGGTTTGAAGAACCTGGTCGGCGGTGAGCTGAAAGGTTATACCGAGCTGTTGCAGGAATCGCGGCAGGAGGCGATGGATCGTATGTCTGAGCAGGCCCGCTTGATGGGAGCTAACGCGGTCGTCAATATTCGCTTTGCCACCTCTTCGGTTGCACAGGGCGCTGCCGAACTTTTCGCCTACGGCACCGCAGTAAAAGTCGAGTAGAGATCAACTATGCTGGAAGTCATTTTTGGCAACCTTGACCTTTTTCTCTTCCTGCTGTTGATGGCGGTTGGCTATTCCTGCGGCACGATTGCCGAGAAGCGTCATTACAAGTCGATCATCAGGCGTGAAAAAGAGCTGATCAAGCTGATGCTGGTTAACGCCGAAGGCCATTTTGCCGATGGTGCGGTTAACAACTCCTTCCTTGTCAGTGGCAGCATGGTGGTCTCCAACGATTACTTCAAACGGCTGCTGGCGATTCTGCGCAACTTCTTCGGTGGACGGGTCAAAGCTTATGAAACCCTGATCGATCGCGCCCGACGCGAAGCTATTTTGCGCATGAAAGAAGAGGCTAAAGCGAAGGGCGCGCACATGATCGTCAACCTGCGCCTTGAGACCTCGACAATTGGCCGTTCGGCCAACAAGAAGAACAGTGTCGGCAGTATCGAGGCTCTCGCTTACGGAACCGCAGTGGTCATGAACCGGCCGTGAAGTTCACCCCGAAACATATCGACGAGAACGTTAACGTCTCGAAAACCCATCCTTTGGGTGAACTGGCCTGGTTGGTCGGCGGCATGCTGCTGCTGGCCCTGGTCTTTTACCTGGTCCTCGGCGTTACCGCCGATCTGGCGGTAGCAAAAATTCCGATCAAGGCAGAAGTCTGGCTCGGTGAGCATTTCGTCGCTTCCTTTGAGGCCAACGAGGATGAGGCCTTGCGGCGTCGTTTGCAAAGGCTGCTCGATAACCTGCCCGCAGATTCGCCTCTGCACCAGTACACCTTCACCGTTCAGTTGGTGAAAAACGAGGAGGCTAACGCTCTGGCTCTGCCCGGCGGGCATATCGTGGTTTTCTCCGGCCTGGTGGAACAGGCTGAATCGGAAAATGAGCTGGCCATGGTGCTGGCTCACGAGTTGGGTCACTTTGCTCATCGCGATCATCTCAAACGCCTGGGGCGTGGTCTAGGTTTGACCGTTGCGGCCATTTTGGTGTTTGGCGAAGACAGCGCAATCAGTCGCCTAATGAGTAACCTTTTCCTGGCCACCGAAAGCGGCTATTCGCGACAGCAGGAATCAGACGCAGACCGCTTCGGTCTTGAGCTGTTGGTGAACAGCTTTGGACACGCCGGAGGCGCAACGGATTTCTTCGCCCGGGTGGTCAAGAAGGCCGGTCGCCGCGTTCCTTACTTGCTGGCTTCACACCCGCACCCGGAAGACCGGATTGAAGAGTTGCAAAGCCTGATTCGTGAAAATGGTTACCCTGTTGAAAAGAGCGCACCGCTTGGGGACGACCTTTTGAGTGAAACTGAGCCTGAACAAGAAGCCGAGACTGCGGTCGATCAATGATCCTTTTAAAAGCTGAAGCTCAACAGTTTTATCTCTTCCCTTAAGTCAAAAGCTTTTCCCCTGCGCTTTTGCGTTAAACTTTTTTTGATTATAGAATCAGTATTTTTAAGTTGAAATCGCCACCTGATCTGGCAAAGTGGGAATACCATGAATGAATTTGAAGACAATCTTCCACTGGGGAAAGCTACGACCTACACCTCGGAGTACGATCCCGGTCTGCTCTGCCCGATCCCTCGCCAACTCAAGCGCGATGAGCTTGGCTTGTCTGATGATTTACCGTTTCGCGGTGTGGATATCTGGAACGCTTATGAACTCTCCTGGTTGACCCCTCAGGGAAAACCGGTGGTTGCCATGGGTGAGTTCCGTATCCCCTGCGAATCGCCCAACCTGATCGAATCGAAATCGATCAAGCTCTACCTCAACTCGTTTAACCAGACCCGTTTCGACGATTTTGAATCAGTGCGCGCCCTGATGAGCAAAGATCTCGGCGGTGCCGCCGGTATGCCGGTTGATGTCCGATTAATAGCTGTTGCGGAGTTTGCTACGGAAAGCTTTGCGACTCTGCCTGGGGAGTGCATCGATGCTCTTGATATTGAGGTCGATAATTACGCTCTGGATGCAGAACTTCTTAACGGCGCTGCAGATGCAGATGCACAGGTTAGCGAAATGTTGCACAGCCATCTTTTGAAAAGCAACTGTCTGGTGACCAGTCAGCCCGATTGGGGGAGTGTCCTGATTCATTATCAGGGTGCGAAAATCAACCAGGAGGCTTTGCTGCGTTACCTGATCTCCTTCCGGCAGCATGATGAATTTCACGAACAGTGCGTTGAACGCATTTACAACGACCTAATGCGTTTCTGCCAGCCGGAGAAGCTGACAGTCTACGCTCGCTACACTCGCCGGGGAGGTCTGGATATTAACCCCTATCGCAGTAACTTCGAGTTCGATGTGGAGAATTTGCGGCTGGCTCGGCAATAGTTCAATCGTTGTTTATATAAAAGCTACCACCACAGAGAGCACGAAGGACACAGAGAAAAGCCGGTGAAATAGGTTTTGTCTTGTTCGTAAAGATTGAGACTTGATTGTAAAACCTTTGTTTTGATGAGAAACATGTTTTCCTATAGAATACCTCGAAGTGTATCTTTCGTTTACAGGACCCCGAAGCCATGAACAGGACCCCTTTGACAGAACAGAATATTGCCGAGGCCTTGAGCTTTGCGAAACAGGGTGTGCGTGGTGCCGGTGAAATTGCCCTGCGTTATTTCCGTCAAACACTCTCTGTGGACAACAAGCTCGGCAAAGGCAGCTTCGATCCTGTGACCCAGGCAGATCGAGAAGTTGAGGCTTATCTGCGCGAAGAGCTGACTCGCTACTGCCCTGATTTTGGGGTGATCGGCGAAGAGGACGGGGCAACGCCCGGGACCACGGAGGTCAACTGGATCGTCGATCCGATCGACGGCACCAAGGCGTTTATCAGCGGTTTTCCAACCTGGGGGATTCTGGTCGGTTTGCAGCAGGAAGACCGGGCTCTTGCCGGGCTTATGTATCAACCGGCAACGGGGGAGCTTTTTTACGGCAGTGCCGCCGGAGCTTTTTTAGAAGATAAGGGCCAGACGCTCGCCATGCGTTCACGGCAGCAGGTTCGCCTCGAAGAGGCACTCCTCTATTGCACCCACGAGAGTATGTTCGCCAACCAGGACAACCTGGCAGCGTTTCGCAGGATCTCTGAGAAATCGCGTCTGCAACGTTTTGGCGGCGATTGTTATTCCTACTGCATGTTGGCGCTCGGCCAGGTCGACCTGGTGGTTGAGGATACCCTGCAACCCTACGACATCGTGCCACTGATTCCGATTATAGAGGCCGCAGGGGGCGTGATCACCGATGCTGAAGGCAAGACGCCGGTCAGCGGTGGCTTTGTGGTTGCTGCGGCCAACAAGGAATTGCATGAAGAGGTTATGGCTCTGCTCTGACGTGAGCCAGCTCTGGGGAGGACGTTATGGAAACAGTAAAAACGGCCAGCTTTGAATACCTGATTGATCTCGCCAAAAAGAACCCTGACGGTGGCTACACCTTCGTGCTTGATGGTGAGACCTACCAGATTGAAGATGTTCTGGAAATCTCCAGCATTGCCACTAAGCATGGTTATATCGTGATCTACTAAAGACTCGTTCATGCGAGTTTATGTTACCGAAAAGGCAGCCGATTGGCTGCCTTTTTTTGTGAGGCTTTTCCAGAATACAAGAGCAAAAAAGCCAAGGCTTAATCATTGTTGGCCGCTGATAAAAAAGGATATAAATCAAAAGCTTTAAGGCCTTTGATACTGACTTTATCAGAGGTTTTCAGATTTTATCTGCGGCCGATTTCTGTTCTTGTCTCGTATTATCTTTGGTCTTCTTTCTTTTTACCCTTTGCGTCTTTGCGTTAAAGGCCCCCGCCGCAATGCAAATTACAAACCACTGGCATCAAGCGAAGACTCAATCTCCAGAGATCGCAATTTGAGTACCATCTTGCGGCGTACCGCGGTAGGGATTTCGACATGCAGGCATTGGCTGGCCGGGTTGAGCTTGTGTGCGGCAATGCGCTGCAGGGCGTTGGCTCCGGCGCCCGGCAGCCAGCGTAGGTCCTCATTCGGTAAAAAAGCCCGCTCTTCCCCTTCGAGCAGGCTGTCGGTGTCGATGCGCGGATCGATCTGTGTGCCGAGCAGCTGCATGCCGCCGAGCAGCGCAAAGTTGTAACAGTGATGGGTGTCGGCACAGAACTGTACGTACATTTCCTCGGAGAGGTCACGCACCAGGGTCAGGCCTTGCTGCATCTCGTTATGAGGTTGGAGATAGAAGACGTCTTTTTTACGGTGTAACTCCCCAAGTTGCTCGGCGATCCGGAAGGGCGGCAGGCCGCCGAGGCCGACCACAACGCGCCTATCGTCGGTGAAAGTCCCGACACAACCATGAATATCTATCACCAGGTCCGGTAAGCTTATCTCCAGTGCGGCAACATAGCCGGGCAAGCCTTCTTCGAGCTTGAAGCAGTAAGGATGGCCGAGTTCATCAATGTAGGGATAGATGACGTCGATATTGCTCGGGTTGAGTGGGACCCCCCAGCTTTCCAGTTGAGCAAGATTTTCATCGGTTAAGGGCTCGCGCCCGGCAAAGCCGAGGTTGATAATCGCCGAGCCGCCTTTGCCGGTGCGTAGGAAGTAGAGTGTCACCTCGAGGGTGTGCGGATCGTAAGGGCCGTGGCTTGCTGTGATCAGAGGCCGCTGTTGACGGTCGACATGCTGCAAGTTTCGTAAGAGCAGAACGCCACCTGCGGCGTCCGGTAGAAAGCGAGCTTCAAATTCAGGAAGGGCATGAGAGCAGGGCTGCCAACCGGAATCGCTTGTCGGGACTTCGGCAAAGAAGCGCTGCAGGACCTCTTTGCGCCAGGTTGCGACGAAGCGCAGGCAGCGATCCGGCAGTCGGTAGAAGATGGAATAGTGGATGGGGTCGATGTAGATACGGGCCTGCAGACGCTTTAAAAGCAAACGATTGTAATTGTTCTGGGTGCTTTTCAGCAGACGCTCGGTGATCTCTATCATGCTGGCAAAAGTGGCTTCAGCCGGGACCTCATCAAGCAACTCAACCCGCTTCAACCGGCTGTAGTCTTCCTGGCCGATTTCGACTTCGAGCCGGTTCAGGTGGCGCTGGAAGGGTACGGTCTCGTCAACTTCAAACTGGCTGAGAAAGAGTGGAGATATCTTCGGTTTCTGGTTCTTCATGGCATTTCCGGAAGTTAAGCCTGTCGGTAAAGTCTTATTTTAATCTTACCGAGTTTTTCCGGTTTGTCGCGATTTGTTGCAGTGGCTTTTGCCCGCCAGGGCGATTATTCCGGGTCCGGTTGCTTTTTAATGCGGGCAATTGAGAAGAAGATGCCGACGATGCAGAGGGCCGAGAAGGTTACGAGTGCGGTGTGCATGCTGGCGAGGAACTGGGGTTGAGTTTGCGGGGTCACGGCTTGGTCAGCCATGAAGATAGAGAAGATGACGGTGATAATCGTCATGCTGCCCATCATGCCCAGGGTGCGCATGGTGCTGTTGAGGCCGGAGGCGACACCAAGGTAGCGGGGCGGGACGCTGCCCATGATGACGCTGATGTTGGGTGAGGAAAAGAGCGCAAAGCCAAGCCCCAGGGTTGCCAGCATCACCATGACCAGCAATATCGAAGTTGTGGCCGTGATGCTGGCGGCGATGGCGAGGCCGGCAGAACAAAGGCCCATACCTATGGTCGCCACGGTGGCTGCGGAGAAGCGGTCGGCGAGCCGTCCGCAGAGTGGTGAGAAGGCCGCCTGCACGATTGGTTGAATGATGAGAATGGTTCCTGCCTCGCGGGGGTTCAAGCCTTTGACGTATTGCAGGTAGAGGCTCAGGAAAAAAGTGACCCCAAACGTTGCGGCATAGTTGAGCATGGCCGCCAGGTTGGAGAAGGCAAACACCCGGTTGCTACGCAACAGGTTGACATTGAGAACAGGGAACTCGGTGTGCGATTCAAGAATCAGAAAGTGGATCAAACCCCCTGTGCCGCACAAAGCCAGCAGCCAGGCCCAGAGGCCTTTGTCCAGATTCGAGGCTCCGCAGATCAGCAGCAGGATTGCAGCCGCGTAAACCAGACTGCCGCGCCAGTCGAAAGGTTCTCCTTTGGCTTCAGCCCATTCGCCACGCAGTTTGGCACAGGAAACAGCGAAAGTGATCATGCCGAGAGGGACCGCAAGGTAGAAGATGGAACGCCAGTCGAAGGCGGTGACCAGCGCTCCGCCGAAAAAGGGTCCGCAGGAGATGCCAGCGTAGACGCTGGCCACGGCGATGCCGAGTGCTTTGCCGCGTTCTTCAGCAGGAAAGACTGAAACGACGATAGCGAAGGTTGTTGCCATAACCATGGAACCGCCCATGCCCTGCAAGAAACGCATGACAATCATCGACTCAATCGACCAGGCTTGGGAGAGTAGACCGCCGGCGAGGGTAAATGCGACGATACCGTACTGGAAGATGCGGCGGCGGCCATAGATGTCGCCCATACGGCCCATGGCCAAGAGGAAAATCGACGCCGAAAGGACATAAGTGGTTTCCACCAGCCCTAGCTGCATGGCACTGGCGTTGAAATCACGGCCGATGGCAGGAAGTGCAACCCCGACCGCAGACATCATAAAGGGCATCAAGAAGTGGGCGGTGCAGACGACCAGGAGGGTCGCTGTTCTGGAGACCTGCTGTGTCATCTAAGCCCCTATGGTGTGTGGCGCGTGGCGTGTGGCGTGAAAAAGCTTGTCAAAATCATCGACCTTTATAGGTTTAGCCGATCCCCGATCCCCGATCCCCGATCCCCGATCCCCGATCCCCGATCCCCGATCCCTGATCCCTAAAGATACGTTCTGCCACCCATGTAGGTTTTTGCAAAGAACGAGTTCGAGAGTTTTTCGATGCGTACGTTTTTGCCGGTTCGGGGGGCATGGATGAAGTTGCCGCTACCGACATACATGCCGACGTGGGTGACGCGCGTGCCACCCTTGGTGGCGAAGAAGACCAGGTCTCCCGGTTGCAGGTTTTTCTTCGAGACCCATTTGCCTGCCTTGAACTGGCTGCGTGAGACGCGTGGCAGGTTGAGGCCGTTCAGCCGGTAAGAGACCATCGTCAGACCACTGCAGTCAAAACCGTTCTTGGCGGTTGTGCCGCCCCAGCGGTAGGGAATGCCGACGAAACGCTTGGCCGTTTTAACCAGCTCGTCGCGCAGGTTGCCTTTGCCGCTTTGCTTGATGCGGGCGGCGGCATAATCCTCGGGGAAGACGATGAAAAATGTATCGATCAAGCTCTGGGCCTGTAACCGTTCTGCTTCGGCACGGGCCGGTTTGTAGGTGCTGTGATTGCCGAAGCGAACCTTGTAAAGCCCCGACTCATGGCGGAAGTAGTAGGCGTCTATGCCTCGCGATTCGAGAAGGCGCTCCAGACGAACGGCGTTGTCGAGATTGGCAAAGGCACCGACCTGGATCGAATAACCCATCGTTTCCAAGGGCACTGTTGCCTGTGCCGCTTCATTTTCAGGGTGTGGCGTCTCTTTGAGCAGGGAGGAGATTGGGTCTTCGGATGGAACGGTTTCGGTCTTGCTCCTCTGCCTTTGTGGCGTACTGCAGGCGGTTAGAACCAGCAACACCAGGAGCAGGGTAAAGAGGCTACGATAAAATTTGCCAAGCGGGGAAGTTGCTGTCGTCATGACAGGAATTGCCATCCTTTAATTGCAGAATTCAAGGAGGCCAGATTAGCACAATCTTTAGAAAAAATAACGGTTCTAAAAGAAAATTCTGCCTCAAGCAGAGGAACGTAGATCGCAAAGGAATACCGATCATACCCAAGCGCTGGAGTTTCCCTTTCCTCTGCGAGCTCCGCTTCTTCGGGACTTTGTGTTAATTGATGGTTTGAGTTGTCTTTCGTTTTGTCTGAATGGCACCTCAAGGCAGACGGTAAAGATGCAGAGTGACTCCGCATGCCAGGTCGGCTTCGGGGAAATCCTCTCCCGGAGTAAACATGCCCAGATTTTCTGCGGCAGGAAGGATTTCGGCAAACAGGTCGTCGAGATAGTCAGGACCGAGGTGGGGGGCGTTGAGACAGGCCAGAATCACACCTCCGGAGCTGACCAGCTTGGGGAGCGTGCGCACCAGCTTTGGCCAGTGCTTCTCCGCGGTGAAACTTTTCCCCTGGGCAGCTGGCGGGTCACAGATCACCAGGTCGAAAGGGCCGATCTTCTTCAGTTTGCTGAGGCTGCGGAAGAACTCCAGGGGGAGAAAGCTGGCTTTGCGCAGATCGATGTTGTTGCGTTGATGGTTGCGCCTGCCAAGCTCCAGGGCGCCGCGGTTCATGTCGAGGTTGACGACCTGGGTCGCACCTCCGGCCAGTGCTGCAACAGAAAAGCTGCAGCTGTAGGCAAAGAGGTTGAGCACGCGTTTGCCCGTAGAGCGCTCGCGAACCAGTTTGCGGCCTGCTGCCATGTCCGGGAAGAATCCGATATTCTGTGCCTCGCCGAGACGCAGGCGAAAAGAGAGACCCGCTTCCCGGGCTTCTATATCTTCAGACATTGGCCCGTGCAGCAGGCGGCTTGGTCCATTGGCAAGGAAGCGTTCCTGCAGTAGAATCGTCCGGGGCTGTTCAGGCAAGGTTGAGATCAGCATTTCGGTCAGTTCCTCCAGCCAGGCTTGAGGACGCTTCTGGTAGAGAGTGACCATGACAACAGGGGGGAAGTAGTCAATCAGTAGATCTTCATAACCGGCAAAGCAGTGGCCCCGACCGTGAAAAAGGCGTCGGGATTCTTCCGCACGTGGCAGGTGTTTAATGATTTCGTCGTGAATGCTTTGCATGGACAATCGTCGCTGGCCTTGTAACGTGGCTGAGTTGGCTTACTTAGTATCTGACTTTGAGACGGTCGAGGGTGCGATGGATGTCTTCGAGACTGAAGCCTTGTTTTTCACAGCACATCTCGGACCAGGTCTCGTACTGCTCGACGCGCATGACGAGCTCCTCGACCAGAGCTTCGCGGCCAGCGAAATCAGCCGGATTCTCGGCGACCTTCATCAGTAGCGGCACGATGAAGTCGGGCAGGTCTCCTTCGCTATTCTCTTTGAGGGTGCTTGCGGCCAGCTTGGCGAAAATATCCATAAAGGTTCTCCACGTTTAGAGGCGCCTTGCTGTGAGGTCGGGTCTTTGTCGAGCATAACCTTAGCCAGAGAAAGGTGCAACACTTCCGGCGCGTAAGTTGGTGTAAAAGATGATTAAAATTTGACTTCAACCCTGTGGATAACGTATACAGAAACGCTTTTAAGCACCTAATGAATGTCCGATAGAAAGAAAGAGAGATGAAAAAGATGATGTTGAAACCCGAAGTTGTTGCCCAGTTGGAGCGTGTTCTCAGTTCCGTAGAACAGTTGTTGCCCAAGGCGTGCAAGCCGGTTGACTGGTTGACCTGCTCCGCTGCCAATTGGCGCCGTCATTCCTTTTCCGGCTTTCTCGAGCCGGTCAAAGTGACCGACACCACCACTCTTGATGAACTTCTCGGTGTTGAAGACCAGAAGGAAATCATGATCGATAATACCCGGCAGTTCCTTGCCGGCTTGCCCGCCAATAATTCGCTGCTCTGGGGTTCGCGTGGGACCGGTAAATCTTCCCTGGTTAAGGCTCTGCTCAATGAGTACGCCGCTGATGGCTTGCGCGTCATCCAGGTGGAGAAGGAAGACCTGATCTATCTGTCGGAGATTTTTGCCGCAGTAGAGAACGAGCCTTATCGGTTTATTCTGCTCTGCGACGATCTGACCTTCGAGGTCGGCGAGCTGAGCTACAAGATGCTGAAGAGCGCGCTCGACGGCTCGGTCTATTCAGCACCGGAGAACGTGCTGATCTATGTGACCTCGAACCGTCGCCACTTGTTGCCTGAATATGAATCCGATCATCTCGGCGGTAAATACGTCAAAGGGGAATTGCAGCAGAGCGAGGCGATGGAGGAGAAGGTCTCACTTTCCGACCGTTTTGGTTTGTGGGTCCCCTTCCACGTGTTCAGTCAGGAGCGTTACCTTGACGCCGTCCGTCTCTGTGTGGAGCGCCAGGCCCGTGAACGCAAGGTTGAAATCCCCTGGTCTCCTGAGCTCGAACAGGACGCTGTCAAGTGGTCGCGTGACAAGAGTAAACGTTGCGGGCGGACCGCTTTCCAGTTTTCCAAGAACTGGGTCGGGCGCTACCTTTTGAAGAAACTGGCGGCCTGATCGGGGCTGCTCCCACATGGTGTCTGGCCCATAACCTGTTGGGAATTAGTCACGACTCCTGAGAGGGAAAACGACTTATTATTGATAGAGGTATTCAGGAAGCTCTTTAATTCACAAAGCTACGGCCACCAGGATTTGATCCTTGGTGGCCTTTTTTGTTTTCATTTATCTGTTGACATGCCTGACGAAATCGGTACGATATTAACCACAGAACATAGTTCTTCATGTTCTACCTCCTAAAGCAAAACCCATAGAACCCTTTGCCCCACAGACCCCTCTTGGCTGTGGGGGTTTTTTTTTGGTGTGCCAGGCATGGCGCACGGCGCGAAAGCGCCATCCGGTTGGATGTGGTGTCTAACTGGTGACTTGGAGGTGAAAGTCCTCTACGGACCCTGATGACGGGAACCGTTAGCTGAGCGGCAAG
>JARUHP010000041.1 GCA_030005635.1 Deltaproteobacteria bacterium IMCC39146
GCAAAGACCTGGTGTGCTGATAACGAAGTAACGCCTTAGCTACAAAGGCCCGAGCGATCGCTTCACGTTCCTTGATCGGTCGTCCCAACCATTGCCGACGGCGACTAACTGGGACATGCTGTTCAATTTGAATCAGCTCAAGAATCTTGACCAAACGCTTCTCCGGTTCTGTGAGCGGATCGGGGAGGCTTTCGTCAAGATAAGGAAACAGACTTTGCTGTACTGTTCCCATCAACCATGATATTTTCGCGTTGAGCTTCATGGGCATCATCCTGAGGATTGTTTGGCCTAGTAACCTAATAATATCAGACAGTTGTCCTTGAAGCTCGACTTTTATATGCTTTTATTAAGTGTATTCATAAACGTGAATGTACTTTTGCAAAAGGCTCAATAATAAGGCGATTTTCTTCTCGGATGTCGTGATATTTAAGAAACATGCGAGAGACCTTCCAAGGGTCGCTCTTTCTTCTTGTCTTCCGGTCCCCGTCCGCTCCGTTTGCGAGATTCTTTTGTTCAATTGGGGGCTAGGAGACACTCAATTTTCTATCTCCGGCCCACTATTTTGCACCGATCCGTCTCCGGGGCATAACTTCCATTTTGAATCCTCTGACTTGTTGGGGATTACAGCCTCTCTGCCAACTTGGGATCTTCTCTGCAAATAACTCCTGACATAATTTATGTTAGAGTTGAAATGTTGTGTCGGGTCAATGAAAAGGCCAAACACCTCATAATCTTCCAAGGAGAACGCAATGAATAATATCAGTTTCAAAGCCATGGTCGTAACGGAAGTCTCAGACAAACAGTTCGTTCGTGAGATCAAACAAAAGCATATTGACGATTTACCTGCAGGTGATGTGATCATCAATGTTCAATATTCATCTCTAAATTATAAAGACGCCCTGTCAGCCTCAGGTAACAAGGGCGTTACGAAGAAGTATCCTCATACACCAGGGATTGATGTCGCCGGTGTGGTGGCGGAAAGCAGCAGTTCTGATTTTAAAGTAGGAGAGCAAGTTCTGGTAACCGGTTATGACCTGGGGATGAATACCTCTGGCGGATATGCCGAGTATGTCAGAGTGCCAGCACATTGGGTCGTCAAGCTGCCGGAGAACCTGACTTTACGCGAGAGTATGATCTACGGAACAGCCGGGTTTACTGCCGCCCTCTCCTGTTTCAAACTTATAAACAGTGGCGTTACCCCGGACAAAGGGCCTGTCCTTGTGACAGGAGCTACGGGTGGCGTGGGAAGTATTGCCTTATCAATTTTGGTGAAAAGTGGCTACGAGGTGGTTACTGTAAACGGCATTGTCGATGAAGCAGAGTATCTTCTTGAGCTTGGTGCCAAAGAGGTCATCAGTATTGAAGAGGCCGATGATCAGAGTGGCCGCCCACTTTTAAGACCTCGCTGGGCCGGTGCCATAGATACGGTTGGCGGAAACGTGCTTTCTACGGCTATCAAAACAACCCAATACGGAGGTGCAGTAACCTGTTGCGGAAATGTCGGGGCAGCCGAGCTTCACTCCTCGATCTTCCCATTCATAATAAACGGGATTACCCTGCTGGGCGTTGACTCGGTGAACTGCCCGGTCGATATGCGCATGAAGGTCTGGAACAAGGTCGCCTCTGATTGGAAACTGGACCGTCTTGAAAAGATCACTACAGAGCTACCCTCTCTGGAAGCATTGGAGGAACGTATTGGACTGATCCTGGAAGGGAAAAGCAGGGGCAGAGCAATCGTCAAGGTTTCAGGATAAACATCACAACAGACCCCGTGCACGACAAAGGATTCAGGAGCGCTGGAAGGTCGGAAGAAAGCTAAGGTACGGGGTGTTGTCTTCGGAGCGAAGCCAAAACTTACATCTCAAAAGATAGTCGAACTCCTAAATGATTACGAAACGCCAGGCTGCAACAATCGTGAAATTGCCGAACATTACGGCATCAGCACATCCTCAGTATATCGACTTTATTATAAGCACAGAGAAGCGTTGTCTGCATGATCGAGTAGCTGAGGGAGATTGCCCTCCCTCGGCTCTCACACCACCGGGCATACGGGTCACGTACCACGGCGGTTCCTTATGTTGTTATTCTTTGTTTACACTGCAACCCATCGACCAGGCTGTACAATCCAAGTTTGTCAAAGTAGCGTTTCCGAAAAGCGTCATTCATATGTGATGAACCACTGTTCCACCATGGGCCTCTGCCATTGAAGACACTGGCTCTAGCAACCTGTCGGACTAACCATGAACTGGCTGCAAATCCGCCTGTTTGGTCCATATCTCAGCTCCTTTTCGACCAATAGCTACGGCTATTACTCTCAAAAGAGCCAAAATCTGTTCTCAAACAGTCAAATTTTCGCTTCAGCCCAGATAGTCCGACAGGCTGCTAGTGCGCTTTTCTTCGACTCCTCGCCGTCGTAGCTGCCTGTAGCGTGTATGGCCTCGCTTCCACTGACGCCAGAGAACACACCGTAGTCGTCTACGAATCCACCCGTCCAGCTCTTCCGCATAGCCCTTCGTCTCTGCAAGCCCAAAGTATTGCAACCACCCGCGAAGAACGGGGTTGAGGTCTTCCTGCGTAAAACGGCCAAGGTTTCTACCTCGTCCCACACGAAAGAGTCCCTTGAGTTTCTGACGAAACTGTTTCAAGGTCTCCTTAGGTATCTGGATACGCGGCTGGTGTTGGCCGGTAAAGCTGAATCCAAGGAAGCTACGTTTCCATGGGCTGGCAACTGCACTTTTGGCTCGGTTGACCTTCAACTTCAATCTTTAAACAAACTTTGTCATGGATTGCATGACCCTCTCTCCGGCACGGCGACTACTTACGTAAAATGAAAATTTCTAAAAAATTAGACATGGAAAATTATTTATCTATAATATTTCTCCCTATAGCCAAACTCTCTGTGAAGAGAGGACAGAAAGCCACGGGTCTTTCATAAGACAGCCGGGTTGCCAGAAGTGATTCGGTAACCTGGTTTTTCATTGAGCGAAAGGAGAAAGAAATGTTTGAAGCTGGTTTTTATGCATTTGGGGCCTTTTTTTTCTACATTCTTCTACTACCTTTGATTGGTGCCATCATTGGGGCTATTGCCTACTTGGGGACACCTTATCTCGCTGGGATTGCACTTGCGAGCGGCCTGCACAAAACACTTGTTAGTAGTTTCTTTGAGCTTGGAGCCTTTTGGATCTTTGCCATCGTTTGGGCAATCCTCTTGGTTTACATGCGCCAAATCTACAACAAAGACCTTGAATTGGAACACGCTTGGCATGAAAGTCATTACATGGCTGCAACAGCAGTTTTACTGATGGGACACCCGTACCGAAAAGCAAAGGAATCTCTAGCGTCCAGCTAAGAGCTCAAATCATATAAGTACTATCTGCCCCAGCCACCCCGGTTGGGGCTTTTCTTTTATCTCTCTACCAACAAGAAGCCGTTTTTCTTATCGGAAGTCGTAACATGTAAGGAGTAAAACTACTCCTCAATAGGTTTTCACGTTTTTATCGGCAGCGTAAAGCTAAACACACTGCCCAGACCAAGCACACTGTGGACAAAGATGTGCCCCCCCATTAACTCAATCAAACCTTTAGAAATAGCCAAGCCCAGGCCTGCGCCTCCATGTCTGCGAGTCGATGAATTATCCACCTGCCTGAAAGACAAGAAAATCTCTTCCAACTTGTCCTCGTCGATTCCAATACCGGCATCAATCACGCTAAACCTCAGGTAGTCACCCTGGCGCTCGGCCCTTACCGTGACTTCACCTCCATCAGTGAATTTGATAGCATTCCCAATAAGGTTCAGCAAGATTTGGCCAAGACGAAAAGGGTCACCCAACATGATTTCAGGGACTAATGGAGAAACGTCGAGCACCAATTTGAGATGTTTGCTTCTGGCTCTATCGGTCATCATATAGATAGTTTCATTAAGACATTTTCTCACTTTGAAAGTTTCTTCCTCCAAGTCCATTTGACGAGACTCAATCTTTGAATGATCCAGGATTTCGTTTAGCAATACGTTAAGTCGTCTCGACGAGATATTTGCCAAATCAAGGACTTCCCGACAAACAGGATCTTTGTCAATTTCCATAAGATGCTCAATGGCACCCATGAAAACTGTTAATGGAGTTCGGATCTCATGGCTAATGTTAGCGAGAAAATCGCTTTTGGCAGAATTTGACTCCTCGGCAGTCTTTTTCGCTTCAATCAAAGCAGTTTGAACCTTTTTTCGTTCGGAGATATCGTAAAATGTAACAACCGATCCGACCACCTTCTCTTCCATGTGCATTGGGTAAGAAAAGTATTCTGCGTCAAAGTGGCTCCCATCCGCTCGCCAAAAAACCTCATTGTCAACATGAACTCCTTCGCCTTTTATGAAGGCAAGGTAGACTTTGCATTCCTCCTCGGGATATTCTGTTCCGTCTAATCGATGATGGTGAATCAATTTATGTATGTTTTTTCCAAGAAGATCGGCTTCACTTACATAACCCAAGATATCTAAACAAGCGGGGTTGCAAAAAGTGCACTTCCCCTCGGTGTCGAGGCCATAAAGGCCTTCAGCAGTTGAATTAAGCAAAAGCCTAAACTTTTCTTCACTCTCCCGCAGAGCTTTTTCAACCTCATCTCGTTCATCAATAATCCGTGCGTGCAGCACATTCTGATAAGCTAAAGTGGACATTTGTTTAGCCATAACGAAAAGAGCCTGACATACATTGCTGAATTGTTCGGTAGACATGATGTTGACTTCGGCCAGCGCAAGTCGAAACGCCTCTTCGTCCGCTCCAATTTCACGGGCATAGGCCAGCATACCTTCTTCATCTTGCTCTTCATTGCGAACTTGCCCGATCAGCCAGTTGGCAATATGTTTGTCACCCACCATGATACTGGCACCGCCGTCCCAAAGACCGCCACTTAAGCAGGGTTGCATGGTTGGCCCATTAGGGTTGCCCTGCCCCAAGACAGCGTCGGAACACATGCAGTTATTCAGACCTTTCTCAGTTTCGCGGATAATGTCTCTGCAAAGGCTGCAGAAGTTGCTGGGCTTCGTGATTGGTCGTCCATCAGTATCAGTAATGATCGAAGCGACACCTGTTGCCTTGGCAAAAGCGTCCTGAACAATCTGGATTTCTTCAAGATCGAATAAGTCCTGAAACTTAATATTTGTGCTTTTGATTTGAGGACTTGCCGTTGTCGTCAAGAGCTCTTACTCCTATTTGAAATGGTAAAATTTTATCATAATTACTCCTGAATTGTTTTGAGTTTGCGGATTTTTCATAAAGGTCAAATTATTGCTGACCCTGACAGATAGAAAAGGCCACCAAAGATTTAACCTCGGTGGCCATCATTTTAACAGCACATGTCAAATTGCTTTCTTCAAGTGGGGAGTCTTCGGTCGGAGCCAGCATATGGTGAAGGGTTGCACCCAGTTATTAGTGAATCTCGACCAACAACAGCCCAACCATCAGAACGTTTGAACCGAACAATCCTACCCAGAGAAAGAAGAGCATTAAGAGCGGATAAGCCCAGGTGATAATCTTTGCCATTTCTTAACTGTACCTCAATACTTTGCGAAGGGCTCAAAACGCAGAAGTAGCTATGTTGTGCCAGGAGGAGGACTGCTGCTATCGCAACCATATAGTAGAGGAGGTCTTCAGGCAGTAAAGATTGGATAAAAACCCCACTAAGTATTTGCAGGTTCTCGATAGAGAGGTTTGCATCCAATACTTGCCAATAGCTGACCCCTATTTTAGAACTAAAAAACGCTAAACCAGCCAAAAAGTTACAAAGTATACCGCCAGCAATCGTCAATGAAGTGCACCCAGAAGATGAAATCGATGTGGTTTTTGCCGTAGCGGAAAATGTGCACCTCCGATAGCAACTCCTAATAGAATTACCATGCCTACTGTAAAAATTCCGGTCGTCAAAGTAAAACCTACCCAAATAATTGCCATTAAAAGGGTTGCTACAAATCGTGCAGCATAAAGTTTTAAAATTAGAGTTAGGGAGTCAGGTGGAACAAAAGCCTTTGAATGTTTAACGAGTAGCCAACGGTCTAGAAAGGATGTCTTCTTCAAAACATTTAAATAGCTCACAACACCACCTCCGGAGCCAAAAAGTCTAAAAGCATTTTTAAAAATTATTGTTATAGATTGACTTAATCAATTTAAAGAATGCTGCATTAGCTATATGTTCAATCCTTGCTGATATTAATCCAAGTCATCATGCGTTTAGTGTGTTGGGCGCTGTTGCTTCTAATGAGATAAGGATTCTCCGCAATAAAATAATTCTTTGTTAAATGTTTAAGGGATTGTTCCTTGCTTGAGGATGGCTCATTTTTTACTGCCATCCCTGTACAACCTGACAATGCGATGAGAAGTCCCACGTAAAGAAGTGCTTTAACTTTCATTTCCTGAGACCTTCCTATTTAAAGGCAACACGCTATACAAAAAGCTGCCAAGGCATCAGATGCTTCAGCAGCTCGGCGATCTTCTTGGATATGTGAATGGAAGACCCGTGGCTTTCCGTCCCTGCCTCACAACAGGTTTGGCCATATTAAGCCAAGTTGTTGATTAATATGATTAACGTTAACATTTAATCCGGCCTTGTAAAACGATTATAATCATTTGCAAGAATCTGTTAATTATTACCGAATATAGACTTCTTCCCTTGGTTTATCTGTTGTCGAATTATGTCTCCTATAGTGTCAGAAGGTGGTCTGTTTCTCGAATACCGCTATCAATACGAAGCCGCTTTTCCTCTCAGAAGGTGTGTTTTTGAGAAAGATAAAACCTGCCACCGTCAAACTGCTTCCTCCAGTACAATGCAAGGCTCGTCCTCGCACTTAATCACTTCAATGGTTATGTGTTTGACTTGATCGAAACCAGCCAGTAATTGCTTGTAGTCACTTGAAGGGCGTGGGAAGTGGGTGACGAGGGTCAATAGAACAGCGAGGTGATGTGACCCCACTTTCCAGACATGGATATCTGTAATTCGGTTGTCTGAATCTGCTTCGATAATCTCTCGAATTTCTTCACGCAACTCGCTTTTGACTCCGGCGTCGAGCAGGATGGCACTGCTTTCCTTGAGTAGCCCCCATGCCCAGCGGGTAATCACCAGGGCACCCACAATTCCCATCAGCGGATCTAATGCCCACCAGCCGAACAGACTTCCAAACAGTAGCGCAACGATCGCCAGAACAGACGTCAAGGCATCGGCCAGGACATGAAAGTAGGCTGCTTTTAGGTTGTGGTCTTGGTGATGATTGTTATGGCCGTGACTATGCTCGTGGTGATGGTCATGTCCATGGCTGCCATGCAGCAAAAAAGCACTGACGACATTGACTGCAAGACCGACCAAGGCAACCAGTACCGACTGCCCATAATGGATTTCCACAGGCGAGAAGAAACGTCCGACCGATTCGACGGCCATGATCAAGGCAACTACTGCAAGAGCTACAGCGCTGGCGAAACCACCGAGTACGTTGATCTTGCCTGGGCCAAAGGTGAAGTCTGGATTGTTGGCGTGCTTGTGTGAATAGCTATAGGAAACAGGGTGATCAGGAAGGCTGCTACATGGGCGCCCATGTGCCAGCCATCAGCGAGCAGCGCCATTGAACCAAAAGCAACACCGGCGGCGATCTCGACGACCATGGTGACCGCTGTTAGGCCCATTACTTTTCTAGTATTCTTCTCGTTCTGCTTACGGTGCACAAAGAAATTGTGCCCATGCTGCCATTGCTCTAGATTATGAATATGCATAGCTGTCTGACTCTTTCACCCTACTGCATCCACTCGTAAATTTCTTTATCATGCGTACCACAGTCGCCACAGCATCCGCCGCTTTTGCAGCTCTCATCCTGATGAAGCCTGACCCGCCCTTTTCTGATCCAATGGCCAAGCAGGCCACGCACGGCATCCGGTTCCATGTCAAAATGTATAGCGATATCATTTAAAGGTGCCACCTTACGTTCTGCCAGGTAGCGCTTTACTTCACTGGGTGTCATAGTTCCTCCTTTTCGTCCAATCTTTGCGAATCAAAAGTTTAACCTTTAACCGGAACAACGATGCCTACACCCTGCGAATCTTTACCGAGGAAACGCATCACCAGAATAACGGTAACAAGTATGAGAGCGCATCCTGCCAGCCATGCCGCCGAAAAGGCAGGGTGGCGGGCAAAGGTTGCAATCTGGTAAAAACCGGTCGCCGACACATAAGCCAGGCCTGTGGTCCAGGCGGCAATGAATAGTGTCCAACGCACGTTGGTTTCTCGGTACACAGCGGCCATAGCGGCAACACATGGGAAGTACATAAGAATGAAGAGCATATATGCAATGGCGCCAACCTTGCCATCAAACAGCTTGCTCATGGCACCAAAGGTTCCAGTGCTGACGGCCAAGCCTTCAGCGGCAGCGTCGATGGAACTGGTATCGCCGATACTTAGACCGAGAGGATCCGTCAGAGTATCGGCTACTCCGGCCAGATTTTCCGGTATTGTTTGCACAGCTTCCTGCAACGCGGCACTCAGGCTGAAGACTTCTTTGTCACCACCTGCGGCCAGTTCTTCATGGGCTTCATTCTGCAAGTAGATAGCATCAAGAGTTCCGACGACTGCCTCCTTGGCGAAAACTCCGGTAAAGATACCAACGGTTGCGGGCCAATTATCCTGTTCAATCCCCATTGGTGCAAAGATCGGAGTGACCGTACGACTGATCGAGGCGAGCAGCGAATCTTTGCTGTCGTCATGACCGATTGTCCCATCCATCGACATGGTATTGAGCAGTGCCAGCAGCGCCACCATCGGGATTAAGATACGGGTTGCTTTTAGCAGGAAGGACTTCAATCGATCCCAAGTACGTAGAAGAACCGCTTTAACGGTCGGCACATGATAGGGCGGCAATTCCATTACAAATGGGGTAATGTTCCCCTTGAGCAGAGTGTACTTGAGAATCAATCCTGTCAATACGGCGAAGCCTATCCCGGCCAGATAGAGCAGGAAGACCACGTTCTGACCTCCGACCGGAAAGAAAGCTGCTGCAAACAGCGCATAGACCGGAAGCCGGGCACCGCAACTCATAAATGGATTCATCATGATAGTCAGGGTGCGGTCACGTTGGTTCTCCAGGGTTCGGGTCGCCATGATCGCAGGGACGTTACAGCCAAAACCGACCAGCAGTGGCACAAAAGACTTGCCAGGCAGACCGAGCATCCGCATGAAACGATCCATAACGAAAGCGGCACGTGCCATGTAACCCGAGCCTTCAAGGACGGCCAGAGCCAGAAACATGAAGCCAATCGGCGGAATAAAGGTCGCCACCGTTTGGATACCACCTCCAACGCCGGTCGCTAGAACCCCGACCAACCAGGCAGGGGCATTAAGACCACTCAGCAGTGCGGTCATGCCATCAACAAAAATAGCTCCAACAGCAATGTCGAAGAAATCGATAAATGCTCCGCCAACATTGATCGTAAACATGAAGGTCAGATACATCATCAACAGAAAGATCGGCAGGCCGAGTATGCGGTTGAGAACCACATTGTCAATCTTGTGGGTCAACGTCTTGCCCAGTTTGCTGGCATGCGTCACGGCGTTTGCCGTGAGCCAATTGATAAAGCCATAGCGGGCGTCGGCAACGGCGATATCAGCATCTTCGTCTAGTTGACTAACAAGCTTCTGCTGTAGCTTCACTAAGTCTTCGGCAACTTTATTGTCAAGCAAAGCTACATACTCAAGATCATCTTCAAGAAGCTTCATTGCCAACCAATCTGCCTTGAGATTGTGTTTGGCTGCGACTTCACCAAGCTGTCCGGCTAATATCGTGGCCGCTTCCTGAATTTCAACCGGGTAGATGATATCTGCTTCCGAAATCGGATTATGCTCAGCGCACTGGTGAACGGCTTTCTTGAGCTGCGTTAAGCCGCTACGTTTTGAAGCAGCAATCGGAACAACCGGTATTCCCAGACGATCGGACAGCTCCTCAGTATTGATGAGGATCTGTCGTGACTTTGCAACATCCATCTTGTTCAGGACAACAATCATCGGCACACGCATTTCCAGCAACTGAGTGGTCAGATAAAGATTCCTCTCAATGTTGGCTGCGTCCACGATATTAACGATCAGGTCATAATCTTCTGACAGAAGGTAGTCTCGGGCAACTTTTTCATCACTTGAATGGGCGGAAAGAGCGTAGATGCCGGGAATGTCGACCAGTTCGAAATCGTGACCTTCAAAGGCATAGAAACCGGTCTTGCGGTCCACTGTGACACCAGGCCAGTTTCCAACCATCTGGCGGGAGCCGGTCAGTTCGTTAAAGAGCGTGGTTTTGCCGCAATTAGGATTCCCTGCGACTGCGACCCTGAGACGTTTTTTCTGTAGTGACATCAGTCTTTCTCCACCAAAACAGCAGAGGCTTCTGCTTTGCGAAGGCTTAACGAAAAACCACGAATACTGATTTCCAGAGGATCTCCCAACGGAGCAACACGAGTCAGTTCCAGTTCAATTCCCTTGGTCAGCCCCATGGCGAGAAGTCTCGCACGATATTCTTTTTGTCCATCAGCGAACCCTGTAATCACAGCTTTTTCACCAACAGACAATTGCCCAAGATGGTACTGCATAGTTATGCTCCCTTACTGGCCTGAGGAATGTCCAACCTGCCATGCTTGAATCAGTTTGTGTCTTTAAGGATTTAAACGAATGATAGTGATGTTTAGCGCGATATTGAAATTCGTTTTCAAAATACTGATACAGGTGTCACCTGTCAAGATAAAATATTATGTGACGGTGGTACGGGACAATTATTTAGGCTTTTTACAAAAGGTAAATTGGGCCGCCAGTAAAAAGGCAGAATCTACTCTTTATCTTCCTACATAGTTGGGGAGGTACTTAAGATAGACAGAACTCGGGGGGAATCAAAAAATCCAGAAGTATAAGAATAACAACCCTGTTTAAGGTAGGCCCTTAAGCCTTGATCCTGAGACACTGACTCAAATGCAAAAGGGTCATACTAATGCCATACAGCGTTTATGAATCAAGTTCGTGGTTTCAGCGTTCTGTCGCTCAAAGTTCGGTTGAGGAGCAGTTGGCTTAACTCGTTTAGGCAAGGAAACGGTAACAACAGTACCGACATTCCTCTGACTAGCTACTTCAATCGACCCATTGTGGCCTTGGATTATATTCTTAACGATTGCCATCCCTAACCCCAAGCCAGGCACAACGTTTTTCTTGGTTTCTGCACGAAAGAACATATTGTAAATATTTTGAACCTCATCTTCTGTCATCCCGACACCTTTATCTTTTACACAAATCGTGATTATGTCTTTAGCATCGGTAACCGAAACCTCTATGCTATCTTGAAAATCTTTAGAGTATTTTACGGCATTACTGAGTAGGTTTTCGATGACTTGACTAATGCGAACTTCGTCATAAGGAAAAGATAAAGGGCCATCCGGGCAGTTGAGATGAATAGGCGTCTCAGGGAACTTTTGCCTGTAAATAGCACACACATGATTGACAGTGTGTTGCAGGTCGTTTTGAGTTTGCATAAGCAGGAGGTCCTGTTCTCCTTCAATCTGGTTAACAAACTCCAAATCTTCCGTTAACCTTTCAAGAACCTCAGATTGTTTAAATATGACTTTCTGGGCTTCGTCTCTTTGAGTGGGGCTTAGGTCGTTCTGGAGCATCTCTGAGTATCCCATAATCGTCGTTATAGGCGTGCGCAATTCGTGAGCAGCAATTGAGATGAAATCACTTTTCATGCGGTCAACTTTTTCTAGGTGTCTTTGAGTTTCTTCGGATTGATCATGCCTGAGAAACGATTCTCGCATTGGTTTTAAAAACGTAACATACAAAGCTGGGGCAACTAAGAGGGTTAACAGTATGGCATCGACTATGCCGGTGGAAAAATTCGGAGGGAGTTGCAGAAAGTAAAGAAGCGTCATAATAATAGCTTCTGCTACGAAAATGATAACTACTGTAATTGCGAATAGGCTAAAGACACCAAAAGTTAAATTTGAAGGGTTGGCTGCTTGATGCTGCTCAGAATCCTTTGATTGCATATCCTCCCCCTTGAGACCAGCCATTTAAATAAACTTGATGATAAAGTTAAAGGCTTTATTTTAACGGAATTTCTAGCTTTTCCCTTTGTACAAAACAAAAAACTCGCTCTCAGAAAATCGAGGCGAGTAAAGATGATACTGCGTTGATACTCTTTCTTCGGCAACCCGGCTATCCTCGTGGAACCCGTGGCTTTGCGTCACCAACTCGCATCGGCTTTGCTATTATCGGAACTTAGTTAGATTAACAAGCAATAAATAAGCCAATCACAATCTTTGTATATTATCTAGATGGTTGCAGTATAGGTGCTTGAATTTATATATTTAATTGCTTCGTGTTTTCACGGAGAGTCAAGGATGGTTAAGCTATAACACTGAAAGGCACAATGAGACCTTCTATTGACATATTAACGGTACCAAAGCTTGTTACGTTCGCTGTCCTGAGAACTTGTGACAAACCCGGTTCACATTGTTTTCAATGGACGGTAGAGCCCTGCGGAAAATTAGTTGAATCCAGGACGTCATTCATCATTTCACATATCAACTTCACTGGGGACGGTTTTGTTAACATCAAGGCCGTCGAAGACCTGACAAACTCCAAATATTCTTTATTTTCCGTGCCAGTGAAGAAGACGAATCTACTGCCTATAGTAGGATCTTTTTCCAAAGCTTGTTTAAACATCTCAACACCACTCATTATGGGCAGTTCAATTTCTGAAACAATCAGATCAAAGTGCCCTTGCCGAATGAAAGAGATCCCCTCATGACCGTTGCTGGCAATAAAAACCTCGATTTGTTCTCCCGACAACGCCTCAAGCATACGCGCCACTGAATGGTTGCTTTCGACAATCAGAACACGCTTGCTGCCAGGGGGAGGGAGGCGTCTAACCCTTTGAAGAATACTGTCACCATCGGGTAACGAGGCGATGTATTCCTTGGCGCGCATTCGGTGCTTTTCGATATCTAAAATGAACTGTTGAATCTCATGATCCAAAACATTCAATAAGTCTAAGGTGTAGATGAGGACCTCATTCCACTCTGAAAATTCAGCTTCTGCAAGGACACTAACCATGGCGTTTTGGGTCAGAATCTTATCTCTCAACAAACGCAAAGCACGATTAAAGGGGGCTTCAATTTTGTTACGGAAATGATCGTCAAAGTGAAAACTTGCATTTTTCATCTCTTCGTCTGAGATGGCGGCGCTTGCCTCTTGAAGCAATTTCTCGTGCTCTCTTTCTTCCTGTGCCATGACTGACAAGAAACGGGAGAAGTCTTCATCCTCACGAAAGACAATGGCGGCATCCTCATAGAGGGTGGCAGCCGAGGTCTCCACACCTATTAGCCAAGTGATAATGTCACTCATCTTCCCACCTCGGTTGTACGCCAGCATCTGGGACATTCCAAATCTGAGCTTCAACCCTAGATAGACTATATTACTACAGTATTAATGTTGCAAAGACCTCCTCAATAAAGATTTTCGTCCACGGCTCATCTCAATCGGGGTGGGTCTTTTTTACAGGAGGCAAACATGATCAGGCTCAAATCTATTCTCGACAATCTAGAACACAAAACAGTCATACCAACATTAGCTTACATCAGAGGGATGCAATTCATATGCACCCAGGGATATCAACCAGAAATTGATGGATGGCTCGTCGTCTGGAACAAGGTGACGACCTAACCCAAACCAAGAAGATCAGAGAAGATGGACTTTTCGTTGCTGACCTCACAGGTATTGCAGTTCCTGCATTCGGTCCTCATCCGATCCCGTTGTCTGTGTGTTGGCTCTCTTGACGTAGTGACCGATGCTAAGCTCTCGGTCTTGCTTTCCTTGCCCGAGTGGCCGCCATGCTACAGCCTTTGTCAGGAATGGCCTCTCCCCTAGGCCTGCACTGACGAAGCGCTCCCGACCAAGTGTGTTTTCGGCCTCGGCCTTGAGTCTCATCGTGCCGAACAAAGCTGACCAAAACCGACTTGCTTAGCTTTAGGCGCAGGGGCCATTGGTTCAATTCCAGTCATCCCGTTTACTATTATGTCTCTCGCATTGTTTGGATTGTTTGGAATTGCCCAAATTGCGAAATTATTGTTAACCCTGCAATCCAGGAAAAGGCCACCAAGGAACTAACCCTGGCGGCCATAATTTTGTTTCTAAATGTCTCTATCAACAAGAAGCATTTTTTCTTCTTGGAAGTGGTGATTTTTACGAATGTATCATTTAATGTTCCGAGGCGGGGCTTTCTCTCCGGGTCTTCTCTGGGTCGGTTCTGTGGCATTTGCCATTGATATTTCAATTGCTGGAACCATACTGTATTGCATACAATGGGATACAGACTATAATTATTCTGCTTCAAACTAATAAAAAACATTTGAAACAAATTCAGCCAGAAAAGAAATTTTGGCTTCAAGTTCGATCTAAGTGCTTTCTATGGATCCATTACTCATATCCACTGCATTTATTTTTGGTTTTCTGGTCCGGCAGATCGGGCTTTCTCCGCTGGTTGGCTTTTTAGTCGCGGGATTCATTCTCAATGCTCTTGGTTTCAAAGGGGGTGAGTCTCTACATACCTTCGCCGACCTTGGCGTTACCCTCCTGTTGTTCTCTATAGGTCTGAAACTAAGGTTGAAAAGTCTCGCCAGCCCTGAAGTCTGGGCCGGAGCTTCGCTGCACATGACAATCACGGTGATAGTGTTTGGTTTCGGCATACTTGGGCTCAAACTGGCTGATTTACCATTTTTTACTGATTTGACTTTTCCATTGGTTGTCCTGATCGCTTTTGCTCTGAGTTTTTCCAGTACAGTCTTTGCAGTTAAGATCTTGGAAGAAAAGGGTCAGATGGGAGCAATGCACGGTCGGGTCTCCATCAGCATTTTGATCATGCAAGACATTTTTGCCGTACTCTTTCTGACGATCTCCTTAGGTAAACTACCATCTCTTTGGGCTGTGCTGATTCCATTAGCCCTTTTTGTTATCAAACCGGGCCTGTACCGCTTGATGGATCGCAGTGGTCATGGAGAACTTCTCCTACTGTTTGGTTTGTTTGTCGCACTTGTAGTCGGAGCCGGCGGGTTTGAATTGGTTGGTCTCAAAGGTGACCTCGGTGCCTTGATCCTGGGTGTTTTGTTAGCTCAACATGAAAAAAGTTCAGAGTTGGCCAAGACTCTCATGGGCCTTAAAGAGTTACTTTTGGTCGGATTCTTTTTGACAATCGGCTTGTCTGGTGTGCCAACCTTGGCTGCTATTGGAGCTTCGGCTCTATTGGTGGGTGCAGTGGTTTTCAAAGTTGTACTCTTCTTTGTCCTTTTGACCCGCTTTAAACTACGGGCACGGTCATCACTTCTCGCCTCTTTGAGTTTAGCCAACTACAGCGAGTTTGGTCTTATTGTTGCCGCTGTTGGCACATCTCAAGGATGGCTCAATCCCGAATGGCTGGTGATCATCTCCATGGCATTGGCCGCTACATTTGTTATCGCCTCTCCCCTAAATACTGCAGCTGATGCACTCTACATTCGCTATCGTGGAAAACTATGCAGACTTGAAACTGAGACACTTCACCTGGATGACCAGCCAATTGAGTCTGGTAATGCGACCATTGCCGTTTTCGGAATGGGGCGGATTGGTACGAAAGCATATGATTCTCTTAGCGTCCGATATGGCGATACTGTGATTGGGTTTGATTTTAATGCCGAGGCGGTCGCCGAGCATTGTGACGCTGGTCGCCATGTTATTTACGGTGATCCGACCGACCCAGACTTCCTGCAACGTATCAGACGTAGGGGAACTCAGGCCCGACTGGCACTGTTAGCCATGTCAGAGCACCGAGCGAATCTTTCAGCAGCTAAACACTTGATTGCTGTTGGGTTTCCAGGAAAGATCACAGCAATCGCGCATTTTGACGACCACGTAAAGGAGCTAGAGGGAATAGGTGTTCATGCAGTCTTCAACTTCTACAACGAGGCTGGTTTTGGTTTTGCAGAGCACGCTTGGCAAGTAATGGAAGGCCATCACCCACAAGATGTAGTAACGTAGCAGATATACTTTGCTTCCACTTCCGCCCCCCCGTTTTCACCTCTGGACCGGAACAGGACCGGCCTTTTTTGACTGACCTCTCACAAGCCTTGAGTTTTAAGAACAAATTTTCAAGCTGCTGGAGAGATTTTATTCTTGGTGGTGATATTTACTATTTATCCTGTATTTTCTTTTACGTACTCAGATTAGTCAAAATGCAAAGTTATTGCTAACCCTGACTTATAAGAAAAAAAGCCCCACGGTTCAGGAGGTAGAGACCGTGGGGCAAACTTTTCTATTCTTTAGGAGGTTTTGAAGAAGCTTGTCTCAGACCCGCCTGCCACAGCAAGTCTTTGATGATTGTTAATTTATCGAATCATTCAACAAAAATATACGTGGTGTACCGTAAACTTTGAATCGGCACTTCACGAAACTGAACTGTGCAAAAGCGCACCATGAATAAAAATGGCCACCCGTTTCCAGGTGGCATCATTTTGTCGTCTTAAATGTCTCTATCAATAGAGTCTTTTGCAAAAGTACATTCACGTTTATGAATACACTTAGTAAAAGCATATAAAAGTCGAGCTTCAAGGACAACTGTCTGATATTATTAGGTTAATAGGCCAAATAATCCTCAGGAGGATGCCCATGAAGCTCAACGCGAAAATATCATGGTTGATGGGAACAGTACAGCAAAGTCTGTTTCCCTATCTTGACGAAAGCCT
>JARUHP010000042.1 GCA_030005635.1 Deltaproteobacteria bacterium IMCC39146
ACCGTCGCAAAGAGGTTCCGCTTCCTGACAGTGTTCTGGAATTAACCCGTTTAAAAAACCGCTGAAAACCAGTTGGGCACGGAGCATTTCGTCTGTTGACAACTGTCAGCCATATCAGGGATGAAGGGGATTAAGGGGATAGAGCAAAATCAAGCAAAGCTTTAGCCTTTTTGTTTTTAACACCAAGGTCAAAGCTTTTGTTTGAAGACTTACATCCCTTTCATCCCTGTGAATAAAGTGTCCTTGATTGTACAGATTTCCATAGATTCTGATCGCGGCTAAAAAATAGATTGTGATTGTGTTGACAGCAAAAGTTACAGGCTGTTGATATCTAGTCGCTTGCTTCGAGGTCGTTCATTTAACGTCGAATTGTTTACTCCTGCGATCGTGCCCGTTTGCCTGCAAGTACATATAGGTCCCGCAGCAGTAAAGGTATTGATTCGTCATTGGGTGCAGCTTTTTTGATTGCATCTACCTCTTTCTGGGCGTCTTCATAGTGGCCCATGTAGATAAGCATCCCCGCCTTCGCCACTCGATAACCAATCTGTTCGGGGTCGAATCGGTGAAGGTAATCGTAGATCAGCAGGAGACGGTTTTTGAACTCAGTTTTATCGATTTGGTAAGCTTCGATAATGTTTTTGTTGTGTCGGACTGGTCTTGCGAGAATGTACACATTTGTGTCGAGGTAAATAGGTTTCCAATCTGCTTTCGGCAACAAAGCCTTCATTAGTGGTTGTGTATTTCCTAGTCCGTCGTAGATCGGTTGAATGACGTAGTCTATCTTGTATGAGTCGAGCATTGACTCGTAACCTTTTTGCCCATTAGCATTGTAAACTTGAGCGTTGGTGATTTTTTCATAATCAGCAAAAACCTTCGGATCGAGACCTCGACCGTCTATAAACACTTTGCTCTCGGGTGCAAGGCGCCACAACAGATAGCCGCCGTATTCATAAGAGTTAAACATGCGACCCTGGAACCCATTCTCTTGCAGGAAGTTAATTGCGGGTTCGGGATAAATGGCCCACGTCTTGACGCCCGGTTGCCAGTTTCCCCAATCGATATATGTCAACCACAAGATCGCAAATATTGCAACAGTAGCCGATATAAAGCTTAGTGATTGCAAGCCTGATCGTACCCACTTTTGCAGGATCTCTTGCCAAGACCGAGCGATGATTGGCAGGATGGCCAACGCGAAGAAAGGGGCATTTCTGGTGTACTTGATTGAGAAATAGGCCAAAAAAATGGTGATCAGCAACTCCGGCCAAAAAACTCGCCTTAAGACAACAACAGCCACAAAATATAGGATGACCAAGAGCCACAAGATGGCATAAAATTGGTCTCCTTTGGCAAAGGCTTCCCACGTACTTGTATATTCGGTAACCTTGCTCATAAGGTTACTGTCATGGAAGTTAATTAATCCTGTATATATTGACCATCCGTTTGGATTTATTAAGGATGCGGCAACCCCGGCAATCGTCCAGAGTAGCAAGTATTTCATCCTGGATAAATCTCGACGGTATTCGATTGCCACCCCAGCGGCAAAGCAGAGCAAAATCAAATTTCCAACCACGACCCCACCATGCACATTAGCCCAGAGACACATGACTATGGGCAGACCAAAGCCCAGTCGGCCCCCCCGGCGGACCGATGACAGCATACCAACAAGAGGTATTGCGAAGAAGAATGAGAATATCTGCGGTCTTTCCAGACCATAATGGTCCAGCAGGAGAAAGCCCGCAATCAGGAGTGGGGCAGCTATGCCAAGCATAATTCGCTGCCTGCGTATTTGTAATGCTAGAGCCGCTGCTATTGCGGTGATAGTGATAAACTTGAGAAGTAAGATCCCATTTAAATTCAGATACTTGTACAATGAATAGGCTGAGATCTCCCACAGCCAATACCCCTTCAAGATAGAGGCTTCCCTCGTGGTGGTTTCGCCATTACTCTGAAATGTGAAGGGGTCTGATTGTAACAGCCCTCCCTTCTGGATCATTGCTTCACCGGTTTTGAGATGCCACCAGAAATCAGGGTCACCGATTGGTTCAACCGCCTGGAAGAAAAGTAAAGAAGTCAGAGACAACCAGAAGAGACCGCCAAGGAGCAAGGACAACTTTCCACTTCTGGCGTTGAGGATGTTGTTCATTGAGTTGGTCCTCCTTTTGTCTCCTTTCTATCTCCACGCTCATTCATAACCTTGTAAGCACAAAACTCCCCACACATGGTGCAGGCACCGTGCTCTTCATCAACGCCAGATTCGGCTCTAATACGACGGGCTTTTTCAGGATCCATGGCGATGGCGAACTGACCTTCCCAGTCGAGCTCTTTACGGCATTTCGCCATGGCGATGTCCTTCTCCATGGCACCGGGTACGCCCTTGACGATATCTCCGGCGTGGGCAGCGATGCGGCAGGCGATGACACCTTCGTGGACATCCTCTACCGTTGGCAGGGCGAGGTGCTCGCTGGCGGTGACGTAACAGAGGAAGTCGGCACCGGCCGCTGCAGCCAATGTGCCGCCGATAGCGCAGGTGATGTGATCATAGCCCGGCGCAATGTCAGTGACCAGGGGACCGAGAACGTAGAAAGGTGCGCCGTGGCAGAGGCGCTTTTGTAGCTGAATATTCATCTCAATCTGGTTCAGAGGTACGTGACCAGGACCTTCGATCATCACCTGTATGCCGGCTTTCCAGGCGCGTTGGGTCAATTCGCCGAGCAGAATCAGCTCCTGGATCTGGGCACGGTCGCTGGCATCAGCCAAGCAGCCGGGACGGAAGCCATCACCAAGAGAGAGGGTAGCGTCGTAGGGTTTGACGATTTCCAGAAGCCGGTCGAATTGTTCGAAGAGCGGGTTCTCGGCATTGTTGTGTGTCATCCACTCAACGGTGAAGGAACCACCGCGGGACACCACTTCCATAATGCGGCCTTCGTTGTCCATGCGCTCAACCGTTGCCCGGGTCACGCCGCAGTGCACTGTGATGAAGTCAACGCCATCATCCAAATGCTTGGTGATGCCCTCGAAGATCTCGTCGGCGGTCATATCGACCATTGCCTTGCCTTTACGGGTTACCGTATCGACAGCTGCCTGGTAGAGGGGCACCGAGCCGATGCAGGCCGTGGTCTCATTGATGATCGCAGCGCGGATTTCGTCGATCGGGCCGCCGGTGGAGAGGTCCATGATGGCATCAGCGCCTGCTGCAACGGCCACGCGGGCCTTTTCCAGCTCTTTGTCGATGCTGGTGTCGTCTTTGCTGGTGCCGATGTTGGCATTGACCTTGGTGCGCAAACCTTTGCCAACGGCCAACGGGATGCCGTTGGTGTGTTTGTTGTTATGACAAATGATCGCGGTGCCTTCGGCGATGCGCTGGCGCAGAATTTCCGGATCCATGCCTTCGGTCGCTGCGGCTTGCTTCATTTTGTCTGAAACAACGCCTTGGCGGGCGAGTTCGAGTTGGGTCAGTGTGTTCTGAGTTGTCATGAATCCTCTTTTTTCTGTATATTTTGTTGGTTTTTGAATGTGGATAAAAGGCTTTTAACGCCCGTTCGCTAAGCTCACTCAAGACGCTAAGGCGCAAAGTAAGAATGATGACCTATGTTTTATGCTTTTGTTTGCACCCTCTGCGTCTTTGCGCCTTTGCGTTAAACGTTTTGTGTTTTGCTTATGATCCTTCACGTTCCGCATCCCGCACAGCCATAGCACCAGCGAAATGGTTGATCGGTCCATGCCCACCCCCTAAAGGTACTGCATGACGGATCGCTTCATTGATGAAGAGCTTGGCTGATGCCGCAGCCTTGATCAGTGGCTGGCCTTGGGCGAGAAAAGTCGCAAGCGCTGCCGAATAGGAACAGCCAGTACCATGCGTGTTGGCCGTGTCGATGCGCTCTGCCGCAAGTCTTTGTATTGATGTGCCTGCGAGGAGAACATCGATGGCATCCCCGTCCCTGTGGCCACCTTTAAGCAGAACGTGGCGGGCCCCCATAGCCTGCAATTCTTTTGCTGCTGCCTCCATCTCCTCCAGCGTCTTGATCTCTTTCCCGGTCAAGGCTTCCGCTTCGGGAATGTTGGGAGTCAGGAGGTAGGTGCAGGGTAAGAGCTGGTCGCGGACAGCGTCAATCGCTTCCTTCTTTAAAAGGTCTGCTCCACCTTTTGCTATCATGACCGGGTCAACGACTGCAAGCAGGTTGTGCTTCTGGATAAGTTCTGCAACGGTGCTGACGATCTCGGCATTGTAGAGCATGCCGGTCTTGATTGTGTCGACGCCGATGTCCGTGATAACGGATTCGGCTTGTTTGGCAATGAAGCTCGCTGAAGCTGGTGAGAGCCCGTGTACGCCGAGAGTGTTCTGTGCCGTTAATACGGTGATGGCACTAGCCCCGAAAGAGCCCAGCAGTGTGATTGTTTTAAGGTCGGCCTGTATCCCTGCCCCACCGCCGGAATCCGAGCCGGCAATCGTCATGACCCTGGTTGCTTCTGAAGCTTTCCTGCTGTTAAAGAGCAGGGCCAGTTCCTTGGCAGCAAGGGCCGGGTTCGGGTCTTCGGAGATTGCTGAAATGACTGCCAGCGAGTCGGCCCCTGCATCAAGAGCTTCAGCAGCATTCATCCAGCTGACACCACCGATTGCAACCAACGGAATTTTAACCGCACGACGAACCTTGCTTAATGTCTCCAGACCGACCAGCTCGGCGTCGTCTTTGGTGTTGGTCGGAAAGATGCTGCCGACACCGATATAGTCAGCGCCCGCCATCTCCGCCTTGAGAGCCTGGTCAACGCTACGGGTCGAAACACCGATCAGTTTGTTCTCGCCGAGCAGCTTCCGGGCATCGTGCACCGAGCCGTCACCTTGCCCCAGATGGACTCCATCGGCAAAACAGGCAACGGCGAGCTCGGCACTGTCATTGACCAAGAAGGTCGCCCCTGCTTCTTTACAGAGCTGCACAAGTTTCCGCGCCAAAGAGACCTTCGCGTCGTCCGAGCGTTCTTTGTCGCGGTATTGCACCACTTGGACTCCTCCAAGTAGACCCTCGCGGACGACATGCAAAATCTGTTCGTCAGAAGCTTGTGGAGTAATCAAGTAGAGACCTTGAATCATCTGCTTTGTTCCCTGTTGATTTCTGTGGCTCAAAAAACAAAAAAGCGCTAGCAGCCTGTCGGACTATCAGGACTGTAGCGAAAATTTGATCGTTTGAGGTCAGTATTTTAGCTCGTTTGAGAGTAATAGCCGTAGCTATTGGTCGAAAAGGAGCTGAAATGTGGGCCAAACAGCTGGCTTTGCAGTCGGTCATTCATGCTCGGACAGCCTCCTGGTTAGGCCAGGACAATCCGGTTGTTCAGTAAATCGATTTCCTGAATTGTCGCGTCGATATCGCGATGCTTGCCGAACACATCGATCAGACGTACTTTGTTGTTCACAACCAGCAGTGAAGCAACGTCTTCCAAAGCCGTTTCCTGGTCGCCCTGGACCAGGAGAAAATGACCATCATTCAGACACATAAGATAACCTTTCTGTTCACAGTACCGTTAGCCTAAAAGATTGCCTTCGGTGTGTCAACCTTTCCCTCTTTACACCTGTTAAAGGCGTATGCTCTAATGCTGTTTCTCTTCAATCCCATGCGGAGTTCTTCATGTCTGTGACACGTCCAACCCGAGTCGAAATCAACCTTGCCGCTCTTCGGCATAATTTCCAGGAAGTCAAACGCACTGTCGTTGATGGCTGTGAGGTTCTGGCCGTCGTCAAAGCTGATGCCTACGGGCATGGTGTGAGCCGTGTTGCGCCAGCTCTTGCTGCTGCGGGGGCCAACCTGTTCGGGGTCGCGCTCGTTGAAGAAGCTGTGGAATTACGCAAGCTGGGAATCGAACAACCAATCCTTATCCTCGGTGGCCTTTTCCCAGGCCAGGAAGCCGATGTTATTGAACATCAGTTGACTCCGGTTCTCTACGCCCTGGATTGTGCCCGCCGGTTGGATAGTGCGGCTAGCGATGCCGGGCGAAAGGTCGATTACCACCTCAAGGTGGATACCGGCATGGGACGGCTGGGCTTCAGAGTCGACAGGCTTGATGAGGTTTTGCCTGTTCTGAAAAACCTGAAGAGCCTTAACATGTCTGGACTTATGAGCCACCTGGCGGTCGCTGATGAGCCGGAGAGGACCCTGACCGCCTCGCAGTGCGATGCTTTTGCTGACGTGGTGGCCACGGTCGAGAAGGGTGGTTTCAGCCCCTTTTACAAACATATAGCCAATAGCGCCGGTATCTACAGTCGCGCCCTGAATGGCTGCAATCTGGTTCGACCGGGAATCTCTCTGTACGGCGGCTTGACGGGCGGTCCTTTTGACCATCCGTGCTCTCAGCAACCGGTCATGCGTTTTGTCAGCCAGGTCGCCCAGCTCAAAGATGTTCCCCCCGGGGAGGGCATCTCTTACGGCCATCGCTTTGTCACTTCGAGGCAATCCCGGATAGCGGCGATCCCGGTGGGGTATGCTGATGGTTACAATCGCCTGCTTACGAATCGTGGCGAAGTTTTGATCCATGGCCAGCGGGTTCCTGTTGTCGGCACGGTTTGCATGGATTGGACCCTTATCGATGTGACCAGTCTTCCTGATGTTCAGGTCGGTGACCAGGTCACTCTGCTTGGTCGGGATGGTGACGATATCATCACCGCAGAAGAGTGGGCCGACAAGGTCGACTCGATCACCTATGAGGTTTTCTGCAATATCAGCAAGCGGGTTCCGCGGGTCTATCTTTAAATATTGCGCACAAAGAGTCGCCAAGTGACGATCCTCAGCAACGCCAACCGGATATCTCTTTTGCTAAAGAGACCTTGGGCTGGGAACCGCAGATCGCTCTTCGGGAAGGGTTGCAGAAGACGATCGGCTATTTCGACGAATTCTTGAAAAATGGGGATTAGGGCTTATTCGGACGCTGATTAACGCTGAAAAGAATGATTTAGAATCAACCCGGAACTTATGGTTGTGTTTGATCAGCGTCCATCATGAAAATCAGCGTCCAATTGTTTTATGTTCTGTTGTGATTTGTGATGTTTATTTATTTGTCGTGGAGGGGAACATGGAAGAAAGGCAACATTCGAGGATTACTGACCATGTAATTTGTTGTTATTACAATGTTTACAACAAACTCGGTTATGGCTTTCTCGAAAAAGTTTATGAAAAAGCCTTGCTAATTGAGTTGAAAGGTCGTGATGTCTCGGCTGTACCTCAACACCCGATCACCGTTCATTACGAAGGTCATATAATCGGCGAGTATTTCAGTGATTTGCTCGTGGAGAATAAAGTCATTGTTGAGATCAAGGCCACAAGAAACTTTTTGCCAGAGCATGATGCTCAGTTGTTGAATTATCTAAAAGCAACCGATATTGAAGTTGGGTTGTTGCTCAACTTTGGACCTAAACCGGAAGTGAGGCGTAAAGCTTTTAGCAATACTCGAAAAACAAATAGGACGCTGATTAACGCTGAAAAGGCGTGATTGAGAATCTAAACCCAAGAATAGGCTTTAGGTAATCAGAGTGGATCATGAAAATCAGCGTTCAATAGTTTGTAACTTAAAGCTTTAATGGGACGCTGATTGACGCAGAAAAGAATGATTTAACACTAAGCCCTTTGGTCTTTTTTGATTTGTCAGCGAAGATCATGAAAATCAACGTCCAATAGTTTGTAACTTAAAGCTTTAATGGGACGCAGATAAACGCAGAAAAGAATGATTTAGAATCAACCCAGAGTTTGTGGTTGCGTTTGATCAGCGTTCATCATGAAAATCAGCGTCCAATATTTATGTGTTTTTGTGATTTGAATGGTGCTCTATTGACAGAAACTATTTAGCTGTCAGGAATTACTTATGGACTCAGCGCAAGACCTGAAAGAAGTTAAAAAGATCGTGTTGGCAGCGCTGACAAAATATCCAACGCGGATTTTTTTGTTCGGTTCGCATGCAACCGGGCGGGCGGGACTTGCCTCGGATATTGACGTGGCAATCCTGCCAGAAGCAGATTTGCCCGCAGGGTTGATGAGCCAGATTCGTGAAGAACTGGAACAAAGTAATGTGCCATACAAGGTTGATTTGGTCGATATCTCTACAACCGATGAAGTTTTTCGTCAAAGAGTTTTGCAGGAGGGGCTTGAATGGAACGTTTAAAGGAACGACTGACGGTCGCGCAGAAGGCACTTACAACGTTAACATCCCTGCCATTGAGCGAGGTGGTTGACGATGTGGTCCGTGATGCGGCTATCCAACGCTTTGAATATACTTTTGAGGCTCTGTGGAAGGCCGCTCAACTTCAACTGCGTGTACACGAAGGGTTGGAACAAGGGTCACCAAAAGGTGTTGTGCGCAGTTGCCTTCAGGTCGGCATCCTCACAGAAGATCAGGCGCGCAAGGCTCTGGAGATGGTCGATGACCGCAACCTGACGGTTCACACTTATAACGAAAAATTGGCGCAATTAATTTTCTCCCGTTTGCGTGACTATGCTGAGCTTATGAATGACTGGTTGGCAGTGATGGTGTCTCGTTCTTTTAGTGGAGAATGACATGACCATTTAAGGCTAATAGGACGCAGATTAACGCAGAAAAGAATGATTTAGAATCAACCAAGAGCTTATGGTTTTGTTCAATCAGCGAAGATCATGAAAATCAGCGTCCAATGGTTTATAGCTTAAAGATCTAATGGGACGCAGATGAACGCTGAAAAGAATGATTTAGAATCAACCCAGAGTTTATGGTTTTGTTTGATCAGCAAAGATCATGAAAATCAGCGTCCAATGGCTTGTCGCTTGAAGATCTAATGGGACGCTGATCGACGCTGAAAGGAATGATTTAACACCAAACCCTTTGGCTTTTCGTTTTAATCAGCGTTCATCATGAAAATCAGCGTCCAATTTGATTGTTTTTTGAAATGTAATGATACAAGGAGGGAAGTATGGAAAAGGAGCATCTGGAAATGATTCTGGAAGATATCAATGGCAAGTTTGATCTCATTCTCGAGGGTTACGACTCACTGGATAAAAAGATCGACAAAAACCACCAGGAATCAAATGAGAAGCACGCACATACAGCCTTTATGCTTGAGACTCTGAATCACAAGATCGATGGCGTGGATGCCAAGTTGACCGCGAAGATTGACGCTGTGGATACAAAGTTGACAGCAAGAATGGATAACCTGGAAACTAATCTGAGCAAGAGGCTTGATGCCGTTGCCGAGGATCTCTCTGCGCATCGTCGCGATACCGAAGTGCATCGTGGATATCAGGTGAGAGAGGACTGAAAGTGCTGTTGAATCGTTGAATTGGGCTGACGCCCGTTGAAGGGTTGAGTGGTTTAAATCAACATATCAACCGAATTTTACCTTTTAACTTTTAACGAGGCCTATGTCGCACAAACTCGGCTCTATCACCTATGAGTTTTTCTGCAATATCAGCAAGCGGGTGCCGCGGGTTCCTGTAAATCTTTAAATCAACCCCTTCAACGTAATGAATGTCACCTTAATGAAGCGACTCGTCGTCCTTGACCTTGGCACCACAACTCTGGCCGGCCGCTTGCTCTCAGCCTCCGGCGAGATCTTGGCCGAAAAACAGGTCGCTAACCCTCAGTGTAATGAGGGTGTCGATATCCTGCTGCGTTTGCAAAAGGCACACGACGATGGTGGTGCGAGGTTGCAATCACTTCTTGTCGATGCTCTCCGGTTATTGATCGCCGAGCTTCTCGAAGACGCTGGCTGTAAGGTGGAGACTGTGGTTTCCCTAACTGCCGCAGGTAATCCCGGCATGTCCTGCCTGTTGCAGAATTTGCCCGTGGGCTCATTGCTTTCCCCCCCGCACAAGTCACCCTATAAGGGCCTGGCGTATATTCCTGTCAGTGAACTGGACTTTGGTGTGCCTTCACCTCTGGAGGTGTTCCCTCTGGCGACAGGTTTCGTTGGTGGAGACTTGGTCGCGGTTCTTTTGGGGGTTGAAATATTGACTTGCGCTGCGCGCGTTGATTCGTTGAATCGATTTAGTCGTTCAACAGTTCAACGGTTCAACAATTCAACGGTTCTTCCTGGTACTCTTCTGGTTGATATTGGCACCAATGCAGAGCTTGCCCTTTGGGATGGAAAGCGCTGGTGGGCGACCTCTGCAGCGGCCGGGCCGGCTTTTGAAGGCGGTAACATCGGTTCGGGGATGATTATGGCTGATGGTGCTGTCACCGATGTTCGCCTGGTGGATGATCGTCTGCAACTCACCGTCGCCGGAAAGGGTCCACCGCGCGGTCTGTGCGGTAGCGGTCTGGCTGCGCTGGTCGCCGCAGCGCGACAAGGTGGTCTGATCGATACCACCGGGCGTATTCTTGCTGCTGATGAGGTCGAGACAAATCTGGGTCGGTACCTTGTAGAGCATGATGGAGCATGGTCAATCTGTTTTCATCGTGATGCCGGTGGCGAGTTACTTCTGACCCAAAACGACTTACGCAATTTTCAACTGGCCAAGGGCGCGGTTCGGGCCGGTATCGACGTCCTCCTGGAAAGAGGCGGCTTCACTCCGAAAGGTGTATCGCAGGTCTTAGTCACCGGAGCGCTCGGCACGGCTTTGCCTGTTGAGGTTTTGAAAAATGTTGCCTTGCTGCCTGAGGCCATGTTAGATAAAACCTCCTTTGTCGCAAACGGAGTGCTGGCGGGCTTGCAAGTCTATTTGAGCGCTGCCGATGGTCAACAGAGATTGACTGAACTGACAAACAAGATACAGCCGTTCCCGTTGTCCGGTACCCCCACATTTGAAAGGCTCTTTCTGGCTGCTTTAGAGTTTTAGTTCAAGGTCTTTAACGCAGATATTAAGGACACAGAAAAAAGCAAAGGCAAAGTTGGACGCAGATTTACGCAGAAAAAGCATGATTGTAAACCAACCTTTAAGTTTTATTGTTCTTGTGTTTAATCGGCGTTTATCAGCTTTGATCAGCGTCCAATTAAAAGGTTCTAGCGTTTTTAGCCCGTTTCTCAATATAAACCAACCAATTTTAAAGGGGTTCTGACATGGCTGTCATCAAGCGCGCACTGATCAGTGTTTCCGACAAAACCGGCATTGTCGATTTTGCCAAAGAATTGAGTCAATACGGCGTGGAGATCCTCTCCACCGGTGGTACTGCCAGCATGATGCGTGAAGCGGGTCTTGCGGTGAAAGATGTCTCCGAGCATACGGGCTACCCGGAAATGCTGGATGGCCGCGTCAAAACCCTGCACCCAAAAGTTCATGGCGGCCTGCTTGGCCTGCGTGATAACCCGGCGCATGTGGCCAAAATGGCCGAACACGACATCACACCGATCGATATGGTGGTGGTTAACCTCTACCCCTTCGAAGCAACCGTGGCGAATCCTGATTGTACTCTTGAGGATGCCATTGAAAATATTGATATCGGTGGGCCGACCATGCTGCGCAGTGCAGCCAAGAACAATCAGTCGGTCACTGTCGTGGTTGACCCGTCTGATTATGCTGTTGTTTTGGACGAGATGAAGGCCAACGCAGGCGATGTCTCACGCGAAACCAACTTCCGCCTCGCCCTCAAGGTTTACCAGCGCACCTCGGCTTACGATGCCGCCATCTCCAACTGGTTGGGTAAACGGGTTGATGCGGAAAGTGTTGATTTCCCGAGCGCTCTGACCTTCCAATATCAGCGCACAGAAATTATGCGCTACGGGGAGAACCCTCACCAGAAGGCGGCTTTCTACGTTGAAGGCGATATTGCCGAGGTTTCGATTGCGACAGCGAAACAACTGCAGGGCAAAAAGCTCTCTTATAATAATATTGCCGACACCGATGCGGCCTTGGAGTGTATCAAGCAATTCAACGACGGCCCCGCCTGCGTTATTGTTAAGCACGCCAACCCTTGCGGTGTTTCCTACGGCGAGACGCTTCTCGAAGCTTATCAGCGCGCCTTCAGTACCGATACCGAATCAGCCTTTGGCGGCATCATCGCGTTCAACCGCGAACTTGATGCGGATACCGCAAAGGCGATTGTCGATAAGCAGTTTGTCGAAGTCATCATCGCGCCCCAGGTCGGTGCCGGCGTCAGTGAGATCATCGCCGCCAAGAAGAATGTGCGTCTGCTCGAGTGTGGGGCATGGCCGGATCAAACCGCTGCGCGATTCGATTTGAAAAAGGTCAATGGCGGTATGCTGGTTCAGGAAGCTGACCTGCAGCTGACCGCAGAGCTGAAGGTGGTCAGCAAGCGTCAACCGACAGAGCAAGAGATGAAAGACCTGCTCTTTACCTGGCGGGTGGCCAAGTTCGTCAAATCGAACGCCATTGTCTACGGTAAAGACGGCATGACGATCGGCGTTGGCGCCGGTCAGATGAGTCGTGTTAACTCGGCGCGCATCGCAGCGATCAAGGCTGAACACGCAGGTCTCGAAGTCAAAGGCGCGGTCATGGCTTCCGATGCCTTCTTCCCCTTCCGGGATGGCATCGATAATGCTGCTGCGGTTGGTATCAGTGCTGTTATTCAGCCCGGCGGTTCAATCCGTGATGAAGAGGTTATCGCTGCGGCCGATGAGCATGGTATGGCGATGGTCTTTACCAGCATGCGGCATTTCCGTCATTAAAATCAAAATCTAAAGGCAAAGTTGGACGCTGATTAACGCCGAATAGACATGATTTAGAACCAACCCAAGGCTTTTAGTTTTTAAGTTAAAGTTAGAATCATTGAAGTGGTCTAATGATCTTGGACACCTTGTTAAGCGTGTTAAACTACCACCGCTAACAAGGAGATCACATGAGCAATCAAACCAGACGTCGTTTTTCTGATGAGTTTAAAGAGGAAGCTGTCAAA
>JARUHP010000043.1 GCA_030005635.1 Deltaproteobacteria bacterium IMCC39146
AACCTGATTATGCCCTGCTGTTTTTAGGGCGGAAATCTGGTATCTTTCTTCTCGGGTAAGCTGCGTGTAGTGTCTCATCGTGCTCCTCTAACTTTGGTCGGTGAAAGAAGCCGTGAGACTACCGCAGTTTATCCTTCAAACCAAGTAACTAGAGTTGCACTTACAACTTGAATTCGGGTTACGTTTTAAGATTTTAAAATCACTATCAAGAGTAGTTCGTACCTCAAAGCATGGTGATTTCGTAAAGCCAAGAAGTTCACAAAACGATCAGGCCGATCTGTTTCAATCACGTCTTGATCATCTTATGGATCGACAATATTCGCTGTTTGTACTTGCCGAGCGTATCGACTGGCAGGTCTTTGATGAAAAGTTCGGATCCCTCTATTCCGAGAAGGTTCGACCCGGTAAACCGACCCGATTGCTGGTTGGCATGCACTACCTGAAGTATGCGTTTGACGAAAGCAATAAATCGGTTGTTGCTAAGCTGCTGGAGAACCCTTACTGGCAGTGCTTTTGCGGGCTAAAGTTCTTTATTCGTAAGCCTCACTGTCAATTTGACAGTAGTAAAGTCGAGCCCCCAGCGTTCGTTAGTATGCGTTCGGCCGGGGTCAGGTCTCCCAATGAGTCTTGAGACCATTTTTCATTGTACTCGATTTCCCACCAGAAGGTGGCTTCCCGTACCTCGTTCAGATTGTGGAAGTGGTAAAGGTCAAGCAGTTCGTTACAATATGCTCGATTGAAGCGTTCAATTTATGCGTATCCCTTCTAGTTCAATTCACCAGGTTGAATGTATTGAATCCCTAGTCTGACTGCTTCCTCCTTAATTTCTTGAATATGAAACGGTTTCGGTATGCGTTCCAATGGGCCCCACATTTAGCCTCATAGTCTATAAGATTGGCTCCCACTTTTCCAGCCGTGGCTCACAGTGGCCAGTGTTACAAACAGTGGAGCCGCTACCTTTTCAGGCAACGACTCCAACTGCAATGGGTAAAATTATGTAATTATTAGTTGTGGGCCAGTTTGGAGAGGATGCTTAGATTATAGGACTTCTAATCTTAAGTTTTTGGGTGGTGAAATCGCTTGATTGCCATCCCCATACTCATGGGCACCGATGTCAATTCTTGTATCCTGTAGTCTAGGGTTTCCCTCTACGTCGTATGCAGGTGCAATCACTTCTTTTAAGATATCTTCCCCGGCATTTATTGCCGGAGACCCTACCTTGAGAGAGTAGTCATTGTTTGCCACATCTCTAAAAAGAGGATTTCCCTGGATTCCATTGGTTTCATATCCAGATGCTATTGAATTCGAGTTGTTGTTGTAAAGATTGTAGTCAATGAGATGATTATTAGAATTTTTGCTGTCTCTAATGGCATATCCCGTATTGTTTGAAAAAATGTTATTCTTTATTACTAGATGAGTAGCAGATTGATTAGTTATTCCATAGTTACCATTGTCGGCAAATGTGTTGTTAACTATTTTTGTATGTCCTTCGTAGGTGCTTGGACTCCCCTCGTTTTTTGCTTCATAACCTATCTGCATCCCATGATTATTCTTGACGATAAGGTTGTTGCTGATTTCATTGTTTTCTTGATTTCGAAGATAAACACCGCTGTCATTATTGTAAATGATATTATAGCGCATATTGTTGTTTGTCCAACTTGGTGTTAAGTTTCTGTAGTGGAAAAGTTGAATGCCAAAATGGTGCTTATTGTCAAAAGAAATGTTGTGTTCAACCGTAGTATTATTGCAATTGGAAATGTTTATCCCATTCCACATATTATTATACGTGGAATTGTTTCTTACTATTGTGTGGTTTGATTCCATTACGTTGAGCGCTGTTCCATTACTACCACTGACTATGCCCCTACCGTGATTATAAAATTTAGAATTTTGAACGGTGTTGTATTCACCAGAAATCCACATGCCTTCTGCACGTCCATTACGAAGGTCTAACCCATCCCATGTTATATAGTCATGATTTGAAAAGTAAACGGCTCTGTAATTGTCGTGGTTAGAAGCGTCAATAGTTACTACATCACTCATGTAGTTTTTAAAAGTAATAGGTGCACCTGACCTCCCAGAATTCTTGCCCTGGATGTATTCGTAGTAGGTCCCCGCCTTTATAAAGACGGTGTCACCGGCAACGGCCTTATTGACTCCCTGCTGAAAAGTTTTGAACGGATTGCTTTCTGTGCCTGGATTGCTATCACTGGCATTGCTATTATTTTTATCGACATAATAGGTCGCAGCCATACTTGTAGATGCCATAAGTGAGATAATTAAGGTTAGAAATAAAACGCTTTTCATTTTTGTTGTTATTGTTTTTATAATCATTTTTTTCTCCTGCTTTTTGATTTTTAGAGTTGGTGAGGGGCAAAAAATAGCCCCTCACTGATTTTTGTTTTATCATTTACTTTACTACAGTAATGGCACTCTCGGCCACATTCCAGGCTTGATCGTAAACCTTCGCTGAGATGGTGTGGCTTCCTTTGGATATTGTTTTAAGGTTCAGCCGCAGTTGCGCAACATCTCCCGGCTCTTCCAGTTCAAGTTTTCCGTCGATGTAAATTTCAGTCTTCATAACAATGACATCGTCAGTTGCCTCGACTCGAATCGTGCTCCAGCGCCCCTTGAGGGTAGTGCCGTCGGCAGGGGAGATAATCGTAATCGTTGGAGCAACTGTGTCTGCCGCAGTATCGTCGGCCATGCCGTTGCAGTTTTCATCTATACCATTGCCAGGAACTTCAGTCGCACCGGGGTTGATGGCTGCGTTATTGTCGTCGCAGTCGCTGTTCACGTCGTAGCCGTCCAGGTCGGCATCTGCAATGGTGCTCTCGCCAACTTTTACCAAGTAGAAGTAGTCGAGCTTTGCATTGGTCTCACGACCGCGGAAGCTGATGGAATGGGTTCCATTTTGCAACTCGACAGTATAAGGGTCGTACTGAGGATTATCGAAACTCCCTGCGCCACGGCTGGTTATGTTGTCTTCGCGCCAGATGTTGAATTCGTTAGCCGAACCGGTCGGGTTGAGATCCCAGATGACTTCGCTAGCGTTATCGATAGTGACAAAGAACGAGTCAGTACTCTGGTTGGCGGTAAAGACTCGAGCAACAATTTTGTAAACGCCTGGAGCAGTAATGTTGAAGTTGTAGTTTGCGGTGCCGTTATTGTCGGTGCTGGTCTGGATATAAGAGCCGTTGGTTGCAGCGAGATCGGCAACTTTAACCATCGGTGCAGTCAGATTTCCACTTTCCGCTTCAATGACTCCTGTGGGAGTTGTAATCTGGACATCATCGTCCATGCCGTTACAATTTTCATCAACACCGTTGTTGTGGATTTCAACTGCGCCAGGGTTGATCGCTGGATCGTTGTCGTTGCAATCATTGAGTGATGAGTACCCATCATTGTCGAGGTCATTGTCATCGGCCATGCCGTTGCAGTTTTCATCGATACCGTTGTAGGGAATTTCTGTTGCACCGGGGTTAATGGCAGCGTTGTTGTCATTGCAGTCACTGTTCACGTCGTAGCCGTCATGATCGGCATCTGTAATGGTGACCTCGCCAACTTTTACCAGGCGGAAGTAGTCGAACTTTGCATTGGCCTCGCGACCGCGGAAACTGATGGAGTGGGTTCCGTTTTGTAGCTCAACAGTGTAGGGGTCGTACTGAGGATTGTCGAAACTCCCTGCGCCACGGCTGGTTACGTTGTCTTCGCGCCAAGCGTTGAATTCTTTAGCCGTACCGGTCGGGTTGAGATCCCAGATGACTTCGCTAGCGTTATCGATAGTGACAAAGAACGAGTCAGTACTCTGATTGGCGGCAAAGACTCGAGCAACAATTTTGTAAACGCCTGGAGCAGTAATGTTGAAGTTGTAGTTTGCTGTGCCGTTATTGTCGGTGCTGGTTTGGATATAGAAACCGTTCGATGCCGCGAGATCGGCAACTTTAACCATCGGCGCAGTCAGATTGCCACTTTCCGCCTCAATGGCACCACCAGGAGTTACAATCTGAACATCATCATCCATCCCGTTACAGTTTTCATCTATGTCATTGCCTGGGATTTCAGTCGCACCAGGGTTGATTGCGGCATTGTAGTCATCGCAGTCGACGGTTAGGTCGTAGCCGTCCCCATCGAAGTCATTGTTTGACCGAGCCGGAGCGTTGACTTCGTTTGCGTATGCGCTCTCTTCCCCGTTAAAGTTAAAAGCGGTTACAGTGAAATAATGTGTCTTGGTGTCGTCAAGACCCACAAAGGTTGCACTTGTACCGTCGCCCATTTCGACAGGCGAGGGGCCTTCCATTGCTTCAGCCCCAGTGTAGGCTCCCGGATTTGTTCCGTAGTAAACTTTATACCCGGCTACATCTGACTCCTGATTTGCGTCCCAGGCCAGTGTGACGTCTTTTGCAAACGAAACATTTGCAACACTCATAAGGAGTAGGGTGAGGCCAAAAATCATTGTCGATAGCTTCTGTTTTGTGCTGTTGCATGCTAAGTTCTTCATTCTTTCTTCTCCATTTGAAGCTTTAGGTTTGCCTAATTCGGTAAGCATCTGGATGTCTATGTGGTTACAACTGGTTTTTGGTTGTGTCCTAAACGCAAAAAAAACGCTCATCTCGCCGGCAGAGATGAGCGTTTAAAATCACACTTAAATCATTCGGCAGCCTGGCTACCCGTTAAACTTGGGTCCATGGCTTTGCGTCACCAGGTCTCCCTGGTTTTGCCTTTTTCGATAATATTTCTTTTATTATTTAGCAGGTTACATGCCAAGCCTTTAGTTGGGGTATGTTTTGCAATGGTTTGATAGACTCAACTTGCTGGAATTATTCAACCAATAAAAACTTTTGTCTGGAGTTGTTTTTCCTCTTCAACAAGGGCTCATATTAGCCTCAAACTTGAGGTGTGTTTTATTTGTCACCTTTAGTACGCACAATAACCACACACAAAAGATCAGCCATAAAACTAAAGTTTTATGAAATGCCTTATCGTCACATTGATCCTAACGTTGTAGGACATTTTAAATATATAAACGTCGTCCGTGAAAATCTGAAATCGAAAAAAAGTAACGCAAAAACATTAATTTAGCCGTCATTCACTTGCGCCAATCATAATTGATGATACGTTTTAACCGTGGAATCAGGTCTGTAGGATTCAAGGTGCCCAGCTTTGGGCTTTGAGGAGAGTGGGTGCTACGTGGGAGATGGGAGGAAGCTATGGAAGTAAGCGTCGCTATCTGTTGTCAAGTCCATTTATATGCTGAAGGTATTTGCAAACTTTTAGAAGAAGATGACGAAATTAACGTTTTAGGAGTTTCTACCGAAAAGGGTGGCCTTGAGAGCTTAATCGGTATGCATCCAGATATCATCGTGGCCGACCTGGAAAACTGCAAAAGAGTTATAGGTTTGTTGCCTAGCACAGAAAGAAAGTGCGTCTTACTACTAAACGATAAAGAAATTTCTCTCGACGGTGGTGATCTTCGATTGATGATTGCAGAGGGGCTTGGTGGTCTTTTACCAAGAGAGTCAGATAGCCGATTGTTCAGAAAGGCTATAAAGAAGCTCAACGAAGGGGAGCTCTGGATTGATCGCCAAACGCTGAAAGAGGTCTTTAGTAGTAAGCAGGTGAGTCAGCAGGTCCAGTTGACGAAGAAAGAAAAAGAAATACTGGAATGTATCTGCGATGGCCTGACGAATAAGGAGATCGCTAAGAAACTGTATATCTGTGAACAGACAGTCAAGTCACACTGCAATCATCTCTTTAAGAAATTCGGTGTGACAAGCAGACTTAAGTTGGCCGTTTCCGCACCGGCCCACTTATCAGGAATGTCCAACTTACACTAGACAGTTCATAGTTGCTACTTGACATCATTGCAACGCACAGTCACAGAGTTGACCTTCCAGAAGCCATAATCTTCGGCACTCCCGGAAACCTTTGCATTGCCCTCAAAAATCGTAGACCTGAATGCGTTTGTTTTGCTCACATTGTCAGTAAGGGTGCCTTGTAAGCCGTTGCCATTCGTTGCAGTTACTGTAACGAACATGTCCTTACAGCGTGGTCCTGAACTGATTCGGCCAGAGATACTCGTAATATCAGCACCCAGTTTCCCGACGCTTGAAGAGATCCGATAGTCTTCTTAGGTGATAACTGTACCCGCACAAAAAAACAAACACACATAGAAAAATGGGGTTTGTCAACCATCTGAACGGGGACACACAATTTGTGTGTCCCCGTTGTTTTGATTTTTCGTAAATCTTCAGCTCTAAACCGCAAAAATTAGTGCTCTCCTGTTACCGGCGGCAGCGACTCCAGTTTCCATATCTCCCGATTGTACTCAGCAATCGTGCGGTCCGAGGAGAAACGGCCGCTGGCGGCGGTGTTGAGGATGCTCATACGGGTCCACTGTTCCTTGTCCCTATAGGTCTCGGCGACTTGTTGCTGGGCGTCGACGTAGCTACGGAAGTCAGCAGCCGTCATCCACGGGTCGTCGGGGCTGGTGATCGCATGTAGAATCGGGTCGAAGATGCCGGGTTCAAATTGGTTAAAGTGACCACTCTCGATCAGCTGTACCACACGACGCAGATCTTCGTCGGCTGCGATGATCGCCGCGGGGTCGTAATAACCGCGCAACTCTTCCACCTCCTCAGCTGAGAGGCCGAAGAGGAAGAAATTCTCCGCTCCCACCTCCTCGCGAATCTCGATGTTGGCGCCGTCAAGGGTGCCGATCGTCAAAGCGCCGTTCATCATGAACTTCATATTGCCGGTTCCGGACGCCTCCTTGCCTGCGGTGGAAACCTGTTCCGAGAGGTCAGCTCCGGGGGTGATGATCTCCATGGTTGTAACCCGGTAGTTAGGCAGAAAAGCGAGCCGCAGACGGTCGCTGGTGACCGCATCGTTGTTGATTACGGCAGCGACGTTGTTGATCAGCTTGATAATGCGCTTGGCGATGTAATAGCCGGGAGCGGCTTTTCCACCGATGAGCACGCAGCGGGGTGTCCAGTCAGCGTCGTCTCCCCTTTTAAGTCGGTCGTAGAGGTGAATAACGTGCAGGACATTTAGCAGTTGCCGCTTGTACTCATGGATGCGCTTGACCTGTACATCAAAAATCGCCTCAAGGTTGAAGGTAACGCCACACTCGGTCTCGACCATCTGCGCAAGTCGCCGCTTGTTCTCCTGCTTCACCTCACGCCAGCGGTTACAAAAATTATCTTCGTTAATGAACTGAGCCAGGCCGGTCAGTTTGGAGAGGTTGGAGGTCCAGTCATCACCTATAGTCTCTGTGATCAACTGGGAGAGGTCCGGATTGCATAAGGAGAGCCAGCGGCGAGGGGTGACGCCGTTGGTCTTGTTGTTGAACTTCTTCGGCCACAGCTCGTAAAAGTCTTTAAACAGGCCCTCTATGAGCAACTGTGAGTGGAGGGCGGCGACACCGTTAACGGAGAAGCTGCCAACGATGGCGAGGTAGGCCATGCGCACCTGTGGATCCTCGCCTTCTTCTATGATCGACATGCGGCGTTGCCTTTCGGCGTCCCCGGGCCAGCGCCGGGCAACTTCGGCCAGGAAGTCAGCGTTGATTTGAAAGATGATGTCAAGCAGACGCGGCAGCAGTCGGGCAAAAGTTGCCACAGACCAGCGTTCAAGGGCTTCGGGGAGCAGAGTGTGGTTGGTGTAGGCCATGGTGGCGCTGGTGATTTCCCAGGCTTCCTTCCACGCCAGTCCGTGCTCGTCCATAAGCAGGCGAATCAGTTCGGGCACAGCACAACTCGGATGGGTGTCGTTGAGCTGAAAGCGGTTCTTCTCTGCAAAGTCGGTAAAGTCTTCACCGTGAGTGCCGACCCAGCGGGCGAGGATGTCCTGCAGGCTGGCCGAGGCGAGAAAATACTGCTGGCGCAGGCGAAGCTCCTTGCCGCTTTCACTGGTGTCGTTGGGATAGAGGACCAGGGTGATAAGTTCGGCTGAATTTTTGGCCGCCACCGATTCGGGATAAAGACCGGCGTTGAACTCACCGAGGTCGAATTCGTCGGTTGAACAGGCTTTCCAGAGCCGCAAGGTGTTGACGGTGCCGTTGTGGTAACCCGGGATCGGCACGTCGTAGGGAACCGCCAGCACATCGTGAGTCTCCACCCAGCGAGGCTGACTGCTACCGTTGTTACGTACCCACTCAGTACGCCCTTCAAAGCGTACACGCTGAGTATACTCGGGGCGCTCCACCTCCCAGGGGTTTCCTTCGCGCAGCCAGTGGTCGGGTTCCTCAACCTGCTCACCCCCCCTGATAAGCTGGCGGAACATGCCGTACTCGTAGCGGATACCGTAGCCGGTGACAGGCAGCTGCAAAGTGGCGCAGCTGTCGAGGAAACAGGCCGCAAGTCGGCCCAGACCACCGTTGCCAAGCCCGGCATCGTGCTCGAGTTCGGCCAGCTCCTCCAGCTCCAATCCCAGGCAGCGCATGGCCAGCTCTGCCGTTTCGTCAAGGCCGATGTTAAGAGCGGCGTTACCTAGGGTCCGTCCCATCAGGAATTCCAACGACAGGTAGTAGGCGTGGCTTGAATCGGCCGCTTCGTAGGCGTAGCGGGTGTTCTTCCAGCGCTCCATCAGCCGGTCTCGCAGGCTCAGTACAAGGGCCTGGTAGGCATAGTGGGGCGATCGAGAGTGGCGGTCGCGGCCCAGGGTGTGGGTATAATAACGTCGAAAATCCTCCACCATGCTGTGTACATCCATGCCGAGGGAGGGTAGGTCGGTCAGGCTTGCGTCGAATTTGTGTTGTAACGTCTTAACGTCCATGGTTTTCCCCTTATGTTAAGTGGAAATTTTACCACCAAAAACATAAATCTGTGACTCTATCGTTAAATTTACACTAAGGAGTCTGTCCTGTCACACGTCAGCACTTTTATCCATGTAAACATAAGCTTTTCGCTCTTGATTCATATTCCAGGTCAAAGCAAAAGTATAAATCTTGTTATTTAACAGAGATGAAGAGGATAAAAGGATAGGTTGATAAAACAAATATCAAGTTTTCGCTTCGATTTGATCTGCGTGCATCAGGTCTTATCTGTGTTCGAAAGTATTAGCGCCAAGAGCACTTCGAATAAAGGAGACGGGACGGCAACAAAGATTAGAATAGATATTGTCCCCTGATTTAATCATCATTCTCAGCGTAGAGTTGATTTGACACATCAGGATTTTCTGTCAAATTTTAAGACAGCCTTTTCCGGTTCGATGTAATCCCTCCAGGAGGGTTAGCTTGTGTCAGGAGTCGCTGATGAATGGCTCACGCAAAAGCTTTACTCATCTACCACAAGACTTCCAATCTCTTTATCAGAATACTCCGATGATGATGCACTCGATTGATGTAAATGGGTCTCTGCTCAGCGTCAGTAATAGCTGGTTGGAAAAACTTGAGTACAGCCGTGATGAAGTTATTGGTAAAAAGCTGACCGATTTTTTTACAGACGCGTCCAAAACCTTTGCCGAAGAGACGATACTGCCGCACTTCTTCGAGGCGGGTTCGGTTGTCGACATCCCTTACCAGATGCTTAAAAAGAACGGTGAGTCGATTGATGTTTTGATTTCTGCCAAATCCGTACGCGATGAGGAGGGAAACTTTCTCTACAGCATGGCAGGAGTCATTGATGTGACGGAACGCAAAAAAGCGGAAGAAGAGGTGCAACGTCTCGCCCACTACGATGCTCTCACCGGGCAGCCGAACCGCTTTTTGCTTGAAGAGCGACTGCAACACGCTCTGGGGCAGGCGCAACGTGACGAAAATGAGGTCGGGGTGCTCTTTGTAGACCTGGATCGCTTCAAATGGGTCAATGATACGCTCGGCCATGCCTGTGGCGACCAGCTGCTTAAAAAGGTTGCCTGTAAACTGCAGAGCTGCGTGCGTCAGGGTGACACGGTGGCGCGGATCGGTGGAGATGAATTTGTCATCGTTCTGTATGGCTTTGATTCCGATGAGGAGCCGCCGCATTTTGCCCAACGTTTCCTCGAGGCCTTGTCGCAACCGGTCACACTTGACGGGGTAGAGGTCTTAAATAGCGCCAGTATCGGTATTGCTATTTATCCTATGGATGGCAAGGAGGTTGATACCCTGCTGCGAAATGCCGATACAGCCATGTATGCCGCCAAAGAGCTTGGCCGCAATACCTACCAGTTTTATTCCGGCGATATGAATGAAAGGGTTCTGGCCAAACTCGGTATGGAGAATCGTATGCGCAAGTCGTTTAAGGAGGGGGCCTTCTTTCTTGAATATCAACCTCAATTTGACATACGCACCAGGAAAGTGTCTGGTTATGAAGCTTTGGCCCGTTGGCGGGATCCTGAGCATGGCCTGATCCCACCGACAGAATTCATCAAGGTCGCCGAAGAATGCGGGTTGATCTACTCTCTTGGTGAATGGGTTCTCTCAACAGCTTGTGCTCAAGCGAAAGCCTGGCATGATGCTGGCTTGCCAAGGGTTCGTATGGCCGTCAATGTCTCCGCGACGCAGTTTCGGCGGCATGATTTTATTGATATGGTCACGAATATTCTGGAAGATTCCGGGCTCGACGCGGAGTATCTTGAGATTGAGCTTACAGAAAGTTTAGTTATGGAAGATATTCAGCAGGGTCTCGAGCGACTTACAGACCTCAAGGTCCGTCATATCAAACTGGCCATTGATGATTTCGGGACCGGTTATTCTTCGCTGCTATATTTGAAGCATTTTCCTTTTGATCGCATCAAAATTGCCCAGGAGTTTGTCCGCGATATTCCCGAAGATCCTGAAGCTATGGCCATCGTCGAGGCGATTATAGGTCTTGCCTGCGGTCTTAATCTCGAAGTGATCGCTGAGGGAGTAGAGTCACGCAAACAGTTTAATTATCTCTACGCTTCTCGCTGTAGCGAAATCCAGGGCTATTATTTCTCGCCACCACAATCCCCAGAAAAACTGACCTCATTTATGCAGAACCAGACCTGTCAGCTTCCTCAATAAGAATTTAATTGGTGACAGTATAGAATGGTCGTAGCTTAAGAGGTCTCAGCATAACTCCCACTCTGATACGAAGCTTTTTACTTTCCAACTAAGGGCTTACAGACCGCAAAAATTTAACAATTTCTTTTGCTTCACGATTTCCCTGATTTATGGGTCAAAATCTGTGAAATCTTGAAGTAATCATGAGGCCAATATTGCTTTTATGTTTGGTTTAACCGCTGGCTCAGGCGTAGAGGTTCTTTTGCCAAGGCTACTAAAACTAACACCATTCTTGACAGTAAACTTTTTGGTATCTATGAATCGGGGGTCATAATAGCTGTTTTAGTGGCAGCCAGTTCATGATTAGTCAACAGGTTACTAGCCAAGTGGTCAACTAACGTAACTGAGCATCTCATCGTAAAATTTACACTCCCGCCTTTTGACATTTCTTGACACCCCCTACCTCCTTGGTGGCCTTTTCTCTTGAATCCCAAGTGGGCTTCTGCTTCTTTATGAGCAGACTAAGGCAAACTAAAGCTTGACACCATTGACGGGGAAAGAACGATTTTCTGGCCTGACGATTGTAAAACTCATCGCATGTGTTTTGATGTTATCAAACTATGTGTAGGTAGACGAGAGGTTAGATATGGGGGTTTTCAGACTAAGGCGGTTGATTCCGGTTCAGTACTCTGATGGCCACGTTGACAAGATCCCATCGCCGCTGCTCAATACCCTGATTGAGACCCATCAAATTATTTCGTTTAAACGTAAAGAGGGCTGGATCGTAATCGGTATTGATGCCATCCGCGGTATGGACCACGGCCAACTCCGTGGAAAGGAAAGACGCCGGCACTGAAGCTTTAGATCTATGATTTAGGACAGAGAAAGTTTGTAGTGGTCCAGTAAAAACGGACACATTGCTAAGCCACTTTTTGTAACTGTTGATATTCAGCTTCAAACTTAGCCGGGCTTCGATACCCCAGAGTCGAATGAAGCCGATGGCTGTTATAAAACATC
>JARUHP010000044.1 GCA_030005635.1 Deltaproteobacteria bacterium IMCC39146
GATGTTTTATAACAGCCAGCGGCTTCATTCGACTCTGGGGTATCGAAGCCCGGCTGTGTTTGAAGCTGAATATCAACAGTTACAAAACGTGGCTTAACAATGTGTCCGTTTTTACTGGACCACTACAATGGTTTTCTTAGTGTCTGGTAAATAGCGTTTACAAGAGCTCTTGGTTTTGCTCTAACCATAGACCTTAATAGACTTTCATCGCGGCCAAACAAAGGTTGTCTCTTTAAAGTTAAACAACGCAGCAAGCTGCGGGGAATAAGACCCAGTTATTTGATTCAATTGAATTCTGCAGAGGAAACAAGCTTAAGACACAAGGAAGAGCTAAATCTTAACTCACCCTTCTCAACTACTCGCCCAGATAGGTATAAGACACCAGCATCTTGTCCAGCAGCTCAATAAAATGGCTAGTCTCCTCAAAGGAAACCTTGCGCGTTGCGACTTTCTTCTCGAGAGTTTCCTGTACCTGCTTGAGGATTTCCGGACCCTTGTACTGAACGTACTTAAGGCTCTCCCAGGTCGCATCGACCTTAATTATCGAATCAATCTTGTACTTGGTTTTTTTGTTGAAAGTGATATGCACCGCGTTGGTATCTCCAAACAGGTTGTGCATATCGCCGAGAATTTCCTGGTAGGCACCGATCATAAAGAAGCCGATGTAGTAATCTTCCTCCGCCGACACCTTGTGCGGCGGCAGGTACTTGGTGCGGCCGTGCTCGCCAACGAAGCTGCTCACCTCGCCACCGGAATCACAGGTAATATCGGCAATGGTTGCCATAACGTCCGGCTTCTGACTGAGCCTTTGCAGCGGCATGATCGGAAAGAGCTGATCAATCGCCCAGGAGTCGGGCACAGATTGAAAGAGTGAGAAGTTGGCAAAGTAGGTCTGGCGTAGACTCAAATGGAAAGCCTGTAAATCATCGGGGACTTCCCGCATGCGCTCAACAATTTCGTTAATCTGGATAAAAATCTTGTTGCAAAGCCATTCGGCCAACGGACTCGGACCATCTGGGTCGGTCATCTTCTGAATCATTAGAGTACGAAAGGGCAGGGGAATATTTCATCGGCAGGATCGGTCTCCTCCTCTCAACATCTCATCACTTGTGCAGCATGGCTAGGCCGCATCCTGCAGCTTCACCTTCTTGGCACACCGACAACTATGCTGACACAGGGGGTGACTTATAAGAAAAAAGATACGTAACAAGGAGGGTGGTTACGGGGCAACAGGGTTTAATCAGGCAGGCAGTAAACACTTGCCTGCAAATATTCTACTAAAGCGCTCATAGGATGGTCAACTAGCGGCCAACCGACTGATTGATAGCGTTCAATAAGAAGCGAGTTTTCATCTCAGGAATCGTGTCTCATGTGAAGGCTAGGTGCCGATCAGTAAGCAGTCATCAGCAAACAAACGAAATTGTCACATATTCTTTTACCTTTTCAGCACACCGGGATTTATTCTTTTAAGTTTCTTCAGATTCGACAATGCGATCTGGTTGCTCGGATCAAGTTGCAAAGCCTTCTCCAGCGCGACCAGCGCTTCTTCATGTTCTCCAAGATAATAATATGCAGTTCCAAGGCTACCATAGGTTCGAGAATGGCCTGGTTTTAGTTTCAACGCGGCCATATATTCGTTGATAGCATCAGCGTAATACCCAATCTCAACATAGGCTAACCCCAAGCTATATCGAGCTTGAAAGGTGTCTTTGATGCCTTTGGCTGTAACATATAGATCTATGGCTCTCTGTATCTGTCCCTGGTTATGGTAGATCTCAGCTAAGTTGATATAAGATTTATAATCCGATTTGTCTATTTTCAAGGCTTTTCTATAACAATCGATCGCATCTGAATGCCGTTTTAACTCCTGATATGAAATACCTAGTAAATACCAAGCTTTAGCATTTGTTAAATCTTCAGACAATGCTTCTTTAAAAAAAATAGTCGCCGATTGATATTGTTCTTTTCTCATAGCATTCTGGCCAAGAGTGAAGTTGATGTTGTTGCTGGTTGGAGCAAGAGACAAGACTAGCTGAGCTTGTTTTTCGAATTCAACGAATTTTTCTTCAATGTAATAGGCCTTTGCCAGGTTACTCTGACTTTTAATGCTGCCAGGGCTCTTGGTGACGACGTCTTTCCAAAGGCTGGACCTTTCCCGCCATACATTGTTGCGAGCGTATGTTCCTCCAGCCAAGGTAATGATTAAGAGGGCAGCAAATGGCAAGAGAAGGGCATCAACTTTCGAACCTGAGAGAACAACCTCTTTTACAATTACCGCTAGGGAAACGATTGCAATAAAAAAACCAACGGAAGGCAGATATAGCCGATGTTCGTAGATCACTGATTCTATGGGAATGATACTCGATTCAACGGAGAGGGTAATAAAGAACCAGAAGATTCCAAAAGAAGCTAAACGATAAGGCAGCGCGACCGAAACAGAAACCTTTGTTGATCGATACCAAAGCCATCCGCCTCCAGACACAATGGCGAGAAGTAAAAGGAAAGAAAACACAACTTGAGGCGACAAGAAGGAATGGAAGATAGGGTAATCGTACAGAAGATTCTGTCGGATCGGAAGGAACAAAAGACGGAGGTAAGTTACGATCACTCTGAATTGGGTGAACAGATAGTCTAAATTCGATAGGTCAGGATTGCCAGCCAATGTGCTCATGGCGGTCGTGACGTTCCCCGTACCGGTCATGAGACTTTTCGCTTTTAGTATGTTGTAGGGGATGATACCCATTGTTATAAGAAAAGGAAAAGTCTTCATTGTCCTTTGAAGCAATGGTCCTTTCAGAAATATCACTTCGATTAAGATTATGACACTCGGTAGAGTGAACGAAATTTCTTTGCTCAACATTGCCATAATTGCAGTGAGCAACGCCGCCGTATAGAAACCGTACTTGGTTAGAGCCTTCTTGCTTAACGTCGAGGTAAGATAAAAGATCAGTGTCAACAGGAAGAAAAGTGTTGCGAGGGATGCGAACCTCTGCACAATATACGTAACCGCTTGGGTCTGTATGGGGTGCGTAACAAACAACATTCCAGCTACAAAGGCTGCCATCCGGCAGCACAGAGCTTTATTATTTTGATGGACCGAGAGATTCCCCCCTCTGAGAGGGGTATCCGTTCGCGCGAGCAGAACAAATAACCAGTACAGGAGGAGGCCATTAATCACATGTACCAATATATTGACCAAGTGATAACCATAGACCTCTAAACCATGTAATTGGTAATTGAGGGCAAATGTTAAAAGGCTGACACGTCTGGTCAGGATACCTGTTTTAAAGGTGTCTGAGATGGAAGAGGCCTCGATTGCACTGGCAGCATCAAACAACACACTGGGGTTTTTGAGGAGGAATTCATTATCAGTGACATACTTTGGCGTATCGAACTCGAAAGGGGCCTGAAAAGTATTGGAATAGACACTGAATCCTAAGATGATGATCAGTGCGACATGAAAAAGGGAGGAACCAAGAAAATTACTTAATCTTGTCTCTTTAGCTACATTAGAAGAAGAATGCATCGTTTCACCTGGGGTATTAGGTAATAGGCAGTTATTGCAATCGTTATGTGTCAATGAGGATACTGGGCCTACTGGAAGCCATTTATAATCTCCCAGTGACAAAATCGCTGTGAGGCCAATTGGTTTATATGCTAGAGTTCGTTAGGAACAATCCTGTCCTTTGCTCTCTATCTGCTTCGCACGCCTGAAACACGCTACTATCGAAGGCCAAGAGATTAACATTTTAAAATATTCCTGCATCGGCGGTGTCTGCACCGTCATCGACTTCACGATATTCATAGTTTTTACAAAGTTCTTCAATTTCCACTATCTGTTGGTTAGTACGGCGAGTGAAGTGGTTACACTATCCCGGACACACAAATTGAGGCATTATGCCCGACAATGGAGGTGTGTCCAATGAGTTCAGGTTATTCGACCGAGTTTAGACAAGATGCTGCAAAATTGGCCGTTGAATCCGATCAGCCTGTTGCCAAGACCGCAAGGGATCTAGGCGTTAATCCCAACACGCTGTATACATGGATAACAAAGTATCAACAACCCGATTCTCCGACAACTAATAAAGACTCTGGAGACAAGCATCCCTATGAAGAGTTGAAACGTCTTCGCCGGGAGAACGCTCAACTCAAGGAAGATCGTGATATCTTAAAAAAGGCGGCGGCGTACTTTGCAAAAAACAGTCGATAAAGTACGCCTGGATGCAACAACAGACTAAGTTTGGTATCTGTGCCATGTGTCGCGTTCTCCAGGTCTCCCGGAGTGGCTACGATGAGAGTCTGAAACGCCCTCCCAGTGACCACAGCATTATGGATGATAATGCTCCGCCCCCAGATCAAGTCCGCCTTTAAAAAAGGTCGTAAAAACTACGGCACCCGGCGGATTAAGGATGCGCTCAAGAAACAAGAGACCCGTGTCAGTCGCCGCCGCATTGGCAGGTTGATGCGAGAAGAAGATCTTCAAGTCCAAACTAAACGGAAATTTAAAGTGACAACTGATTCGAATCACGACAAGCCGATTGCACCAAACCTGCTGGAGCGTCAATTTACCGTTGCCGCACCAGACACCGCCTACGTAGGCGACATCACCTACATTTTGACTCGCGAAGGGTGGTTGTATCTGGCTGTTGTCATCGATCTGTTCTCCCGGACCGTGGTCGGCTGGTCCATGAGTTCACGTATGACCACCAGTTTGGTTAATAGTGCCATGCTGATGGCAATACGTAACAGAAAACCCGCCAAGGGACTGATATTCCATAGTGATAGAGGCAGCCAATATGCCTCTGACAGTCATCGGAAACTTCTGACTGACAACGGCTTTAAAGCCAGCATGAGCAGAAAGGGCGATTGCTGGGACAACGCAGTGGCAGAAAGCTTTTTCCACACCCTTAAAATCGAACTGGTTCACCATTGCGACTATGAAATCCGTGAAGAAGCCAGAGCTTCAATCTTCGAATACATAGAAGTATTTTACAATCGCCAGCGGTCACATTCCTCTAACGGATATGAAGCGCCGCTGGTCTTTGAGGCGATGAAGAAAGCTGCGTAAACTTGTGTCCGGAAAAGTGTTGACACATCAGAATGAGTTGCAACAGGCTTTACAGGAAAGCCCCGACCTTGGAAACAGGCAGGTTTTTTACTGCTAATCGTGACTTATAAATAATGGCCCTCCAAAGTGGAAGGGCCATTATTTCATCCTAGAGAAGATATTTTTTAAAATAGGGCTGTTGACTAAAATTTGTTTATTCTATTGGTTCCAACCGGGCCAATTTTTGTGCATAGGCAGTAGTCTTTAGTTCCGGTCGATGGTAGTCCTCGGTTAGTTTACTTCCTACTGGTATAAGTCTAAATGAACTGAATAAAGCTGGCCTTAGTATAAAATTATCGTCATAAGCTAACCCAGATTCAACAAGATACACAGGACGGCCTAACCGAATAAGTTGCCTCAATTCTATAATCCAGGTGTCAATTTTCTTTTTATCATCGACTGGGTGTAAAAGGGTTTCCAGTTCTCCATAATATTCAAAAAAAGGACTTTCATCCATAGCGATAATGATGCTTTTAGAAGGCACCTGTTTTTTTACCCACAAAGCATATTCTTTTGGTCCAGAATAATTCGCCCTGAAAGACAGTAAGTCTTTAACATTATAGAAGGATAAGATCATCAATACACAAACTATTATTTGAGCAACAACTCCCCATTTTATTTTTGAGAGTGCTAACCCCGCCAAAAGATAAAAAGGAAACGATGTAATTACTAGATACCTTGCTGTATACCCTGAAGTGTTCCCATAATAAAATATTGTCATGCACCATAAAATCATGAAAATCGGAAAAAAATAGTTGTCTTTTTTGTAATAGGAGAGAAACAATCCAATTGCTACAAAAATTATAGTGAAAAGACCTAACGAGCTATAAAGATCATTTAGAGCAACTGCGAGAGTTGGCGAGAAGAAACTAAGAAATTTGATACTTATCCTACTTGTGGAGAAGAGTGTTCCGTAAAGAACTTCACCTAAGTAAGAAAACAATCCAATGCCGAAAGGTATTATAAACCCGAAAAGACTCCAACATAAATTATGAAATTTTTCATGAGAAAGGCTAAGCCCTTTTATCGTAATCCTTGGTGAGAGTACGTACAGAAAGTACAAAGGGACAAAAATTAAAGCGGACTCTCTTACTAGGGGAGCGAAACCTATACTTATCCCAGAAAAAAGTAACCAAAAGAGTTTTTTTCGTTTCCAGTACTCATGTAAAAGCACAAAGGCAAGAAGGATAAAGAACAGCTCAAGGCCAGTTGGTTTTGCAACAGTTGATGTAGTTAGGAAAAGTGATGAGAAAGAAAACAATAGAGCAGTGTAGACTCCTGCTCTACGGGAGAACCAATAGTTTCCTAGTAGAAAGATAAGGACAACGGATAAACTGGAAAAAAGGATATTAGTAAATATTGTCGAAAATTCTGCATTTATTCCTAAGAACTGAAGTGGTGCATATATGACTAGATTGATGAGAACGCTTCCATACCGGCCATTAATCTGACCGTGAAAATCTCCCGCCAGCGTATCTTCAACAGCTTCTGCTAACCGCACACTATCATGATGAAATAAACCATCATTCATGTATGATATGCGGACTGTAAAACTCAGAAGAAAAACTAAAATAACAATATTCCAAGTTCTTAATTTCATAAGTCTCAAAGTCCTGATTTTATAGGTGAAAATATTCAGGGAAAGGTGATCTTTAATCTGTTAAAGATTTTCGTAACAAATGGCTCTCAATAAATTCTAAATTTCAATAAACTTAAGGAATGTAAATAGTTTTAATATGTGTGTTTTGAAATATGCCTTCATCGGCGGTGTCTGCACCATCGTCGACTTCACGATTTTCATAGTTTTTACAAAGTTCTTCAATTTCCACTATCTGTTGGTTAGTACGGCGAGCTTCTCTGTCGCGGTCCTGCTGAATTACTACCTTTGCATCAATCATCTATTCAAAGGCGGTGTCAGGTTTACCAGAAGAACGGAAATTCTGTCATTTTTTATCATAAGTGTCATCGGCTTGTTGATCCACCAATCCATCCTCTATTGCGCTGTTGATTTGTTAGGTGTCGAGATGGTCTCTTCAAAGGCGATCGCCACAGCATCTGTGTTCACCTGGAATTATCTAGGTAGAAAATGTTTTGTCTTCAGACCTCCCCAAAGTGACACTGGCAAAGATTAACGCACACGGAGTGCAGCTGAGAAGATCAACGTCACATGAGCGAAGCAACATCTTCGATCCAGGCATCAACCAATGGAATTTCTTCCGGGCCAACAAACCCAAGGCTGACAAGTAACTCATAACATCCCTTCAGATCATCACCAAGACAATCTCTTCCGCCTTTCAACTCAAGATCTGCAAGTTCCTGACAGAGTCGCATGTTGTTCAAGTAACCGGGAATCTCATCTCGAAAGTCATGTAACAGGTCATGCTCGTTCCTTTCTTGGAAAACCGTCGACTCATGGAACATAACATTCCAATCGTTTTCCCAGCAGATCCTCGTAGCAACAAAGCTTCGCCAGATATCACACATCCGGAAACTGCAATACGATGGGATATAAAGCAATGGAAAGGCAGGTTTGAACCAAGTCGTATTCTGGCTATTGAACGGTGACCAGCACCCCTTGCCCAGGGCAATTGGAGGATCACTTCTGAACGAGACGGGTAAAGGCATTATGAGACGGTATACCGCATCAACGTCTGGATTGCCGTCGGCAAGCCCCTGTTGGATGGGGCAGTAGGCTCTAGAAAGATCCCCCTCCAGAACGACATGTGGAACCTGAACGAGCTCAAGAGGGTATCCTCTGGGCCATATCGGTTCATCAGTAAAGTGCCGGTAGACATTGACCCACCCCTGCTCCGCGATTACGTTGACCAATTGTTCGGCGTGGCGCTCCTTCCAGAAACTGTCAAAAGGAAGGTTGTCGTCATCAGTTTCAATGATTGTTTCAACGCCGCGTTCCATTGCGATGAGATAACCCAGATTTTTTCGGGCATAATGTCTCTCTGGCAGACTCCGTGCGAGGCTGAATGGCAACTTCCTTTGTTTCTCAATGCTCCAGAAGTCACACCCTTCAAGCTGAAAATCTTCTGGTGATTTATCATCTCCAACAACAATAAAGTCGATATCCTGCGATTGGCAGCCCGCTGCACAGGAAGTGAGTACGCTATTTGGCGCAGAGATGGATGTAATGATTAAAGCCGAAGGAGACTGCATATTAAATCCTAATCGATGGTGGCAGGGTGGCCGGAAATCCGCTTGACGAAATAGAAACCGAGTGAACGCAGAGCATTGCGTATCGCATTCTTTGACACGCGCGGGGATGGTGACTGGTAATGAATGGGGATCTCAGCACATCGATGTTTGCGCAGCAGGTAACGGATTTCCGTTTGATAGAAATGTGCCGACGACAAAAACTTATGTTTCAACAGCTTGGCAACGACGTCAGCATGAAAGCCTTGATAACCGGACGTCATATCGAACAGATGGGTGCCAAGAAGTAAATTGGCCAGCAGAGTTCCGCCGCGAGACAACATCATGCGCTTTAAGGGTGAATCAGCCATCGACCCGCCATTTATAAACCGACTGCCGAAAGCGCATTCATTTCCTTCGTTGAGTACTCTGATGAACATGGGGATTGCCTTCGGATCGTGGGACATCCCGGCGTCCATTTCGATGATGATCTCGTATCCCTGCTCAAGAGCCTTCCTGAAGCCTCTCATGTACGCATCGACAACATTTCTATTTTCGGGAGCCCATACTGTTTTAAACCGGGAGTCACGCCGAGAGAGAGCCTGACTCAGCTCTAGGGTTCTGTCCGAGGACACAGTGTCAATGACAATGTACACAGCGCCCGATTTGAGCCGGTCCATAATCACCGCCATTTCGGCAACGAAAAGCTCAAACCCATCTTCTTCGTTGGCCATGGGCACGACAGCCGCCCAGTTACAGTTATACATAGAAGACGTTATTGAGGTTTCTGCAAATGCTGCCCACCCGAAGAGCCGCTCTTCCCCGAAGTTCCTGACAGCTTGACGGTACGCTGATACCCCCAAAGGGCGGATCGTTCCTGAATCAGATTGTAGCTTGCAAGATAATGATCTGCAGCTTGCGCGTAGCGTCCGGCCCGCTCGTATGACAGGGCCAGATTCATGCGCGGGTTATAAACGCGCGGATAACGGGCGACGACATCCTCCCAGAACGGAACATCACTTTTCCAGACCGCGATGCGTTGATGCGTCAGATGAACCAGCACCACAACCAATGTCACCAATCCTACTGAAAGCAGTGGACTTAGCCCCTTCTTGAGCTGAACGCCGTAGCGTTCAGCCGTCTGCGCCACCGCAGTTAGTAATAACACAAGCAGCCCGATCTGTGCCAAATAGAGGAAACGATCGGCGTAATAGACCTGAATCGGGATGATGTTGGCCATCGGCAAAAAACAGGCGACAGCCCAGATCAGCCAGAACCTAATCTCACGGTTTCCAACGACAAACATCAGCAGCGGTATAACGACGGCCACAACCAAACCCATAAGAACCTGTGCGTCGATGAAGCTGTAATGTCGCACCGCATCGTAGAAACCGGAAAGTTCGGTCGGCCAAAACAGCAGGCGCAGATAGTGCGGGTAGAGCGCCAGCATGGTCGGATAAATCTCGCCCAAAAGCACTTCCGAGCTTAAGGTCGTAGAGATGGTAGCCGCCGCCGCCACAGACACCCAGACGTTGACAGCAGCTCCAAGCGCCGCAAGCAGCACAAAGGGCAGCGCTTTGTACCATTCACGCAGGCGTTGTTCACGATAGAGCCATGCCAGGACAATAACGGACAGGGCAATGGTGGTGGTTTTACTTAAGATGGCCAGCACAAACAGGGCTAACGCTACTGAATATGGCCGCCACAATCCGGTGCGGGCATGCTTTAAAAACGTCAGCAAAGAAAGGAAGAAGAACATACTGGCCAGCACGTTTTTTCGTTGCGCCACCCAGGTCACCGCTTCGACATTGACCGGATGCACCGCAAAAACGGTGGCGACCACGAAAGAAATCAGCGACGAACAACCGAGGCGCAACAAGACCAGAAACAGCAAGCCTACATTGACGGCGTGGAGAATATTGTTGACCAGGTGATATCCCCAGGCTTCGGCGCCCCACAACGCATAATCGAAGGTGTAGGAGAAGGTGCTTAAGGGGAAATAGCCGCCTATCAGCGGCGTACTGAATATCTCGACGAAATTTTTCCAAGAGAAGCTGCGAATCGTCAGATTGTTAAGAACATACACCCGATCGTCCCAGGTGCTGATGAAGTCGCAAGAGAGTGCTGGAAGATAGACCAGGAAGGCACCGACGGCTAACAGCAACGCCATCATCATTGGTCGCTCCAATATCAACCAGAGTCGTTCCTGAGGTAGGGCTTTTGTGTGTTTTGGATGGAAGGTTGGCACTAGGTTGGTCCTTAGGTTTATTCCAGATTGAAGAAAGACAGCAGGTCGTTGCTTTTTGTGGGCTTTATTTTGCGTAATCCAAACTTGAACTGACAGACCGTGTTTTGTCCGAGAATGAATTGCAACAAGATTTATAGGAAAGCCCCGACCTTGGAAACAGGCCTAGGGAATGATCTCTAGCTACCCGCTCAGCACAGTGGGAATTATCTGTTAGAGGCCTTAAGCTTCTTCAGATTTGATAAAGCATTCTGATTTCCCTGATCAAGTTGTAAGGCTTTCTCCAGAGAGTCAATAGCTTTTCTATATTTCCCCAAACGAGCATAAACAAACCCAAGGCTGCTATAGAGTTGAGACGAGTCTGGTTTTAGTTCTAAAGCGACCATATACTCATCGATGGCATCAGAGTACGCCTCAGTATCAGCATAGGCTAACCCTAAATTATATCGAATTTTAAAGTTTAGCTTATCGACACTTTTTGCTGCAATATATAGCTCTATAGCCTGCTGCGTACGGCCCTGAAGATGATAGATTCTCCCTAGATTGCCGTAAGATTCAACATTTTTTTTATCCACTTCCAAGGCTTTCCGATAATGTTCTATCGCCAACAGATACTGTTTTTCTCTTTCATAGGTTAACCCCATATTACCAAGCACCTTCGAGTGTGTTGGGAACAATAGCATTGCAGCCCTACTCGCCTTCCCTGCCTCAACGAAACGTCCAGCATTAACATAACTGGTTGGCAAATTTACGTGTGCCCACGAACTGTTTGGATTTTTGGCTATGACATCTTCCCAAAGGTTCGTACTATACTTCCACACATTGTTGCGTGCGTATGCCCCGCTCGTCATTGCAAGGATAATAACTGTGGTTAATGGCAGGAGGAAAGCATTAATTCGCAAACCGAAGAAGACTTTATTTCTTATGATCATGACCAAGGAGACCATTACAATAAAAAAACCAACGGAAGGCAGATATAGCCGATGTTCATAGATCACTGATTCTATCGGAATGATGCTCGATTCAACGGAGAGGGTAATAAAGAACCAGAAGATTCCAAAAGAAGCTAAACGATAAGGCAGCGCGACCGAAACAGAAACCTTTGTTGATCGATACCAAAGCCATCCGCCTCCAGACACAATGGCGAGAAGTAAAAGGAAAGAAAACATAACTTGAGGCGACAAGAAGGAATGGAAGATAGGGTAATCGTACAGAAGATTCTGTCGGATCGGAAGGAACAAAAGACGGAGGTAAGTTACGATCACTCTGAATTGGGTGAACAGATAGTCTAAATTC
>JARUHP010000045.1 GCA_030005635.1 Deltaproteobacteria bacterium IMCC39146
GCATCAGCACATCCTCTGTATATCGACTATATTATGAGAACAGACAGGCATTGTCTGCATGAACACAAAAGGCCACCCGACAATGATCCGGTGGCCTTGATTCTGTGGATTAAAGAGTTTACTGAATACCTCTATTAATAAGAAGCCAGTTTTCTTCTCGCAAGTCGTGATAAACAGGAAACAATCATCAGTTGTTAGGTGGCTTTTTGGGGCTTATTGTGACTTGTCGTATTATTCTGGGTTTGGAATCACACAATACTCACGCCAATAGCACTCGTACTCCTGACAATCACGTCGCCAAAGGTTCCCGAAGCAGTCTCTACTTCCTTCCGCGATTTGGATTGCCCTTATCATGTCACCCTTACTCATCCCTTCTAACCCAGTTATTCCAAGAGACTGACCACGTTCCATAATCTGAGTAACATTCACAATGGCTCTCCTTTCACGGTGTATGTCACTTTTTCTTACCTCCTTTTGTCAATAACACGTCAATTTTTGTCTCGACCGTGGGGACTTATAAGAAGGGCATATAGATGAAAACAGCTATGTTGTTAAATCGGTAACCTCTGCCCTATGTAGATATTTCTTCATATATTTCAGCCCAACCGTCATGGTTGATTCTTGTTCAAATATTGTGCTTAGGCCAATTGGTTTATTATTCTTGTCTCTAAACACAAAATAGACTTCACCTGTTGACTTCGTGTCGCATAGATAATTCGACTTCTCTGTGGAGTCCCTTTTGGCCCTTTCAACTGCCACCATTACCTCTGACATGCTATCAAAAAAAACACTAGCGAACATTCCGCCACTGGGAAGTCTGAAAACAAAGTAGAACTCATCATTTCCAGCTTTTCGTATTTCTATGTGCGATATATCTTTACCGGTCATCAGCAGTTACACTCTCTTGGGAAACATTTGTCGAATCATTGAATCATCGAACGTGACAACGAAATCCTTGTAGCACGCTTGGCACATAGCAATAACTGATTCTTCTAATCTATAATCAAGGCCAACAAAATAGTTTAAAGAGATATTGTTTTCATGTTGGCAGTTATTTCACTTTGAAGTTACAAACCGAGTCTCCAACATGACACTACCTCTGTCAAAAACACAAAACCATCCCCTGATCTTATGGGATGGCTTGAGATGTTGTACCTTACATCTCTTCTGCAACCCAGCCATCCATAGTTTTGGATCTGTGGCTTTGCGTCATCAGGTCACCCTGATTTTGCCTTTTAGTATGTCCTAGCATAAGTCTAGCATTTTAATGGTTCACAGCAAGCCAGTGAGCTTAGGTGTATCGTTTGATCCTGCATTACAATAAAAGGCCACCAAGGATCGAACCCTGGTGGCCATAGTTTTATCTTCCTAAATGTCTCCATCAATAATAAGCCTGATTTCGTCTCAGAAGTCGTGACATGTGGGAATCGGGCCAGTACTTTTAGAACTGATCAACATCCTCGATCTCCACCCAGAAGGTGCAACCTCCACCGGGCGTTTCCTCGACCCAGGTCCGCCCCCCACAGTTGCGAGCGATCTTATATACTATTGCTAGTCCTACTCCTGATCCTTTGGTCTCCTCTTTATTGATGCCTCTATAGAAGATTTCAAAGACACGTTCGCGTTCCTGCTCAGGGATACCAGGACCGTGATCACGCACAAAAAATCTTGTTTGTTTTCCTGTTTGCTCTCCCCCAACCTCAACAAGACCGCCACTACTACCAGCATATCGAACAGCATTGCCGATAAGGTTGTCGAAAATCTGGATCAAGCAGGTCTTTGGTACTCGGACTGAAGGCAATGAACTTGTTTGTAAGACAACCCCAGCGGCGGATATGCCGGCTTCCAAATTTTTAATGACACCTGCTACTACATCATCAGTTGAAACACGCTCAGTAGGAAATTTTAGATCCCCTGACTTGGCCAAAGAAAGAAGGGCTTCCATCAAAGCCAGCATCCCTTCCCCTGCTTTCTCAATCTCTGCCAGATAAGACAAACCTTGCTCGTCTAGTTGCTCCTTGTAATTCTCTCGGAGAATTTCTGCGTAGCCTATGATAGGGGTAAGGGGGGTACGCAAATCATGAGCGACGGTTTGAACAAAAGCATCCAACTCCTTATTTGACTCCCTGAGGCGGTCCTCCGCCATTTTGCGCTCAGTAACGTCTCTGGATATTCCTACGATTCCAGCGACGTTCCCATCAAGTCCGTAAAAAGGGGCTTTTTTTGTTTCCAGGAGAAGCTTTTTCCCATCCGAAGCCAGAATCCATTCCTCCCCGCAGTACTCATCCCCTGAAGTCGCAATCAGTTTGTCCGCATCCTGAATTGCTTCTGCTTTGTCCCGACTAAAAAAATCGAAATCAGTTTTACCTATTTGTTCTGTTTCCCTTAAACCAATAAACCTCTCTGACGCCTTGTTGCAACCTCGATAAACCCCTTCAATATCTTTGACATAAATCAGATCACCAACAGTATCTATGATACACCGCAACAGACCCTTGTTGGGTGACAGTTCCCCATCGGACCATTCTTTTGCGCCTGTGTCGATCAAATGGGGTGATTCTCCAGATGATCCGTTTTGGTTCTTAGCACTGAGTGTTTTCAACTCGAGTTTCAACTTCTGATTTTGAGACTCAAGGTCAGTCTGCTGGATACGAAGTTCTTGAATCAGTTGATGCGCCTCCTCAAGAGACTTTGCTTTAATCATTGTATTTCTAAACTTTGGTCTATCATTCGTCACCAGGTAACATTTTTACGGTGAAGTTTTATCAGAGGCCTACACAAATAAGACATGGTCAATTATACTCGGTCATAGGTTGAGATCATATTATAAATCCTCTCACATTGGCTAGCGGGAGAGAAATTGGCAGAAATGCGAAATTCTTACTACTCCTGCAATCCAATAAAAAGGCCGCCCGTTCCCAGGTGGCCATATACATTTGGAATGAAGTGTTTTCCAAAACCTCTAGCAATAATCATTTTCCACTCGACAACTCTTACCTTCCATTGTCTTTGACGGATTCATCAAATACGAGTAATGTTGTTCAAAACAATTCTAATATTTTAGGAATAATATGACACCTAATAATCCTTCTGATAGTTCAAAAAGAAAAAACTGGTGGGGCGAATACACTTTGCATTTGTGTGATACTTCTCTATTAAAAGTCGGCCCACTCACGGTACAATTTTTTAGAAACGAAAAAGAGTGGCAAATTACTCATAGTCAAAACAAACTCGTAAGCGATTCCGAAGAAAATCAGTGGTCATTTGAGAACAGCTCAAAAGTGGGAGTTGATCAGGGGGAAACGCAGAGACATATTTTCAATGAAACGGAAGATATCTTTTCCGTAACACCCAAATTGCCTGACCGGCCAGTTGTAATTAAGACCGCACAACCTTTAAATATTCATCCGGGCCAGCAAGCCAATATATTCGTCAGCATCCCCCTTTGGCTGGTCATATCTCTAGGAACGGAAAAGCCTCCCATTCAGGAAATCCCTATCGTTCGCCCTTCTGACACGTGGTTCGGCCCATCGACGATGGAGGGTGATTTGTGCTATTCAAGCACCACCCAAGGCAGACTTTTTATCAATGAATTACCGCGGCGGCCACATAGAGCTATTTCGTCGGTATTGATCCAAAACACTCTCGACAAAACACTGACCCTTGAGAAATTCAGCGTTCCTGCCCCATACCTGTCGTTATTTGCGTCAGAGGATGGTAGCTTGTGGACCGAGGTCATTACGCTTTTGAATGATGATGAATCTGACCTTGCCAAAGTGTCGGTCTCAGAAGAATCGATAAAACCCGGACTAAAAATAAAGAAGATCGCCGAACCGCGCATGACGGCTCAAAAAAACATGCTATTAAGAACGTTCACTGTATTATTTCAATAGCATAATATCGGTTGTTTATGGATTATCTCAGTCAAGAAAACTTAATAAACCTATCACGTGGAATTACTACGATCATCATAGGTTACCTGGTCGCAAAGTTCGCCGCCAAATCTCTTGGCAAACTATTGAAAAACCGCACGTCCAGCCACCAGCACAATCTCTTACAACGCGGCGTCTTTTATGCCCTGCTCATTATTTTCTTGATTTCAGCTCTTAAAGAACTTGGGTTCAGTTTATCAGTACTCCTTGGCGCAGCAGGGGTATTGTCGGTTGCAATCGGTTTCGCTTCTCAAACGTCTGCATCGAATCTTATCAGCGGACTCTTTCTTCTGGGTGAACAACCTTTTGGGATTGGCGACATTGTTCGTGTCGGGAGTACGACCGGTGAAGTCCTTTCCGTTGATCTTCTTTCTGTCAAGCTGAGAACGTTTGACAACCTGTATGTTCGCATCCCGAATGAAACCATGCTCAAGTCCGAGGTCACAACCTTAACCAAGTTTCCAATACGCAGGCTTGATCTCCAGATTGGAGTTGCCTACAAAGAGGACATTGAAAAGGTCAGAGATATTCTCCTCAAAACCGCTGAAATTAATACGCTCTGTCTGGATGACCCAAAACCCTTGTTTATTTTTCAGGGATTTGGCGAATCATCATTGAATATCCAGTTTTCGGTCTGGGCCAAACGCGAGAATTTTCTGGAATTGAGAAACAACATTCAATATGAAATAAAAATGGCTTTTGATGAAAACAAGATTGAAATTCCATTTCCACACATCACGCTCTACACCGGCAGCGTCACGGACCCGTTCCCGATACGTATTGAGTCAGATAGCAACGAGAAGAAACAATTATCCAACAACGAATCTGGAAAATGAATATCTACGTGAAGTGACCTTATTATCTTTTAGCGATTTTTACCCAGAAACAGGAGGAAATGATGTTTTCCAGATTCCCGATATTTTTGCTGGTCCTCGCTGGCCTTTTGACAAGTTGCTCAACAGCCCAGGTCAAAGCGACATGGACAGATGCTGAAATCGCTGAGAAGGTTGATAGCGTTCTGGTGGTGGGAGTCGCTATAAGAAAAAATAGAAGGCAGCTTTTTGAGACAACTTTGGCAAAAAAACTTTCAAAATATGGTGTGCGCGCAATCCCAAGTTTTACGGTCTTTCCCAAAGAGGAGATGAGTCAAGAAGCAACATCTGAGTACATTCAGAAACAGAAGATTGACACAGTTATGGTTGTTAAGGTGCTTAATTCAAAGGCGATCAAAAAGAGAGTTGCTGAAACAACCGCTCACACAATTAGAGAACGCCCTCTCGGGACTCCCTATTACAGCAGGTTCAATGGCTGGTACGCCGACTACACCTACTGGACGACAACTGTAGGGACATATGATACGGGCTACGTATTATCTAACTTTGAGGCAAACCTCTACCAACAGGGGAATACATCCATGGTTTGGTCAACCTTTGTTGAAGTCTATGCTCATGACGATGATGCAAAAGGAGTAAACGACTTGGCGGATGCACTTGTCAAACAAATGAAAAAAGATGGTCTAATCTGACCTTTTTGAGAATAAAACGTCTAAGATTATGAGATCCAAGATGATTCTTATAAATCTTGAGTTTTAAGAACGGATTTCAAGCAGGCAGGGAACGTGATCCATTCGAGCGGATATTTACTGAAAGTCCTCTCGCATTGTTTGGCAAGTCTGAAATTGGTTTAAATGCGAGATTATTGAATACCCTGACAAATAGGAAAGGCCACCAAGGATCGAACCTTGGTGGCCATAAATTTGAGGATGAATTAGCTTCCTGAGTACCTCTATCAATAAGAAGCCGTTTTTCTTCTCATAAGTCGTGATATTTAAGAATCCAGTCATCCCGACCAGTCTGTACAAGGAGCGATTTTCCTTGGGTTACTCTTTCTTTTTATTCTCCGGTCCATATCTGGTCAGAATTGTTCTTAAAACTTAGAATCTGATGGTCTAGAGAAAGCCGTCTTGTGTGTTCCGGGGCATCTCTTGAACGCAGACAATTTCCTCTGATGAAATCACAAATCAAAACTCTGCAGTATAATGCTAAGGGTGCAAGGTTTTACAACAAGGAGGAAATAAGCCATGGTCATCCCTGAATATGTAACAGTTGAAGAAGTTAAGCGAATCTGTAGTGAACTCGGCATTCGCGACTGGACTGCCTTGGAGGAGCCGTCTGTCCTACCAGAGGAAGCGGCTTCCGTGCTAAAAGAAGTCAATGTGCAGCAGATGCATATTCCCCTAAAAGATTTCAAAGCCGGCTTGGAGGTTGAGTTGGAGCATGGGATCCGATTTACAGACGCCAACATAACCAACAACCACCCGCTGCTCACCGGCAAGATTGTTTTGGCCCATCTTAAAGAGACTCTTGACTACTATCAGCGCATTGACATCGCCGAAGCCGAAGCCGATCTGTTCAAAGCAATCTGTGCTCAAGACACTGCAAAGATTTTCGCAAAGTACCGCAAGTTAACCGAAGCGAAGATCGAACTATGCTATCTTGAAACTCAGAAAATGTCTTAAATGCCTATCATTCTTAGGAAAAAGACTTCTTTCTGGAAATGTTTGACATCACTTAATGCAAAATTCTCATCGACCCTGATAAATAATAAATGGCCACTCGGAATTACCCCAGGTGGCCATCATTTTGTTGATTAATGAGCGTCTTAAATGTCTCTATCAATAAAACACCCGTTTTTGTCTCGGCAGTGGTGACTTTTTAGAAAACAACGGCCCAGTTCGTTAGTGAACCGGTCACGTTTGCCAATTCTTCAAACACAGACTGTCACTTCGGTGCTCGTCGAGGCAACGCCCAATCTGGACGTGGATAATGGCAGGTGTAACCGTGAGGTATACGCTCCAGGTAGTCTTGGTGCTCAGGTTCCGCATCCCAGAAAGAACCGACGGGCTCGACCTGTGTGATGACCTTGCCAGGCCACAGACCCGAAGCGTCGACATCGGCAACCGTTTCTAGAGCAGTTTGTTTCTGCGCTTCGCTGACATAATAGATAGCTGAACGGTAGGACGTGCCCCGATCATTACCCTGACGATTGAGAGTGGTGGGGTCGTGGATCTGAAAGAAATACTCCAACAGACGGCGATATGAGATCCTATCAGCATCGAACAGAATCTCGATACCCTCAGCATGCGTTCCGTGGTTGCGATAGGTGGCGTTGGGCACGTCACCACCTGTGTAGCCCACCTGAGTTGCCTCGATCCCTGGCAACTTACGTATCAGATCCTGCATGCCCCAAAAGGAGCCACCTGCAAGCACTGCGCGTTCCTGTGTCATCATTCACTCTCCACTAGGTAAAAATAGTCAGCGTATACTGTCGCTTCCATATCGTCTCGATAAATGCCCCAGTAGCCATCATTTCGAGTGCTGATTTAAGGTTATCCCATATATAACGTTCAAAACGGACAATTTTGACTTATAGATGGTCGTTTAAAAGAAAGCCCCACAGCTATGGGGGATAGACTGTGGGGCAGTGTTAAGGGTTATTCTTAAGGTTAAGAAATCACCAATCGTTTGCGTTGATCATATCTTACCAATTCGGTCAGATATGTCAACCGATAAATGAAAACAAAAAAACGGCCACCAAGGATCGAACCCTAGCGGCCATAATTATGTGTGTTAAAGCGCTTACTGAATACCTACATCAATAAGAAGCCGTTTTTCGTCTCATATGTCGTAACTTGTAAGAAAGGGGTGTCTAAAAAAATAAGGGCGATTCGAGTTATATTTAGTGACCTCCATAGTTATTGAAAATTTAAGGTGATTATAAACGCTTGAAAAAAGTTTTTTATGGGGTTTAATTCTATTAAATGAGTTCATAAGTAAGGGTTGAAGGGAGGTTCTTATGTTTAAAATTTACATTTTAATAAATAAGCTCTTTTTAAAACTCATCATGCCCGTTGGAATTATTTTTCTTCTTTTCGCCTGTGGCGGCGGAGGTGGTGGCGACAGTGAATCACCCTCACAAAGTGAAGAGTTATCTTTTGAACTTGGCTTAGATGGACCTGGGGATGCTGGGGACTATTTTCCCCTGGAAATTGGTAACGTCTGGGTTTTTGAAGGGACAATGTTTTCGGCGAGCGGATCTTTTGATTACCACAACACAATTAGTATCAACAAAACTAAAGTCGTCGAGGGGTTTGATGCTTTAGTCGTAGAAGAAACAAATTCGTATGCAGAGGGGTCTTCTGAAAGTTATATTTTCAAGGATCTTAATGGAATCGCTAACCTTGGAAGCAGCGATGAAGGCGCTTTAGGTGTTCAGCTTTCAAGATATTGGGAAGGTCGATTCCCTGTAGTAGGCGGGGAAAGTTTTGTACAGCTTGCTAGAACAGGATTGACTCTTGGGGAGGACTTGGATGGTGATGGTATAAATGATTCGTTTGATATCCGCTCCATTGTTACTGTCGTTGACTTTACGAGTAAAACGGTTCCCGTTGGAACATTCAATAATGTTGTTCACATCAGAAGAAAAGTAAATCTTGATTATATCTTGTCCTTTGAGCCTGACGTAATTCCTGCAACCGTTGAAGAGGATTCTTATTTTGCGTCAAACGTTGGCTTTATCGAAAGGTCTTTATCAATCACGGTAGACGGTTCAACTGAAAGAGCGCTTGAGCAATTAGCTGCTTATGTTGTAAATGGCCAATCTGCTGGTCTTAATCGAGTGACAGATTCTGTAATAGAGGGAAATGGAACGCCTCTGGGAAATGAAATCTATTACTGGTTTGAAGTTGTCCCCAACACTGACCAGACTGTTTCACTGACAGGTTTGACTGACGATGCAGATCTCCTCCCGATACTGCCAAATATTTGCACCCAGGGACATACGTCTCTGCCTGATGCAAATCCTGAAGATTGTCAACTAGCAACAGCGCCGTATCGCGTCATTTTTGCTGTGAATGGGTTGGAGAGTTCGGAATACATTCTTTCGATTGCCCAGACTCCAGACTTTGCTTTTCCAGTCAATGAAGGGGAAACACTAAATCCAATTTTAATACAAGATAGTATTCCCACCGAAGGACAAGTCGGCTCGAGAGGAATAAGCTTTTATACCTCGACAGATCTTACTTATGGAAATTACACAGTAAGCATTTCTGGCTTAAGTAATGATGCCGATTTAGGAGTGTACACTGATGGAACGTATTCATTTGAACTGGATTGTTCTTTAATTAAGGCAGGAGATGTCTTGGACTATCCTGAGGATTGTATCGTTGAAAATGTAAATGAATTATATTTCAGTGTAGAATCAGGCGAACTTAATAACGAGGGCGCTTCATACATTATTTTAGTAAGATAACAAGTTAGTTGATTAAGAGAGAAAAGACGGCTCTTGACTATATCTCGAGGCCGTCTTTTTTTCTTATTTGGGTATAAAAAGTTACAATTTAAACAGATTGAGTGGTTACTCTTGAAAAAGGGAAATAACCTGTCCTAAAAGGCTCTTGTTAAAACCTTGTGTGTGCAAGGTTGATATGAGAGGGCTAAATCCCAGGATGTTTGCAAAGATTTTGGGACCGGACAAGTCTACTATAAATCCTCCTCCTGGATTTTGCCTCGCTGGGTAGTATGGTTCTGTGAGATTATTAGATTGGCTGATAAATAAAAAAGCCCCGCTCGCCGGAGGGGGATGGGAGCAGGGCAAATCTCTTTGCCCTACGAGGGGATCGTAAGACAAAGCGTACTTAAACTTCTAACATGTTTTGAAACAATATCTACTGCCTATACTATTGAGCATGAAGACTGTTTGCTGTGGATTAAAGAGCTTACTGAATACCTCTATCAATAAGAAGCCGTTTTTCTTCTCGGCAGTGGTGACTTACAAGAAAAAAAGCCCCACGGTTCAGGAGGTAGAGACCGTGGGGCAAACTTTTCTATTCTTTAGGAGGTTTTGAAGAAGCTTGTCTCAGACCCGCCTGCCACAGCAAGTCTTCGATGGTTTTTAATTTATCGAATCATTCAACAAAAATATACGTGGTGTACCGTAAACTTTGAATTGGCACTTCACGAAACTGAACTGTGCAAAAGCGCACCATGAATAAAAATGGCCGCCCGTTTCCAGGTGGCCATCATTTTGTCGTCTTAAATGTCTCTATCAATAATAAGCCGTTTTTCGTCTCACAAGTCGTTATTTATGAGACGTTCACACCCAAAACAATAAGCCACCAATATCACTCATAACTTACCAAGCTTGCTTGTAGATTAGAATGGTTGACACATAAGTCTTTCTACATAGAATTTAATCATGAAATATCACAAACAAGTTATTTTCAAAGGCGAATACATAGAAGCCCATTCGACAGGGGAAAAAAGCTATCAAACAGCCGTTGAACTATGGAGTGAAATAACGAAATCCTGTGTAAAACATAATTGTTTTAAAGTCCTTGGTGTTGGGGAGTCAACAAAACCTATGCCAGTTATGGATGCCTTTGATCACCAAAATTTATTTAGAGATTTTGAAGTAACACGTAAATATAAAATAGCTTGGGTTGAATTAAGTAAGAACGCTGTCGGCAGTGTAAAGTTTCTGGAAAACGTCCTTCTCAATAGGGGAATGCTTAATGGTAGACTGTTTGACACAGTAGTTGAAGCAAAACAGTGGTTACTCAAATAGCAAGTTAATTGAAGTTTATATTAAGTTTTGAATGTGTTTTTTGTTTGTTCTTGCTCGCTTACGAAGCAAAATTCCTTTAATTCCTGCATTCCAGTAACGCTGAAAGCATTCTGGTCGCAGTGATTTATCTGAACGGGCTAAGCAGACAGAAGCTAATTGTTAACTATTGACGCTAGACAATTCCTCCTCTCTTTGGAGAAGACAGTCCCGATGATGAGCGATAATCTGGTCTAACTGATTCTCATCCATACCATTCGAGATATCGGCCCGGTCTGCAATACCTAGTTTCCTGATTTCTTTAATAAGACAAGTATCGAATGCTTTGCCGAATGGGCAATCGAAAGCAAGACCTATCACCCAGGCTTTTTTGTACTCTAAAGTTAGCAATTCCATGTAGCTGCCTCCCAAGTCGGATAACCAAAAGTTACAATCGCCTATCCCCCAGCATTTAAAAAACCAGCAAGTTAACGACAACATAACACTGGCCTACTCACATTCTTCTCAAAAGTCTTCTCGCATTGTTTTGAGGGCTTCAGATTCTCAGAAACGTATAGTTCTTACTGACCCTGACAAATAGTAAATGGCCACCCGGTGCTGAACCAAGTGGCCATAATCTTGTGTATTGTAAAATGTCGAGTGAGGAAATTTCTCAAGCAGCCTTGAGGTCATCCGATACGGTCT
>JARUHP010000046.1 GCA_030005635.1 Deltaproteobacteria bacterium IMCC39146
TCCCTTAGCCGCGATCTTGATATGGAACCGCATCGACATGAATAACCCGCTTCATCCCGGTGATCGCCTGGTCATCTATCCGAATGGACGTCGCACTGACAGCCCTTAATGTTGTGGCCACCTTAACAGGTGGCCTTTACTGTTTATCAGGGGTTATGGGAATCAATCAAAATTGCGGCTATTAAACTGCAAATTAGAAATAACAGGACAAATAAAAAAGCCATCTGTTTGAACGTTCGGTTTATATCCGACTGGGAAAATCAATTCTTAATCTGAAAAATTGCGAAAGCCCTTAATCTATGGACCAGGGACTTGCGCATGTCACTGCTTCGATTGATTGTTCTGCCACGTAAGATAAAGTAAATATGACTGTGAAGTTGTTAAACCAACAATTAGGGGTAAATATGGCCATCGTTAAACGAGTTGTCCTCGATGTTCTCAAACCACATCAACCCGACGCCCTTGAGTTTGCTTGCGAACTTGCAGATCTGGGAAGCGAATATCAAGTTGACTTGCTAGTGAAGGAGGTTGATGACAAAACCCAAACTATAGAACTGACTATTTCTGCCGACAATATAAAATTTGAAGTTATTGCAAATCATATAAAAATCATGGGTGGTGCGATCCATAGTATTGATGAAGTCGCAGTCTTGAGTTCCAAACCATCCGAAGCAGAACAGCATTCTTGAAATATTGAGATATGTTTGACCGACTACGCTCTTTCTTGCGAATTACTGAATCAGGCAAAATCGCTCGCAGGTACTTTGTAACCAACGGCTTTGATGGTGTGTTGGCTACCCTCGGTCTTTTAATGGGATTTAGAGTGAACGTTAAGACTTCTTTGGATGTAATTATCGGAGCCTGCTTGGGTGCCGCTGTGGCATTGTTTATGAGCGGGATAACCAGCGCCTATATTAGCGAGTCGGCTGAAAAGGAAAGGGAACTGCGCTTACTCGAACAATCTATGATCGCCTCATTGGATCACAGCGTCCATGGTCAGGCCGCACGTCTGATGCCTTGGGTGATCGCACTAATCAATGGGCTTGCTCCATTCTGTCTAGCCCTTCTGGTTATGTTTCCGTTGTTTATTGCAGAGGTACAGCTATTTGGAGATGTTCCCCCCTTAGATGCTGCAATTACCGTAGCTCTACTTTTGACTTTTTTGCTGGGGGTATATTCAGGCCGCCTGGGGGGACGGTTCTGGTTGTGGTCAGGGTTGCGAAGTCTAATGATAGCTGCAATTACTGCCATTATCATTTTTGCCCTAAACAGAGGCCTAAATGTGCAATAAAAAATACGGTTCTGGTTAACTGAAGAGCAGTGTGCCAGTCGGAGGACTTGTGAGGCACTCTTTTTCCTCTAATAAATCACGACTTACGAGAAGAAAACCGGCTTCTTATTGGTATTCAGGAAGCTCTTTAATACAAAAAACTATGGCCACTAGGATCTGTTCCTTGGTGGCCTTTTTATATGTCAGTCAATCTAAGAATCGCCAGGGGTAAAGGATCGGGGACAACAAGAAATGTCAGGGGTAAAGGCCAAGATAGATCCAAACCTCATTTCCTTGGACAACCACCTAACTCTCTCAAAAGATTGAATCCAGGTCAGACCGAGGAAAGGAAAGAACGTCTGTAAACCATTCATCTGTTTTGGTTACGGTATTTCTCTGACGGAAGTATTTTCTCACAGCCATTTTTTAGACCAAAGAGATAATAGATTTTAAATACCAGTTCGAGGCCGTAAAAACAAAATGTAGCTTAGAATGGGCAAAAGTATAACCACTCCCACGAGCTGACATTTTAAACAGTGGTGGTTTACCGATGAAGTCCGACATACCTGTATCAGCAATTTTGGCATCTCAGGTTAAGGCCGCTCGGCTGGGAATAATAACGGCGGTCCAAGAAATAATTTGATTTGAGGTAGGATCGCTATAAAGTTGTAGTTAGCAGGGTCAGTAGCATGGGGTCAGATTGATCTTCCCCCTCCCTCACCAAGCCCCAAAGGCAAGTTCTCATCCTGACGGAGAGATTTATATGTGCGAATTTTGCATCAGCCACGGAGAAGGCAAAAAATGGTATGAAAATATCACCAACTACTCACGAGAACTTTTCCTGCAGATCAGTTCCGATGAGGCACTGAAAGAATACCTCGCCAACTTCGGCCCGTCGATGCAGGAGAACATCCCCACGGCCGAGAAGTGGAAAAGACGGCTGCCGGTCATCTACAATATTATAGTCTACCCTTGGCTCACCCGCCGCTTCAAAAAAAACCATTTCGGACAGATGTTGCCTATCGAAGATATTGAAAAAGTTCTCAATGAAGTAGGAACGGTCTGGAGACTACCCTGTATTTGCCGTAAAGTTGCTACCGGAGAAGAGAAACGATACTGTTACGCAATCGGCATGGATGCCACCGGGATATTGAAGGATCTGCCGGATTTTCGCAATTTCGATCAGACCACCCCAGAGGTTGCCATAAGCGAGATCAGGGATCTCGATGCTAACGGCATGACTCATAGCGTCTGGACCTTTCAGACGCCCTTCATTGGCGCTATCTGTAACTGCGACCAGGACTGTATGGCTTACCGAATTGAATATCGATCTCAACTGGCCAAGATTATGTGGAAGGCGGAGTACGTTTCCGCAATCGATAAAGAACTTTGCAAAGGATGCAAGTCATGCCGGAAGCAATGCATGTTCGAGGCGATCGATTACTCACGGGAACAGCGCAGGTGCTCTATAGATTACAAAAGATGTTATGGATGCGGAGTCTGTCGGGCGTCCTGCTCTGAAAAAGCGATCACTCTGTTGCCGAGAAATGATATGCAACTGGCGGCTAATACCTGGTAACTCTGTATGTTGCTAGGAATACAAAAAAACAGAAAAAAGGGACACTACTACTTTTCATAGGCAACAAAAAAATCAAACTGCAAAAATTGCCGAACAAAAAAACTCGTTAATCCGCAAAACAAAGGCCACCTGGTAACGGGTGGTCATTCTTGTAGGCCTTAGAAAGACTCAGTCGTAGACCATTGATGTAGAGCCAATAAGATAACCATTTGCAAGGAGTGTTTCAGGTGGTTCTTCCTTTTTGTTTTGACGCCATTTCATACGTTTGCATTGTGGCCGAAGATCCCCCCTCGCAATATGTAGCAATTAGGAACTCATATTGTCTGTTGGAAATATCGTTCTTATAGGTTTTAAAGAAAGAACAGGTTGCAAACTTTTCGCAAAGCATGGCCACCTCACTTCCCACCCTCTCAGTACCAGTGTAGAAGCTTTTTGGTGGACATCAAACGTAGCCAGTTTTTTTATATAGACTTGGCGGTGTTGTCAAGTTGTCGCTCTGCTCCGATGACATCAGGAGATTATGGCTACAAATGAGCCAACAAACCCGTCCCTGTGAGGCTCTTTTTTATTATTCATCAGGGGTCGTAAGAATTTCGCAAACCTGCCAATCTGAATGCTTGAAATCAATGCAGCAATATAAATAGGACGTCCATTCTTTGATCTCAACCGATGGTCAGCTATAGTTTTCTTCACGTGGGATTCTGATCAATAATCCTTCTCTATATAAGGAAGATCTCCCTATATGGCACCTTTAGTTTGCAGTGTAAGGCAAGTTAAAGGTGACGTTCGTACCTTTGCCTACTTTGCTCTCCACATCGATCCTTCCGTTGTGCTCCTCAATGATTTGCCTAACGATACACATGCCTAGACCAAGCCCAGCCACTTTGGCGTTAAGGGGATCGGCTCTGTAGAATTTATCAAAAATTTTGGCTGTTTGGTCAGGACTCATGCCAATGCCATGATCCCTCACACAGACTTCACAACCATCGGAAGTCAACTTCCCTTGGAGATAGATTTTACCTTTTTCAGGCGAGTATTTCACAGCGTTGCTCAGCAAGTTGTCGAGAACTTGACAGATGCGTTTGGCGTCGATAGTGAGTATGACGTGACTCATCTCTTTAGAAAGAATTAGCTCGAAGCTATGCTCAGGTTCATGGAGCTTGTAATAGTTAAAGGCCTTCTTGAGCCGATCAGATAGATTGGTTTCCTGTAAATCCATAGGGATTTGGAGTCCGCTTTCAATGTGGCTTATATCTAAAAAGTCCTTGATCATACGATTAAGAGTCTCGCCTTTTTCGTAGATTTCCTGAAGAAAATCTCTTTTCTGCTCTTCCGAAAAGCTTTTACTGCTGATGGGGTCTAATAGAAGCTCGGCAAAGCCCATTATGGCGGTCAGCGGGGTATTAAGTTCGTGGGCCGCTGTTGAGATGAAATCACTTTTGATCTGGTCCATTTCGACAAGCGCTTGTTTTGCTGCCTTTTCAGTAGTGCAATCTCGTATGACTGTGAGTATACATGGCTCATTATTGTTGAGAATAATTCGTGCAGACAGTAGACCCGTTCTGACCTGGTCCCCTTGGACATTAAAGTCTGCCTCGAAGTTGTTAACCTCCCCATGATCTTGTAGTTGCTTTCGGAATGGGACCCTCAAGTCTTTGTTACGCCATAGGCCCAGTTGCTCGGAGTTTTGACCAAGCGCATCGGTCCGCGAAACGCCAGTTACTTTTTCAAATGCTCTATTGACATCGATGATTGAGCTGTCTTCAAGCTTAGCAATAATAACAGGGTCCGGATTTGCCTCAAAAGTGTGTCGAAAGCGTTCTTCATACTCTTGCTTAGCTTTTTCTGCTTGCTTACGGCTTGAGATGTCTCTCCAAATAGTATGCAGGTGAAGATTGTCAGACGTTTCAATCGCTGTCAAAGAGACTTCCAAGGGGATGACTGTTCCATCTTTTCTAAGGTGCTCCCACTCGAACCTGTGATTTCCATGTTTTTGAGCAATACGCATCATCTCCGCTGCTTTGTCGAAAGATAAGCGGCCATCGGGCTGAAATTCCGGAGATATCTTGAAAGGTGAAACATTGATGATTCCTTCTTTGCTCTCGTAGCCAAGCATTGCGACAGTCGCAGGGTTGCAGTCTACAAACTCATTGTTTTCGATGATGAGCATGGCATCAGTTGAGCTCTCAAAAAATGATCTGTATTTGTTGTCGTTCTTTGGCATCTATTTCACCCTTAAACAGAGTAGGCGAAGCATCAACGAACACTACAACGCTATAAAACAAAAAAATCCACCCCGACAATTTAAAGGTGGATGTTGAGAAGCTCAATGCAGGCCTCTCTCCCTCTTCGGTAGCTGGGCGGTCTCGTCACCGAGATCCCTTGCTTTGCGTCCCTAGGTCACCCTAGGTTTGCTAGTGTCGGAGAACTATTAGTGAAGATTACGCTATAACAATGTTCTGTGCAATGGTGCTGGAATTATATTCAATTCATTTAGCATGTAAGTTTTGTGAGAATTTAAGTGTGTCAACATTCCAAAAGCAAATGACCTGCACCCCCTGCCCCCGAAGTGGCATGCTGCTCAGCGACGCTAGACTCAAGATAAATGCCTTAAATATCACGACTTCTGAGAGGGAAAAAGAATTATTGCTGAAAGAGGTATTTAGGGAACTCTTCTGAATGAGGTTTTTATAACGGTAGAGCGCTTGGGCTTTAAGTAAAACGATGTTATAAAAATACGAGAAATCTTTTTACAACTCTACCTCCAGAGCTAAAACCTGATGTCCCATAGTCCACCTCCGGGCTGTGTGACATCAATTTTGTCCTGGATATATTACTGTACGGTTTTTCTGAGAGTCCACAGGAGGGGGAGTTCCTGTGAGGTACGATGGAAAAAGAAATCTTGGTCGTTGACGACTCTCACGTCGTTTTGTCTATGCTGTCCGATATGCTTGAGAGCCTTGGATATAAGTTCTCAGGCTCATTGAATGGTCAAGATGCCCTGCTACAAATCGATACCCAAAAGTTTGACTTGATTATCACTGACCTTAACATGCCCGGAATGGATGGGGTCGAGTTTACTCGTGAGGCTAAGCAGCACCCAAACTGTAAATTTGTTCCCATAGTGATGCTTTCTGGAGAAGACGATCAACACAAAATATCTGCGGCAAAAAAGTTGGGTATTTCAACCTTTCTAAAGAAACCTGTTAAAGAGTCACAGTTAAAGTCAATCCTCGGAATTGTTTTAGGGTCTACTTCGATTCAATCCTCCTACCAAGTTAAAAGAAAAAGAATATTGGTTGTAGATGACAGCCCTGTAGTCCCTGAACAGCTTAAGGATGACCTCTGTGCAGATTATGTTATAGAAACAGCTGAGTCGGGTGAAGAGGCAATTGAAATTTTGGAAGATCCGACACGAGGTGACCTTTGTTTTAGCAATGAATTTGACCTCATCATCACTGATCTCAAAATGCCTGGCATCTCTGGACTTGAACTTTCTGAGTATGTCCGAAAACGGAATAAATATAACAAGAATACACCTGTGATTTTGCTAACGACTGAAAAGATCAACAAAGAAGAGGCACGTCAAAGCGGCTGCATGGCTTATTTTTCTAAGTCTGACAAACAGAGGCTACTCTCCATGGTGCGAATCATCCTCTAGCACTTATATTTACTATAAGTCACGACTTCTAAGAAGAAAACCGGCTTCTTATTGATAGAGGTATTCAGTAAGCTCTTTAATACACAAAACTATGGCCGCCAGTGTTCGATCCTTGGTGGCCTTTTCTTATAATGCAGGGTCAGTAAGAATTTCGCAAAACTGACAATTTGTCACGCACCAAGCAATGCAGTAGGATTTATAAAAATCTTGTTTCCTCCCTCTGCAGCCACCCGCTAAACCAAAGAGTCCATTCTTAAGACTTCAAGGTTTTGGCAGTTAAGCAAATCGTTATAGGGGAGATTCGTTTCTAAACAAACTTGCGCGGTATGGTTTTACCCCAACTTTTACAATAAACACGAAAGTCCGATTCATAGGCATCGAGGTCTGCACGCAGGTAAAAGTTTTCCGCATCGGAGTGCATAACCGTGCGGGTTACTGTCTCTACCTTCCAGTCTCCGCGACTCAATCCTCGCTTAGTGAGAACTTCTCCGCAAACCGAACTAAAATCATCCCCCTTGTATGTATAACGTTCCAGAACGTACTTCTCCATCATGAGGTCGATTTCGTAGATGTGCACTTTGCCTTCGTCTTTCACAACCTCCAGCGTGGAAAGGTCTTCCTCGAGGTCACGAATCACACGCCAGTTTCGTTCCGTAGTGCCAAGCTGTTGGGTCTCAGGTGGCCGTGCTGCTTCGGGCTCTTTAAATGGGCGGGCCTGGTTATCAAATTGTGCTACACGTACGGGCATAATCACCTGGCTGGCTCCAGTCAAGATCGTCAAACGAACCGGCTGTGGAGGTGGCCATGCTAAAGGCCAGTATGATGTGGACACGGCAACACGGAACCGATGCCCGGCAGGGAAAGTTTGGGCAATATCATTTAATTTGACCCGTACTCGGTATTGCTGTTCTGGTTGAAGCAACTCGGGGTTTTCGTGGCTGTCACGATGGCACAGATTCAGGATGCCGTAAGTGACTCTTGTTACTTTGTCATCCGGGGCAATATCAGACAGACGAACTGCAACCATTGCCACTGGCTTATCAGCAGAGAGAACGAGTTCGACCACCGGTTGCCCAAGAACCTCCATGGTTTCTTTCAGTGGTTCGCTATCAAAGACAAGCGCGCCGCCGTCTTCCTGCCGTTGATCATGTGGCAAGTCAGGGGTTGCGCTGTATGAGCACCATTTTCCGGCAAACAGCCCAACACTCAATGGCGACTGAATCGTTTCAAAAACTTCCGGGGAATGACCGAAGCCCGGAATTATGCCTCGCCAGCCAAGTGTATATGGTTCTGCCTTGATGCTTTGCGAGGGCCATTCTTGCTCACTCACCCACCTCCCTGGACGTATTTTGTAGCTAGTTGTTGGGGGAACACTGTCTAGCATGTAGGCACGCAGCATCGGCTCCTTCATAATGCCATTGTCTACCCCTTTCAACCAGCAATCCCACCACCTCACAACTTCTTGCAGAAAGCCGATGGCGGGGCCTGGGATCCCATCGTGAGGGTAACGGTGGCTCCATGGGCCGACCAATCCAAGTCGAGGACAGTCCAGACGCTCCATAAGTCGGAACACCGCATTTGTGTAACCGTCTGCCCAACCACTGACTGTCATCACTGGTATTTTGATGGCGCTAAAGTCTTCACAAATTGAACCATGCTTCCAGTAATCGTCTCGCTGTTGATGGCGTAGCCAGGTATCAAGCCAGAGACCACTCTTTTCAAGACGTTCAAACCACATGTCACGCCATGCATCACCAACAATTTTCGGGTCGGGTGGCATCGAATTGTAAGCGAACATGACGCTTGCCCACGACAGGTTGTCGCCCAGTAGACACCCCCCCATGTAGTGGACATCATCAGCGTACCGATCATCAGTGGAAGCGACACTGATAACAGCCTTCAATGCGGGCGGTTGTCTTGCGGCAATTTGCAGGCCATTAAAGCCACCCCAGGAGATGCCAATGATGCCGACGTTGCCGTTACACCAAGGTTGTTTTGCCAACCATGAAATGATCTCCTCACCATCTGACAACTCTTGCTCAAGATATTCATCGGTCAACAGCCCTTCCGAATCTCCACTACCGCGCAGGTCGACACGCAGAGCAGCATAACCGTGCCCGGCATAATAGTGATGGTGGTTTGTGTCACGCAGACGCGTGAAATCACGTTTACGATATGGGATGTATTCGAGAATTGCTGGTACAGCCTCTCGTTCAGAGCCTTCTGGCAGCCAGAGGCGTCCAGCCAGGCGGATGCCGTCTGACATGGGGATCCAAATATTCTCGATCGTATTAACCTCACACGGAAAAGATTCAACGTACTGCATCTAAAGCTCCAGGTTGGTCAAAGATTCAAATTCAAAAGGGAGTCGTTTCATGCATTGTTGGTATTTCCCCACTAGCTCCTCTTCACTCTCTCCGCCGATAAAAATGTTGGCATACTCAAAGCTATAGCTGTCCGTATCGGCAACATTAGAAAGTCTATCCCCCTCCTTGACCCAGACCACAACCAGAACCCCATCGACGTCTTTCTGCAGCGCTTCGATCTCATCGCGACGCGGGACACGTCGCACAATTGCATCGCCACTGTATCGACGCACCATGAACTTGGTCGCCATCGAATAACGACCTTTCCCCTGTGGGTATTCGGGTTTGCAGCCAAGCCCCAAGTCAACCATGACCTCCTGATGCGACGCCCCTTCAACAAAGTAAAAGAGAGGGCAGTGTGATTTTGAAATACGTGGGTTGATCTCCAGCAGGGAAATACGCCCCGTCTCGGGGTCATGAAAAAACTCGATATTAAAGGGTTCGTTGTTGAGCTTGGTCCGTTGCATGACGCGGACAGTGACATCTTTCATTTGTTCCAGAACGTCCTTGGGGAGACGGGATGGGTAATGATAACGACTAAAGCTGGATGGATTTTCTTCGCGCAACGAGTCGACGACGCCATAAATTGTGGTTTTCCCATCGAATACGTACCCTTCGAGCGTGCACTGGTTTTTTTCTGAAACAATCTCCTCAGCGATGCAGTAATTACCATTGATCGGAGCGACCTTCGATGGTGTGTCAGCCTTTTGGAAAATCTCATTGAAAGGCTCAGAGAAACGACCAATGCCCTCTCTGATTTTTGGAATAACAGCATAAAAGTCATCACTGCTTTCAATGCGAAAACCGAGAATGGAGGAATGTGCCTTAACAGGCTTTACCCAGAAAGGGAAGCTAAGATTAACCTGGTTCAGAGGCTCTTCGTCGAAAGGATTGAAAGGTACAACTCTGGGGATTATTTCCTGCGCGACTTCACTTTGTACCAGACGACTCCAATACTTGTGTTCACAGCGTAAGATGCTTTCGATGGAAGTTGTTGGTAATCCTGCTGACTGGCGCAGGATCGGCAGCATAAGCGTTGCCGGGAAATCCCAAAAAGAGACAATGGCATCGACTGAGCCTGGAAAATGTTCAAGTTTCAGGCGTGCTTCGTCTAAAAGATCGGACATTACATAGTTGGGTGCGTGGATAATTTTTTCTGGAGGGAGTAGTGCATGATACTGATATTGGTCAGCATTGTGGATCGTGCCGAAAAGCTTATTGGTGAACTCATCTAGAGCTAGAACAAAGATGTTTTTCTTCATTTGCCACTCCTTTGCGAGGTTACCTCAACTTTATCTTGAAGTGGTCAAGCGTCAAGAGAGCACTTCATATTCCAGCCATGCAACAAGGGCTTTATTGTCACGTTCGATGAATCAATGATTCTGTGATTATTTCTTAAAAGCCACCACTTCCGAGAAGAAAAACGGCTTCTTATTGATAGAGGCATTCAGTAAACTCTTTAATCCACAGAATCAAGGCCACCGGATCATTGTCGGGTGGCCTTTTGTGTTCATGCAGACAATGCCTGTCTGTTCTCATAATATAGTCGATATACAGAGGATGTGCTGATGC
>JARUHP010000004.1 GCA_030005635.1 Deltaproteobacteria bacterium IMCC39146
CACAAATAAGATGTTGCCAATTATACCCAGTCATTGATTGAGGTCAAAGTGACGGGTTCTTATTTATCCTCCTAGATTGTTTTGCGGTACTCAGTTTGGCTGAAATGCGAAATTCTTGGATACCCTGCATTCCAGTAAAAAAGGTCACCAAGGCATAAATCCTGGTGACCATAATTTTGTGTATAAAAGAGCTTACTGAATACCTCGATCAATAAGAGGCCGTTTTTGTCTCGGCAGTCGTGAGTTTTAAGAACGAATTTTAAGCAGGCATGAGGTTTGAATCCCCTCTGTGTCGGGGACTAATGAGAGTAAAAATCAGTTTAAACGTGCAATTCCTGAACACCCTATTGACATGCTAAAGAAGGCTAGGCAGAAGCTTTTCAGTGTCACCCAAATTACACTCAGACTTTTGCTGCAAAGACGACGTAGCGCTTAAAAACTGTAAATCCAAAACAACACCAAAAGTTCCGTGCCTGGGTTTGTTTCATCGAGACCACCGTTAGAGATGTGCCCAAACTCCAGACGTAAGGAATTGCATGTATTCATCTGTCTGGTTAGAAACACTCTGGAATAGAATTCCAGATCATAATCCAGTGCTCTGCTCTTTTCTGAGTCGTGGGCAACTCCTGCACTGAAGCCAAGGCCGCACATCCAGTCCATATTAATAAAGAAATCTTTCAGAATTCCCACGCCCAGGTAGTAGCCACTATCGTCTATCGCCAGCAGCTGCATAGTCGGTCTCAAACTCCATATTCCTGGTAGTGGTTTTGACTCAAGAATTAACGAGCCCGTCAAGGTGTCTCTTTCATCAAAAGTGTCAAAAAAACCAGCGCCAAAACCAAAACGCGCATCGCTGGCCACAGCCTGTGGAGTTACTTCAAGAAGTACAAAGATGATGATCAATAACAAGGGCCTCACTACCTTGGCATGAGTCAATAAAGCAACGTTGAACAATTCAAACATAAGACCAGTAAATTTCACGGGTTCACTTCTTCCATTCGACATATTGCAATCAATCGGGAAGGTCAAAATCAGCCGATTTGATCATTGTCCTCAATACCCTGCAATATAAGACACCACCAATCTATGTAAATAGTACAGCAAGGTCGAAGAGTTGCAATTCCTATCTATCATCTCGCATTGTCTTGAAGGTTTTGTAGTGGTCAACAGTTTCAGGTAGTGTGAATTATGCCTAAATACAAAAATTTTACAGCTCCTGACAAATAAAAATGGCCACCCAGAGTCGATCCAGGTGGCCTTCAATTTATCGTCTTAAATGTCTTGATATTTAGGAGCGAATTTTAAGCAGGCAGGGAGCATGATACTTCAGAGGGGATATTTACTGTTTATCCTCTCGCATTGTTTGGGGGAAGGGTATTTTTCAGAAATACCCAATTACTGAAAACCCTGCATTGTAATAAAAAAGCCCCACAGTTCAGGAGGGGAACTGTGGGGCAATGTCTTCTATGGGTTTTGCTTTTAGGAGGTAAAAATGAAGAAAGTTACGTTCTGTGATTAATATCTTACTTGTTTAGTCAGGTATGTCAATCAATAAATGAAAATAAAAACGGCTACCAAGGATCAAACCCTGGAGGCCATAATTTTGTGTGTTAAGGGCTTCCTGAATACCTCTATCAATAAGAAGCCGCTTTCCCTCTCAAAAGTCGTGCGACTGACACACTACTTTTTGCCTCGTCTCGAAAAAACATAAGCAAAAGCCAGCAAAGGATATACTAAAAGTGCTTCAACAAACTTCCCCTGGAAAAGAGCGAATGTGCTGAACAACATACCAACTATTATTAGGACTAAAAGCAGTATCGCAATCGGACGGTTCATGATTTTCTCGTTTTGATAATCTCGAATCTGGAACCTGGTGTCTTAAAAACCCCGCTCATAGCACACCGGAAATCACGACTCAGAGACGTAGTGTTGACACATAAAAACTGTCACGCTTGAGCGTTAAAAGCCTCATGATATGACACCGTACCGGCAGGAACCTCTCCAGTGAAAGATATGGCCTGAAAATACTCCGCTGGCACACCAGGGAAAACAAGCTTAGGGTATGGTTTGAATCCAAAACGACAATAGTAGTTAGGATCGCCAAGCAAGACGCAGCCTTTTGCTCCAATGCTTTTCAGGGTCTTCAATGCCTTCTCCATGAGCTGAGAGCCAACCCCATGACATTGGCGGTCGGGAATCACAGAAATAGGACCTAACCCATACCAATCCTCACTCCCATCAGATAATATAACTGATGAGACGGCAACATGACCTATAAGCATCTCAGCATCTTCAGCAACCAGTGAAACGGATAGAGCATCCGCCTTCCTTAAAGCGTTAACAATATATTGTTCTGTGTGGTCTGTATGGGGAGCCTTTAGAAATGCTTCTTCCGTTAAAGTTTCAATTATTTCTATATCTTTGGGTAGCTCTTTTCTTATAAGTATAGACATGTGATTATCGTTTCAATTCCTTGCCACTGACACACTTAAACATTCTCAGAAATCCTCTCACATTGTTTTGATGCGGTCAAACTTACAGAAACGCGAAATTATTACTGACCCTGCAATCCAGTAAGACTGAAAACTTTCTGGCAATCGTGACTTGTAATAAATAAAACCCCACGGCCAGGAGGGTGACTGTAGGGCAAAGGGTTCTATGGGTTTTTCATTTAGGGGGTAAATATAATGTGCTGTGCTCTGTGGTTAATATCTTACTTATCATGTGTGATGATGAACTGCTGTGGACTACGCTGCGGGAAACCAGGGTCTTCTTTTTGATTAACCGCTTTTTTCCTGACGCTCCTGCTCGATCTTACATTCGATGCACAAGGTAGTTACTGGCCGTGCTTTTAAACGCGCCTCGCCGATCGGGTTACCACAATCTTCACACTCTCCGAATCCACCTGACTCAATACGCTCAAGTGCCTGACGGATCTTGGAAATCAGTTTGCGTTCGCGATTCCGGATGCGCAATTCGAAATTACGTTCGGATTCAAGCGACGCCTGGTCTATCAGATCGGGAGTGGTGGTCTTTTCATCAGTCAATTTAGAGACCGTCTTGCCAGCCACGCACAACAACTGATCCATCTGTTCCTGAAGAAGTTGACGAAACTCCTCCGACTTGTTTTTTTTCATAAAAACTCCCCAAGTGTGGACGGACACCAAAACCATTAAACAGCGGCGTAAATATCTCTATCAACAAGACGGCACCAATTATACCCAGTTAAGAGTCGAGGTCAAAGTAAAGAGCTTCTTATTTATTCCTCAACATTCCCAGAAGAGGGTTTTCGTCTCACAAGTCGTGATATTTGGGGAAGTCATTACCCACAACATGATAACGGCAGAAGCTATTTGTGGGAGTAGGCATTCGTGACAAAATTTAAGAGTAAAGGAGGAGATAGAGAGGAGTTATGGGACATGTAAGCAATTGGCTTCATGACCACCATTGGAGTGGTGTAAACAACCAGAAAACAGACTGGAGACTTTTCCTACTAATAGCTTTGGTTGCCACGGTAGCGTATTTTTTGATTATGCTGATGTTCCCTGGTTCAACACATTGATATTGTGTAAACCCGTTTCGTCCAATTGCCAAAGCGATGTGCTTTGCAGCCAATTGCAAAGCCTGACAGGAGAGTAAGTCAAGTAGGGGTGTTTTTTTGTATTTAAGGTCGGACTAAATATCTCTATCAGTAAGAAGCAAGCATCTACTGAGACTAACTTCGCACAACCCTGTTTTTTCTATTTAACAATTCAATGTCTTGTATGATCTCCCAACCTTCTGACTCTGTGATACTGGCGATTTGATCTTCAATCAACTTGGCTTTTGACTTTAGCTCACCTACTAATTTCTCACTTAGCATACTTTATCTCCATTTGACTTCAGTATTGAATACACTACCATTTTAGTCAAACATTCGCAACAAAGACAAGAATTATGAAATTTCACCGCCGACAATAAAACCGGATGGCCATAATTTTGTTGTCTTAAATACCCAAGGTCGGTCCGCAATAGTGGACACCATGTTATGGTCAGGCAGCCCCTTGCCGCCTGATGAATTTCTTCCAGTATGCCGCCGGGGAGAGATTGCCCAGATTGGCATGTTGTCTCTGCCGGTTGTAGAATACTTCGATGTACTCGCTGATCTCTGTCATGGCTTCCCGCCGGGTTCGATATTTCCTGTGATGAACCTTCTCCTGCTTGAGTGTGCCGAAGAAACTTTCCATTGAAGCGTTATCCCAGCAGTTCCCCTTGCGACTCATCGACGGCTTCATCTTGAATTGCTTCATCAGTTTCTGATGGCTGTGTGAACAAGACTGACTGCCACGATCCGAGTGATGGATCAGCCCCTTCGGTGGGCGTCGAGCGGCAACAGCCCGGAACAGAGCGTGCCCAACCAGATCCTGCGTCATGCGATGGTTCATCGCGTAGCCGACAATCTCCCGGTTCCACAAGTCCTTGATTGCCGCCAGGTAGAGCCAGCCCTCATTCGTGGCGACATAGGTGATATCGGCCACCCCTGCCTGGTTCGGTCCTGGTACTGCAAAGTCTTGATTCAGAAGGTTAGGAGCGACTGGTAGCTTGTGGTTTGAGTCGGTTGTCGCCTTGTACTTCTTGACCTGCTTGCAGCGGAGCTTCAGCTCCCGCCGCAGCCGTTTGATCCGGTTGATTCCGGCTTCCATCTTTTCGACATCGGCCAACTCATCTTATATATTCTCTGGCCCATACTCCTACCAACACATTCTGTAGTTGTCAGTGTTTTTTAATAGGCACTAATAGTCGAACAGTCAAAAATTAACAAGAAAAAGCCCCTAATAACGGTTAGTTACTAAGGGCTCATATCCGTCTATATATTTCAATAGACTATCAAATGGTGGACACGAATGGAAAGAATTCGCACCGAAGCTGAGATCCCTTTTGAGGTAGCATTGCAAGATGATGCCCCCCCTCCCCTGTATCAAGCTATAGCTGAGAAAGCATACCAATTACAGCAAGTTGGGATGAGTGCTAATGCCATTTCTAAGCATCTAAAAGTGGACGACAAAACTGTAGCAAAAGCTCTACGATGGTTGAAATCTGATTAATATATCAATCAGCATTGTGTATTGACCCAACATCAGGTGTTCTCGTGTCCCCCGCCAGAACCTTTGATATCCCCCTCATAGACAATGTCCGATTCATTTTAGAGAGGTAACCAATATCACTATAGACACAATATTTTCCTTACTTGTTAAGAAAGTTGTTCACGAACAGAACTAACATTTAAGTAAGGTTCCTCATTTCCCATGCCTTACATGTTAGGAAGAATGTGGTCGAGGAAAGCATACATGTATGCAAGTTGCTTATTTCAAGTACCTTGCGTACCCGCAAGCAAGGATTCGTATCTGCAAACATATGAAAGCAAGCTATAGATTGGCCACAGGTTCTTTCTTGCAAGCTGGGAATAGATGCTCTTGGCGACAATAGGATTCTATAGTTAGGAGGTCTCTTCTGCTACTAGCCTTGCCGACTATAGAGACGTAGGTGGGACAGGACATTATGCAGGACAACAACTCTTGAGGTGATTTCTTAAAACGGCTCCCTTGTCTATTTAAAGACCTGTTCGGTCTTTGCCACCCGGCCACGTCTTTTTAAAATCTTTTATTCTCGCTTGAACCTGCTCCCAAAGTTCCTGCGAAACAATGCGAAGGTCATTATGAATGGCTTTATGTAATGGGCCATCAGGTCGAGGCACCTTTTTGATTGCACCTGTAACGGAGTTGCGTTTGTTCTGTAAATTACCCCAGGTCCAAATACCGATATATTTTTCATTGGTTAAAATGCGCTTTACAGTTGAGTGAGACCAGCCGTTCTCTGCACTCTTTCTACTTGGGACGCGTTCTATATTAAGTTGCTTAACAATTTTAGAAACTGACTTGCCATTGGCGTACATTTGGAAAATTCTCTCAACGATGGCAGCCTCATGCGAATCGATATACATCATGTAACGTTCGGGTCTGGACTTACCATTCCTACCAATTATGACATCGCCTGCTTGTTTAGACTTATAGCCAAAAGCCTGTTCATTCATAAAGAATCCGCGTTCTTTTTGTTCTAATTGTCCTCGAAGTGTGTTTTTTCTTATATCGTTAATATAAGCGTCGTCAATTATTGCTTTGAGTTGATACATGAGCTTTGTCCCTTCATTGCTTGTGTCAACATTATCTGTAACTGCATGCAGAGAAACCCCCATATAGGTAAATTCCTGAAGATAAGTTTGCATTGAAGTTACGTTTCTCGATAACCTCGACATGTCGTCCACGACAATTGTATCAAATAACCTTCCACGAGAAGCTTGCAGGAGATTTTTCAATCCTATCCTCTCTCGTTGAATTCCCAATGTTTCTAACTCAATATAAATATGGTCAGGGTCTACAATGAAGTTTTTCAATTCAGCGTACCTCAGACATGAACTGATTTGGGTTTTAATACTTTCTTCACGTTCTTCATCACTACTACATCGTGCCCGTACATAAATAGCTGTTCTCATTTTTTTAGACCTTGGTTAGAGGTTTCATGCTCTGATGTTTGCAAGTAGTCTGGGGCAGTTATTTTTCTTTTGCTTTTGGCTTGACCAAGCTAAGACAGGGAGCATCACCAACTGAAATCAGAACATCCCTGTCGCCCACAGATCCTTCAACCTCAGAAAGTAACAATTCAAGATCATTGATCTGCTTTCGAATGACTTCATCTCTAGGGAAGATCATGGATGAATAATTTATTGTGCTCTCAAGACTTTGGAGGTACTCCTCGACGAGGTCGTCATGATCATCAATTCCGAGACAATCCTCGATTAAGATCATTGCGAGGCAAGTATACGCATACGCATTGGGATAGCCGATCACGCCATTACGAAAATAATCTACAAACAACACTTGCAAATAACAGTGGGCACGTTCCAGGTTTTCGATCATGATTGCCTCCGATTAACGAGGTTCTCAGAACTCCATTACGCGTTTCAAGAATCAACGCATCACCAGCAGACGGTCACATCCAGAATAACCAATATTATGTTGGCCACAGCAGCCAGGGCACTTCCCGAACCCCTATCAGGACTGGTCTTCAGGTGATTTGGAGTGCTCCGAAAAGCCAATTTCTTTCATCGTGGACCAGTTGTTGAAGCCATGCAGAATTGCCGCAGCTTCAAATATTTCACAATGCTTCAAGGGATAACCTTTGTCGTGAAGAAATCTTTTCAGGCGCTTTACTGATCGCTTTAAGCGTGCCTCAGAAAACTCGCATGTCATGGAGCGTTGTTTCTCACGTTGTTTCTGCACTTCTCTTCGTGGCTTCATCATTGAATTCCTTTCGGTAGCAAGTACGTGGCATAACTAATGCCCCTGAGTTATGCAAGTTCTGTTTATCCCTCATCCTGCTTCTGCAAGGCCTGCCAATAGCCCTCCGCCCCCGAGCTGCGGGGCGAGCGTGTTTTCGTATTCGCCAGCACCCGCGCCCGGAACGTTGCAAGGATTCGTTTGGTTTCCGCAACACTTAAGCCCATCTCTTCGGCCACGCCCTCAAGGCTCTTGCCCACCATCAGGTACAGAAACGCCGCTCGGCACATCTGTTTTTGGTCAACCGTGTCGTTCATCGGCTTATCCCTTCAGATCTCGTGCATATATGCACTGGTGATTTTGTTCTTCATTTCTGCGGCTACTGTAATTAAAGCACTTCGCATACATCTTGTTTGATTTTACGAAACATGCTTTTCTTTATAGCGAACATTTATACCTTTTCAAGTTAATTTTTTATTTTTTATTACTTTACTCTTTTTGTATTCTTGCGATTTTCTTATTACTAGACACTTGTTAATGCTTTGTCTATATATGTTTAACAATGTACTTATACGTGCATATTACTTACTTGTTAGCTTTTTATATTGTTTTAATAACCATTATTATAGTTTTACTCATCACGATTATAAATTAACAAATTATGACTTATTGAATAAACCAATCATCTGCTGATCCGGAGAATGGACAAAGAGACACACTGACGACCAAACGGGTCTTTACCTCGTGTCCGATATGCAGTAAATTAGCGCTATCTTATTTGATGGATTCTATGAGGAGGGATGCAGGTGATTTACGGGAATAAAAGTTTACCAACCGCTGGCGTCGGCATCAGACTGATACCAGCGGTTTTTTAATTTGTGCCCACCTGCCAACACTTAACATGAGATCGAAGCCAGTCACGATTGAGCAATTCCGAAAAATTGCAACGGAACGCGGAGGCAAATGCCTCGCTGGCGTCTACACTAACGCAGCAACAAAGCTTTTGTGGGAATGCCACAAAGGACATCAGTGGGAAGCGGCGCCCTACAACGTCAAAAGCGGTACATGGTGTCCCTATTGTGCCCGGAAGAAAAAGTACACGATTGAGCAGATGCGTCAACTGGCCAAAGAGCACGGCGGAAAATGTCTTTCTGATGAGTACAAGAATACCCACACCAAGATGTTGTGGGAGTGTTCAAAGGGGCATCGGTGGGCAACCTCTCTCACCAACATCCGCCATTATGACCGCTGGTGCCCATCCTGCTCAGAGACCAAAAGGGTACGCGCAAAATCGACGATAGAGAACATGCAGGAGCTGGCCGCTAAGCGCGACGGGAAATGTCTATCATCAACCTACCAAGACGCCCGAACCAAGTCGTCATGGGAATGTCGCAAGGGACATCAGTGGGATGCAACTCCGGGAAGTATTGCCCACGGTAGCTGGTGCCCATTCTGCGCCGGGAATGCCCGTTACACCATTGAAGACATGCAAAAGGCTGCAAAGGCTCGTGGTGGCCAATGCCTCTCAAAGCAATACAAGAACAACATGACCAAGCTTTTGTGGGAATGTTCAGTCAGCCATCGCTGGGAAGCAATCCCCATGAAAATTCTCAAGGGGACCTGGTGTCGCAAATGTCACTTTGCCAAACAGTCCGCACGTCGACAAAAAGGAGCCTCCAAGTGAAACCCTTCTTGGCCACATTGCTAACACTCCTATGCTTAATAACCTGCCCGGCTGATGCAGATTCATTTTCCGGGAAACTCGTCAAAGTTCTGGACGGCGACACCGTTGAAGTCCTTCACAATGACAAGGCAGAACGAATCCGCTTAGCTCAAATAGATTGTCCTGAGAAAGATCAGCCCCATGGTCAGGCCGCCAAACGTTTTGTGTGACAACAAACGCTTTTGCAAAGAAATGACAAGTTGCACAGAGGCGAGGTTTTTCTTAAGAGAATGCGGACTAAACAGCCTGGATGGTGACGGTGACGGAGTCCCTTGTGAAGCTCTGTGCAAGTGACTGACGAGCGGAGCGAAATGCGCCCAACCTATGGGTATAAGTTGGGCAAAGCCAATCCCAGCTAATGGACAAAAGTTGGGCTAAGAAGCGCGCCTTAATTATCGATTCTTTATTGCATCCACCAAAACTGTGAAGATGGCACGCCCTGTCAGAGAGTATTCCTTTGATAAACGGTCAGTTAAATCAGATTTTTTCAAAAGAAGCATTGAGTTCATCTCGGGGGGGATTTGTTCAACAATCGCCTGGACATCAGTCTTTGACAAGTAAGAGTCGGCAACAGCCCTACCAACACCAATCTTCGTCTTTACGCCCTTGACTGTAAATTCAATATAGGTTGAAAATTCATCCCCAAAATCGTAAAATTTGTGCTTAATAAACCGCCCAAGTCGCTTTGAAAAAACGTCACCGATTCTGGTGATTTCGTAATTTTCTTCATGCCCGACAAGCGGTCTACGCTCTTCTTCGATAGTCGCATGAACTTCAGTCATGTCTTGTCGTGTGGCATTGGTCCGGTTCAGTTTTCTTCTATGTTTATTTGGCTTCGCCACAAGTTATCTCAATTTACTAAAAGAGCTTAAATGTTCGCTATCTTTATTTCTTTGGAATAACCATCTTTTGCAAAAGAATTAAGTATTTCAGAAATCAAAGAGTTCACACAGTTGGTCTTCTCATATCTTTCTTTGATTCCAGAAATAAGTCCAAGTAAAATATCCTTTTTGCCTGCTCTTAGCTTTCTTCCATCAACATAATCGGACAGATAGCTTGGGATGATCCCGCCATTTCCCAAACCATCACGTAAAGCCACCATTTGCCTCTGGCTCTCCTCCTCAAGGAGGTGAGAATATTTATCAACGTAATAACCAAGGTCCCTGACAGCAGCTTCTCTAAACGATGTAAAATGAGTCTCATCGATAAAGAGAATGTCGTCCTCAAAGTTCTCTTTAATTCGCTCTATTCTATTATTTATTTTTGTAACAACCCCTCTATTTTTTGAGCTATTACGGCAATGCAAGCTTAACTGTTTCCCAAGAAAGGTGAATTGTTCCAAGAACTTCTCGAAGTTTGGCGTGTTTTCAAACCAGTCGCGTCTGGCGTTCGGCTTCAAAGAATTGCCGACCACAAACATTTCCCCTATATGCCAGGTTGCAAATCTTGCTTCTGAAAAACAATGAGCCAATGAATATTCATTACCAACCTCAATATTCCCTTGACGAACTCTTATCCCACGCATTTTAACGCTTGGAGGCATTGATGACTGATAATTTGTCTTGGCGTACCAACCATGACAGATCGTCGAGCCATCGGCCCCTAAAAACTCAAAGAACTCAACGCCCGAGATTGTGTCTGCAAGACCTTTGGCATTATAAATCTTATCAGAATATGGTCTTGATATTCTCTCCCCATTAAGGAAGATATTGTATGCCTTGTTCGAGACTCGCCCTTCTAGATTTCTGTTGATCTCATCTGCAAAAGAAAACATATCTGAGTCATATGAAACAGGTGCAACCTGGGAAAGATAATCCCTGACTTGCTTGAGATTTAGGATTTCGTCACGGTGGAATCTTTCGACATCTACCATAACGACCTTAAAAAAAGAATTCTGGTCACTATCTAAGGGTGCCCTGAAATTAACGCTTGAAACGATGTTTATGGTCTCCTCTAGCGATATTTGGCCACCCTCAACATCATCGATGTTTTCAAAAAGCGTACGATCCCATTCAACGATAGCGACATCCTCGTCTTTATGTGACCTTGTTTCAAAGCGCAGCTTTTTACAATAACCTAAACCTCCGAGACGCCCAATCCCTCTAAAACCTCTCTGTTCAGTGCCTTCTTTATTACTTGCACCGATACTAAGCAATACAGACGGGACATCTTGATTCGCCACCCCAAGCCCATTGTCGATAATTGTAATAGACCTCTCAAAGCCATTCAGTTTGACTTCTATCTTGTAATCATCGACAGAGGTCCCAGAAGACCTGTCAATCGAATCAACGGCGTTTTGGATGTACTCACGGTAAACGATTAAGGGATTGTCGTACATCCCGGATGTAACGACATCGAAGATTTGTCTACCCACATAAAAATTATTATTTGAAATCACTTTTTCAGATAAAGCTTGAGCCATCTTTTGTACTCCTCGTCACAACATTTATATTCAAACTCTCGAATTTCCTTAGTAGAATTATTCGCAATCACCTTGTGGAATTCGATAAACTTCTCGTCAGGCTTGCGGGCATTTTTATCGATAAACTCATAAAAGTCTTCAATATCGCCAGTGCCTAACTCATCTCTTTTCTTCTCTCCTTCATAGGCTGTCGCCTCATAGACATCCCTAAAACGCAGCATGTGCTCTGGCATATAAAGGTTAGCAATAAATTGCAATTTATCGCGACCGACAGCTCTCCTAGCGAGTCCAGGTGTTGGAGAGATTGTGCCATGTGTTGCAGCCTTAATGACTTCTATATTACGAAGGAATTTTTTATTCCAGACGGCACCATCAATAAAATCACTGGGTAAAACCTGACTTTCATCATGATATTCGCGAGAAATCTTGCCCACGTCCTGATCGTAGCCGTACTTACTACCTTTGATTATTTCCAAGTCCTTAATGGGCGCATACCTCATCGGGTAGGAATAAATTGCACCAGAGTTTGTTCCGCTCTTCAGACAAAACTCTTTATTTAAATCAATGTTGACGTTGATTCTTTCATACAAGTCGATTGGCTTATCGTTGAAATTAAACAACATGTAATTTGAAAATTCTTTTACACCATATTCACTTGCCAACCTAATTGCATTTTCATATTGGTCTCTTTCAGACAACCTGTCGAATGCAACCCTGAAAGGCCTGATGTGAAGCTTAGATATTAGCTCCATTGTTTGTTTGTTAATGTAGCCGCTGTCCAAACCTTGATTAAAATCGACAACTTTAAGTCTCTTTGGATTTTTTTCAGAAAAGTTCCCCTTGCCGAAGCCTAGCTCCAGCAGGTCATCAACTATTTGTTCAAGATGCTCAGACGCAAGGACATTATTGTCCATGAGCCTAATTTTTGTCTTTTCGCCATACGTTTCATTGACAGCACGCATTGAAGCTCGAATATCGACATATGGTGCAAGAGCACCTTCAATTTTAGGAACGCCACACCAGGCACATTTATTCACACATCCACGTGAAGTATACGCATACAGCGTGTCGTTAATCGCATAAATGCGATTGTCTAGAATGCTGTAATCTGGCATTAGATGGTCAATATTGACATCACCATCTAGTCTAATTTTTTTTGGGGTGTCTAGAGTCCCCTGAATAGGAACAATGCCAGTTTCTTCATACAATTCGTGGGGAAGCAATGAGGCCATTATGCCGCCAACAAATATTTTATGGGCCGAGCCACCGACAGCACTTTTATAGAATTCTATCGTCTCAACAACTTCCTTCCATCCGAACGTAAACAATGTCGTAATATAGACCCTATCCCACATTAGACTGGGATTAAATAAATCGCTAATTACCGAATTGTCACAACCATTAACAAAACGTACTTCATCGCCTCGCTGCTTATGAAAAGTTGAAAGTTTCATAAGTCCGAGTGGTGGGTACCATAGTGTTTCATCATCACGTTTTTTTTCAGACTCAGCTATTTTTTTCTTGAAGCTCTGAGAACCTCGGCGGTAGTCTGGCTCGACAAGCAATACTCTCAATGCTAAAAACTCCTAAAGACAAATCAACAAATGAACTGAACAAAATGTAACACAAAACCTCACAAACAATCCAGCTATCCCCGGGTAATTTTCCATTCGGTCTAGATAGCAAAGACGGCTTCTTGGAAGTTATCGGAAGCACTTAGTTGAGTCAACAAAAAAACGGGACACGGCCAAGCCGTGTCCCGCTAAAAACTTTTTCATTGTCCGGCTATTCTATCGGGAACAGTGTCTTCCAGTTCTCTTCGCCTTCGACATACTCGTCAATAATTGACTCTTTTAAGTCTGAAAACGTGTCACTGCGTTGGTCTATAAAAGAGCGAAATGAAAATCCTGGCTCTTCAAACTTTGCCTCAACAAGAGGGTTAAGTTTCTTCATTATGTTTTTCACCCACACAATAAAGAAATTAAAATTATCACTTGGGTTTTTAGGGTCAAATATTGAAGTGTCTTCAAAGCTTTCCGAGGCATTAAATGAAGCATTTAAATTCCCTCCTAGGAGCAGATTCACTTCACTACCAACCAATGCACACCTCACATCGTAAATATCAACCCCCCTTTTAGTCCAAGAATGACAAATGTGATGAACAATGGCTATAAGTAGGTAATGCCAGCTTGTCAGATATTTCTGTTTTAGTAGCTTTTGGTAAGCGACCTCTTGATATTTATTCTTTCCCTCAGGAAAACTATTCATTTTAAAATTGTAAAAATGCTTAACACTATCAGCTAAATTATAAATTGACTGTGCAAAGATTATATCTCTAACAAACTCAGTGCTTCCAGGCTTTAAAGATTCTACCTCTGATGGAACCAAATCTAGAGTTTTACAATCAAACCTCTTACTATTTTCAGTATCGTAACTGAAAATGACTCTATAGTATTCAGGGTCATCGAATATTTTCTGTTTAGATTGCTTTGCGTAGTAAGGTCTTCCAATCAAAGCAAGATATAGTTGGCCAGCATCAAAGTTACTAATTCTCCGATACTTCCTTGTACCTAAAATTTTATAAATTGACTGTTGTTTTTTCCTACAAACAACCTCCCACAGGCCTTCTTTGTGGTCATAAAAAATCTTAGGCGCATAATTTTTGAATGCATAAGCCAAGTTTAACTGTTTTTGGTCATCAGAATAAGTATCTCTAACATCAATTGGATTCTGTTTATTAGTAGACTTGGTTATTTTCTTTGCAAATTCATAGTCTTGAGTTTTTATCAACTTAACAAGAACTTTAGTTTTAATATCCTCAATCGTCTCCCCTGATTTAAGAAGGTCTGTTATAGCATCGTATATTGCCCATGAAGTTTGACAACCATTAACAATTTGAGGATTTATAATTTCTAAATTATTTTCATCTGTATCTACAACATTACTAGATACTATTGTGAGTCCATTATTAAGAACAGAGAAAGCACTTGAATCGCCATCTACTATTGTTTTTCTTATATCACTTCCAATCCCACTTTTAGCACTTTTCTCTAGTCTATACCTTAAGTTTCCTTCGAATATCCCATCTTTATATTTGTCAACAGCGCTATAAATATCTGTTATTTTGGCAAGATATATCCACTGCTTGTTATTTGAACCATGAACATCATTTATTATACAATTATCTTTTTTATAAGACATTTTTATTAAGTCAGGAGTCTTTATGTCTTCTAAGACTTCATTGTACAACCACCGTACTCTTATTTTTTCTAAATCATAAATTTCAATTTGCTTTTTGAGTGCATATCTTACAGCACCATCAGTAAAGCTACCAAAACCAATAGCCAATAGCCTCGTCGGTTTTTCTGAGGAAGAAAATGCACTTGCAAAATCTTTTCTTTTTTCATGGCCTTCTTCTGGAAAATTTTGCAAACGATCTAACGCATTAAAAACTTCTTCAGGAAGGTCTTCATTAAACTTTGCATTCTCTGGATTTTCTGAATACTTACATTGACCAATGATGACAGCAGAATGGTCCTCATCAATCATTCCAATATCAATTTTTTGGTCACCACTTCCACCAATATGATACTGCTCGACACTCATGCCGATTTCTTCACAGAGAACTTTGGACAAAAACCATATAGCAAACTGGTTACCCACGTCCTTAATAGCGTAGGACTCTCCGATCTCCGCCATTTCTGATTTTACTATTTTAATAAACTTAGCGTTGTCCATCCTAACCTCCTAATACGAAACACAGTGCAAGGCGGAGCAATTATCACCCCAAGACATTAAACAATAAGTCACCATATTATTTTCCGGTCGATAGATTATGATGCAAATTAAAGGCGAGCATTGCTTCAGAAATTAATCACTTCTTAAAGTCTCGAGACAACATTTGCGACGCCGCCGAGGCAGAATATATACCTACACCTTTTATTTCCTTAGCAATCTCATAACCTTCATCTCTGAACTGGGCAAGCATTTCAGCTAAGTTCGTCAAATGACATGTATTTAAAACCATTCTGACAACTGTACCATTACAATTATGACCTAATTCAATATGGTGTTTTCCTTCTCCATTTAATTTAATTGCATGATCACCACTACAAATAAGAAAGGACCCTCCTCGCCTACAAATACGATTGATCATATAGAGACCAAATCCAGTATTGTGCCATGGGTTACTCCTATCAACCCTAGCCCCTTTATAGTTTTTTGCAGAAATAGCAGGCATAAGTGCTTGTTGGATTGCGTCCGAATGTGACTTTGCCTGCATGTATGGATTGGCGCTAAGTGAAGCAAGTAGGCCAATACCATTATCAGCAACCGCTATTTCAACTTTATTATGAGCAGGCCAATATTGAGCACAATACTCCATACTTTTTGAGCGGCTATGCTCGAGGACGTTCCTCAGTATCTCCCTGATAGAAAAAGTAAGGGCATCGACTAGGTCTCCATTTTGCTCCCTTGAAAGTATATTAGACAACTGATTGGCTTTACGCTCAATTGTGTCCTGTTCTAACTCATACTCACTATGTGCCTCATCAATGACCGATTTAACTCTCAATATAGTGAACGGGACGAAATTATCATTACCCCCCCCACAATTTGGTTCCTTGCCATGCTTTAACCCAAAGGCCCTAAAAAAAGCCATGTTTGCCGCATACTGTTTATCTTCATAATTAATACATAAAACATCCGTGCCTGGACTAGACTTAATAAAATCTCTGATTTGCTTAGCAACATAAACCATGGTAAATGGTTCAATCCGCCCCATGTTAGAGAAATCAATACAAACTGTCGCTGACCCCAAATTCGCTGACATCTCACTACAAAAGCGAAAAACATCCTCAGCAACACATGAATTTGGGAACTTAATTGTTGGCACTATATTCTCCTTGCGACACCAAGATAAATCATTACTAGCCCAGAAGCCTTCAGTTCCAAATTTTCTGACTAATGCATAATATTACCATGGGACACATCTTCAATTTCACCCTTTTAAAAGCATGTAAGCTAATTTAAACCAAACAGCCATTCAGGTAAAGATTTCAGCGACATAATGACCGTGTAATGATTAAATCAATCGTTTAGCTGTATTTCAACAAAGATAAAAACGGAAGGTTTTAGCAATATTGAAAATTCACGTGACGCCATACAAATAATAACAACTTCCCTGCGAGTTTGGATACCAATAAGATTATTAGCCTTCACATCAAAGCTGGGATCTCATTGCAAGAAATCTGGCCGTTCCTCATCTGCTGCTACGATATATGCAAGGTCATAGTAGTAACCGCTCAAAAGCTCATCTTTAAGTACATAATCTCTGTGCACCTTATCTTCCAAGATCTTATTGTATGCCTCTTCCGGCTTTCCCGATTTTATGGCATTAACTAAAAAGCCCAGGTGATACTCGTAGCAGTCAAAGTCATACTCCAGTAAAGAATCATAGGTATTAAAGGCGTATCGGTGGTTTCCTGATTTTTCATCATTGATCGCTTTCCCACGAAGCGCCTGAAGATTGTTCTCAATACGTTTTTGAACGTCACCGATGAGTTCATCCCTGCCCTCTTTACGATATGCCTCAAGCAAATCCATGCATGGCCCAACGGCTGACGCAGGGTTGCTTTTCTCGTAATAATCAGCCATACATCGCAAAAGACGTGTCGATATCTCACCAAAGGCAAAAGCTTGAAACTTGTAGAATTCATAAAAGACAGAAAATGAAATAACACCTTCATCAGTTGAAGATAGACAAGAAGACTTTTCAATCTTTTCAAAAATACCACTAGATTGAACAAGTTTTATGACCCTCTCCCTAATTTCCACGTCCTCGCCCTTTGTCGAATTTCGAGTATGCATCAAAAGCTTATTACCCTGACTTAGTGCTTTAATGTAATTACCTTCTTCCAGTGCTTTCTCAATTCTGGAAATGTGATATTCCATTTTTCCCTCCTGCCATATTCAGACTTCAACATCTTCCAGATCAAGGTCGACCTGGTCGTCTTCACCAAAGTCGAAGGAGAATTCTCCCTCATGCGGGCCTTGCCTCTCAAGCCGCCCTCTTCTCTTAAGTTCGAGCACAAGTGCTTTGACCGCTTTAAGGGTACGATCAGCAACCGTGGCGTCACCATTGTCTCGCTGCAACCGTTTAAGAACCTGTAGCTCATTGACAGCGCAACGCAAACAATCTTCTTTCAGGTAATACTTTGCTCTTATATGTCTATGCTCTGCAACGTCTGGCGCAAGCCTGACAAGATGATACGTCAACAGGCCAACCCCTGCTCCGGGTCTCTTCCGGTCCGCAATATGGATCAGCTCTTTATATAGTTTGATCGCTTCATCAACCTCACCGTCATATTCATGGATAAAAGCCTTTCTCCATAAACGATTTGATGTGCTTTCAAACGACAAGGAGACGTATCTGCGAATATGGTAAAGAGCTTCTTCGATATTATGTTGGTGCAAAGCTTTTTCAATTTCGAGATTAAGCTGTCGTTCCACATTCCAGGACAGGCTTTGACGATCCCGGCTATGCATTCGCATCGCGCCAATTTTACGTCTGGGGTGCATCTGCATTCGCAAGACCCTTGCTTTGCTATGTCTTTTAATCGATTCAGCTTTGTGGGGTGAATCTTTTCGCGGAGGGGTCAGGAGAGGGTTCAACCAGGGGAAAAAGATTTTCTTCAGCAGAGGCTCAGCCTCGGCCCAAGCCGGGTATTTTGGAAAGTAGAATTGAAAGGGTTTCATGATGGCCCCTGCGCTAGATTACATGGAACAAACTGTTTATTGTTCACATGATCAGCATAGCAGACGGCATGTCACAATATGTCACATCTTTGGATGGAAGCAATAATCCCAGCCTCTTTCTATTTGCTGGGATTTGATTGGCAGGGCTGAGTTTTACCTGGACGTTAGACTATAAATCCTGAAGGGATTTGAGAACTATATGCGAGAGGACATATAAGACGTAAAAAGACCGGCCTTTTTGCCGGTCTTAGAATTTGTGCTCTTGCGGAATGAAATTGACACAAACTAACTCAACCACAATTTCACCAGCATCAGGTTACACTGTGCATAGAACCTTATTCTTAGCAGCACTCACATCAATCACGTTTCTACCATATATTGCCACCAAGACCTGAAGCGCACTCTGCATTATATCCTCTCTTTGTGGTGCAAGATCGAAGGCATATGGATAATCCCCTCCTCGCCACAAGTTAACACGTATTCCGTGCTCACCGACTTGCCAAAGTAAGATATAGAGTTGCCTTTCGTTGAGATTAGCGGCCCATTTTTCATGTGAATTTGACTTAGCTAAGCGTTCTCGAAAGAGTTCAGAGAAGGCCGGGCCAGAGCCAAGATCACTGAAAAAAAGGAAACTCTCCTCAATATCTCCACCAGCTTGGATAACAGAAATCTTGTCGAGAGCGATAAACATACGTTCAACCCTATGGTAGCAATTTAATGCATGCGTTGGATTTATGCCAGCCCCGATCTTGGCTTTGTTATATTCATCACCATAGACGCCTACGACCCATAAGAGCAATTCAAGATATTCGGTTGAGAGTCCTACGGACCATCTTGAGTATTTACCTCCCGGTAAATTTGCAAGTATTTTCTCAGAAACTATATCAATCATTACAGAGCCTCTATAGGCAGCCAGACAAACAAGCAGTCAGAGCTAAAAAAACCACTGATTAGCATAGGCTAAAAGCAGCGGCCAATAAGTTGCAGATTCGTTAATTAGGCTATTCCCCTAGAGAACCCAAAAGCTATAAAGTACAGTAATTTAGAGTATTAGTCAAAAGTCCAGACTTTTATAAACACCCAACTGCCTAATATTGGGAGGCCTACCTACCATGGACTAACTTCTATATTAGATTTGGCCTTAAGGAAAACTATCTCCCTGAATCTCTGGTAAAGGAAATCCCAGCTTCCTTGAGGAAGCTGGGATCAAAAACACGGTGCTATAAAGATGATCTAAAATTTAAACTGCGATCCTCTTTTTAATCTTGAACCTAACAACATTCGGCAACACGCAGTTTTCAAGAAGGCTTAAATTGTTGTTATAGTAACTTAAAGACTCTTCTTTGATGGCGCCTGATGGATTCTTCAGAATTCTTAAAGTCTTCTTGTCTAGTTTATCCCCGTTGAAATAAGCCTCAAAAAAGCGATTGTAGTTGTTCCCATTAACAAGAAGCAAATCGAACACTACTCGCCCGCTATGCCCGTAGCACTTGAGACAGTTCTCAACAAAATCTACTTCGTTTAAAGGACTGAAGTGATTTCTAGAGAGGACTATATATGGATAACTTTCATCCTCAGTCTTATGTACTTCAAAATTCTCTAGCATCGTCTTAGTTTACAACATTTCCGTGTGAAGTTTCAATAACCGCAATTGAACGCATAACCAACTCTCTAGCCTCCTCCCTTATTTCGATGACACGAGTAGTCTCAGTGTCGCCTTCCATATGAAAAAGGGAGTGCCGGTGTGAGTTATAAAAAGAATAACAGTCTTGAACGGCCTGACAAGTTTTGCCACACCCAATATTATCGCGGTGATCGTCATTAAGGAGATAAGCAGACTGCGTAGCGTTCATTCGAAAAAGCCCCTTGAACCCGTCACGGCCAACTATGATGCCCTTATCTTTGAGCAACTGCTTAACATAACCTTCTACCCCACGCAAAGCGGGAAACGCAAACGGTGAATAATCTTCTAATTCCAAATCGATCTTATTCAGGCTCAGCGCTGAAGCCAATATCTTTTTATGAGTTTCGGATATGTAACCGTGAGCGTTAGGCATCAATGCCTCAAGCTCATCCCGGACCTGGTCCGGGCAAATATCAACTTTATAAATACTGGTTTGATGCTTGACGACATCCTCTAGGGACAGAAACTCTGCGAAGAACATCAAAGTCTGCCCCCACAAGTAAAGTGGTTTACCTTGAACCTGAAGGGTACCGTTATCATAAAACTTATAAGTCAGTTTGTCCCTGTACGGGCTGGTAATCGCAATAAATTTATAACCATTCTCTTCTTTTTCTTCGACAATTTCTCCGCCAATCTCGTCAACAAGAAATTCTCTAAGAAGGTCGTAATTTGCTAAATCTACCTGTTTCACTGAAACGTTAACAGACTTACGCCTGTCGGTTACCGCTAACTCAATGAATTTTGATGCAATTTGTTCCGATATATCCTGATTTTTACCGACCTTGTAGTGAACTGTAACAGTTCCACCTTTTTTTAAAAAGAAATGAATCTTTGCCTCTTTGCCATCAACCTTGATCACATACTCATGAGTGACCATGGCGCCCGCCCCCTTTTCAATTGGGCCGACAACTTCACCACCGGCACATTCCCTTAATACTGAGGAAACACGATCCCAATCGATATTTAAATCTTTATAACTCATTTCTCCTCCGAGCATTGATAACTGTCCATAAAAAGTCGGCAAACCTTAGAAAATACACAGGAAAATGTCAACAACATTGTTCATTCTCGGACGATCGCTAGCTATCAATAAAACATGTTTGACTAACAAGAGGTATTCCCTGACATAGCGAAACCCGGTACCCGTTGAGAATCGGGATTCGTCGTCTACGTTTTCATTTTGATTGTTTGACGAGTGATTGATTAGCCCTACTGATCATGGATCAAGGTCATGAAAGCATTGTATTCGTCTGATTTCAACCATGTAACAGTTTCTCGTGCGATTTTGGGCAGGGATGCAATAGTTGAATTAAATTGAATTTTCACTATAGGGATTGGCGAAGATAGACCATGCATCAGAATTTGCACACGGTTACGTGCCTCTTTGCATTCTGCTTGTCGTTCGGGAGCAACTTCTTCCCAACCGGGGTCGGAACAAAAAACAGTGCATGTCGCAGTTTCTCCCACTGCAAGGACTCCCATATTGTTCGTCCCCAAAATTACAACTGGCAGACCAGCTTGTATTTCATCATGAATACGACGCCCAATCTTAAACCAAGCATGTGACTCTTTGTTTGGCTGAATGTACCTTTCCCATATGGGCCAGTGTTTTGGATTCATGCGAACAAGAAGCGCGTATTTGTCCATGAGTTCCCCCTAGAGATCGCCAAAGGCTGAATCATGTCAATCATGTGCATATCCATTCGATGAAGGTTAAAACCTCTGAACTTTTAAACCGCCGGTGATGCCTTTAAAGTCTTCAACCTATAGAGGCCGAAAACTACTGCAAAAAGAGAGAGGGACAAAACGATAATTCTCAGACACATGAAATTACTCAAAAAGCCAAACGAACCACCAAAGGATATAAACTTTAGGCGTTTCTTTCGTTAGGTTGGTAGGCAAATAATTATTAAAAACGTACTCAGTCAATTATTTTAATGACTTTTGCACTTGGTTTTTTCCCAGCACTGGAGGGAAGCAACTGAAAAAGAACCTTTGTGTTCATTTCTACCCTTGGCGTTAAGTGGAAATTCGCAGAAACAGAAAAATAATGTTCGGCATTTTTGCACTTTAGAAACCCATCTTTCCCCCGTTCATTATCGTTTAATATTTTAAATATTACCCCCTCCATTGTTCCTGATGCGCCAGGATTATCATTGTTCGTCTTAAAGTTAGACCAGTAGTTTTTAAGCTCTGATTTTAATTTATGAATGTCATCGAGCGGCGTTTCAGGATTATCAAAAGCTTGTAGCTTTTCATATAGTTCTTGATTGATTTTCCATCCTTCACTTTGTCGTATAAGTTTAGACAGAGAATAATGTTTGAAAGCGAATTCATTTTCATTTTTCAAACTCAGAATGTTTCCGATAAGGAAAAGTAAGTCTATTTTAAATTCTAGCGGACCGAAGTTTGTAATCGCTTGCATTGCATATTCGAACGCATTTTCAATGTCATTTGCTTCAAAAAAAAGTTCTGCCAACTCTTTTTGAATAAACCATTCTTTCTTTGTACTTAAAATCGTTTTTAACTCAGAAATTGCCTCTGATGAATTCCCTAGGTTTTTCTTGGCAAGTGCAATTCTTCTAGCAAACCAAATATCATTTGAGTAATGGAATACTTCAAACGATGCCAGTGCTTTCTTTGATAGTTCAAAACACTCCGTCCAATCCCCTAGCTTCAAAAGAGCTTTAGTTTTATATGCGAACCAACTCTCTTTATCAGAAGATAACTCCATATCCTTCTTTTTGCCTTTTCTTTCAACTTTTATGGTTCGGCATTCTAAGCTCAAATTGTTTGGGTCAAACTCGTCACAAAAATCGTTTATAAGCTTCCAGTTCGGAGCAGGTCGCTGCTTTTCACTTTTTAAAACTATGGAGAAAAGGACTGAGATTAGGGTGTTAGCAAATTCTGTCTTTTGATTATATAGGAGAGGAATTAATTCTTGAATTTTGAATAATAAGGCTGGTTTTGTACTGTTGAAATTTATGTGTGATTCTGTCAATTCCTTTTCTTCAAATGGGTTCCTCTCATTTTCAAGATTGTTGTTGCCGTCCGCATTTTCTGCTTTATATTTTGACCACAAAAGCCACCCGTACGCAGTTAATATCCTTTCGCTTGCTTCATCGTTAATCTCAATGCCATAAGTGCTTAAAAATAGAAAGCCAGCATCAAAGAAGTTTTCATGTCTTAAACAGGTCAAAATGTCAGCAATCAAATATTGATTGTTTGAAATTTGACTCTCAGTAAAGGAGGCTTTGTTCTCCTTGAAAAACTTTAAAGCCTCACTGTACTTTTTCTCACCTGTCAACCGTCGTATCTGTCTGCCAAAATCATATAATGAAGACATTTTTTAACCCTCAATATTTAAAAGTATGTTCTCGAAATTTTTCCAAAGTTTCAAGCCGCCACCTGTAGCGCTCAAGGTGTTGCTGCTGACTGGCCTTCGAATCATGCTTGATCAGATCAATCAAACACCATCCATGGGCCTTTATATCCGACTTGTTGGGATATAAAGGGCTTCTCCATGAGGAGGAGAACCATTTCGTAGGCCTCGTCAATAGCTCATGATCGACGGAGGTCAAAAAACTCCTTGCTGGTCATTAATCGTCCAATCGTTTCAGAGCTGAAGCGATTTCATTAATAAAATCATCAGATGAACAATTATTGCGGACGGGCAGGCAGTTCGTGAAGGTTCTTTTTCCGCCGTAAATGAAATCAATAACCGCTACCTCATTAGTCTTTACAAACGTGTACCGTTGCTTCCAATCCATCGGCTTCACGTCCGCAATGCGTATATTGTCCTGCATCATAAAAGGTTCAAGCCTGGCATGAAACTCATTCAGGAAATCTTCTGCAAAAACGAAATCCTTCTCGACATTGGTTGTTTCCGGAACGATCAGAATGCCACTCAGCGAGTCCAGAATCTTGATCATCTCCCCACTAAACGAGTCCCGGTTCGGGGACAATAGTTTCGTAATTTTCCCCTTGCCATTGTAGTAGAAGACGATTCTCGCAATCTGGTTATCTCTCTGAAAAAAGTAACATTCATGATATTGGTTTTGATCGACACTTTGGATAGTTATGTCTTGATCTTTTATAAGGTTGGCAACACGTCTCAGGATTTCCAGCGCGAAATGATCATCCGCAGCAATCCCGTAGGTTTCAATCTGCGTACAGGTTTGATTTTGATCAGACGTATCAATTTCAACAATTCCATCGGCTTCAACCGGTGCAAATGGGCTTTTCTCGTTTGCTTTCGACTCTGAATCAAACCCTATGTTTTTAGACCCACCCATCACCAAGCCAGACCCCAGTTTGATATTAGGGGGGTCCATCAAATAAAGCTTTCCTGCTGTTCGAGTTACTGCCGTATATAGCCAGCGAAAGTAATCTGCGGAGAGTTGATTCTGGTGTGTCCGGCACTTCACAAAAACATGATTCCATTCACTACCTTGTGCTTTATGACAAGTGATGGCATATCCAAATTTCAAGTGAAGAGCGTTAAAGTAGGGGTCCGAACGCAATGTTTCTTTAAACTCAAGACTGCCGGACTTCAGCTTGGGGTGGCGAATACAGAAATCCACATACAACGCCTTAGACTCATCCGAAGAGATATTCGAGTGATCACTGTAGAGAAGGTTTTCGATCACCTTAACTGTAAAAAATCGTGGGGTTTCGAGGAAATCCTTGAAACCAACTTCCACATCCCGAAATGAAAGGACAACCGGTGTCTCTTCAATTTTTCCCGTCTCGGAATTTTTATTGCGCAATATAACGGTACGCGGTTCAGACTCCCCGAAGACTCCTCGTATTAAGCCAAAATCCCCGTTGGAAATAAACATGCCGTCCAGATAGTTATTTTTGACAGCCATAACTTTGTCACCATTTGTCACTTCGGTGTGCCCAGGGAAGAACTGTTCTCTGATGCTCCGATTGTAAGCAGCCACATCCGCATTGGAATGGGCAATGATTATTGATTCAGCGTTAATACTGCCATCGCACGACTGGAGATAGCGTGTCATCAAATCCCGGTATTCGATTTTTTCCACATCCGAACATTCGAGATCGACCGTGAGTTGATTGAAAACTTTATTATGTAGAGATCCTCTGAGTTTGATGGCGTTCTGCATCACCCCGCTGTCAGCCTTCTGGCGAACGACCTCTTCCAGTTCGTAGCCGACACTGCGTAAATTGTGCTCAGTAAGAAGGTAGCTAGAGTCTAGGGCTGGCGAAAAATTCATTTTCACCGGCGGCAACTGGGCGTCATCACCGATGAAGATCACTTTTTTCCGATGATCATTGTGGTCCAGATTGACGAATTTAAGGAAATCCCTCAGAAGGAAACCCGACCCGAAACGGAAGAATTCTTCTTCCTGATAATTATCACTAATCATGGAGGCTTCATCTACTATAAATACCGTGTCTGCGGGATAATCATTGACTGCTAGCTGTGCGTAAAACTTATACGTTTCCGAACCGTCCAGTTTTTGTTCACGGTACTCGATAATATCCTTGAACGAGTAGATTGTTTTGTGAATTGTGTATGCCTCCGACCCGGTCTTTCTGGCTATGACTTTGGAGGCTTTCCCTGTCGGTGCAGCAAGAATGTAGTTACGCCCAATAGCTCTGAAGTGTTCGGTAAGTCCCTTGGTTATGAATGTCTTACCTGTTCCTGCGTAACCTTTGAGCAGAAATAGGTTTTCATCCTTGCTCTCCAAAAAACCCTTCAAATGCGATAGCAACTCAGTCTGATCTTGCGTTAGGTGGTATTCGGCGAAGGAATCATCTAGCGAGATAATATCTCGTGCACTTCCTGGAGCGAGATCAAACGACTCAGCGGACACCTTGGCGGCGTGCCTGAATTCTTCCAGTCTGTCGTCAAGCGCGACGACATCCGGAATGGTGTCGTTTTTCTGTGAAAGTTTTTCTGACTCTTCCAGTTGGGCCAGTTCTTCTTTGGCAGCCTTCAACTGTTCACTCAGTGCAGTGTTTTGTTCATGTAGCAACTGTGCGTGGTCCTCAGGTTTTTTCAGTTCCTCAAAGTCAGGGTAATGCCCCAACGCACCGCTATAGGTTCTGTAAAGCCATTTACCAATCAGATAGGCGTCATACAATAAGATTTTTGCCTTCGCCTGATCTACACCTTTACCGTGGGCTGCTCGATTTCCAATCGTTCTAATAGCGTGGAACTTTTCAAGTATCGCTTCATCGACTATTCCCTGGAAGTGACTAGACTTAAGTTTTTCAAAGAATCCATCACCTGGGTTGCACGGCAACAATAATTCCCGATAAAGAGTGCCAACCAGTTGTTCAGCAAAACAGCGCAATTTAATGATAGATGTATGCGGATCGGAATATGCGTAATGCTCGGCAAAACTTGCATACTCATATAAATCCGGCCACCGTTCCTGTAGTAATTTGAAATTAGCAGATTTCACATTAATTCCTCTGAGTGGATTCCTGATGTCAATTAAACGGAAAGTGGGCTTTTCTTGTACACAATATTCTTTCAACCAAGATCAATCTTCCCCGTCCAACTCCTTGAAGGCATCCATGACCTCTTCTTCGACCTGTTTAAGCTTTTTGTCGAGTTCTTTAATAAGTCGGGCGCCTTCCTTGACGTCCTCGGCGAGCTTGTCGATCGGCGTTTCCGAGTTGTCGAGCCGGACAAGGATCTCATCTAGCTTGGCTACTTTTTCTTCGTAAGTTAGCTCATTGGTTTCGCTCACAGTTTTGCCTCCTTGGAAACAACTTCGCTGACCATTGATCCGTCAGCGAATTGAGTACGGACTTTGTCCTTTTCGTTTACATCATGCAAAGATCGGAGAAGCCGGTCATTACTTTGATAAACTAGAGCGAAACCTCTTTCAAGAACACGCTGCGGATCAGAGGCCCTAAGGATAGACATTCTTTCCGTCAGGCTTCTGCTCTCGGCGTAGATTCGTTGCTTCACTTTCTCGACTCGGAAGCGATTCTTGAGACCTTTTTGCTCAGCATTCCGCACCTTAACCATGCTAAGGAAACGATTCTGCAAGTGCGACTGAGTTTTGCGGCTGTTGTCGCGTTCTGCCTGAATTCTTCTTATGAAACGCCTGCGGTCAAAACGCTGTCTAATCCCTGAAAAGGTGATCACTGTCCGCGCCAAAATGGATTTAGCCCCAGACCCCAAGTTCTTCTTTTTTGAGACCAAATGTTCTTTTTTGCTCTCCAATAACACGGCTGGCAATGATCTAAGCCGTTCTCCTTGTGATCTGCATTTGAGTTGCTCGCCGTTGACACGACGACCGACACTGTAGCGAAGCTTTAGAGCCAGTTCCCGCAGATGTCCGACGGTTACGTCCCATAACTTTCTTGCCCCCTGCTGAAGGCCCGTTGTGGCTCTCTCAAGATGATCATGACTTGTCTTTAGTCGGTAACTCCAAACAGTTTTGAGTGTATTTGCGGACTCATCAAGTTGGCGCCGCATCTGGACAAATCTGGCAACGAGTTCTTCCGCTACGGCTGTCGGTGTCTTGAAACGACGGTTGGACACATAATCCAGTACGCTGGTGTCGATCTCATGTCCAATGCCAGTCCAAACAGGAACAGGGCAGACAGCGATAGTGCGAGCGATGCTCTCGTTGTCTAGGAAAGACAGATCCGTTTTACTTCCCCCCCCGCGCACGATGACAATCAATTCAACCTTGAGGCGAACTAAAGCTAGCAACGCTTTGAGTACAGCTCTTTCGGTTTGCTCACCTTGCATCATTGCATCAGCAACATACACTTTAAAACCAAATCCTGAGTTCGAAAGCGTATGAATGAAGTCATTGTAGGCAGCACTGCTGTGACTTGTGACAAGACCGATCTTAAGCGGAAGCATGGTGACTACGTGTTTCTTATTTACTTCGAACAACCCCTCTTTCTGGAGTTGCTCAATGATTGCCCGTTTCCTGAGTTCCAGCTCTCCCATTGCAAAAGATGGGTCTGCATTCAAGACCTTTAACGAGATCCCATGCTGAGGGTGGAATTGAAGGGAGCAGAGAAAAACAACGGCTGTGCCGTTCGTCAGGACAAGCTCCATGTCGCGACCTTTAAAAAGAGCCTTTATCCTTACCAGGTCCTGTGACCAAATTGTGCCACGCAGTTTTGCTATAGTCTTGCCATTAGCGTCTGTCTCAATCAGGTCACAATAAAAAGACCCACCCCGCTCGCTACCAGAAGAGATTTCTGCCCTGACCAAAAACTGTGTACTGATAGCTGGTTGTAGTAGTTCATTGATACGCTTTGTAATCACTGATAGAGGAAAGACTGTAGGTTTAGACACAAAGACCTCTCAGTGGAGAAAATTCACCTAAAAAGTAGATGTAATGTGTTGCCATAAAACAAAAAAACCACTGTTGTCGCTTAAGCCGACAACAGTGGTTCAATAGTGGTTTGATCTCTTCCTGCAATCCAGTTGATCATTTCCATCCCCCATGAAACATATCAAATAAGACGGCACCAACCTAACGCAATATACAGTAAAGGTCAAAGGAGCAATCTTCTAAAATGTCTACTGCATTGTTTTAAGGGTACGAAGCGGTCCGGAATGCGAATATTCTTAATGATCCTGAACCTTAAGCCTTGTCTTTCGCCATCTTTGTACTCAACGTTAGCAAAACAATTGATGGATCTCAGCGAACACATCAAGGTTGGTATAGTTCGGTGCAGCGGCAATGCCAGCGTTGGAGTATTCCCTGGCATAGAAAAGCCCAATTTCCCTGCGAAAGTTGGGCTGGGCCATTTCCTATTTACTAAACTTTTTAATTATTAGACAGTTCGTTTTCGAATCTGACATGGCTCCCCGTGCCAGGCAATAGTGGGCACGGGGATGGAGGGTTTGAAATATGAATCTTGTCCTCTCAGTTGAAAGGGATTTTAAGTCCCACACATATGCTTAACCACCGTTTCAGCTACGACACCCCACAACAAATCGCGACGTCTCAAAACAGTACAATTCAAACAATATCAGCATCCTTATTTTTATCTATGGCTGTTTCTACTTCCCTCCTACTCAGTTCAGGCGTTATGACTCCAGCCTTACGATCGTCAGCTTTTGACTGAAGCAAATCATTGATGCTTTGTGGTATCAACGACTTAATCTTATCCCGAACAACCTTACCAACCGTCGGACTGGCACCATCCGTAGAAACAGCTATTTTCAGCATTCCATAATTTACGAGCGCAGAAAAATAGAAATCCGATTTTTCGGGACTCGCAGCGATATTTACCAGCAGGTAACGTTTTTCCTTTTCACGGAGAAGCATGTCTACAACATGCGAAACACCGGTCGCATCAATGACAATATCAAACGAAGTCAGATCATCCACATCCACCTGCTTTCGCACCAGCTCAAGGTCAAGGTTGTTGAATGCTGGCAGGAACTCTTCGGCAATCAACTTGAATTCAACCCGATTCTCGATCAGAACCTTGGCTTTCCTGTAGGCTACCTTGCCACCACCGATCAGCAACAATCGCGGATTAACAAGAAGAATGGGTAAACTGTACATTGAAGACCCTTTCACTACTCTGTGACCGTATCAAACCAACGTAATTTATCACGCAAGGAAACGACTTCACCGACAATGATCACCGCCGGAGTAGGAATTTCCATCCCCTGGATTTTTTGAGGTGCATTCTCAAGAGTCGACACCACTGTCATCTGCTGGGAGGTCGTAGCGCAACTGATAATTCCCACAGGCGTATTGATCGGGCGACCGTGGGCGATCAACTCGCGACAGATCGTATCGAGATTACCCAACCCCATATAAAAGACCAGAGTACCGTCCCCAGGGGCCAGACACTGCCAATTAACTTTCGGCTGTTCATTACTGTCCACCTTAGTGTGCCCAGTCACCAGAGTGACGCTGGTTGTGCAGTCACGATGCGTTACCGGAATCCCAGAATAAGCGGCAGCGGCAAATCCAGCCGTGACTCCGGGGACCACTTCAAACGGAACACCTATCTCTTCTAGGTATTGCGCTTCTTCTCCACCACGGCCAAAGACATAGGGGTCACCGCCTTTGAGACGCACCACCACCCTTCCCGGCTGCGCTTTCTCTACCAGTAGCTTGTTAATCTCTTCCTGGGGCAGCAAGTGATGACCCTTTACCTTGCCGACATAGATCAGCTCGGCCGCCTTGGGCACCTCCTTGAGGAATTCGGGATTAACCAGTTTATCGTATAGGACGACATCTGCCTGTTTCAGGCAGCGCAAGCCCTTTACAGTAATCAAGCCGGGGTCTCCAGGACCAGCACCGACCAGATATACTTGAGTTTCTCTCTTCACTTAACACCTCAACATATTCTGTGTTTGCCTGACTTTCATTCTGCGTCAACGTACCGAGAGCACTGCTGTTGCAGCGCATTCAACAACTCATTGATGCCGTTATAAGATTGCCCCGATGGCTCCACCGGACGCCTGACAACAATGAACTGGCAATGTTCATGTTCCGCTGCGCGCCATTTTTCCCCTACTCCACCGACTGGTCCGCTTTCCTTGGTCACAACGACACCGATCTCGTATCTACGAATCATCGTCAAGTTGTCTTCATAACTGAAAGGACCACGGCCGAAAATACGTCGGGATGTTTCCAGCCCCGCAGCATCACATGCAGCAACGGATTCAGGGTGGTTCAACACTCTGGCGTAAAGCGGGAGTTGTCTCCTGCTCGTTTGTTCGACATAAGGAGCCAGATGGCGCGATCCAATAGTCAGGAGAATCGGCAACCCCGATTCGCAGGCAAGCAATGAAGCCTGCTCATGATCATCAGCATACAACCACGCATCTCTTGGCCCTTGCGTTTCCTGGCGTTGGTAACGCAGGTAGGGGCAACCAGTCTCTTCACAAGCTTTGCGCGCGTTCCGGTGAACAACCTCCGCATAGGGGTGAGTTGCGTCGACCAGTGCTGAGAAACCCTGCACCGTAATCAACTCAATTAACTCTGAACGATTCAACCGACCGCTACGACGACTGATCGCAGAATGTTGTCCAATATTTAACGGTTCGTCGGTTGCCGTTGACACAAGTACCCGACAACCAAGCTCGGCTAACCGCAAAGCCAGGGAAGCGGTTTCGCTGGTGCCACCGAGGAGAAGTACCTGTGCTCGTTCCGTCATCAATAATATCCGCGTGGTGTGACCATTCGCCCATCAAGAACACAAGTTGTTGAGTTGCCAATGATAACTATCGAGCGCATCCCAACCTCTTGTTCAAGAAGATGATCCAGGTCAGTCAAAACCAGGCGTTCTTCTTCACTGCCAACGGCAGTTGCAACACCTACGGGGGTTGAACCAGGTCGATGCTCGCGAAAAATTCTTGTCGCCTCTTCCAGTTGCATCACGCGTTTCTTGCTTCGCGGGTTATATAACGAAACAACCAGATCAGCGGCGGCGACGGCCTCCAGGCGTTTTACGATCATTTCCCAAGGGACAAGAAGATCACTCAGGCTGATAGTTGCCGAATCAAGCATCAGGGGCGCCCCCATCAAGGCTGCCGCTGAATTAGCGGCCGTCACTCCAGGAATGACTTCCATGTCAAGATCGTAGTCCTCTGCTGAAGCCATTTCCATAGCCAACCCTGCCATGCCGTACACCCCTGCATCGCCCGATGAAATCAAGGACACTACCTGTCCGGCCCTGGCTTGTTCAAGAGCCGCTCGACAACGATCCGCTTCCTGCTTCATCCCCGAGGTGATGACCGTCTGGTCCTCGATCAGATCTTCTACTGCCTCGATATAAGGGCCATAGCCAACAACAACAGCACTGTCTTTGATCGCCTTCCCTGCTCTTGGGGTACGATCTACAACGCTGCCCGGGCCTATGCCAACGAGGAACAGTTTTCCTTGGCTATTGCTATGGTGATGCCGTTGAAGGCTGTTTTTTTCAGTATTAATGACGTTCTCCTTCCAGATAGCAATGCTGCCGGTTCTGCAACCGCTGGCAGATTGACTTGCTGTTGTACGAAGTCTGATGACTCGCATGTCAGATGACTCATGCGAATCAGCTCCGAATCGATAATCCGTAGTGGTAGTTCCAATTCCTCGGCAGCCTGTAGCAAGCCCGCCTCTGACTGTTTTACATCGGCAGTAGCAAGGCAACGGACCTGATCAAGACCGACTCCGATCAATTTCATTGCTGTCATTATCGCAGCACGAATCTCCGTTGCACTCTTACCCTTTCGACAGCCGACACCGACGACAAGATCTTTCACAGCCTCCGTGGTTGTGGAAACAACCGGTTCTGCGCCGGTCAGATTGGCAATATCGTTTGCCAACCGATTAGCACCTCCTTCATGACCACTCAGCAGGCTTATGGCATAACGTGCCCCGACATCCAGACAAACCACCGCAGGGTCTCCAAGCTTATGCTTGACCAGAGGGGCAATGGCGCGCACAACCACACCGCAGGGGGCAATAAAGACAAGACCGCTATAACGACTGAACAGCTCTTCCGTCAGGTCATACACCCGCTCAAAGGAATGGACCCCGCTGGGGGCAGCAACTCCTTGATGCAGATACTGGTCAACTTCCATACCGGCTGCGATCCTTTGCATGACCTTGAACCCTTCAGGTGAAAAGGTGATCACCGCAACCATCAACTTGAACCTCCAGGATCTTCAGTATCAGCAGTCCGATAACCGTGACTGAAGTGTTGATGATAAAGTTTCGAAACGGGAAGATCGTGCGACAACGCCTGACCGACAATAATCATGGCGGTTTTCTTGATCCCGGCATTCTCCACCTTGTTGGCAATATCGGCCAGGCAGCCTTGAATCACCTGCTCATCAGGCCAACTCGCCCGATACACCACACCGGCTGGGCAGTCCTCCCCATAATAATTTGCCAGTTCAGCAGCGACTTCATCCAGTTTATGAACGGACAGGAACAGACAAAGAGTCGACTCAGTCCGGGCCAGATGTTCCAGCTCCTGCTTCTCTGGCATTGGCGTTCGTCCCGAGGTCCGGCTAAGAATCACCGTCTGGGCAATTTCAGGCACCGTCAACTCGGTCTTCAAAGCCGCAGCGGCCGCTTGAAACGAGCTGACGCCTGGGACAACCAGATATTCGATTCCAAGCCGATCAAGCACGTTCATTTGTTCCCTGATCGCTCCATAGATTGAAGGATCGCCAGTGTGTAAGCGTACGACATCAACCCCCAAATGTTGGGCACGAGCAAAGACCTCTTCTATCTCCTCCAATGTCATTCCGGCGGAATCGTGCAGTTCACACTCATCTGGGACAAGACCGACAACTTCCGGGCTGACCAGGGAACCGGCATAGACGCAGATTCGACAGCCTTCCAGTAAGCGACGGGCCTTGACGGTCAACAAGTCAGGATCACCAGGCCCCGCGCCGACAAAAATCACTTTCATTGATTAACACTCCTCAAATTAAACAAAAATGAACCTGAATAGACATTTCCAGCTACTCACCAGCGGTCTGCACAATAATCACCGCCAGGTTTCCGGTTGTTTCATCTGCGTCGCGCAAGTGGTTCAGATCCAGCTCTACCCGTTGATCAGGCAACCCTGCGCGAGAGACAAAGACACTTCTGTCCAGAACGTTAAGCTGTTCAAGCAGGGCAACAATCTCTCTTAGGCGAGAACCGATCTTCATCAAAACCACACCAGCACCACTCGTAATAGCTGACTCGATCCTTACCAAATTATTGGCAACTGGAATCACATGCAGTGACTGTTGCCCTTCCCCCAATGGTGTATTGGTCAAGGCAGCAACCAAACTGAAGGCGCTGACACCGGGGACCGTCTCTATCCTGGCGGCATCGAACTCCTTACGTAGCGCCCGTACCAGGTAAATATAGGTCGAATAAAGTAAGGCATCTCCGAGAGTGACAAAGGCCACATCCTGGCCAGCCTGTAATTTCGTGGCAATCTCCACAGCGGTTTGCTGCCAGTGCTGACACCGACTGGTACTGTCCGACGCCAGAGAAAATGTCACTTCTTTTATCTCACACTCTGAACCGGCATAATCGTGCACCACCTCACTGACGTAATCCTGAGTGCTTAAATGCGACATCGGTACATAGATACAATCACTCGAACTCAATACACGGATCGCCTTAAGGGTTAAAAGCTCCGGATCACCGGGGCCAACCCCGATACCGTAGAATGTTCCGAGCTTCGTTTCTTGTGGTCGATTCGTCACGACATCTCCTTACGAGCAACCAGTATGATAATCGTTCGCGAAGCCAGTTCTGCCTGCGCCAAACCGCTCGCATCGTATGGTGTGACGCGTTCCTCATCCCAGGTCAGGTTTTCGCAGGCAAATGCACGATAGGCGCTTCCGAGTTGTTCGAGTAGATCAGCAGCCCAGCGTGTTGCTTGCGCTGTACCAGCAAGAATAGCGATTTTCCCATACCCTTGCAGAGCGTTAACTGACTCCTCCGGTTGACGCCCATGAGCACTGACCACCTTTAAATCATGCCAATCCAAACCAAGGCGGGCACAGGCAACCTGTACCGAGCTAATGCCCGGAATCAACCGACACTGCTGAGCACCGAAATGTTCCTGGATTGTACGCGCCAAGCTGAAAAGCCCGGTGTCGCCGGAGACCAGCACAACAACCCTCTGTTTCTGCTCCGACTCGATACGGGCCAAAACCGCCGGGATGTCTGCACCGACCGGAACACAGGTAGCAGCCGTTGCGGGGAACAAATCGAGTAGATGCTTGGCGCCCACCAGAACTTCTGCACAGGCAACAGCATGCCGCACAGCATCAGATAAATAGTCAGGGTGACCGGGGCCGCACCCCACAACAATTATTTGCGCACGATCCGTCATTGCCAGCACTCCAAGGAACCATGGCTACCGAGCAATTCCCCCTTGAGGTTAATCAGCATAACAGCCGATTGCCAACCTGGGTTAAAAGCCGCCTTGATTGCAGTGTTGATCTCTTTTGCCAACACGTCTGCAACCACGCGACGTTCAGTTTGTTCAAGTCCATGCATAAAAAAGCCCTCCACGGTATTTTGCGGAGCAAACGATCTCTTCAGCATTGCGGAAGCCAGCCCGGCAACATAATCCAAAGCACTATCGGAATGCGCCGAGTGTGTCTGCCACTGCTGCATGGCCAGCTTGCCCAACTTACCAGGATGTCCGATCAGCAACAATTTCTCGAAACTGTAATCGAGAGACTTCTCAAGCACGAACCCCCACTCGTTGCTGACTTCGACAAGTTGTTGCTCGGCAAGCTTGAAATAACGGCTGGCGGCCTGACGACCTATATTGCCAGGCGTCATTACCGGGGCACGGGTCCCGGAAGCAGCACATATATCCAGTGCGCATTTCAGAGAGTCGCGCAAGGCTTCAGAGCTAAAAGGTCGAACACGCCCGCTGGTGCCAAGAATCGAAATGCCCCCCTTTATACCCAACTTCGGATTAAACGTTTTTTGGGCAAGTTCCTCTCCACATTCAACCGAAACGGTCACATCCAGCCCCTGCCCTGTCACCTCACGTAAAGCCGATGCGATCATTTTTCGTGGGACCGGATTGATAGCTGCTTCACCGACCTCAAGGGCCAATCCCGGCAAACTGACAACGCCAACGCCTTTACCGGCGTAAAAACGGATCTCTTCATCCTCTCTCTTCTTAACCAGCACCTCTATGCGGGCGCCGTGGGTCACATCAGGGTCATTACCGGCATCCTTGACAACAACTGCCGCAGCCCCATTCGATGTATAGCGCTGCTCTATCAGCGGCCAATGCAAACGGTCACCATCCGGCAAGGGGATATCCACGTCGCTCACCTGCTCAGCATTAAACAGTAACTGTGCTGCCCCCTTGGCAGCTAACGCTGCACAGCTACCAGTGCTGATCCCCTGTTTCATTATCTTATCCTTCCGACCAGGGACGACTGCCTGTCCTGACGATCATCGTGGTCATGTAACCCAGCGGTTTGACCTGCCAACGGCTCAGATCTGCAATTTGCAGCTCATGTTCACCCTGTTCGCCACAACTGACCAAACTGGCCCGGCTGAGAAGATTACGACGACCAAGCAGCTCCACGAGCGGTTGGATACAGCCCCCAGCCTTATACAGTACCAATGTTTCACACTGTTCAAGCGCTTGTTCCACAGCCACCAGGTCCGTTGCCGACATCAACATCATGCGGTCCTCCTGAAGTGTGAGTGCATCACCAAAACGACTTGCAGTCGTCTGGAAGGCGCTGATTCCTGGAACCACGTGAATATTATCGGCCGACATTCTTTCGCTCAGACTTTGCAGCAGGTATGAACTGGTGGCGAAAATCAAAGGGTCACCCAAGGTGACCTGGACAACAGATTCACCAGAGTTGCAGCGTAGCACCACATCGTCGGCCAACTGTTGCCAACGCTCTTGAGTCTTTTGCCGGTTTCGCTCCATCGGATAGTTATGAACGATGATTTCCTGTTGGTTGAGAAATGGGCGTACAGCTTCCAAAGCAATGCTTTTGGCAGAGCCTTTGGCCTGAGGGGAAATCACCGTGTCGCAATTCTCGACCAGACTCGCAGCCCTCAATGTCAGCAAATCGGGAGAACCGGGGCCTATGCCGACTGCATAAAAATGTCCGGGCTGAGGTTTTATCGATATTAAAGAAGTTCTGTTATTCATAGTGTCCTCAACTGGATCAAAGCCAGTACAGCATCAGTACACAGGTACATAGGAAAAGAAAAAACATGCGAAAAACTTGCGCGCTGACAGCCATAATCATCCCTGGTCGGGCACCGAGTACAGCCACATAGGTTGGCAGCGCATGTCGCAGAGTCCGTACCGGAGCCGTGACCATCGATCCGAACAGAATTATAATTACGGCTTGATGAGTCGTAATCGCACCAGCATCAATAAAGTTCGCAGCCGCAATGGCGCCGTTGTAAAGACTTAAAGCCTGCGCCGGGATGACCATCAACGATTCCGGCGGCAAAAAGTCGAAGGTAAATAATTGTGGCATTGTCGCAGCCAGCCATTTAAACGCGCCGTAATATTCAAGCGTCGCCATGGCGGCAAAGGTCGGAACCAGGTAGAACAGCAAGCGCTGCAAAGTCTTTTTCGAACGTTTCCACACCGTTTGCCAAAACGCGCCCTGCTTACGCCGACTTGTTCGTACTTCCGTTATCTGCTCACTGACCCGCAAGCCCTCGCCAATACCAAAACGACGAAAGACCAAGCGACTAAGCAGCAGTGTTAAGATGATCTGTATCGCAATCGCAGAAAAGCGCACTCCGAACAGCGCTATGGTCGCTTCCCAGCCGAAAGCCACTCCAATCGGCACTACAAAGGTGGGCAGATGGGCAAACAGCGACAACGCCGAGACGACATAAACCGCAGTGTACAGCTCGCGATTGCAGATTTGGCCGCTATCGCGTTGCGACACCAACATACTGTTGGCCACCGCGCCCGACTGGAAGGCCATCAAAAATGCAGGTCCTGCATGGTGCGACAGTTTACCCAGCCCAGTGATCGGCATCGCCACCCAGGAGAGCATTTTGACGCAACCGGAGACTTCCAGAATCTGACCGATAAGGACGCCGATACTGATCACCACCATCAACTCGAAAAGCAAAAAACCCTTGCGCGGCCAGAAAGGCAAACGCCGCTTCCAGGAGCGGTAGCTGTCTCCGTCGCTGCCTTTGCGCCGTTCTTCCGCCAAAGTTTTGCCTGTTTCTCCTTCAGGCCTGACCCTCTTGACACGTGATGACTTATCCGCTTTGTTAGCGTCCGATGTTGAAGATGCAACTTTCAATTGTTCAGTGTCGGCAGACGTTCCCAAGGAATCTTTTGCAACGCAGTTACCAGTCCACATGACCAGGCTCAGCAAAACGATGCTAATGCTCAGCCGCATATCAGAGGGAACCCTTGTTTTTGGTTACTTCAGCCAATGCCTGATCAAGGTGGTCAAAATAAATATCGAGAATTTTGCTGTTCCATCCAAGCGACGGTGAAGCCATAGCCTGCGGCGCGGCAATAATGTTTTTCCAGCTATCTTCTTCCTCACCCAGCACATCGTTGAGAATGTGATCTCCAGCTACAATCATCAGCGGGACAAAATTGACCAACTGCGGCTGCATCTGTTTGATTTTCTGCAATGGCTCAAGCCCAGGGCTGCCTTCAACACTGGCTACAACCAGGTGCGAATACTCCGCTTCTATACGCGCGGCGAAGGCTTCTATTCTCTGATTGAACTGCGGATACTTGTCGTTGCCATGAGCGGCAACAACCGTCACCTGAGTCGGTTCTATCTGCTCACGCAAAGCCTCAACCACACGCTCGATATCCTGGTCAGTGGTCAGCAGCGCATCGCCGTATGCAACCTGCAAACCGCTGGTATCGGCAGCCAGAACGCTACGGTACTCCTGACCGGGAGCAATGTGCAGGCTCTGAAACGCCACGTGGCTAATCCCTTCTTGGCGCAGTTGCGCGATCACCTCATCCACATTATGCGTGACTATGCCCTGCCGTTTCAGCTTGTCGATAATAAACTGCGAGGTAAAGGCCCAGCGCAATTGGTGCTGCGGGTAGTGCTGACGCACCTGCTGGTCAATATGATCGAACACCTTGCGCGCCTGCGCAACCGAGGTGCCGAAAGCGACTAGAACAATGGCTGGTTTCTGTGATGCAACAGCCGGAGTTGATTGAGCTGACAATGTCATAAAAATCACCTGAATAAGTATGAGAACGAAAAAGCGGTACATGCCTCTCAGCTCTGTTCACATGCGACACTGCACATGGCGTGCAGGCAGGCAACAGCCAGCGGGCTGCCGCCACGGCGACCACTCAGAACCACATGCGGCAGACCGGTCTTTAATAGTTCCTCTTTACTCTCCAGCACATGAATAAACCCGACCGGCATGCCTATTACCAAGGCCGGTCGGATACCCTCTTCTATCGCCAGACGATTAATCTCCAGCAGCGCCACCGGCGCATTACCAATCAATACAATACTGTCGTGCAGCATCTCCTTGGCCTTTTGCACTGCAAACAGAGAGCGCGGCAAGCCCTCTTGTTTCGCTTTGTCTGCCACATCGTCATCTGCAACATGACAGAAGATATCGTCGCGGCGATAAGATGGATTGACTTGTTGCAAGCGGGCAACTGACAAGCCGGAGCGGATCATGTTGCTATCGGCGTAAATCGATGCGCCTGACTTGAGAGCCTTGGTAGCTGCGGTGAAAGCATCGTCACTGAAACAAGTCAGTTCCGCCAAGGCAAAATCCGCTGTGGTGTGAATCAGGCGACGCACCACCTCCCACTGCGCTGGCGACAGTTGATAACTCTCAGCCTCGGCATCAATAGCGGCGAAAGAGCGAGCCTCTATCTCAGCACCGCTGACAGGGTTTTCATACAGGTCATATATCAAGGGTCTTTCATCTGTTCTTGTCATTGTGTTCCTCAACCTCTTTCGTCTGCTGTAGATATTCCCTCACTGTTATCATTTTCGCGATCAAAGCATCCAGCGCTTGAGGTTGAGACGCCAAATGTAAATGCGCGTAGCTGGCAAGAACATTCCCCTTTTGGTAACCTTCGTCCCTGCACTTGCCACTGCGGTTCTGTTTCAATTGATAGGCGGCCTGCCAACCGTCTTTACCGATGGGGTCATCGCAAAGCTCCGAGTAGTGGAACTCATGACCACGAAGACAGATACCAACCTCGCCTAAGAGAGTTGGGGACTGTAGTGTGGCTTCGACGTAACCGAGCGCCTTGCGCTTTTCGAGCATACGTGCCCAACTTGGAATCATTCCGATCAGAGGCCAGCGTTTACCGTCGACTTCCACACCTTGAGAGAGATAAATCAATCCTCCGCACTCTGCATAAACAGGTTTCCCGCTCCGGCAGTAATCCGCCACCGATCGACTCATCTCATGATTGGTAGAGAGCGCCTCGGCGTACACCTCTGGATAACCACCACCCAGAAAGAGAGCATCGCAGTCCTGAGAGACGGTCTCATCGTCAAGAGGCGAGAAGAAGCAAAGTTGCAACCCTCTTTTTTCCAAAGCATCGAACAGGTCAGCATAATAAAACTGGAAAGCAGCGTCGCGCGCGACAGCGAGTCGAAGGCCTTTCCCTGTAACAGGTACCGCCTGCCCCAAGGCGTCCTCACTTTCTCCTGCTACAGCAGCCTGGGCCAGTACACCATCCACATCGAAGCCAACTTGTGCAACGGTGCATAAACGCTCAATCAACGACTCGCTCCAAGCAGTCTCCTCGACCGACACCAATCCCAAGTGACGACTCGACAAGGCAGGAAAATCATTGCGTTTGAACACCCCAAGCAATGGCGGCAATGCAGCGCCCTCCAGAGCCTGCCTCAACCACTGCCCGTGGCTGTCTGAACCGCACATGTTGGCTATCACTCCACCGACTATGACCTCCGGGTCGAAACTGGCAAAGCCATGAACGATGGCAGCTATACTGCGTGCCATTCCATGCGCATTGACCACAAGAAGAACAGGAGCGTTCAGCCAACTCGCAATCTCAGCCGTACTCCCCTGTCGACTCTCTGCACTGCTGCCGTCAAAGAGTCCCATCACACCCTCAACGATAGCAATATCCGCACCGGAGCAAGCATCGTAAAAAAGCTGCCGACAGTAATCTTCACTGGCCATCCAGCCATCCAGGTTGTAACAAGGACGTTCTGACAGGCGCGCCAAATGTCCTGGGTCGAGATAATCCGGACCGACCTTGAAAGTCTGCACCTGCAACCCGCGTTGACGCAGTGCGGCAACCAATGCCAGGGTTACGGAGGATTTTCCAACGCCACTTTGTGAACCTGCGATAACCAGGCGAGGGATCTCTCTCAAAACTCTACCCCTTTCCGGGCGGGAATACCCTGGGCCATGGCGTGCTTACAAGAGTTGATTTCGCTGACGGTGTCCGCTAGATCAATCATGCCTTCTGTTGCGCCACGACCGGTCAGAACAATATTCAATGGAGCGCTCTCTGCAAGTGTTTTGAGAACGACATCCTCATCCAGCAAACTTTTTGCGACGGCACTGCATAATTCGTCGAGGATAACGAGGTCGTAGTTTTCTGAATTCAAGGCTTCGCTGGCCAAAACCAAGCCATTTTGTGCCGCCAGTCGATGCTCGGCGTAATCTTGATGATCAGGAGCTGGGACAAAGCCACGGCCCGTCTGGATCACCTGAATACCAAGTTTCTTCAAACCGGTAATTTCGCCAACACTCTCATCCTGTTTAAGAAACTGAATAACCAGAACCCGTTGTTGATGACCGACCGCTCGCACAGCCATGCCAAAGGCTGCTGTGGATTTGCCCTTGCCGTCGCCGGTGAAGATCAGGAGATTTTTCAAGTTCTCACTCATGACTCTCACGAAACTCCTTTGAAACACGCCCAGAGGATCAATCCTATACATGCGGTCAGCAATGAAGTTACCCACATCAGGTTGACCACTTCTACGATACGCCCGGCACAAAGGTGCCGATGGTTATCGCCCATGTACGGACGGAATGAAGCCTTGCCGAAATAGCTGTTATTGCCTCCCAGGCGCACGTTCAAAGCCCCCGCCATGGCAGCTTCAATCTGACCGCCATTCGGACTGGGATGATTATGACGATCACGGCAGAATATGATCCACGACTGTCTTGCATCGAGTTTGACCAAAGTTGCCGCCAAAGGTGTCAGAAGAGCGGTCAAACGAGCCGGGACAAAGTTCGCCAGGTCATCAAGTTTTGCCGCAAACCTGCCGAAATTGAGATAACGTTCATTCTTATAACCAAAGGTTGAGTCGAGAGTATTAATCGCCTTATACACCATCGCTCCCACCGGCCCGGCAATGAACGCAAAGATTAACGGAGCGGTCACTGCATCGACGGTATTTTCCGCGACACTCTCCACGGTTGCACGGGAGATTTCCCCCTCATCGAGCTGATTCGTATCACGCCCCACCAGCATCGCAACTCTTTCACGCGCCTGCTCCAGATCGTCAGCATCCAGACTTTGCTTTACATCGAGAGCGTGACGGCTCAAGTCACGAGCAGCAAAACAGAAATAGAAAATCGCGATTGAGACCACATCACCAAACAACGGATGGACAAGTCTCGCGGCAGTAATAAGCAGCCAGCAGACCACACCAGTCGCAACAATGACCGACAAGGCTGTCAGCAACCCTGATAATCGCTCGTTTGCAATACGTGTACGTACCGGCTTTTCCATTTCCTGAGCCAGGCGACCGATCGCCTGTACCGGATGCGGTAACCAGCGAGGGTCGCCGCATAGCGCATCAAGACCGATTGCCAGCAGAATCTGTAATGGCAATGGAATCACAAACCCATCCTCCGGTAGATTGCTTTGATATCCAGGCCTTCACGCACTACATCTGCCAACCGATCCAGGGCTGGCTCCAGATCGTATCGCGCGCGGACCAGCCCGTCTGCGCTCCAACCACGTCGACGACGCAAATTATCGACAAACCAACGGCGGAACTCATCAGCATCAAAGACGCCATGCAGATAGGTTCCCCAGATGCGACCCTGATCCGTGCTGCCACCGATCATTTCACCGGCACTGTTACGGATGATGGCCTGCAAATCACTCGTCACCGCCTTCGTTTGTCCGTGATGAATCTCGTAACCAACCAGTTCGCAACCTGAAGGCAGGTGGCGGCTTTGGGTTTGTATCGTCGTTTTGCCTTTCGCCAGTACGGTATCAAGCGGTAGCAGGCCAAGCCCATCTCGGCTGGAGCCATCCGATTCGACGGCATTCGGGTCGCTGATCCAGTGACCAAGCATCTGAAATCCGCCACAAACGCCGACAATTTCGCATACAGAGTTTTCTGCAAGAGACATGATCCGTTCGGCCAGCCCGCTATCGCGTAGATGATTGAGGTCATTTAGAACGTTTTTGCTTCCCGGCAACACCAGTGCATCCGGGCAACCGAGTTCGTCAGCCCGGCGAACCACCCGCAGATGAACATCCGGCTCGATACCAAGGGCGTCGAAATCAGTAAAATTGGAGATATGCGGCAAGTCGATAATTGCGATATCGACGCACTCTTCAGGCACGGCACTGTTAGCAAAGCTGTTGTCCTTAAAAGAGACTGAATCCTCTTCCGGCAAGCCGAGCTGCGTCAGGTATGGGATCACTCCCAACACCGGTTTTCCAGTGTGCTGCAAGGTTGTCTCAAGAGCCGGGCCGAGGAAACTTTGATCTCCCCGAAAACGATTAATTATAAATCCGGCAACCTGGCTGCGCTCCGCTTCCGTCAACAATTCCATGGTGCCGACGAATGAAGCAAACACCCCACCTCGGTCGATATCTCCGACCAGAAGTACCGGCGCGTCAGCATAGCGGGCCATATTCATATTGACGATATCATTGGCCTTGAGGTTAACCTCGGCAGGACTCCCAGCTCCTTCCAAAACCATCACCTCATGCTCGGCAGCAAGCTCATCGTAACTTTGTTTAACCGTTTCGAAAATTGTCTGACGCTGTTCAGCATAGGCGCGAAAATGCATATTTCCTGTAACAGTGCCGTTCAAGATGATCTGCGAACCAGTATCACTGTTAGGCTTCAGCAGAACTGGATTCATTCGAACGTCAGGCTCAAGTCGACAGGCCTGGGACTGCACAACCTGCGCTCGGCCCATCTCTCCACCCTGCATGGTTACAAATGAATTCAGCGACATATTCTGCGCCTTGAAGGGAGCAACATCGTATCCGTCCTGGTGCAGAATTCGGCACATGGCTGCGGTCAATACACTTTTCCCGGCGTTGGAACCGGTCCCTTGGAACATAACTGCCGGAGTCCTTCGTCGAGGCACAGAGATACGGCCAGGCGCGAGAATCTCTTGCAAAAGGTTACAGAGCTGCTCCTGCTCATTGGGGGGACGGACAGCGAGTCGAAAATAGGACTGATCCAGCGACTGAAAATTTTCGCAGACACGGATAGCAACTCCCTTTTCCAGCATATGCTGAGCCAAGTCCACGGCACTCATGCTGTGATGCTCCAAACGGAGTAGCAGGAAATTGGCATCACCGGGATACTGGGTCAAACAGGGGATTTGATCTAAATCATGAACCAGTTGCTTCCGTTGCGCCGAGACAAATTCGCGGCTGCGTTGCCGGTATTTACGATCCATTGCGGCCCGGCAGCCGACCCGTTGTGCCAGAGTATTCACCGTCCAGTCAGGCAACAGACGTTTTAGCCGCGCAACAATTTCTTCCTCTGCTATCAGGTAGCCGAGACGAAGACCGGGAATAGCATAGGCCTTGGTCATAGACTCAACAATAATCACATTCTCCGGCCTGTCTTTACGCAAGCTGTACTCATCCCCGGCAAAAGCGATAAATGACTCATCGACCATAAAATATGTCTGCGGAAATTCTCGCGCCAGTGAACGCAGGCGACCTGCATCGAAAAGACAGCCGGTCGGGTTGTTTGGTTGACCGAGCAGCACCATTTGCGACGGCTTGAGAAGTCCCTTCATGCGCTCGAAATCGAGGGCAAAGTCCTTTGACTCCTCTAGGGGTAACAGCTCCAAATCAAGCTCGGCCAACAAGGCAGACTCGGCGTAATCTGCATAAGACGGCACAGGGATCAGGACACTTTTCAGATCCAGTGCACGCGGCAGCAGATGCAGCAGTTCAGTCGCCCCGTTGCCAACAAGAATCTGCTCCGGCGCAGTTGCGTTTGCCAGCGCCAGAGCCTCCACCAACTCGGCGCAATCAGGATCAGGATAATGAATCAGTTCGCTGACATGGGCGCTGATCAGAGGTCTTAACCATTCCGGCGGCCCCAAGGGGTTGAGATTGGCGGAAAAGTCCACCAACTGGGCGGAGGGGATACCAGCAGCAACGCTAAGTTGGCGGAGGTTGCCGCCGTGCCTGTGTCGTTGCGGTATATTTGTCATCTTCATGTCAGTAACCCCTGTTGCATGCAGACCAGAACGACAAGAGCCGGTACAACCTCCAGCAGTTCGCATGCTGCACCGAGAGTGTCACCTGTCAAACCGCCGATTTTGGCTCGGCAATAGAGCGCCAGCAGACCGACACTCAGCATGCAGGCAAGCAGAACCCATAATCCGCCTATGCCGAATAATGCCAAAGCGCATGCACCGAACAACAGAACACCGAATACGCCCTGCTGAAGCTTTCGTTCGGATTGGAATAAAGAGACCAGGCCGTTGTCACGGACATAGCGCAGGCTGATCGTCTTCAGCACCAAGGCTGTACGTCCAGCTAAAGGCATCAGAATAATTGTCGGCGTACGCCAGTCTCCGTTTAAGCTTGCCAGGGCCGAGAACTTCAGCAGCAGAACACCCACAAGGGCAAGAACGCCCATTGGTCCACAGCAGCTATCCTTCATAATCTCCAGCATTTGTTCTCTGGGACGCGAACTCATAAACGCATCAGCAGTGTCAGCCAAACCGTCGAGATGCAATCCTCCTGAGACGGCAATCATGGCAATAACCAACAGCGCACTGGGCACCATGAGACCCGGGAAAAGTCCACACAACAACAGGTCGAGCAAAGCCATCGTCAGGCCGATTAACAAACCGACCACCGGGAACCAGGCCAAACTGCGACCCAGAGCATGTTCGTCTCCACACCAGGCAGGAGGAACCCTCAAAATGGTCAGAAAGCTTATGGCGGCAAAAAAAGGCTTCATCATCTGTTTACGTTACTGCTGGTTGTCGAAATCAGACCTTGTCACCGGCCAGATCATCATTGAACAGCTTGGCCGAACCATTGGCGGCACAGAACTCACCGCACATGGTACATGTCTTCTCGTCTTCCGGGACACGCGAGGCCCGGATCGCCTTGGCCGCATCAGGGATCAGTGCCAATTCAAACTGCTTATCCCACTCCAGGTCACGCCGTGCCTTACTCATCTGTTTGTCACGCTCGCGCCCCCTCTCCGGGAACTTGTTCATATCACCTATGTAGGTCGCTACGCGGGCTGACTGGACACCGACACGAACGTCCTCTTCGTTCGGCAACGCCAGATGCTCTGCGGGGGTGATATAGCAAATCAGATCGGCCCCATAGCGAGCGGACTGCGCAGACCCTATGGCAGAACTGATATGATCAAAACCGGGCACGATATCGCTGGAAATCGGGCCGAGCATGTAATACGGAGCCTCATTGCTCATCCGTTTCTGAATCAGGATATTGGCCTCAATCTCATCAAGAGGCATATGACCGGGACCCTCCACCAGCATTTGGCAGCCCATTTCACGACCAAGTTGCGCCAGTTCGCAATTGATAATCAATTCCTGCATCTGAGCACGGTCGTGGCTGTCATGAATCGCCCCGGCGCGCAGGCCATTCCCCAAGGACAAGCAGACATCATGTTTTTTGAGGATTGAAATAACCCGATCGAAATGCTCATAGAGGGGGTTCTCTCGATTGTTCTTCTCCATCCAGGAGACCATGGTCGTTCCCCCTTTGGAGACCAGACCACCGTAGCGGTAGTTCTGTTTGCGAAGGCGTTCGATGGTGTATCGGTTGATGCCGCAATGCACTGCCATGAAAGCCAGGCCGTCCTCACACTGTTTTTCAATCAGGTCGAACAGCTCCTCCGGGTCCAGCTTGTCAGGGCTGCCATACTTGCGCGCGGCGTCGCAAAAGGCCTGGTAGAGCGGTACGTTACCAACGGGCAGATCGACTGCGGCCAACACTTCACGACGGACCCGATCAAGATCTCCGCCAACCGAGAGTTCCATCAGGGTATCGGCACCAGCGTCCTGGGCCACCTTGGCTTTACGCACTTCAGCCTGATAATCGATGATATCCGATGAGGTGCCGATCGAGGCATTCACCTTGGTGCGTAACCCTTTCCCGATACCGACCGGATCAGGATTGCTGTTGGTATTATTGGGGATAACTATCTTACCTTCCGCGACCATTGCACGAATATATTCAGGGCTGTGCCCTTCCGCCTTGGCGACGACTTCCATCTGCTGGCTAATGGTTCCTTTTACGGCTTGCTCTACTTGTGTCAACAACTTCAACTCTCCTTTATTGATCTCGTTAGATTAAATCAAAGACGTGGTTAACTCTTTTCGGCCTGGCTGACTGCGGCTTCCTCAAAAGTCGCCACTTCGGTCAAGATCGCCACAGCGGCCTCGACCAGGTTCATAGCTACGGCTCCTCCTGTACCCTCACCGAGGCGCAGGTCCAGATCGAGTAACGGCTTTTTGTCAAGAAAGTCCAAGGCAACCAGATGTCCCTGTTCCACACTGCAATGACCTGCAATCATGTAATCCTTACAATCAGGAGCAAGGCTGTGTGCAATCAGAGCACCAGCGGTAGAAATGACTCCGTCGATCATGACCGGCTTTTTACGGGCAGCGGCGCCAAGGATTAAGCCAGCAATGGCTCCGATCTCAAAGCCACCAACTTTTGCTAACACGTCAAGGCCGTCTGTGGGGTCCGGCTGATTGAGAACCAAGGCCTTTTCCAAAGTTGCCACTTTACCTGCTAAAGCATCGTCGTCGAGACCAGTCCCACGACCGGTTACATCGGCCACGGGCCGTCCACACAACACGGAGATAATGGCACTTGATGGGCTGGTGTTACCGATGCCCATGTCTCCTGTGCCGAAGAGATCTGTTTCATCAACCAACTGATTGGCAACCTCGATACCCACTTCAATAGACCGGATCGCCTGGTCACGACTCATCGCCGGACCTTCGGCAAAGTTGGCTGTACCATGTGCGACCTTCTTAGAAATAATCTTACCGCTCTCAGCCAGCTCACTCAGGTCACCTGCAACCCCGGCGTCCACGACTGTCACCTTGGCTCCAACCTGCCTTGCCAGAGCGTTGATGCTCGCAGCTTCATTGGCAAAATTGCGTACCATCTCAAGAGTAACCGCCTGTGGAAACTTACTGACCCCGGTAGCGACAATGCCGTGATCACCTGCCATGACTGCAATCGATTTACGTGCAACACATGGGGTCATGCTCCCAGTAATCGCAGCCAAGTCCAGAGCCAAATCCATCAAGCGGCCAAGTGCCCAGTGCGGGATAGCCAACTGTTCCAGGCGTTGCAAAGCCCTCTGTCGTGCTTCAGAGTTGACTGCGGTTATTTCATTCAGTGTTTTGTTCAACTGGGAGAAACCAGATGGATTCATATTATTTTTCTCCTTTAAGAATGAGAGGGCAGCCGGAAACGACAAACACGACCTCGTCTGAGAGTCCCGCCAGTGTCTGGTTGCAACGTCCGGCAAGATCCCGAAAAAGTCGTGAGACCGGGTCAGCAGGGACCAATCCCATCCCCAGTTCATTTGTAACAAAGATGATGGTGCGCTCTCCTTGTCGGCATGCTTCTGCCACTTGATGGCACAACTTGACAACATCCTCTTCGCCAATGGCTTGTTGCTGGTCTTGAGCTGTGTACAAGAGATTATTGATCCACAATGTCAAGCAATCGACTAGTACCACCGCGCTGTCTTTACAGTCATTCAGGGCACGAACCAGATCATGAGGTTCTTCGATGGTACTCCAGCCCTTGCCAGTACGCTGCTCTCGATGCCGTGCTATCCGCTGGTCCATTTCATCATCGACAACCGGACAGGTCGCGATATATGTCCTTGCCCCCGTAAGCTCTTCTGCCCGCTTTTCCGCGTAATGGCTCTTGCCGCTCCGGCTGCCTCCGCTCACAAAAATCAATCTGCTTTTAGTCGGTTTGTGCATCATATAGTCCTGTAAATACTGCGCCATCTGCATATAGGTTCAGCGTTGCCAAGCCTCCCCGCTTTATTTCAAATTTGAGATAATCTTTAGCTGGCCAACCCATCAAATGGCAGAGCAGAGCACGGATGACTCCACCGTGTGAGATCAAGACAATGTGACGATGGTCGCAGTCGATAAGTTTCTCCGCAATTTGGGCAATTCGTTGCTGGAATTCAGCCTGCGACTCCCCCTGAGGAAAGCAGAAATCAGCTTTCATTTCCGCCCACTCGTTTACCAGGTGAGGATCATCGGTACGAATCTGTTCAAAGGACAAACCTTCCCAACGCCCGAAATTCACTTCACTAAGTTCACTCATGACGCTGCAAGCCAGATTCAGTCTCTCTGCAATTGGCCGCGATGTTTCCTGGGCACGCAGGGCCGGACTACACCAGATGGCATCAGCCATTGCCAGTGCAAGGTGGTTTGCTAACTGCACAGCCTGATGTTTTCCCTCATCACTAAGTGGAACATCAAGTCGTCCCACATAGCAGCCATCCAAGCTGCTATCGAGAGCACCATGGCGAACTAATGTCAGCTTTTTATGCATGTCATCCTGCAAACAAAAAAATCCCCGCAGCCATCAATCAGGCTGCGGGGATACCGTTTTTTATCCTCACGCAATTACTTCAGAACCTCACTGCACGAAGGTTCCGTAACTTGACTAATCGGGAGTGTATCTGACTTACATCGATCAATACGATCGATGATCACAGTGGCGGCTCCGTGACGGACTCGCACCGTCTTCCACGTTCTCGATTATAATGTTTGGTGACTATATCACGCTTATAAGAGATGTTTGCAAGAAGTTTTTTCTCTTTCAATTTCAATAGAATCGCAATCAGAAAAGTTTCAGAATAGTCCCCACAGCAAGCCAGCTCATATGATTTATTGCTTTGCCAAAATTGTATTCGAAGTTGGCGATACATCCCTGTGACACAAGAAATCACAACATAATTATTACAAAATAATTGTCACAATTTTCCCCGTCCACGAAACGACATTTTTCTCGCCGACATTTAGCCTAACTACCATGTGAAAGTTAAGCCGCCCCAGCCATCCTCTGGCATTGCCATTCTATTGCTCCACCCAAGTGAAAAGTATCCCGCATCTTTTCAATCTCAGCCTGTTAAGAACGGTAGCCACAAACTCAGCCCAAGTTGGCAGGATTTCTGCTAGAGATGAAGGAAGATCGAGTAAAGAACTTTAAGTAGCCAGTTAAGGACTTTAGCTCTCAGTAAAGACCTTTATTTTGTAGAAACAACAGCCCTACTGCCTTGTGAAAGTTGGGACAGCGCCGTTAATACTCTGGCACTTTCACCCAAACGCACCATTCAGAATTATAAAAAAAATAATCCCAGCATTAATGTGTTCCCTGGCATTAGAAAGCCCAACTTCCCTGCGAAGTTGGGCTTTGTTATTCGGTGGTGCTCTTGCGGAATGAAATTGACACAAACTAGCTCAACCACAATTTTACCAGCATCAGTTTACACTGTGCATAGAACCTTATTCTTAGCAGCACTCACGTCAATATCGTCTCTTCTAAATATTGCCACCATGACCTGAAGTGCTCTCTGCATTAAATCCTCGCTTTGTGGGGCAAGATCGAAGTCATATGGATAATCCTGGCCTTTCCAACAAACGTCAACACGTATTGCGTGCTCACCGACTTGCCAAAGCAAGCTAAAGAACTGCCTTTCGTTGAGATTAGCAGCCCACTTTAGATGTGATTCCGAGGTAGTTAAATGTTTTCGAAAGAGTTCAGTGAAGGCTGGAGCAGAGCCAAGCGGACGAAAATCAAGGAACCCCTCCTCAAGATCTCCGCCAGCCTGGGTAACAGCAATTTTGTCGAGCGCTATAAACATACGTTCCAGCGGCCATTTGTAGCACGTTAATGCCTGCCTTGGGCTGTTGCCTGCCTTGATCTTTGCTTTGTTATATTCATTGCCATAGACACCCACGATCCATAAGAGTAACTCAAGGTAATCGGCTGAGAGTCCTACGGCCCACCTGGAGTATTTCCCTCCCTGCAAACCTGCTGCTAGTATTTTCTGAGAAACGATGTCGATCATTACAGAGTCTCCATAGACTTTCAAGCAAGCAAGCAGTCAGAGCTAAAAAACACACACTGATGAGCATAGACTAAAAGCGGCAAATTGACTTTAGTACAGATAACCCAGCTTTCATCTTAAAGCTAACTTTACGCTGCGAAGAACAATACACTCTCTACGGAAATTGTTATTTTACTCAAGCCTAGGCAAACGACCGTGAAAGTTGAAGTACGCAGCATATCATTCCTTACATGTAAGCAAAGTCCATTAGAACCTTTGCTAGCCTGTTAGAAAAGCACCATCTACTAGCAAAGCTTCAAAGGGTTCCTAACAAGTTAGCTAAATAATTAGAGACCTATTTAACAAGTTAGGAATACACATACTTTGAAAATTGCACACCGAACTTGCGTATATGCTTGCTAGGTTGGCCCCTCTGAATATGTGTCATGAAGACAACAAATACCTAAATAATTCAGAGACTTACATATCTAACGATGATTTCAACATTTAAACTTTCAGCGAAAAGCTATGATTGCTTACTCGTATGAAAGGGCTAGTTAATGAGTCGTTACGACCATAACTAACCCGTTAGAAAGGAATAGGTAATTGAGATTACTAACAGGTTAGGAATATCGAACTAATTGTTCGTTACGAGCATCGCTAACAAGTTAGACATGTCAGATTATTGGTTCATTATGAACATATCTAATAGCCTTTTCTGGCATATTAGGACGCGTAAAAGGAAATACACAAGCACATAGCTAGCATGTTAGCTAGTACAAAACCCTGTCAATACTAGCTTATTATTCAAACATCACACTTACTCTAAATAACGCCATACACCAATAGCTTTAATAACGCTCTCAGGCCTGACCTAGCAAGCAAGTAAGCACGTAAGTATTTGTTTTTGCAAACCTTTTTGGCCTGAATGACTGGACAAGGTTGTGATTACTGGTAAAATCTGAGCATACAGATTTCTCCATGACCCATATGCGAACAGGGTGTGCTATGGGAGAATTTAAAACAAAAGACAATGGACCTTTGCCACAAACTGAGTGGAACCTTCGTAGGAATCAGGACGTTCGTGCTCTTTTGGATCATGTCGCTCATATCATTGCTAAAGAATATGTTGAATTCACAATAAATACTCAGCAGAAAAAAAGGACAGGGGAATAATGGCTCAACTACACTTCAAAAGGGAACAAATTGTGATCGGTGCAACTTATGGGCGATTCAGTAGTGATAATCAGCGTGAGGAGAGTCTTGAAGACCAAATAAATGTCTGTATGAAGTATGCAGAGGAAAATAATATCATAATAAACCAGGAACATGTCTATACCGATGCAGCAACCTCGGGATCTCTACGTGACAGAGATAGTTTGTCACAGCTCTTACAAGCTGCGCGTGCTAAAGAATTTGAAGTCGTAATTGTGGATGATTTTTCAAGGCTTTCAAGAAACCTTATCCAAACATTAACCATTATCCAAGAATTAAGCTATTTAGGCGTGTCATTGATTTCAGTCCAAGATAATGTTGACACAAGTAATGAAGATTCAAAGATTAATTATCAAATTCAAGCAATGTTTAACGAGAGATACATTGACGACCTAAGAAAGAAAACGATTCGCGGGCAACTAGGACAAAAACAACGCGGATTCTTTTTAGCTGAAGCATGTTTTGGTTACAAAACTGTACCCAAAGGAAAAATTATCAAAGACAAGAAAGGCAGGTCCAGGCCCGAAGGTTACGATATGATTATCGTTCCACATGAAGCAACCGTAGTTGTGAGAATTTTCCAGATGTTCAACAATAAAAAATCGGTATCCAGAATTGTTAATATATTAAATGCAGAAGGTGTCCCGAGTAGCAAGTTTGAGGAGCATGCGTGGAATGTTTCAACCGTAAACCGCATTTTACAGAATGCGAAGTATATCGGGAAATGGACCTGGGGAAAGCTAGAGAACAGACGCGACCCATCCACAGGAATTATCAGACAGGTGCCTCGAAAAGATGGTCCTTTGCATGAAGCAACTCACGAAGGCCTTCGCATTGTTTCGAAGGAACTATGGGAGCAAGTTCAAGCGAGAAGAAAAGAAATTGAAAATAGAGGGTCAACCACAAAAGGCATGAAAGGTTTTTTACCAAAACAAGGAAGCTATGTTAATGGATATCCTAAAGAACTACTATCCGGGGCAATGATTTGTTCATTATGCGGATCAAAAATTGGCAAGGTTAGCGGCAAAGGAGGTGGATATTACGGCTGCATGAAAGCAACTCGTAGCGCCTGTAGCAATAAGATTAAGGTGAGAAAAAACATTGCTGAAAATTTGATTCTTTCCGAAGTCGGAAAAATCCTCACTAACACTGATGCCATAAAATACGTATTATCAAAAGTTGAGGAATTTGGAGACAAGATGCTTAGCACAGTTCCGGAAGAAATCCGGAACATTAATACAGAGTTGCGAGAAAAACAGAGAATTGTCAAAAACTTAGCATCGTTCATCTCTGACGGTCATTCCAGTAAAACTATCGCTGAATTGCTTTCAGTTGCAGAACAGAGAATAGAGACATTACAGGCAGAACTGAGAATTTTGGAAAAAACAAAGAAAGACACCTTCAAGGCACCCCAAATAGAGTTGATAGAAGGCGCGATAGCCCACGTAAAAGAAATTCTTGAAAAGCAAACCGAACAGTCGGCCTTTCTACTGAGAAAACTGCTTGGTCAAATTTCTCTACAACCAGTAGTTCCAGATACTGGCAAACCATATCTCTTGGCGGTTTCCAACCTGCAACCATTAGCCCTGTTCGAAGAAAAAAGGCCCCATCAGGGGCCTTTATCTGTAGAACCCGATTCGGCTTTGGATGCCGGTGCGAATTCTTTCCATTGGTGGAGGTGGCGGGAATCGAACCCGCGTCCGAAAATCTTTCACGTCAAGCGTCTACATGCGTAGTTCGTGTTTTACTTAACCCTCAAGAGCTCCCACGAACAGGATCTTTTGAGGGGGAGTCCGCTTAAGTTTCGCCTAAGTGCCACGAACACTCACAAAGACTATCCCACTATAATTAACGTCTTCTGCACCACATGGGCGATGAAACAAGAGACGTAACAGCGATTAAGCTGCTAATGCGTAACGAACGTCAGTATCGGCGTTTGTATGTGTTGGGCTTTATTACGGAGCCAGCCCACTCCGGCATGCAACCAGCGCTTCCAATCCCCGTCGAAACCTTGGCACCCCCTTAAATCTTGTAGCTCGTTATTAGTGACTTGTGACTAGTAAATTACTACTCACACAAATTCCTTATTTACCTTAACCCATGAAGAGTTAAGTGGTGAGGTCTTATTATATACTTTAACTCTACAACTTACAACTTATAGCTTACAGCTTGCTTTCAGTCTCTTTCTCTTACTGCTCTTGATGCTTCGCGATCAGCCTGTTTGCGTTTGAGAGTTTCGCGTTTATCGTAGAGCTTCTTACCACGACAAATACCGATTTCCAGCTTGACTTTGCTGTCTTTGAAATAAACCTTGGTCGGCACCAGGGTCAAACCCTTTTCAGCCACCTTCTTGCTCAACTTCTCGATCTCATAACCGTGCAAGAGCAGCTTGCGCGCACGCAGCGGATCGTGGTTTTCACGATTGCCCTGCTCGTATGGGCTGATGTTCATATTATCGACAAAGGCTTCACCGTTACGGATCCGGCAATAGGCTTCCTTGATGCTCACCTGCCCAAGACGCATCGATTTAACCTCGGTGCCCTGGAGGACCAAACCCGCTTCAACGACTTCATCAACGAAATACTCGTGATAAGCCTTTTTGTTATTGGCGATGATTTTTATGCCCATAAAATCCGATACGCGGGACGAGGTACGCGAAGCGCGAAAACCTGATCCACCCTTTGTATTTTAAGATTATTCTTTACAGCTTAGCTTTTGACTTCCCCGTACCTCGTGCCGCGTCCCTCGTACCAGAATTATAGATCCTCTTTGAGGATCTCTATAATTTTCGGCATATAACTTTCTTTGTTCAGAACGCTACTACCAACGCGAAGAATCACAAAGCTGCCGCACATGAAGAATACCCCGAAGATAGCCGAAAGCAGATTGGGGTCGAGACCGGCAGAAATCGACTCGCCGACAAGCATACCTGCAATAGCACCGATGACCAGAGCAACCAAGGGGACGATATATAACAGAAAAGAAGACTGTAGGAAAGACTTCGTTGTGGTGGCGATGCGAACCTGTTCGCCGACTTCGGCGGCAAGAGGGTTCTGCACCTCGACCAGGCGGGTGTTGTCGTTATCACCGAGGGCGCAATTGCCATTGGTCGCACAGTTCTCACAGAGGCTGCTCTTGGTACACATGACCACTGCAATCATCTTGCTTTTCAGTTCAACAACGACACCAACTTCTTCAATCATAACTCTCTCTTATCCGTTTTTAGCCTCTTAAATTTGTAAATGACAATAGGTGTTGGTGTACAGTTAAGAATCTTACCACGTAAGCTCTTGGACTAACAAACTCATGGAAAAATGTGCGAAGGGATTACAGGAAAAGGTTGGATTTACAACAAGACGTTCTCACCCGCCAGATACAGGTGGGTAACATTAACATCTTTACCAGCTGTACAGAGAGTCTCTTCCAAGACATCGACTTCTGGCAGGACAGGCAGCGTAACAACCTGGAAGGAAGCCTCCAAACCGGGAGCCAGTTGCCCCACTCTCTTCTCAATGCCGAGAGCTTTCGCTCCGCCAAGGGTGGCTATTTCAAGCCAGTCACGTGGCTCTGCAGCGCCTGCAAACCATTCAGCAGCAAAGGCCATTTCCTCCCAGATGGAAAGGCTGTCCGAGCTCGCCAGACTGTCTGTCCCCAGGGCCAATGGGATACCGGCATGCAGGTATTCAGTTACGGGCGCCTTGCCAACACTCAGAGCGGCGTTAGAACGGGGACAAAGAGCAACAGAGCAACCGCTCTGCTTTAACATCTCAATATCAGCAGTATCTACATGGACACCATGAACGATCAGGTCGCCTTGTTTCAGCCTCCCTTCGCTACAGAGAGAACGAACCGGGCTGAAACCCGTTGGTGGACTGAGCAGAGGGTCCCATTTTGCGGAAGAAAAGAGTTTGTCGGCGATAGCGCCAGTGCCGTCGCGCAGGAATTCACTTTCAGATTCTGATTCAGCGAGATGAATAGTGCACCGCAAGGTGAGCTGTTTTGCAAAGGCAAAGATCTGATCTGTCGCAGAGGCTGACAATGTATAGGGGGCATGGGGAGAAAGCCCCCAGTTAAGGCTTTTTGCCGGAGACTTTACAGTAAGAGCCTTGATAGACGAGAGACGCTCTTTGATTAAAGCCAGATCGTGGCCAAGGACTTCAGCAAAAACTTGCCCATACAAGGGTGACTCAAGGTAGGCTTCGAAAACATTTAGAGTCGTGAAAATATCGCCAACTGCACCAGTGCCGGCAAGCAAAGAAGCTTTCAAGCCTGCTTCGAGTGAAGCTTTCAGCTGTTCTTCACCAACATCCCTCCTGATGTGCACCAGCCAGAGGATCCAGTCGACGAAAGAATGTGGGGCGTCAGGTTCGCCAGCCGCAGCCGCCCAATCAGAAAAGGCGGTTAGCTCAAGGTGCGTGTGGGCATTGACCATCGGCGGCAAGAGGATCGATTCGTCAAAATCAACGAGATCCGCTTCGGGATGAGTGTTAGCGAGGTCTCGATAATGACCGACGGCTCGGATAAGGCCGGACTCAAGGAGGACAGCCCCGTCTTCGATAAGGGGAGAGGTAATTGGGAGAAGGTAGCGAGCCCGGTAGAGGGTCTGTCTGCTCATAACAGGATCAAGCACAGGCAACCTTGGGAGAAACTATGATCTGTCCACAGAGAGTGTTGACTTGCTCCAGGAGTGATTGGATATCCTGTTGCAGAATAATTGTACATTGCTCTTCCAGAACAGTTGAGAGGATTTCATCAGTGGTCAGCGGGTTGGCAAGCACCGCGCGCAGAACATTTAACTCCTGAGCGTAGCCAGACACCTTCAAACGAGTTCTGGAAACAAAAGTCTTGCCCGCTTCACGTTGATCTTTCTGCAGCAACTGGTTGACCTGGTCGATCAGAAGGTTGATCTCTGCGGCTTGTTCGTTTGTTGCCTGGGCCAAAGTAGCCTGAACAGCTTTAGGACAGAAGCGGTAAGTGAGGATATTCAGTTGCGGTGTATTGGTCAGCTCAAAATCCGGGTGTTGACGAATCAATTGCGCGAACGAGTTAGCGCGTTCTATCCCCAGGTCGATGAGTAGCTCATAGCCCTTTCGACCAATGATCGAAAGACCTGCGTGCACCAGCATCGCCATTCCCGGGCGGGAACCTTCGAGGGTATGACTGCCGAGGTCCTTGGAGCCGTGACGCAGGATATAGTTGGCGTGATGTTCAATAGCGGAGAGCGCCGTAGGGTCCTTGAACAGCACCATCCCCGCCCCCATCGGCACGTAAAGTTGTTTATGCGCGTCCATGGTCACGGAATCGGCACGGGAGATACCGTCCAGAAGGGGACGATACCGCTCGGAAAAGAGCGTTGGCCCTCCCCAGGCCGCATCAACATGGAAAGGGCAGCCAAGCTCAAGAGCGAGATCAGCCATTTCATCAAGAGGATCAACAGTGCCGGTCTCCGTGGTCCCAGCAATCCCGACCAGCGCCAGAGGACGAATGTTCTCGTCCTGCAAACGACGACAGGAGTCTTTCAGTTGGGCCATGTCAATACGGTTGTCTGAGTCGGTCTCGACCTTGATCAGGTTATCCCGACCCAAACCAAGAAGATCAACAGCCTTGCCGAGTGAATAATGGCCACGACTGGAGACGAGCACGGCAAGGCCATCGCAATCAAGATGACGCAAGGAGCGGACCAGACCTTCCTTGGCGATGCCGCCGAAGCTGCCCGATGGAGCACAAAGCGTGTTGCGCGCCACCCAGAGCGCTGTGGCGTTGGCGATGGTACCGCCGGAACAGAAAGCACCAAGGGCGTGTTGACTATTGTGAATCCACTGCGGATAAAAAGACTCTTCGCCTTGGTAAACAAGGTGATGAAGCATTGCCAGAGTCTGTCGCTCCAGCGGCGTAAAGGCTTTGGATGTCTCAACCTTCACCAGATTCTGGTTCAGCGCAGTCATGATTCGCGATAGCGGCAGCATGAAATATGGCAGCGCCGAGGTCATGTGGCCGATAAAACCGGGCGCAGCCGTATGCACAGACTGGGAAACCAGCTTCTCTTTAACAAACTCGGTGTATTCGGAAACAAAGGTTGGTTGTTCGGGAATGGACGACAGCGAGAAATCAGCTTCGATCTCTTCGAGGCTGCGCTCAAGAGCAACAATGTGCGTTTGCAGGAACCCGGCGACGTCTTTGGAGATCGCCTGATCGATCTCGCCGAGAGTTGATTCGGGCGCTTCCGGAATCGTAAAAATCCGGTAGAGGTTTTCCAGGGTCGCACGTGCCGTTTCTTGGGTCATCATATCTTAAGCCTAAGAGATGAGGTTACCGTTATCGATCAGGCGGGTTTTACCAACAGAAACCGCCAACAAGATGACCGATTCGTGATCAATTGTATTGACCTCTTCAAGACTCTGCGCATTGCAGATCTTTACGTAATCAATTTCCAGATCGGCCTCGGCATGCAAACGACCCTGGGCCATGGTCAGAATCTTTTCGGCATTTGACTCTCCATTCTGAGCCATCTCTGCCGTTTGACGCAAGGTGTCGTTAAGAGCAAGCGCCTGCTTTCTTTCACTGTTGCAGAGATACACATTGCGCGAGCTCATGGCCAGGCCATCTTCCTCACGGATGATCGGCATACCGACAATATCTATCGGCAAGTTAAGATCAGAGGTCATGCGGCTTATGACGGCCAGTTGCTGAAAATCCTTACGTCCAAAAAGAGCGACGTGCGGCATAACAATGTTGAAGAGTTTGGTCACCACCGTGGTGACACCGCGGAAGTGAGTGGGCCGACAGGCACCTTCGAGAGTTGTCGTCAAAGGTCCATCAACAGAGACATAGGTAGCGTACCCAGGTGGGTAGATCGCTTCGGCCTCGGGATAGAAAAGCAGGTCGACTCCGCACTCACGGGCCATAGCTTCATCGCGCTCAAAGTCACGTGGATAACAGTCAAGATCTTCGCCCTGCCCGAACTGGGTCGGATTGACGAAGATTGACAAGATCAGCAGATCGCCACGCTTGCGGCCTTCGCGCAACAAGGAAAGATGGCCTTCGTGCAAAAAGCCCATGGTCGGCACGAAAGAAATCTTTTGCCCTGAATCCCTGGCGGCCAGGCAACGGTTCTGCATTGCTTTGATATCTGAGATTATTTCCATGTTTTTATAGGGACGAGGAACGCGGAACGCGAAAACCTCAGACTTACCCCAAAACCCTTTTGTATTTGTTTTTGCTTTTGACGTCCCCGTACCTCGTGCCACGAACCTTCGTTCCTGGTCCTAAAAAGAATGCTCCGGCCCCGGGAAACTCCCATCCTTCACTTCACGAATGTAATCATCGATCCCTTCGCGAATCGTTCCTGAAACATCGGCAAAGCGTTTGACAAACTTCGGTGAGTATTTCTCGCAGAGACCGAGGATGTCGTGAATCACCAGAACCTGACCGTCGCAATCAACCCCGGCACCGATGCCAATAGTCGGAATCGTCAACTCTGCTGAGATCTCTTTAGCGAGCTCTGCGGGGATACCTTCAAGAACCACGGCACAAGCGCCGGCATCTGCAACCGCACGGGCATCTGCCAGCAGCTGCCTTGCCTGGGCCTCTTCACGACCCTGGACACGAAAACCTCCCATGCGATGAATCGATTGTGGCGTCAAACCGATATGCGCAACAACCGGTACGTCCATAGCAACAATCGACCTGATCGTTTCGGCGACATTGACTCCTCCTTCAAGTTTGACAGCATGCGCCCCACCCTCTTTGATCAGACGACCGGCATTGCGACGCGCATCAGCGAGATCGACCTGATACGACATGAAAGGCATGTCTGCAACAACCAAAGCCTGCTGCGTTCCACGAACCACGGCGCGGGTATGGTAGATCATCTCGTCCATGGTGACCGGTAGGGTGTTATCGTAACCGGCAAACACGGAGCCTGCAGAATCGCCAACCAGAATCACGTCTACCCCGGCCTGATCCATGATGCGAGCAAAGGGATAATCGTAGGCAGTCAGCACCGTAATCTTCTCACCACGGGCCTTCATGGCCTGCAGCGAAAGGACTGTCGTTGTCTTTTTAGTTGTTTCACACAAGGGTGTTAACCTCCTGAAATCATATCTAAAACGAAAAAAGCCCCCCGAGTCCGTACGGAAGGCAGTCGCATGTCACGGTGCAGGCACCGATCGTGTTCCTTACTACTACTGCCGTCCCAGTCTCATCGATCCAGGCGGTATGTCGTTTAACCAGTTTTTTAATGCAGCTCCGGCACAAGTTCCGGGCTTTAAAAACAGCGTTCTGAAAAAGCGATTATTCTATAACATAGGCCATTAAGGGTGTCCAGTGTGATTTACCAAAATCACGTCAATGAACGACCTCGCAGCAAGCTACGAGGTATCAACAGCCTGTAACTTATGGTTGTTAACACAATTGGAATCTATTCTTAGCCGCGATCAGAATCTATGAAAATCGATACAATCAAGAACACTTATTCACAGACATAATGGATGAAAGGGATGTAAGTTTCAAACAAAAGCCTTTGACCCTTGATGTTAAAAACAAAAAGACTAAAGTTTTGCTTGGTTTTGCTTGGTTTTGCTTGGTTTTGCTTGGTTTTGCTCTAACCATAGATCTTGATAGATTTTCACCGCGGCGAAACAAAGGTTGTTGCTTTAAAGTTAAACAACGCAGCAAGCTGCGGGGAATATGACCCATTTTTTTATTTAAGATCTAGTCCTTATCGAGCAAGGCCAAGCCCGCGCGATATGCGTCAGCCTCTTTTTTCCCCAGTGACCAGTATTCACGCATTCCACCTAAATAAACAAGGGGATCAAAGACTTTTACGTCGGCCTCACCCTGCTCATTGAAAGCCGCATCGCAAGCATGTATCTCTACGATCTCCCCCATAACCAGGCGATAATCCCCGAGCTCAACTTCGTTAACGTAACGGCATTCCACATTGAGTGGCGATTCATCAACCAGAGAAACACCTTCGAGTGTTCCTGAAGAGACGGCCAAACCGGTCAACTTCTGTTTATCAACCTTCTTGCCCGAAGCCAGACCACAAGCATCTGCGGCCTGCGCCATCCGAGATGGAACCACGTTAACAGAGAAGGTTCCTGTTCTCTTGATATTGGCATAAGTGTGCCGGTCACAATTCACGGAGACGGCGATGGTCGGAGGGGTTTTACTAACGATCCCCACCCAAGAGGCCATCATCAAGTTAACCTCACCCTCGCCGTTCTGGGTTGCGATCAAGGTGGTTGGCTGCGGGAAAAAGGTGACACAGGCACCGAGTTGTCTTTTCTTCAAGATTTACTCCTTGGCTAAAAACTTAGATATTCAAGCGACATGTTCTCAGGCGTTCAGTTCTAACGCAATTCTCCGTGTCGATCGGCCTGTACTGTAAACAACCTTTTATACAGACCTCCCCTGGATTCAGTTCGAAATGGCTCCAACTCTCAACCATACGACCGTTATCAAGGACGTAAATACGGTCTGCCATGCGCGCCGATGATAAACCGAAATTTTCCAGGTTGAGTTTTTAAAAAAACTACTAAGAAGGAACAAGCAAAAGTCAGAACCTCGCAAAAAAAAGAGAAACAAGAGCTCATGTACCATATTAAAGGGCAGCTTAAAGAGGAGTCAAATTTGCCTTGAGTTAAAGATCACGACAGACTTGTTGCCAAAAAGTCTCATTTCCGCCAAAGGTTTCTATTGCTGAAAAAGTTCCCGTTGTCTAGCTTGATCAATATTCCCAGGTAAAGGCATAGAATCCTCCCGACCATCCCAATCCGAGAGTTTTTTCAAAAGAGGGTTGAAATCTAGCTTGTCACGAAGCAGCACCTGCTTGGCAGACGCACCATTGTGGAGATAAGAAGCAATACATGTATAGACATTGTTTTTCAAAAGATCATAGGCACGAGATTGGACCTGTGGGCCATAGTAACCAGTAAAACTACCGAGGCTTGCCTGGAACAGACAAACATCGGGGAGCGCTGGGCGTGCGTTAAATTCAATAATCCGTGGCGCGGAGCGCTTGGCACGTGGCGCTAACAACTTTTTAATAAAAGATAGTGGCGTTCCAGAACTTTCAAGATCAGGACGAAATTGATCTTCTGTTTTTTCTCGCGACGCGCTGACGCCAACACGCTGCGAGAACATTTCATAGAAATATTGAGTCCTTTCCGGGTGAGCAATTAAAGGAACAAATCCTTTCTCGACAATCTGCTTAAGCCCTTCCTGAACAAACTCTGGATGCACCTGAGGGGGAGACTCACAAAGAACAAGATTTGTTTCGCCGAGCGGCAACAAGTCATCCAGGTTCTCACAGAAAAACTCATCGAGCATGTATTCCATCCCTGGCCAGAGATTCAGGAGGATCTCAGCATTATCGAGATCTGCCTGAAGCATCAAGGCGGTCTCCCTCACTTGCTGAGGTTTGAGATCATAATCTCCTTTGATGCAATGTGGTGTACAGCAGACGGTTTTATAGCCAAAGGCTGACAAGGACTTCGCCATTGAAATGGATTCGTCGATGGATACGGCACCATCATCAACAGCTGGGAGTATATGGCAGTGAAAGTCTATCATTTTATTAACGAAAAAAACGCAGGGCAAAAGAAGCGAAAGCCGATAACTTTGGAGACAATCGCAAACATGGCTCATGCTTATGCCTGCTCAACAGAAGAATATATTGATTTTGGCAGTTATTATTGATCAAAGCTCTATTTATGAGGATATTAACAGCCAAGTATTGAAGGCCCTCTATCGTGGCTTTTTCTTAGTCCAAGTTACTTCAAGCACGAGGGATTAATCCTCTACAGCCTCAAGCGCGCGCAAAAGGACCACGTAAAAGCTGGTCGACGTCGGTGGACTCGCTCGCAATGTTTCGACGAGAGAGAGGTAATAATCGATACGTGGCCGCCGGCTCGACAGGAAGGCATGAGTGCCCTTCCCTTCAGCAACAACGCTTCTTGTCAGTTTAATGGCCTGTTTGATGAATGCGCCGCGGAGACTGACCAGAGCCGCCCGATCCCAACGATCGTGTGGCGTATATTCGTTCAAGCTTGCCATGACCTGGGAAATTTTCAAACGCAAACGCATCTCACCCACAGCCGTGGTCACTTCCAGCAGGTCCGCTCCGGTCGCTTCGACAATATAGACGGCAGGTATGAACCCGGCGAGATATCTGAAGCTGGCCATTTCCAAGGCCATTTCTTCAGGGAAACCTTCTTTAACAACGACCTTCGCGGCCTTGTTACAAACTTGCCACTCTTCATCAGGGAGCAGCTCGGCAAGATGCGTGCGGAAGATATTTAAACGGTGCCGATAATCTTTGACGCAAGCTTTATCAAGGCGCATCGGCAAGGCCTGCTCGAAGACCTGTCGTGACAATCCTGCCAGGGCTCTTTCAAGACCTTCCAGAAGCTCATACTGTCTTTCAGAGGATATCTTGTTATCTACAGCCGCAACCTGTTCACGAATAGCGTCGCCATTCATAACCTCATCAAAGACCAGGTAGGCAGCGACACCTTCGATCATGGTTGCCCCTGACTGCTGCACCAGGGTATTAAGAAAGGCGCAACCGGCCTGGTCCACAATCCGGTTGGTAATCATGGTGGCGATGATCTCTCTCCGCAATGGGTGATTCTTGATCTGGGCATTGTAACGCTTTTGCGTTTTCACCGGGAAATACCGCTGAAGGAAGATTTGAGTCGACTCCTGGTCAGGCAGATCACTTTCAAGAAGAGTTTGATAGAGATGCATCTTGCTGTAGGCAAGCAGAATCGAGAGCTCCGGGCGCAGGTAACCAGCGCCGCGGGCGGTGAGTTCTTTACGCGAAGGTAGAAACTCACCTTTACGATCGAGCAAGCCGGTGTTCACTAACCTCTCAGAAAGGGCGATGAAGGGGTCGATATCATACTGGCAGCGGCGTATATCGAGAGAGAGGCACTGGCTTTGTGTATAGTTGTTTGCTAGGACCATATGGCAAACATCCTCTTCGACTTCCTGCAGACGATGGTTCCTGGTCCGTTCAGTTTTTATCACCCCGGCTTCACGCAAAGTCTGGAAAAAGATTTTCAGATTGACTTCATGGTCAGAGGTATCGACACCCGCCGAGTTATCGATTGCGTCGGTATTAATCATACCACCGCACATGGCATATTCGATGCGCCCTGGCTGAGTCAGTCCGAGATTGCCACCCTCACCAATCACCTTGGCCTTAACCTGTGAGGCACTGACACGTACGTTATCGTTGGCGCGGTCACCGACGTCGGCGTTCTTTTCCAGGGAGGACTTGACATAGGTGCCTATACCGCCATTCCACAATAGCTCAACATCGGCAAGCAGTAACCGCCTGATCAGTTCATCACCTTCCATGGTTGTGTGACGAACACCCAACAACTTCCTGATTGCCGGAGAGAGCGGAATTTCTTTGGACGCCCGTTCCCAGACGCCACCACCTTCTGAGATCACCTCGGCGCTATAATCTGCCCAGGTCGAACGAGGCGTATCGAAAAGCCTTTTGCGCTCCTGCCACGATTTTTCAGGATCGGGGTCAGGATCGAGGAAAACGTGCAGATGATTAAACGCCGCGAGCAGGCGCGTCTTTTTTGAAAGCAGCATGCCATTACCGAAGACGTCGCCGCTCATGTCACCGATACCGACCACGGTGAAGGCTTCATTCTGGATATCTTTACCAAGTTCGCGGAAGTGGCGCTTCACGCACTCCCAGGCACCACGTGCTGTTATGCCGAGTTTTTTATGGTCATAACCGACCGAACCGCCACTGGCAAAAGCATCACCCAGCCAGAAGTTGTAATCGAGGCTGACACTATTGGCCGTGTCCGGAAGATGGGCGGTGCCTTTATCGGCGGCAACCACGAGGTAAGGGTCTTCATCGTCATAGACTACCAGACCAGCCGGCCCGGAGATCTCGCCAGCCACCCGATTATCAACCAGATCCAGGAGACCACGCATGAGTGTGATATAGGCCTGACGTGAGAGCTCGCCGCCTTCTTCACGGGTGGTAAAGGGTGTTTTGACGATAAAACCGCCCTTAGAGCCAACCGGAACGATCAGTGCGTTCTTGGTCATCTGGGTCTTCATCAGGCCGAGGACTTCGGTACGGAAATCATCCGGGCGATCAGACCAGCGAATGCCTCCGCGAGCAACTTTGCCTCCGCGCAGGTGGACACCTTCCATGGTTGCCGAATGCACGTAGGTGTCGTACATCGATCGCGGTAAAGGCATGTCGATAACACCAATCGAACTGATCTTGAAAGAGAGGAAATAATCCGGGTCGTCACGTCTTAAAAAGAAGTTGGTCCGCACCGTGGAATCAATCAGATTGAACAAACTGCGCAAAATACGATCTTCGTTGATATCCCGGATCTGATCCAGCGTCTGTGACAGCTCCATGCGGATCGGCATGAGCGCTTCTTCTTCACGCCGCATGGCATCCTGCCAGTCGGGATTCGGCTGAAAACGGGCCGCGAAGTAACGATAGAGGAGCAAGGCGGCCTGCGGGTTGTTAATGAGAGTAAAGGCAACGCGGCGCTTGGTGAAAGGATTGCCCAGTTGGAAATAGTAGTTGCGATAGGCTCTGAAAACATCGATTTCCTGCCAATCCAGTCCGGTCAGGACCATGAGTCGATTCAGGTAATCATCCTCAATGCAGCTCTTACGCAACCCGGTAAGCGTCTCCAGCAGGTTATCTCGTTGGGCCGACAGCGGCAGACCTTCAGGGTAGCTGTTGCGAACCGCAAAACTTTTTACGTAGATGGTGCGCCCATCGACCTCAAGGAAGAAATCAACTTCATCCACAACGGCCAGGGCCAGGTTCTCAAGAAAAGGCATCAGCTCGTTAAGGTAGCTCTCCTTAAGGCTGTAGAATTGCAATCGATAGAACTCCTGGCGTTCCTGGAAAGGACCCCAGAGGTCAAAGCCATCCTCACCGGTTGCAAGCAGCTGCTCGATAGCGCGAACATCCCGGATGGCAAAACGAGGGTGGATCAACTCTTTATAATCTTTCGGGAAAGAGCCGGCATAGCGGTTCCACAGGTCCAGACCGGCGCGACCCTCTGCCCCACGCAAGAGCAGTAGCCGCAGCTTCTCCTCCCAGGGGCGTGCAAGGTCCGTCAGCACCTTCTGCAGTGCGTCAACATCGATTCTGACCTGATCATCCTGGGGAACAACACGGAAGTGCAAGCTGACATATGCGGAGTAGAAATGAACTTCACGCGAGGAGACATGCAACGCAGAGAGAAAACGACCCAGGTAAGACTCCATGCGTCGCACCGCATCACGGCTGTAATAATCACGCGGCATGATAACCAGCAGAGTGACGCCTCGCAAACTCAGGCTACGGGTCACAACCAGCTTAACCGATTGCTGTCTTTGTAAACTGACAAATGACTGTACCAGACGGTCGAGAGCCTGGTTGGACAGGAAAAACATCTCCACCTTGGGAAAGGTATTAAAGATTTCAACGACCTTACGGTAGTCGTAACTTTCGCTCGGCACATGCTGACGGTTTAAAGCCGCCAGCAGCTTCGCTTTCAATGGCGGAACGTTACCGGCCAACTCATTGACGCTATTCTGTGAAAAGAGTCCGACATAAATATGTTCAACCCTTCTATCCGATTTGCAACATTCCCTGAAGCCAAGATAGATCAGGTTATCCTCCTGATAGATCGGGCTGACCTCCTCAAGAATTTCAACCACCAGCGGGCTCTTGCGTGCCAGGATTTTTTTAGCTCGCTTGGTAAATTCCGGGGTCCTTTTTGCACTGTCAACATGAGCAAGAAGAGTGTCTGGCAACCATCCAAAAGGTGCTTCAGTCAATCTAAATTTGGTGGAGTCTCCATTCAGGTTCAGGACTTCAACCGAGGCATGACCGAAGCAGATAAAGTTGCCGTTCAACAGCCAGTCAGTGAAATCTTTCTGATCCTGGCTCTCATCCATCAGAGCAAGTTTCTGCAGGCTCTGATTCAAATCTTTGCGTTGTCGTCCTACCGTTTCGGCAATAAGAAACACCCGGCGAATTTCTTCCTCGGTAGAAGTCGTATCGAAATCTCTGACACCTTCAAACTGGACAATCATAAAAGATTCCAGTTGGCCGTCAACGAGCTGCTCTCCGATACCCGTGAGGACTCCGTCCTTGCGATTAATGTTTAATATCGGGTGGGAAATAACCATGGCTCGCTGCGGCAAATGCTGCAGGATGGTTTTTAAAGAATCGACCAGATAGGGGACATCTGGCGCATTGACGAGCAGAAAAGACGATCCGGAGTTGGGCGGTACGAAATAGGCGATATTGACGTCTTCGTTGCGCTGACGCAGGAAGTCAAGAAACGCCTGAAGCCACTCCAACAATTCGGGGCCGGAGCGTTTGAGTAAGGCCTGGGAATGACTGTACACCAGCAGAGCGTCGGCCAGGGCCAACAGGTTTTCAGCATCCTCACGGGAAGGATGGGTCTTTAACAGCCTCTTCAGATCGGCAATTCTAGCATGATGTACCTTACCGAAACTTTTACCATGCTCTTCAATAATCAGTTCCATCGACAACCTCTCAAGCGATTCAGGACGTGGGGAGAAAACCACCGGGAGCCGAGATCACTCCAAATACCAGACATGTGCTTTAAGTCTAGGAGATGAAAGTGACTTTTCAACTCCTCAACGTCGAAAAAACCAATTATTGCAGTTAATTATCGTGAATAACGATCTCCGCTCCCTGACGCAGTGTGCCGACCCACTCTTCCAGGAGTTTGGAACTCTTGTCCTGTTTCAGGAAAGCAATGATCTTGTCGCGTGCTTCATCCTGAGTCGGTGGCGCAGGAATCTCACGCTCTACGACCTTAATCAGGTGATAGCCGTAGGGGGTTCTGACCGGTTCACCGACTTCATCGACGATCTGGCTGAATGCTGCGTCAGCAAAGGTCGGATCGACATCCTCACGACGAATAAAGCCCAGTTCGCCACCACCCGGTGCGCTGGCACAAAGGGAATGGGTCTTGGCAATCTCGGCAAAATCCTCCTGCATCGCTTTAAACTTGATCGACTTGGCATGTTCAAGGGCTTTCTCCGGATCATCCGGATCAACGGGGAGCAGGATATGGCTTGCACGGACCCGCTCCTGTCCGCGTAATTGATCAGGATGCGCATAGAAAAAGTCTTTGATCTCTACCTCGGTCGGCTCTTCGATCTCACGACATTTACGCACCGACATCTGATCCACCGTAACGTCCTTACGTACCATCCTCAGGAAAGTCGCTTCATCCATGCCGCGCTCGGCCAGGCGATTCCAGAAATCTGCCGGGTTGCCCATCAGGCGCAATATTCTCGAAGATTCGTCTTCAACATCGGCATCATCGGCAACAACACCTTCTGCCAGGGCTGCCTGAAAAATCAATTCCCTTGCGATCAGACGCTCCAGGGCCATGGCGCTGAGTTCTTCGTGGGACTCGACCGGTACTTCATCCAAGGTGGCGTGAAAATGCTCCTGGGCAAGACTCTGCATCGCCGCATTGAGTGCTTTATCATCTATGGGCGATCCGTTTACTGTTGCGACCATCTGATCCATTCAGGAACTCCTGCTATTTAAGTAACTGGAAAAACGATGTAAACATGAAAACCTCGCCACAGAGGCAAGGAATTTGAATGATAAGTCTAATAACACGTTCAGCTCAAACGTCTTCCCCATTGATGGAGTACAGCAGATTTGCCAGCGTCCCAAATTCCTCGATGGTAAAGGTTTCTCCGCGACGCCCCGGATCGATTTCAGTGGCGGCAAAAGCCTGGTCGATCTGTTCAGCCTGCCATCCTGACCCGAGCAGGCTGTTGCGCACGGTTTTTCGACGCTGAGCGAAAGCACTCTTGACCAGCTTGCGGTAAAGAGCTTGGTTCTGCACATCCACACGTGGCTTCGACAAAGGTGTCATGCGCAAGACGACGGAATCGACCTTGGGCGGGGGGAAGAAGGCTCCCGGCGGAACCTTGATGACTCTTTCGACATGAAACCAAGTCTGCATGAGCACCGACAGGATACCGTAGTTGCGCGAGCCTTCTGTAGCGACCAGGCGCTCTCCAACTTCCTTCTGAAACATCAGCACCAGGCAGCTGAAAGCATTCTTATGATCGAGAACTTTGAAAAGTATTTGACTGGAGATATTGTAAGGAAGGTTGGCGATCAACTTGTAAGGAGGCTGTGTTAACAGCTCTGACCAATCGAAACGCAGCACATCCCCGGTCTTAACTTCAAGGTTTGCCTCGTTACGCTCCTCTAAAGCCTTTGCCAGATCACGATCAATCTCTACAGCGAGGACTGGCAAACCCGTTGCCAGAAGACGCGAGGTTAGAGCCCCCGGTCCAGGACCGATCTCGAGAACCCGATCTGTCTCTTGCAGTTCTGCGGACGCGACAATACGATCCAAAACATTCTGATCATGCAGGAAATTCTGGCCGAAACGTTTCCTGGGCCGGGGATTACTCATAGCTTTTTATCATCTCTCGTCTCACGTCCCATATCGCGGTTTTTGAATTTCTTATGCCAGTGTCGGCGGGGCCAGCGTGGCACTCGCCAGCTTTTGACCACGGGAATCAGTTTCAAGGTAGCCTGGTAAGCAAGGAAACCGAAAATTACACCAAAAAGAATACTGCAAAACCACATGGGAAAGAGAATTTCCCAGCCAAGATTCGAATAGGCCCGCCAGGTTAATTCCGAAGGTAATTCAAAGCGCTCCATACCAAGCAGGCGACGACCGACTTCATACTCAGCAGTATAGATAAAAGGGGCGGTGACGGGATTGGTGACCCATACGCCAAGGACTGCAGAAAGACGATTTTCACGTAAAAGATAAGCGAAGAAGATGGCGATCGCCATCTGGAAACCGAAGGTTGGAGTCATACCGATAAAGATTCCAAGGGCAACCCCCTTGGCAATCTCATCCGGTAGACCACGCAGACGGACAAAGCGCACCACCATCAATTTAACCTGTCGGATGAACCCGACTCCGCGCCACATCTGCCTCAGTCTCTCCACGTTCGGTTCGGCTTCAGTCTACACAAACGGTATCTAGCTTCCAGTTCGCAAGAGCATTGACGCTGCCATCGGCGTGACGCCCTTTCTCAAGATAATAATTTGCGGGGACACCGAGCATGGCAGCATTGTCGCCGCATAACGCCGGGCTCGGGAAGAACACTTTAACGCCATGCTTGTTCGAAAGCTCTTTGAAACTGCTGCGCAAGCCGGAATTACAGGCGACCCCACCAGCAACGACAATGCGCTCCAGACCTTCTGCCTTGGCCGCGCGTAGAGTCTTTCGGGTCAAGACCTCGACCACAGCAGCCTGGAAACTGGCAGCAATATCTGCCAGCTGTTGTTCATCAATGGCACCCTCATATTTTTCGATATGCTGCAGGACAGCAGTTTTAAGACCGCTGAAGCTGAAGTCAAAATTCTTTTTGTGCAGCATCGGCCGCGGAAAATCGATGGCATCAGAACGACCCTGCCCTGCCAGTCGGTCGATGACAGCTCCACCAGGGTAGCCGCGGCCGAGCATCTTAGCCACCTTATCATAAGCCTCGCCGGCGGCATCATCAAGAGTTTGCCCAAGGGTTGTGTAACGACCGATACCATCAACACGGTAGAGGTGGGTATGTCCACCCGACACGGCCAGAGCGAGAAAGGGGAAAGCAGGGGGATCTTCCAGCATCGGAGCAAGGATATGCCCCTCCATGTGATGCACAGCCGCCAGCGGGATATCCAGAGACCAGGCCATAGCCTTTGCCGTCGACAAACCTACTAGCAGAGCGCCTATAAGACCGGGTCCGCGTGTGACGCCAATGCCTTCAAGCTGATCAACCGTGACTCCGGCTTCTTGCAGTGCCGAATTGATGACCACAGAAATCGCTTCGACATGCTTGCGGGAGGCCAATTCCGGCACCACGCCGCCGTAACGGGAATGCACATCAACCTGCGAGGCGACAACATTCGACAGCATCTCGGAGCCGTCACGAATAACGGCCGCCGCAGTTTCATCACATGAGGATTCGATACAAAGAATAAGCATGGGATCAGTGACACGTGGCGCGTGGCGCGTGGCGTGACAATTCAGGCACTTTCAAAAAAAGACAAATCATCGGGTAAACAGACCTTGATCAAACGTTCATATAAATTTCCCCGCTCCGCGCTACACGCCACGCGCGACGGGATTCACCTACAAAAGATTTGCCGCTAATTCAGCCAGACAGGAGCGCTCACCCTTATCCAGTGTGACGTGTCCGGAGATGTCCTCACCCTTGAACTTCTCGACCACGTAGGTGAGACCGTTGCTGGAGGAATCAACATAAGGGTTGTCGATCTGGTAAGGGTCGCCTGTGAGGATAATCTTCGTACCTTCACCGGCACGCGTGACAATCGTCTTGATCTCGTGTGGAGTCAGGTTCTGGGCCTCGTCAACGATCATGTACTGTTTGGGTATCGATCGTCCACGGATGTAGGTCAAAGGCTCGATTTCAAGCAACCCCAGGTCAACCAGTTCCTTGTAACCGCGTTTGTGCTTACTGCCCTCTTCCACGGCGCCCAGCAACAGTTCAACATTGTCAAAAATCGGCTGCATCCATGGTGAAAGTTTCTCATCGATATCCCCGGGCAAAAAACCGATATCCCGACCAAGCGGGAAGATCGGTCGGGAGACCAGAAGTCTGCTGTATTGTCCCTCGTCAGCAGATTTATGCAGACCGGCAGCAATCGCCAGCAGAGTTTTGCCGGTTCCGGCCTTGCCGACCAGGGTGACCAACTGGATATCATCGTTGAGCAGCATATCGAAAGCAAACTGCTGCTCGCGATTACGAGGATGGATACCCCACAGACCGTCGCTCGGAGCACGCACCAGTGACACGGCCTGACGAAGAGGACGATTGTAGCGACCCAATGCCGTATGTGAAGGATTGGTGGCGTCTATCAAGGTCAGGCATTGATTGGGCAGGAACTCTTCTTCGAGGGGAAGGAAGCCTTGGCTGTAGAAGAGATCAACGTCTTCCTGAGGCAGAAGGACTTCGCAAGTTCCGGTGTAGAGATCATCGATTGAGACCTTGTCCGATTCGTAATCCTCAGCGGTTAAACCGATGACGTCAGCCTTGATTCGCAGGTTGGTGTCTTTGGTGACGAAGACAACATTGTTGTCGACGCTGTTTTTAACGGCAAGGGTGACTGCCAGAATCCGGTTATCCCCTTGATCAGAACGTAGTTCGGGCGGCAGAGACTTCAGCAATTCTTCAGTGTAAAGGGCGACCCGAAGATGACCACCGGTCTCCAACTCCACACCTTCGATCAACTTCGCTTTACTCCGCAAGCCATCCATGATGCGCGAAAACTGACGTGCGTTCCGCCCTGTTTCACTGAGTTCTTTCTTAAAACGATCGATCTCCTCGATCACTGTCATGGGGATAACCAGATCGTTATCTTCAAAGCGAAAAAGAGCTTGGGGATCGTGCAGGATAACGTTTGTATCAAGGACGAAGGTTTTACTCATAAAAGAAACCAGTCTTTCTAGAGAGGGGTGACTCAATCAGTATCGGGTGCTGTACAGGCCAACGCGTTCAGCCCGGGATTGCAGCGGTTTTTAGCTAACGATCATATTCGTTGATATGGATGCCATCAGTTGTCGCCATCATTTTGACGTAGATCGGAAGCTCCATACCAGGGACATTGCGTTTACCCTCGACAATGACCTCTCCGCGGGTATTGAGGGCATAAAGGAGTTCCTCTGGTGATTCCTCAATAATATACTTGTTGTAAATACGGGTCTTCATCAGTTCCATCCTTGTAACTGGTTGGATTGGCGGCAAAGAACACGAGCTCAGAAGAAAAACAACCAAGCTCACTATGATAAGAGGAAAGATTTTTTTGTGCATAGCTACTCCTAAAAAACCGATGCACCAACGGCAAGGGTTCAATTCTCTGTCGCAACGATTGTTCGAACCGCTGCAAGGGTCTGCTTGATATCGTCAGCCGTATTAAAATATCCCGGGCTGAGACGCACGGTGCCTTCCGGGAGGGTTCCGAGACTGCCGTGAGCTTCCGGAGCACAGTGTAAGCCGACACGACAACAGATACCATATTCGCGGTCCAAGCGGAAGCCCAGCATTGAGGGGTCGACATTTTTTACGTTGAAAGAAAGTGCCCCGCCATGACGCGTTGAGCCGAGAGGCCCGTAGAGGATAACCCTTTCAATCTCCTGCAAGCCCTCAATCAACTGATGCAGCAGCTCCTGCTCATGGGCACGGACATGATCCAGGCCAAGTTTCTCCAGGAACTCGACGCCTGCCTTGAGACCTGCCAGACCGATCGTATTCAGGGTGCCACTTTCGAGCCTTTCAGGCATCTCGGTTGGTTGGATTGCCGATTGAGAGAAATTGCCCGTGCCGCCGTAGAGCAGCGGTTTTAAATCCAGGCCTTTACGGACATAGAGGAAACCGGTTCCCGTTGGTCCAAGCAGAGATTTATGACCTGGAACGGCAAGCAGGTCAATCGCCATCTTTTCAACATTGATCGGAAACACACCGGCGCTCTGCGCCGCATCAACCATAAAAAGGATGCCTTGCTCGCGACACCAGGGACCAACGTCTTCGATTGCCTGAAGAGTGCCGCTGACATTGGAGCAATGAGTCATGATGACGAGACGGGTACCCGGTACACATGCCTCACGAATAGCCAAGGGGTCAACCAGGCCAAGCGCATCGGCAGCAACGCGAACCACATCAACGCCTTGATCGCTCAAAGCCTGAAGCGGCCGAACCACGGCGTTGTGTTCCATCGACGTAGTCACAACGCGGTCACCCGGGTTGAGAGCTCCAAAGAGCCCAAGGTTGATGGCCTCGGTGGCATTGGCTGTAAAAGCGATCCGTGACGCATCCGGGATAGCAAAAAAACGACCCACGCTTTCCCGACATTCCATCACCATACGACCGGCATCAAGGGACATATGGTGGCCACCTCGACCCGGATTGGCAGAATTCTCGCGTAAAGTTCGTTCGACGGCCTCAGTCACCTGAGACGGCTTGGGAAATGTGGTTGCAGCGTTGTCAAGATAGATAGACATGGTAAACAGATTTCCGGTTAACGCGGCCCTGAGCACATAAGGTCGCGCTCTCCTGCGGAACGGTTCAGGTTTCTGGCAAGACCGCGACAGCCACCGAAGCAGATATCAAGATCTGAGCACTCATGGCAGCCTTCAGGCCTTTGCGCGATCGATTCGCACACGGCAAAACGCTCAGAGCTATTCCAGATTTCCTCAAGCGATTGCTCTGGTAACCTGCCAAGAGGTTGCGGCCAGGCCGCACAGGGATGAACAACACCATGGCAGTCAACATGACTGAGGCTGTTGCCAGCCTGGCAGCCACCATACTCTGCGCGGTTCTGCTTCTGGCCGGGGGTCATGATCTCCCAGAGGAAAAGATCATGGATCTCCATCTCCGGAAGTGAACAGCCACTTTCGACGAAGTTTTTCCAAGTCTCCCGGAAGGCTTCAAGGTCTTGCCAGCGGGGCAGTTGTTCTGCCGAATAAGCGTGGAAGCTATCACCGATATGCGCGTTTGGCAACTTAAACCTGTGAACCTTATGCTCGGCACAAAAGCTTAGAAGTTCAGGGATATTATTCAGATTTTCACGTAACGGAGTGAACGCAATGTGAGGCTCGTAACCGAGCGTACGCAACTCCAGAACAACCTTGAGCAGATGGTTTAAATCGATCTTTTCTTCGTCACGGGCAAAGGAGGTGACATTCAGGAGCAACTGCACTCCTGAAGGCGAGAGCTGAGCAAGACGAGTCAGTTCATCTTGACTGCCGCAGCAGGTCAACAGGAGTTGACAGCCACCACCGAGAATCTCGAGAACCTCCTTTATGGCCGGATGCAGGAGCGGTCTTCCCTGCAAAGAGACAAAAAAAACCCCGGCATCCATGACGGCATCAGCGACAGCAGGCATACTTGGGCCTTGCTGCCCGGTCGCATCATCAGGAAAATCCCAGGTCAGACGAACCGGGGTATCTAACAGGTCAAGGCCCATAACAAACTATCCAGCTCTAGAGATCATCGCCTGACGGCGACGGGGTCTCAGCAAGGGTGAACGTTACTTGAACCAACAACACGAGGCTTGATGTACTTTTTCATGGCGACTCTCCTTTCTTAAAAAAGTAGCGCGTAGCGCGGAAGAACATCTTATTCAATTAAAACCAGTCAGGGCTCCTGACGACACTTTATTTGAAGCATTGCCCCTTATCTTTTGTTTTTTCTCGCCACACGCCACCCGCCACACGCTTTACTTCCAACAATGCGGGTCCGGCTGGTTAAAGTCACCGGTCGTCGCAAAAGCACGTGCTGTGCAACCGCCCTGGCAGTCATCAAATGCGCCGCACCCTGAGCACTTGCCGGTGGCCTCCTTGGAGCGCATCGCCTTGAGAACAGGTGAATCGAACCAGATCGTCTCAAAATCGTCCTTGAGGATATTGCCGACGACGACAGGGATAAAGCCGCAGGGGGTAATATCACCATTCGGCTGCAGATGCAGGGAAAGCTTGCCACAGCTGCTGCCTTTAACCATGGTTTTTTCCTGATATTCGGGCAGCGATGCAATCACCGGGTCATCAAAAGAGATTTTCAGATCCTTGGTCTGGTTCTTCACCGAAAGCGCTAGCAGGTAAAAGGACTGCCACTCGTCTGGAGAGAGGTCCAGATCCTCACGATTTTTAAAGCCCCTGCCGCTGCACTTAAAGTTGTGCAGGTAAACCTGACCGACCTTATGGCTGCGAGCCAGATCGAGTAAATCCATAAATGACTGGTAATTGATTCGGGAGATAACCGAGCTCATGGTACTCTTCAAGCCAACGCTGGCAAGGGCATCCAGACCGGCGACAGCCCTCTGGAAAGAGCCGGGCATATTGCGGAAGGTATCGTGAATACCGGCGACCGCGCTGTCGATACTGATGCCGACACTTTTGAAGCCGACGTCCTTAAGTCTTTGAGCGGCGGCCTCATCGAGCAGCCAGCCATTGGTATTCATGGAAACATTCAGTCCCTGCTTCGAAGCGTATTCGGCCACTTCAAACAGGTCTTTACGCATCAACGGCTCACCACCACCAAAGTTGATAAAGGGCACCTGCTGTTCCACCAGGATATCAATAATTCTCTTTACATCAGCTGTTGCCAACTCCGGACATTGTTCATCACGACTATAACAATGCTCACAGGTGAAGTTGCACTTATAGGAAAGCGTCCAGTTAAACGTCAGCGGAGCGGAAAACATTTCTGTGACTTCAGCCATTGATCAACCAACCTCTCTCCGCCAGATCGGCGACAAACTCGGCAACGTCAGCTTCTACTTCAGCTGTTTCCACGGAAAACTCCTTGGCAAGCTCTTCAGCTATCCCGGACAACGTCTGTTCACCGTCACACTGTTGCCAGATCAGCCCGCCAACCAGGTTCAGTTGGTGCATCATGCCGGAAAGCAGCAAGATCACCGTACCGCTGTCATCAGCATCCTCACCATTCTCGAGGGCCTTCATAACTTCTGCCTGACGACGCTTTTCGACCCGCCAGACGATATCGGGATTTCTTTGAGGTTTATTCACAAGGGTTATCCTTTTTTTTTGTAAATAGACAATACAGGTTTTTTTAACGCAAAGGCGCAAAGGTTGTGAGAAAAGACGCAAAGAGAATCTTTTCAAATTCAAAACTTCAGACCATAAGTTTTTTTTTAAAACCTTAAAAAAACCTAGTTCAAAGTTGTTACTTTGATGAACATCTACCTCAGTAGAACAAATGCGTTTACCTTTGCGTCTTGTCTGTTTTTCTTTGCGCCTTTGCGTTAATAAACCAGCAAAATTCAATCACGCAGTTCGGTCACGAAACAACAAACTGATCAACAACACAAAAGCCAATCCAACCAGCACCGAGATCTTCCCTGAGGTCGCCACTCCGGCGGCCGTTGCCGCAACCCCCCAGGACTGAACCAGCCCGCCACCGAGCAACATACCAACCACAGCCAGGCCGGCATCGGCGTCACCCTCACCGGCTTTGATTAACTGCCGGAACGGACAACCACCGATCAGAACCGAGAGCCAACCGACCAACAGCATCCCCAGAAAACTCCAGAGATACTCAAGGTGCGCCCCCGGCTGACCATACAGGCCGAAAGTAAAGCGGCCCATAATGATATTGGTGACAAAAGCACCGATCAGGAAAGCGAAGAAGCCCCAGAGGAGTGGGCTGCGAGTGCCCATTAACAGGCCATCGCGAACGCTGCCGGTGATACAGAAGCGGCTGCGTTGAGCGAGGACTCCAAGCAGCAAACCGACCGCCAGCGACATAAACAGGGGAGCGTGCTGTGCAGCGCTGCCACGATCAGAGAAGAGCAGGAATGATGGCCGTGCCAACAGGAAGATCAGCAACAGGACGAATCCTGCAGGAACCAGCAGTCCGGTCGCACCACGCTCATCTTCCGCGCGGCCCAGGTCGACGCCACGGGCCAAACCCTGCAAACCGACCCAGACTCCTGCGATCAAACCAAGCAGTCCTGCCAGAGAAGAGATATCCCCCGCCGTCAATCTAAGGAATAACTTGATCGGACAGCCGATAAAGACCGCGCTGCCGACGATCAGGAAAACACCTGAGACCAATCTGACCAACGGTGCGCTGCCACCACGCGAGCGAAACTCACGAAACAGAGACGCACAAAGAATCGAGCCGAGGACAAAACCGATCAACTCCGGACGCAAATACTGCATCCGTTCATTATCATGCAAACCTAGCGCACCGGAGGTGTTTTCAATGAAGCAGGAGACACAGATGCCACTATTCTGGGGATTGCCCCAAACGGAAAGCAGGGCCCCAAGGACACCAAGGCCAGCACCGGCCGCCAGAACAATCCATAAATGTCGATCACGCAGAGAGAGACTCATTCACAGCCTCCGGCGAGACGGCTCTGCAGGTAGTAGCCGTCCTTCAAGACCTTTGCAAGAGTGAGATTATCCGGCTGAACACGCAGTCGATCACGAATCAACGGTAAGCCTTCCGAGACAGCCGATTCAATCAACGGCCTCTGGCTCAAGGGGCTTACAGAATCGACATAATCAGCGTTACTTTTGACAGCTTTGGCCAGTTTGCTTATGGCACGATCAAACTGTCCCATACGCAGCAGGATATCTCCACTGAGCAGATCATTGTGGGCTTCACCCGGCAAGGTTCGACTTAACTCTTCCAGTTTAAGCAAAGCATCCGGCAAGGAACCATTATCCCGCAAGGTGATTACAGGAGAATAGTGCCGTTCAATAAAAGCCACGCGCGCCTGGTGCAGCATCTCGCGTTCGAACCTGCGATTGGCCGCCTGAGCATCATGGTTATCATCACGCGGTCCGGCGCCTGCCATCAGAACAGCAGTAAAGATCAGCACGCCCACCAGGGCAACGATCATCAGTTGGTCGAATCGATCACGCAGCATCAGATTAGAATTCCTGGTAAGGAGGCATATTAACGCGCCTGGCCATGTCCCGGATCGGATCGTAATCCTGGTCCAGCAAGGTCTCGAAACCGTCCACCCATGCCGAATCGAGGACCTTGATCGTCTCACCATCGATTTCGACCGTTGTTTCCGGAGTCAGCTCAATCAGGACTTTACGGAACTTCTCAGCCAACGCGGCGTCGACATCTTTTGACGCGCCAAAAGTACAGTAAGGGATAATCTCACTCTGGGCCAGAATACGGAAATCATCGGCAGAGATACGCCCCTCGCGCGTCATAAGTTCAAGGTCAAGAGTGGGAGCAGCGGCGACATCATATTCACCGAAATAAACACCGTAGATGACCTTTTCATGTTTATAGGCACCGTGTGGGATAGCGTAGTAATCAAGCCCCACCTCTGGATCGAAACCAGCTTGCAACATCAGGTCGTACTGTGCCAAATAACCGGTCGGAGCCAATTGCGGGCCGAACAGCATCCGCTTACCCTGAAGATCGGCCAGGGTTTTTATCGGGCTGTCTTTCTTGACGATGATAGACCCGGCGGTGCGGGAACCGAACTGCCCGCGCTTCTCCGTCGCGAGCAACTTCAGGCCATGATTCTCACGCATGATGATGTAGAGAAGGCTGTTGCCGTGAGTGAAGGCAAAGTCTCCAGCAACAAAACGCGACTCAAAATCCTGCGTATCAACCGGAACCGCTTCGAAGGGCCGCCCCAGTTGTTGTGACAGGTAGGCTGTTAACGGCCGGAAACGTTTCATGGTCTCCGCTTCGCTATTGCAGTTCATATAGCCGATGCGGATCGGCGGCCCTTCCAGAGGTTGTTCGCAGCCAGTGAGAGCAACGACGAGGAAAAGTGATATAAAAATGAAACGTTTCATTGAATCTCCAATTAGCGGTGTTTCAAAACCAGCAATCGTTATTTTAAACGCACCAAAATTAGGCGCTTTAGGCGAAGACGCAAAGGTGAAAAGATAAGCACGCAAAGAAAAACTTTACTCAAAACAAAGACATAAATTGAACACAGACAAATCTAACCAATGCCTAGCCAATTTTTTATGGTTTACCCTTTGCGTCTGGTTTATTGCACTTTGCGGCTTTGCGTTAACGGTTTTACCAACGGATATCGGCTATCAACCAACCCCATTCCCGGCCGATCCGAGCCGTCACGCACCGCAGCAGCAATAACTTTTTTATCAGCAGAGCCCCACCAGTTATTACGAGCGACAACAGCAGTGGGTCCATCATTTATAAGTGCATAGACACCGTTGTCAGAGATCTGGTTACGGGCCAGGCGACCTTCGCTATTCAACCAGCGAACCCCTGCTCGGCCATTCTCAACAAAGCGGTTGTCAACGACGTCAACCTTTGAGTCTTCAAGAAAAATGCCATGCTCGCTGTTGGCAGAAAAATCATTGCCCACCACCTGCCCTTCACTTCTCTGCAAGTAGAGCCCACGACGGTTCCCGGTGATCCGATTGCCGCTGATATTGAGCTTGCCGTCCCGGATATTCGCACCATTAACCAGGTTATTTTCAATCAGGCAGGAGGTCATCTCCAGCTCACTGAAGACGCACCGCAAACCCCAGTGGCTGCCCGAGATAACCGAGTTTCGCAAAGTGACGATACTGTCTCTGAACTGCACCCCGTTAAGGTTGTCCTGGAAGCGACAATCCTCGATAACTACCTGAGACTCCTGGAATTGTGCACCACGAACATTCTTGCTAAAATGACTGTTGAGCAAACGTGCTTTTGCAAAATGCGCGTGAAAACCACGGTAACCGAACTCGACGTTGCAGAACTCCAGGAGGTTCTCTTTCTCACTCACCATCATGTTAATCGCCCCCCAGTCTCCCGGACGGGGGTTTGCTTCAGCTGAAGTGAAAAGGACAGGCTCTGCCTCTGTACCCAGAACCCGTATCGTGCCCTGAGAAAAAATTTCATGTTCGCCGATGCCATCACCGTTACTGTCAAAGCGGGTAAAACTGATGCGGCTTCCCGGGCGAATTTCCAGCGTCGTATCGGCGGCGACAGTCAATATTCCGTCTATCAGTATCTCTCCGTCCCAGACCGTATCTTCAAAAATGGACTGATCACCGCGATAGACTTTGGTATCACCAGCCAGCGACGACAAAGGGAGCAGCAGTGAGAGAAGGGTTAGAATAAGGAGTTGCCGTAAGTTCATTCTCCGACATCCTCCCCCTGACGACCCAGGAAACGGACGTTTTCGAGGTTATCAGTTACAGCAATATCATCCAAAAGCAGGTCGCGTGGGTAAAGTGCCAGCCCGATCGCGTTGCCACTGATCGTGTTACGATCGAACCGGGGCCGGCTTTCGGCATCGACAAAAACCGCCTCTTCATCGTGACCTTTAATTACATTCCCAAAAAGATAAGGGTTAGAGCCTTTCCAACAGAAGATGCCACCTTCTCCATCAGCCAGTAGATTATCAAGGATCTTAGGATGACTCTTTTGTTGGGCAACGATGCCGTAGCGGCTATTGGTAATGCGGTTTCTCTTAATTTCCGGTGACGAAGCGACGCAACGGATCGCGATATCGGCACGCTCCAGTTGCGCATGCAAGATGCGGCTTTGCGACGCCCGATCCAGAGTAATTCCAGACCAGGCGATCTCTTCCAAATCGTTACGTTCAATCAAGACAAAGCGCACCGGAGCAGTGGCCGTTCCCAGGATTTCTAACTTGCCGCGGACAAGCAGCTCAGTTTGCGAAGAAAGATATTCCGGATCGATTTTGGTCCCTTCTGCGGGGAACACGTTAACCTGTGTCCCGGGTCGAATCGTCAAGGAGCCACCTTCTAGAATCAGGACATCACCTGACATGGTGACAACATCCTCCCAAACGAGATCACCCGCATAAGCACCAGAGTATTCAGTCACCAGATCATCGGCCTGCACCAATGAGGTTAAAGCGAACGCAATGACACACAAAGCAACAATAGCTCTATTTATTTTATAGCTATTTAGTGTCATATCCATCGCTTTTCCATGAGGAATTTACGGGCAACAGATAGTGCACTTTTTCCGGCCTCGACCTGACTGGCCAGAAGCTCAACATCGGCGCTGGTAAGAAGCCTGTTCAACTTGGCAACGGCTGGTAACACTGTGGTGAATTGCAGGTCATTGACGGGTCGAGGGCCGGCCACCAATGGCGGCAGGTCAGGCAGTTGAAAGACTGTCTTATTGACAGATTCGTTCACAGGGACAAAGACCAGATCAACTTTTTCTGCAGACAGCAGATCGAGCGGATTCTGGCTCACGCCAACGTCAACACGGGTGCTTTCGACACCGGTCTTTTCCTGAACATACAAGGTGACGAGGGCATAGAGAAGCTCCTGCTGAGTCGTTGATCCGGCACCGACAAAAAGTTTAGGGCCGAAGCAGGCCTGAGCCGGGGTCGAGACCAGCAACGCCAGCAAAACAATGCCGACCAGAAATGTTATCTGACGAAGAGCCATTCCACCACCGTAGAACCATAAAAACCGGAGAGAATTACCAGAGAGACAAGTGCCGCAAGCATGAAAGGTCGATCCATTCCAGCCTGTCCCTTAAAACCGGCCTTTGCAGCGGCTCTGGCTGCCAGAGCAGACAGGACAAAACCTGACAGAAGGATCACAACAATCACCCATTTTAGGACGTCCAAAGGGACAATAACTCCGGGAGGAGCAAGCGTTTGCATGACATTGATGGCCAGAAAACTTTTCACTCCGGAAGGATCCTGAAGAGCCAGCGGCAGATAGCCGAATTTAGCGTTCAACTTAACAATCGCCAAAGCAAAGTGTGCCGAGAGAACCAGGGGTAAAAGAGGCAACGCCAGGCGACCGATAAATGTCATGAAACCGGGAAGGATGGAAGCGACTGAAACATCCCTGGGTACGCTTGCAGGTTCCTCTTCCAGCGTCGAGACCTTGATTTGCCCGACGAGATAAACCATCACGCCAGGAAGCAGAATTAACAAGGGGAAAATTAAGCCAACCCAGATCACGGCCAAGGGGTAAAAACCTGCCGCCTCCCAACCGAGCGATAGCGCTAAAGTCTCTGGAACCCAGAAAATCGCCTCGCGCAGATCAACATAAACCTTGGCAAAGTTCGCGGTCAGCAGGCCGAGCAGAACCAGGAAGAAAAGGGTCTCACCAAAGCGCAAGCCCTGTTTATTGAGATCTCCCGGCCACTTGCGAGCGCCAAGGGTGACATTATCGTTACAGCAGGTCTGGACACAGTTGAGACAGAGAGTACACGCTGAGCTGTCATTGATCTCTGCAGGCACCAGTCCGACCGGGCAACCTTCCGGCTGGGTTCGCCAGCTGAGTCTCATACCAGCGAGAGCCGCCTGTCGCCATGCCGGCTCCGTGGAGATGCACGGCTTGGCCGAGCAGCCGGCACAAACAGACTTGTCAGAAACGCGCAACTGCCAGGGGGCCAGTCGCGCATAAAGACTGAAGACCGCCCCTGCAGGGCAGAGCAGCAAGCAGAAGGAACGCTGACGAAAGATCAGCCCGGCGACAAGCGCCAGGATCAACATCCAGGTCAGAAAAATGGCGGTATAATCCGGATAGCGATGAATGGAGAAAAAATAGACCAGCAGCTGCAGGAACACCAGCACCAGGGTGACCGGGACAAAACTATTCAACCAGGAAGGCATTTCACGACGTAGCCCAAAACGACTCAAGACCCCATTAATCCAACCCACAGGGCAAACGGTACACCAGGAGCGCCCGAAGACCATGGCAACCACGACCATGCCCATCATCCAAAGAACCCACAGGTTGAAGGTCGTGAAATTCGAATACATCAAGGGGTCGCGAACCTTAACCCCGGGAATGGCATGCTGGTGCCAGCCAAAAGCAATCATCACCAGCAATAGCGCCAGCATGCTCAGGCGCACCAGGCGCCAGGTCCATGTCGAACGAACAATCGGACCCAGGACAGGAATATTGAGAATGTTTTTTAGCATATAAAGTTCCGGCACGAGGGACGAGGGCCGAGGAACGCGGAGATCAAAGCCATTACACTGCTAATCATTAAGAACACCTCGTATTGCATTGTCATCACTTAACAATTCTAGAACAGGCTAGAACCTATTGGAGCCAGACTCCAAACAAATGAAAATAAAATTAAAGCAGTTATCAACACAACAAAGAGTAGGCACCTTTAGGCGAGATGAGAAGTCACAAAGAGTGATTTTCTTCATGGTTTTCCTCGTACCACGTACCTCGTACCGCATCCCTGTTTCTAATGATAAACCTGGTAAGGACGAACATACTCGTCGTGGCTATTACGATACAGAACAGGCTTGCCGGTAACCATTTCCAGCGAACGGGCCGACCACTCACGGACGACGTGGACTTCATCTTCTACAGTCTTTGAGAGGGCTGCAGCGGCGGCGGGTCCTCCCAAAGGGCCCAGCGCCATGGCTGCATTCATTCGTACCTGTGAATCAGCATCTTCCAGTCCTGCGATCAGAGCAGATTCAGCCCGCGCATCACGTAACTTGCCGAGAGCCAGAAAAGCTTCAGCACGTTGTTCGCCTTCAACCTGTATCAACAAGGCATCCAGAGCACGCTTATCAGCAATATCTCCAAGGGCACGAATAGCCGCAGCAGCACCCTCACCTTCTGCAGCAGCGAGGTAATCAAGCAAAGGCATCACGGCGAGCCTGTTCAGCTTAATCAGGCCCCGTGTCGCATAGCGACGAACTTCGCTGTTCTCATCATCCAAAGCTGCTAGCAAGGCAGGAACCGCCGTTGCATCACCGATATCACCGAGCGCCCAGGCGGCTACGTAGCGTCGTTCCAGCGACTTGTTTGCCAGGACTTCACTGATTGCTGGAATGGCATCAACAACCTTGAGCGTACCCAGAGCGGCGATAACATATTCACGAACCTGCTTATTCTCATCTTGAACGTGGGACAATAGAGCAGGAATTGCCCGTTCACCGATCTCCACCACCATCTTATAGATTCGGTCCGAGAGGCCCGACTCTTCTGAGGCCAACAAACCAATCAACTGTTCAGTAGCTTGCGGATCACCACCGCGAGCGTTGGCTTCAAGCTCTTCCAGGTTCAGGACCGGCTCAGCAGAACAGGCTGAGAAGGCCAGGAAGCAAATACCAAAGAGAAAATAGCGTAACATCGTTACCAGACCTTGGTCACAGTGATATCAACCTGCTTCAACACTTGACCCTCCATAACGACAACCGCTGAAGGCTCAATGGTGCCTTTATCGTAACGGCCGTAAAGATCACCGAGCTTTGGCGGGCCACCAAACTTGTCGCGGGCTGCCAGGTAATAGGTCCCACCGGCGGGCAGATAGATCAGGTAGCTGCCGTCAGGGCCAGTCTTCTCGGAGACGAATTTGGGACGCTCTGACATCTGCACGTGGTCATAGACATGAACCCTTGCATCGATCACAGGCTGACCGTCACTATCCATAACCTTGCCGGCAAGGCCGGTTCTGGATTCATCAACATCACCGGTAAAGTTACGCTTGTCACCGATCTTGATCGGAGCAGAGACCTGCAGGTCAACAACGCCACCTTTAACGGTCACCCGTATGAACTCGGAGCGGTTATCGCCTGCGACAACAGGCCCGGAATCTTCACCCCCGGCGCGCTTTCTGGCGACCACGACATAGTCGCCATCAGGCAACTCGATATCGAAGGCACCGTCTTCTATCGTTGCTGAAGAAATCGCATAAGCAGGGCCATAGAGGTCCATGCCGGGCTGATAGACGTACAGACGGACGCCCTCTAAAGGCATGGTTACCTGCCCTTGCAGGTTCCCCTTCCCGGAGGAATCCTTCTCTTCAGCGGCATCCTGATTGCCACAACCAACAAGACAGATCAGCAGCAGACTTGAAACCAACGCACTGAGCAGACGCAATTTCTTCAATTTAACTCTCCAAAGAATCGTTCTTACGGTTTAAGCAGCACCAGTCGTTCAACGGTGCTCGAGGCATAGTGTTCATAAAGGGAATGATCCATAAGCGCCAGGCCGAAGGCCACGCCCATTTCATCCCCAGGGACAAAGACAACATCACGCGGGTCACCCGTTTCCAGAGCTCTTCGCAAAGTGACAATCCAGCGGCCATTCTCATAATGAGTTACGGCAGAGACATCAGCACGACCACCAACCGGTCGTTTGATCAGATACCCTGGGGCCAGAGTTCCCGGTGGCCGAAAGCCCTCATCGGCCGGCAGCCTCTCTGCATCATAAACAGGCGCATCACCTTCCGCAAACGGCTGGATTTCAAGGCCGCCATTCAAGCGAGCACGGGAGTTCGCGGTAAAAAGCTCTCCGGGAGTGTCACCATGCATGCCCTCAATATCGAGAAAGCGATCGTCGGCGAAGCCGAGTAGAGCAGTACGAGCAGCCTTCCAGTTCCAGAGATCAAGCCAGCTTTTTTGCTGAGCCATGCGCATCTTGTTGGAGGCATGGAAGTTGGCTTTATCTACGCCAAAATCGCTGATGTGGCAAGCATAAGAACAGGAAAAGTTGTTGAACTGCCCTTTGGCGTCCCAGAGCAGACCGAAACCGTCTTCAAGTTGACCGGTATTCCGCCAGGACTCTCCATCGAACTCCCAATCAAACATCGACTGGTCACGGGTTGCATCTTGCCAGCTCAAGCGCAGGAAAAGTTCTCGGTCGGTGTAAAAGGCCCTGACATCAACGGGAACAGGTTCAGGAATTCGCGAGCCATGATGACACGACGCTGTTGAGGTGTGAACCGTGTCCTCATCAATATCGGTAAAGGTTTGCAGCTTGTGAGGGCGCCCGCCTCTGACTTGAACCGATCGGGGCAAGGCCCGATCCCAGTCCGAAGCTGTCGGTGCCTGTTCGAGCCAAAGCGCATAGGTGCGATCGGAAGGTACGTCACCGCAACCAGAAAGGCACAGCAGTAAAACCGCAAAAAGAGGTAAAGTGATAAGCAACAAACGAAACACGGCAGAGTCCTTGGTTTGAAAACAGGGCCCTGAGCTCAATAGAGGGCCACAACTATTCTCAGCAAGGAACGTACCAGAAAAAAGGGCGAAAAGTGTGCGATTTCAACAGGATGACGTACAAGGAGTTGTCTCTTCAGGGGAAGGAAAGACAAGTTTCCGTCGAAGGGTCAATCAATCATGCGGTACTTTTCCATCTTGTAGCGCAAGGTCGTTCGTTTAATACCAAGAGTTTCGGCGGCCCGGGTCTGTGACCCATCTTCCCTTTGCAGCGTTTGAATGATCAGTTGCCTCTCCAGATCTTCGAGGATATCGGTCAGGCTACCGCCCTTTTCAGGAATTTGCAGGCAGATCTGGTCATCCCCCTGCATGCCTTGCGGGAAATCGCGCGGCGTCAAAATGCTCCCCTTGGAGAGGACCACGGCTCGCTCTATGGCGTTCTGCAACTCACGCACGTTACCTGGCCAATCATGGGCGAGCAGGCAGCTAAGAGCCCGGGGGGAAAAATCGGTAATTTTCTTGCCCGTTTCCGATGTGTATTTCTCCAGAAAGAACCGTGACAGAGGTTCTACATCTTCACGTCTAGAACGCAACGGCGGAACGTTAACATTAACGACATTAAGGCGATAATAGAGATCTTCCCGGAAGTGGCCGTCCTTGACCTGGTTTTCCAGCTTCTTGTTGGTCGCAGCAACAATACGCACATCCACACTGATCGTCTTGTTACCCCCGACGCGCTCGAACTCGTGTTCCTGGATCACCCGCAACAGCTTGACCTGTGCGGCCATGCTCATCTCGGCGACTTCGTCGATGAAAAGAGTACCCTGATCGGCTCTCTCGAAGCGGCCCTTGCGGGTGTCGAGAGCGCCACTGAAAGCCCCTTTTTCGTGACCGAAAAGTTCGCTTTCCAGCACACCTTCCGAGATCGCCGCGCAGTTCAAGACAATAAACGGTTTCTCCTTGCGGAGCGAACTGTAATGGATGGAGCGGGCCAGAAGTTCTTTACCTGTTCCCGATTCACCAGTGATCAGGACATTAGCGTTACTGACCGCAACGGAGGAGGCCATCTCGTAAACCTGCTGCATGGCAGGAGAACCGCCAACAATCCCGGAGAAGTCGTAAAGCTCACCCAGTTCGGCATGCAGGTAACGATTCTCAGCCAAAAGGCGTTCACGTTCGAAAGCCTTGGCAACGGTCAGCTTGATCTCATCATTCTCAAAAGGTTTGGCAATATAGTCGTAGGCTCCGGAGCGCAGCGCCTGAACCGCATTCTCGATCGTGCCGTAAGCCGTAATCACGATAATCGGCAGCGAGGGCTCATACTCCTTAAGTTCTGCGAGCAGTTGCAAGCCATCCATCTCCGGCATTTTAATGTCCGTAACCACAAGGTCAAAACGTTCGCTGGCAACCAGACGCAGCGCTTCAGTGCCGTTGGCCACAGCAGAGGTTTCGTAGCCTTCACGGGTCAGGACACGGCTCAACAGGCGGCGCATGCCGTCTTCATCATCAACTATAAGAATTCGTTCAGAAGCCATATTGATTATCTAACGCTCAACATTAATGGAGCACAAAAGGGGTTAGACACTATTTCAGATCACAATAAACCTTGTTCTTGCCGTCCTTCTTGGCCTGATACATCAGGTCATCCACTTTTTGCAACAAAGCCTGTGGATCCGGACCATGATCGGGAAGAGCAGCAACACCAACACTCACTGTAACCCCGTGGGTTTTAGTGATCCCGGTCAGGAAACGTGGTGATTCTGTCTCAACAAAAATCCGGATGCGCTCAGCCACCTTGACGGCTTCAACCAGGGTTGTTTCAGGCAAGAGGGTCACAAATTCCTCACCACCATATCTGAAGAGTGAATCGCAGTCTCGCAACAATTCTTTGAGCATGGTGGCCATCTCCTGAAGAACAATATCGCCGTTCGGGTGGCCGTAGGTGTCATTAAACTTCTTAAAATCATCGATATCAAAGAGGATAATGGCCAACGGCTTGGAATAGCGATTGGCGCGCGCCACCTCTTCATTGAAGGTTTTTTTGAATTGCCTGTAGTTGTAAAGACCCGTCAATCCATCGGTACAGGCAAGTTGAAGGGTTCGCTCGTGCAAACGCGCGTGATCGATGCTCATGGTGGCGAAAGAAGAGAGTACGGATAGAAGTTCCAACTTCTCAGTATCAAATTCACGTGGCTTGAAATCATCCAGGTAAAGGACGCCTATGGTCCTTTTGTGGATTTTAAGTGGCACAGCGATCAGGGAGCGAATGCCTTCTTCTATGGCCAGAGGGTTTTTGAAGAAATCCGCGCTTGCTGTATCACCAACTATGAACACCTCACCGCGCTCCAGGATCTCGTAGGTCAACCCTCCCGACGTAACTCGCCAACGATCAAGAGCAACAAATTTGTCGCTGAGCCCGGCATGGGCACGCAACTCAAGCTGATAAGTATTTGCATCATACAAGGCGACAGAGCCAGCGGGCATATCCATCACCGACATGGCACTGTGCAGAATATTCTGCAACACCTCATCAAGTTCCAGCGAAGAGACAACGATCTGGGCAAGGTTCAGAATCCCCTTAAGCTCCTGAACCTGGGCAACCAATTTACTGCCATCAACCTCATTCATAACATTCCAGCTCTCCCCCTAGCAACCTGTCGGACTAGCCATGAAATGGCTGCAAATCCACTTGTTTGGTCCATATTTCAGTTCCTTTTCAACCAATAGCTACGGCTATTACTCTCAAAAGAGCCAAAATCTGTTCTCAAACGGTCAAATTTTCACTTCAGCCCAGATAGTCCGATGGGCTGCTAGTGCAACTATTGTCATTTAGTACGTGCAATAGATGAATTAAATTTTATAATACTTCTCCAGAAGAATATAAACAAGTAGCTCAGTAGCATAAGAGTCCGAATTTATTACAGACACGAATTTAAAGCAGGAGAAGAGGTGAACAAGTCGTAAATTCAGCAACGCCCGCATAATGGACATTACCTTGATCTACACATGGGCTGTTACAAAACGAGCTCTTCCACAAAATTTAAAATTCTGATAAAAAGATGTCGCACTGAGTCTAATGCTGTCCCCTTTTTTGTGAGGAGTCCCAATGTCCACAAACACAACTTATAACCGCCGAGGCTGGTTGCTGCTTACAGCTCTTATCCTGCTATTAAGCGCACTGCCCGCATTTGCCGGGGTCAATGACCTGTTCGGCAAAAAAGAGCTGGACGAAACAGAACGCCAGGAGACCATTGAACGCATCGACAGTATTCAGGGAAAGTTGAAACTGCTGCAGGATAAATTACGTGCTCTTGAGCGCCGCAAAGCAGCCAAGACTGCCGCGCAAAAATCAGAGCAGGTGGCAGGAGTTCTTTCAGCAACACCAGTACAGATCAACTGGCAGCCAATCGACGATTTGGTAACCAACCCCGGTGATTTTGGCCTTTACACCTATCTGTTGTTCAAAGGTGATCTCTCAGACAGCAGCGCTGTCGGAGCCCTGGAGGATTTCATCCTGACGATTGAAACCCTGCCGGAGAACGACATCCCCGCCGGGCTGGCCAACCGCTTCCTGGTTCCTGTTGAAAAACCGCAATCGATGATAAACCTCGGGCGCCAACCTTACGATTTCAAACTGAATGAGGCCTACCTCAGTCGTCTTGCCTTACAGGATCAGCTGAGCAATGGCCCGATCCTGGTCTCCTTGAGTCAGCCCCTCGACCCTTATGGATCAGGGCAGAGTCCCGCCTTCCTGGCTGTCAGCTTCGGCCGACAGAATCCACAGCGGGCCCTGGAGTTGGCCAAGATCTGGCAAAACCAGGAGAAAGACGCCATCAGCGACAAAAGCCACCCAACCTCTGACCTTTTCTGGGAACTCATTGATGGCGCGGGGCCAACCCAGGTTGTCCGCTATCAGGAGCATATCCTGCTCGTTCTGCCACAGCAATGACAACATGGGAAGAGTCTTGCCATCGTTGCGGACTTTGCTGTTTTGAAAAATCAGTCGATCTTAAAGGCCGCTTCTTTACAACAAAAACGCCCTGCCGCCACCTCGACATCATCAGTCGGGAGTGTCGCGTTTACGACAAACGCTTCGAGGTCGGAGAAGGTTGCGTCAAGCTGACCCCGGAGGTTGTTAAAGAGTCCGACTGGCTTCCTGAAGGCTGTGCTTATCGTACAATCGAGGAACACGAGCCGGGGGATGAGGATCGCGATTAAAACCATTAACGCAATGGCGCGATGAAAAACCAGGCAAAGCTCAAGGGAGCCTCTCATTTTTCATCAATAATGGGCTTCCTTGCCAATCTTTCTTATAATCTTTGCGTCTTCGCTTAGACATTTTGTCTGGTCTCCTCGTTCCACGTACCGCGTTCCTCGTCCCGTCCTTATAAAAGAGGGTGATTGCTTGAACCAACAGAGCGAACAGAAAGCCAAACTTGGCTGGTGTCTCTACGACTGGGCAAACTCGGCATTTGCCACAGTGGTTCTGGCCGCAGTCCTGCCGGTTTATTTCGCAAGCCTCGTCCCTGACCAGGGAGCGAACCTTTTCGGGGGTTCCCAGACAATACCGGCAACAGCGCTCTGGGGCTATATCATCTCGTTTTCTATGGCTGTCGTCGCCATAACAGCCCCCGGACTCGGCAACCTGGCCGACCGCAAGGGCTGGCGCAGACGACTGCTGATCATCTTTTGTCTACTCGGTTCGTTCGCTACCTGCGGGCTCTTCTTTGCCGGACCCGGACAGTATTTTCTCGCAGCAATCCTTTTTATCCTCGGCAATATCGGCTTTGCCGCCGGCAATATCTTTTACAACGCTTATCTCCCCGACCTGGCATCAGGTCACGAGGCTGATCGACTTTCTGCACGGGGGTTTGCGTTCGGATACATTGGCGGAGGATTGACGTTGCTGATCGTCTTTCTGATGATCCAAAAATATACCTGGTTCGGCATAGCTGACCAGGGCAGCGCGACCCGGCTGGGATTTCTTCTCACCGGTGTATGGTGGCTAGCTTTTGCCCTACCCGCCTTCAGCTGGCTGAAAAGTGTACCCATCACTTCGCACGCACGTCATGCACTGCGCACCCCGCGAGATTACCTGAAAACTTTCGCCGACCTTCGCCAGTATAGACATCTCGGCCGTTTCCTGATCGCTTTCCTGATCTATAATGACGGCATCCAAACCATCATTGCAGTCTCGGCCATCTTCGCCCGAGAAGAACTCGGTTTAGGAACAGGAACAATTCTCGGTTGCTTTCTGATGATTCAGTTTGTCGCTATGCCCGGGGCTTTGCTCTTCTCGAGACTGGCCTATCATTTCAACACCAAACGGGCTATATTGTTAAGCCTCGTGCTCTTCACTGCGATCACTGTCTACGCTTCAATTATGAAGAGTGCCACAGAATTCTGGATTCTCGGCTTCGCTGTTGCAATTGTTCTTGGGGGCAGCCAGGCTCTCAGTCGTTCTCTTTTCTCAAGCATGGTACCTAAATCACGAAACGCAGAATTCTTTGGCTTCTATGCGATCAGTTCAAAGTTCGCTTCTATTTTTGGCCCCCTCACCTTTGCCCTTCTTATCGAGCTGACCGGCTCGAACCGAATCGCCATTCTCGCATTGACCAGCTTTTTTGTTGTTGGGATAGTCCTCCTGTTCAGAGTGGATACTGAGCAAGGCAGGCTGCAAGCCGAATATAGCAACCTGTCGGACTAACCATGAACTGGCTGCAAAATCCGCCTGTTTGGTCCATATTTCAGCACCTTTTCGACCAATAGCTACGGCTATTACTCTCAAAAGAGCCAAAATCTGTTCTCAAACGGTTAAGTTTTCGCTTCAGCCCAGATATTCTGACAGGCTGCTAGCGAATGATAATTAAGAGCAACGGAAACTGGACAAAAAAAGCCCCACAGCCAGGAGGGTGCTGTGGGGCAAAGGGTTTGTGGTTTTTGCTTAGGAGGTAAAACATGAAGAACTATGTTCTTGATTCAAATATTACCTTTCTAGTTATCTTTGTCAACAAAAAAAATCACTTTACATCAGTAAGCAAAATTAAGCCGCTCAGCCCTTGCGAATTCGTGGGTCAGCCAGGGCATAACTGATATCTGCGAGCAGGTTGCCGATCAGGGTTAGCACGGCACCAATCACCAGAACGCCCATAATCAGGGGGTAGTCACGCATCAGGACACCATCATAAAAGAGCTTGCCCATACCGGGGATGGCGAAAATGGTTTCGAAGATAACGCTACCACCGATCAGACCCGGCACAGAAAGACCGAGGATTGTAATGACCGGTAACAGAGCGTTTCTCAAGGCATGCTTATAGATAACAGCCCTTTCCGACAAGCCCTTGGCGCGGGCGGTAAGAATGTAATCCTGGCGGATCACTTCAAGCATATTGGAGCGCATATAACGGGAGAAGCCGGCCAGGCCTCCGAACGCAGAGACAAACACGGGAAGGATCAGGTGGTGAGCCATGTCCCAAACCTGCATGCCGGAACTCATGTAATCGTAGCCGATCGATTTAAGCCCTGCCACAGGGAAGAGCCCTAAGCGAACGCCCAGGTAATCCATGAGGAGTAATGCCAGCCAGAAAGAAGGCATGGCAAAGCCGAGAAAAACAAACACCGTCGTACTGCGATCGAACAGACTGTTACGACGCACTGCAGAGAGGATACCTATCGGCACTGCAGCCGCCAGGATGACCGCTATCGAGAGAACATTGATGAGGATGGTGATCGGCATGCGCTCTGCGACCTTTTCCAGCACAGGACGATGGTCCTGGGCGAAAGATTCACCGAAATCGAGCGTTGCGACCTGCTTCAACCAGAGTCCGTATTGCACATAAAGAGGCTTATCGAGGTTATAACGTTCTCGCAACCGATCACGCATCTCAACGCTGGATTTAGGGTTGAGATCAGTTTGCATGTCAGTCGGCTCGCCAGGCGCCAGATGGATGACCATGAAGCTGATCAGCGTGATGCCGATGAGCAGGGGGATCATCATAAATAACCTTTTAGTGAGATAAACGAGCATGGCTTAATAGTTTTCTCTTATACTGAAATTAAATATTCTACAATTGGTACGAGGAACGCGGGACGTGGGACGAGGAAAACCTGAAGCCTTTGACTTACGCGTGCCTCGTCCCGCGTTCCTCGTACCGGCGTTATGCCTAACGAGTATACTTCTGCTCGCTCTTGGCCACCCACCAATAATTAAAATTATAACTGATCCCCGCAGGAGAAGGCTCTATGCCACGGACCCGGTTGGCAACGGCCGGCAAGGCCTCACCCACATAGAGGAAAGTATAAGGCTGTTCCTCGGCGAGTATCTCCTGGAAACGATCGTAGATTAGTTTACGCTCTTCCTGATCGAAAGTCCTTCTCCCCGCCTCCAGCAATTCATCCACTTCCTGGTTGTTGAATTTGACGAAGTTGAGCTCGCGCGGTGCGGTTTTGCTTGAGTGCCAGATATTATACTGATCAGGCTCCGGTCCACCACTCCAACCGAGAATTGTAGCATCGAAATTCCCCGGGAAGATGAATTCTTTCAGGAACGTCGCCCACTCGACGACGCGAATTTCGACAATGACGCCGACCTCTTTAAGACGACGTTGAATGATTTCAGCGGTTTTTGAACGCAAATCATTGCCCTGATTGGTGACAATGGTAAATGCCAGTTTTTTACCGTCCTTGTCCAGCACACCATCATTATTACTATCAACCCAACCCGCCTCGGCAAACAGGGAACGTGACAGCTCCGGGTTATAATCGTAACGTTTGACCTTGGCGTTATAAACCCAGGTGTCCGGCTTGTATGGTCCGGTTGCCGCCTGCCCGAGCCCCAGCAGAACTCCGTCTATCAACTCCTGCTTATTAATGGCGTAGGAAATAGCATGGCGGACTCTCTTATCCTGAAAGAGCGGCTTGGTCAGATTATAGCCGAGATAGGTGTAACTGAAAGACAGGTAACGGTATTTATTGAATTTGCGTTTAAACGCCGGCGTGTCGGTCTGAGTACTGTACTGGATCGGTGTCAGCCCCATGTAATCAAGACCACCGGATTGCAATTCGAGGAACTGGGTCGAAGTATCGGGGATGACTCGATAGACGATACGATGGAGATACGGTTGACCTTCAAAGTAATCGGGGTTGGCAAGTAACACCACCTTCTCTCCGGCATCCCACTTGACGAATTTGTACGGACCGGTGCCGATCGGGCTACGTGAGAGAGGGCTCTTGGTGATCTCTTTACCTTCGAGCAGATGTTTGGGATGAATCGACGTTCCCCAGCTTTCCAGTGCCGGAGCATAGGGTTTTTCGTAAGTCACCCGAAAAGTGTAGGGATCGGGAGCTTCAGCCTTGGCAACCTGCAAGAAATCTTCAGCATAGGATGTCGGCACATCCGGGTTGATATACAGCTGGTAAGTAAAGAGGACATCGGCGCTGGTAAAAGGAGCGCCATCATGCCAGACAACATCTTTACGCAGATGGAAGGTGAAGGAGAGGTTGTCTTCAGAAATCTCCCAGGACTCTGCCAATTCACCTTCCAGCTGCAAGTTTTTATCGTAACGAATCAGGCCGCTGTAGACCTTGCCGTTGATATCACTTGAGGCGGAGTCGGAAGCAAGCACCGGCAGAAGATTATTTGGTTCGCCGATAGACGCCTCGATAAAGGTGTCACCATGGACTGGCTTTGCCGCATCACCTTCTGCGGGGATGACAGCTTCTTGCTGCTCACAGGCAACGGTCATGAATAACAGAATACAAATCAGTAGATATCTCACAAACACCCCTTACGAGTTAGACGTTCAAACTTGCTCAGAAAACTTTACTCAATCGGGCAAATACACAACACGTGCACTTGCAGGGGGAGCGAACTTAAAGAGCTCCGGGCGAATTTGACCATTTGTTTCTACATCTGAGAAGGCCAGGGTTACTGTTGCATATTTCTCAGGGATTTTAAGAGTCAGCAGCTTCGGATAAGAACTGTCTGACTCAGAAAACTCTGCATACTGAACCTTCAGGAGCAGATCATTGTCTTTAAAATATGACACCTCTATCAACTCCTGCATGTCATTAAAGATCAACTCTTGCCGCTGTAAGGTACCGCTATGAATCAATAACCAGCCGCCAGCCTTGAGTGTAAAAGCTTCTTTTTTCCAGGATTCGATCATCTGAGGCTGATACAAGAGGACACCGACAAGATCCGACAACCCCAGAGGCAGGTTTATGAACATGCCCAGATTCTTGGGGCTTGCTGAACCTTGATAGTAAATGTTTTGCGCCGGTAGCAAGGCCCCCATTTTCTCGCCATCGGCAACCAGTAGAAGCAGGGGCACGCCAAAAGGACTGAGAGTCTCTGCCCGCAACCGATCAGGCTTCTCAACCAAAAGAACCTGGTTTGCATTAGTGTTGTTCAGAGGTGCTTCCAGCTTTAATTTAGCCAGGCCCTGAATCGAGTTTATGCTGAAGGCCTTATCGCGCCAATTCTGTATGAGCGCATCAGCGAAGTCAGAACTGACAGGCGGACCGAGCTCGGGTCGCAGAGGTGCACAGGAAGAAAGAAAGATGACTGCAAGAGTTAACGCAAGCAGCAACACACGCCGTGGCATGATCAACCTGTCACAGTGGGTCAGCAAGGGTTTCAAGTTTTTCACGAAGCTTATCGTTATCCGGCGCCAACTGCAGTGATTTCTCAAATGCAGTGCGCGCCTGTTCGAAGTTACTTAAAGACAGATGAATTTCGCCGAGATGTTCGAAAACAACAGCATCATCAGAAAGTTGACGACTGGCCTCCTCAATGATCTTGAGAGCCTCTATCAGGCGGCCCATACGGTAATAGACCCAACCAAGAGTATCCATGATATGCGGTGCAGGTTTCAGAGCAATAGCCCGCTCAGCATATTGTAGGGCTTCATCGAGATCTTTATTCTTAACAGCCAGCTCATAAGCGAGAAAGTTCAGGGCCTCTGCATGTTTGTCATCAAAGCTGAGGAGAGTCTTCATCGCCTGGGACGCCTCCTGGTGACGGCCAACCCGTTCCAGGATCAAAGCTTTCTGATAAAGAAGGTCGGTGTTTTCCGGATACAATTCGAGGCCATTGCCTACTGTCGTCAACGCAAGGTCGCCCTGTCCCTGAGCCATATAAAGAGAAGCAAGGTAATTAAAGACGTGCGGGCGAGTTCTTCCCGAAGTCATTCTCATCTCAAGAGTGGATATCGCTTCTTCAACACGCTCGGTTTCAAGATAGATGTAGCCGATGTGAGAAATCGCGTCATCGTAAAATGAAGAGTTACTCTCAATAGCAAGAAAAGCCTCTAACGCCAGATCCCATTTGGACTCTCGTTCATAAGCTGTTCCCAGGTAGTAACGAGCGGTTTCAAGATCCGGCTTCAGATCAAGCATCTCCCTGAAGACGGCTGCCGCATCGGACCAACGTTTCTGCTCCAGGTAGATCAGGCCAACCTTGCGACGGGCATCAAAATCATCCGGTTTGAGCTCAACAATGATGGCGAGCTCTTCGAGGGCGTCGTCATAGCGATTCATGCCCACGTAGACTCTTGAGAGATGATGACGCAAGGTAAAATCGAGAGGTCTTTTTTGCTGAGCCAAGGAGAATACATCCAGTGCTTTCTGCCATTCTTTGAGCTCTTCGTAAAGAAGTCCCAACTCCAGGTAAGCCTGGTCGACGTCTGGGCTGCGACGAATCAACTCACGATACTCTTCTACAGCCAACTGGTTTAAATCAATCTCGCGGTAGAGACGAGCCATAGCCAAGCGAGCAGGCAGAGAATCTGGATCTTGCTTGAGGATCTTTTTCAACTCGGTAGAGGCGAGATCGACGGAGCCGGAGCGGACCAGAGCTATCGCCAGATGCAGACGAACCTGCCCTTTTTCAGGCTCAAGCTCAAGGACACGACGGAAGTAGGGAATCGCTTCAGCAGGCTGCCGATTACTGAAGTAAGCATTTGCCAGCGTCAGGTTGGCCCTGACTGAATCCGGGTTTCGCAGGAGGATATCCTCAATCGTGCGCACTGTTTTCTCGGGTTGATTCATAGCGAGATAAAGCTCAGCGAGCTCAAAACGCAGGTCTTCATCATCAGGGTCGAAATCGATGGCTGTCAGAAAATCGGCAGAGGCACCTTCGAAGTCATCTTCGGCCAACAGCATCCGACCCCGAGAATAGTAAAAATAGGCATTTGACTGCGGTTCATTGAGGCGGGAGACGTAAGGAACTTGATCCTTAGAGGTTTGATTTTCACCGTGAACATCTACAGCCACGCAGCCACAAAGCAATAGAAGCAGCGGGAAAGCATATTTATTGAGGCAGGCCGGTAGCATGGGCATTTCCGTTAGGGGTTATTAGCATAGGTAAAAGTAGCACAGTGATTGAGCATGGTCAATCTATAGGCGCCCTCATAAAGACAACTTTACATGCTTATATCTTCTGATAATCTTTAAGGAAATTAGTATAATAGGTGTTTGGACTTTCCTCGCGAGAAGCGTTAGAATAAGACCGTTAATGCGAGTGATGTTATTCACAACCAGCATACTGACGATGCGTTAATTTCGTCTAAAGGCAACGAATCTTTAAATATGACCAGTATCGACAACATTATCGTTGACGGATATCGCGTGAAGGCAACGAATTACGAACCGGAAAAAGACCGGGAGCAGACATCATGAAAATGGAGCGAAAATTGCCATTGAGAGATGCCTGGGTCATCTGGTTCCTGCTTGGCGTCGTCATGATCAACTACCCTTTCCTGCACATATTCAACAAGAATCTGTTGGTTTTCGGGATTCCTTTAACCATCCTGTATTTTTTCGTTGGCTGGCCAATTTCAATTTTTATCATCTATCTTTTCTCTATCTACCTTGGCCAGGATTCAGAACAGGACAACTCTAATAACGACCCAAAAAGCATCTCTGACGAGGAGACTCCATGATCCCTGTCTCCGTGGTCGTCTTGACTTCCCTAGCGTATTTTGGTGTACTTTTTGGTGTCGCCTTTTACGCAGACCGCCAGCGCAAACTTGGCCGAAGCGTAATTGACAACGCAGCAGTCTACTCTCTCTCTCTTGCGGTTTATTGCACATCCTGGACATTTTACGGCAGTGTTGGACGAGCAGCAACAACCGGGATCGATTTCCTTACGATCTATCTTGGCCCGACCCTGATGGCCTTCTCCTGGTGGTTCCTGCTTCGCAAAATAGTCAGGATCAGCAAGGAGCAGAACGTCGCCAGCATCGCTGACTTCATCTCCAGCCGCTATGGCAAGTCTTCCGCCCTTGGTGCAATAGTCACCATATTCGCTGTGCTTGGCATCATGCCTTACATCGCCCTGCAGCTCAAAGCCGTTGCCCATACCTTTGACTTGCTCGTCTACCCTTTCGCCACGACCGGCACCACTCATGTTCTGCCCAAATTCGACCTGCACTTTGACTCCGCGCTGGTCGTCGCCATGATCCTCGGTCTATTCGGGGTGCTGTTCGGTGCTCGACATCTCGATGCATCTGAACGACATGAGGGACTGGTTGCCGCCATAGCGCTGGAATCGGTTGTTAAAATAATCGCTTTTGTGGCAGCAGGCATCTTTGTCACCTATGGCCTGTTTGATGGCTTTGGGGATATTTTTACAGAATTCCTGACCCGCTTTCCTGAACGAGAACATCTGTTACGCCTTGGAAGTGCCGAGAATTCATATGCCCACTGGATGTCCATGACAATCATTTCGATGATGGCCGTTATGTTCCTGCCTCGTCAGTTTCATATCATGGTCATTGAGAATTGTCGTGAGGAACATATCCGCAGCGCAATGTGGCGCTTCCCTGCATATATGCTGCTCATCAACATGTTTGTCATCCCGATTGCCCTGGGTGGTCTTTTACTGAACCATGGCAGCACCTTCAATGCCGATTTCTTCGTCATCACCCTGCCCTTGCAGTATGGTCAACCCTGGCTGGCCCTGCTAGTTTTCATTGGTGGGTTCTCTGCTTCGGCCGGCATGGTCATGGTCTCATCTGTGGCGCTCTCCACGATGATTCTCAACCACCTCCTCATGCCGATTATCCTCAAAGTTCACTTCAAAACACAGAACCTTTCGCGGCTCCTCATCAATCTGAAACGCCTCGGCATCATTGCCGTCATCTTTCTCGGCTACCTTTATTACCGGTTACTCGGTGAATCAGCAGCGCTGGTTAATATAGGTCTGATCTCCTTTGTCGCGGCGACCCAGTTTGCCCCAGCTGTCATCGGTGGTCTCTACTGGCGGCAGGCAACACGGCGCGGAGCGACAGTCGGTCTCATCCTTGGCTTCATCGTCTGGTTCTACACCTTACTGATTCCCACCTTTGTACAATCCGGCTGGATGAGTACTGCGATTGTTGAGCAGGGTTTATGGGGCTTAACCATTCTCAAACCGACCGAACTGTTCGGCTTAAGTGGCTTTGATTTATGGACACATTCTCTGTTCTGGACGATGTTTGTTAACCTCGGCAGCTACCTTGCGATCTCACTGCTCACCAAACCGTGTGAAGCCGAGTTGGAACAAATTCGTAAGTTCGTCGACGTTTACAACCCACTGCCCATCAAGACGGAGAGGACGCGAATCACCAGGGCTCCGACTGTCATCGAGTTTGTCGACCTGATGGCTAAATTTATCGGCGAAAAGCAAGCCCATGCTTCAATCAGCGCCTACCTTGGTGATAGTGAAATAGATGAGAAAGGAAGTCTTTCAGAGGATGAACTCCCCAAGCTCAAACGCTTTACAGAGTTGACTCTGGCCGGCTCCGTCGGAGCCGCACCGGCTCGCATTATCATTGAAAAATACCTCTCGGCGCGGGGCAGCCATATGGAAGATGTATTTGACCTGTTCGGCTCGGTCAACATCAGCAGGACTGCCAGTCGTGAGCAACTGGGCGTACTCTACGAGGCGGCCCACACCGTTGCCAGTGGCAATGATCTGCAGTCCATACTCGACGAGATTCTCAAAATCTTTACGGATCAGTTTAAATTCGACCTCTGCGTCATCCGCATCCTCGATGAAGATCGTCAGACTTTGACTGTCCGCAGTCAGCGCGGTATGACCTCAGAACATTTCGGCGAGTCAGAACGTGATCTTACGACAGACACCTTTATCGGCGAGACCTATCTGACCAACAATGTCAGTGTTGTTAATGACTCTGACTTCATCAGTAAGCCCAAAACTGCAGAGATAATTCACCGCGAAAAGATTCTCTCCTTGGCTCATGCTCCGATTGCCGTGGAAGGTCAGCCGATAGGCGTCATATCAGCGTTCTCACGTACGGCAAAAGGGATCTTTACCAGTGAGTTTGTAGAACTCTTTACCAGTCTTGCCAGTCAGGTCGGAGTCGCCTGGCGCAACGCCCAGCAAACCGACCGCTTGATCACGGCTCGCGAACAACAAAGAGAGCTCGCTATTGCCAAGGATATTCAACTGGGCCTTCTGCCGACCAAAGTCCCTGATTTTCCAGGTGTTCGTCTGGGCGGCCTCTGTATTCCGGCTAAAGAGGTTGGCGGCGACTATTACGATTACCTGATCCATGAAGATGGGCGTTTGGATCTGGTGATTGCGGACGTCTCAGGTCATAATGTTGGCGCTGCGCTTATCATGGCAGAAACACGGACACTGATCAGGTCGCGAAGCGACAAATTCACAAAACCATCGCAACTGTTGAGAGAACTTAACCAGTTCTTCTATGAGGATCTGACCAGGGCTGAGCTTTTCATCACACTCTTTTATCTGCAATACCAGGCGGCCTCCCGTGAAATTTCATTTGCCAGTGCCGGCCATTCACCGACCCTGCTGTGGCAAGCCAGGAATCAGCAATGTCTCAGACTTGATCCTGAAGGTTTGATTATCGGTGTCAAAGAAGATTTCACTTATGAGCAGGAAACATTGAAGATGGAAGATGGAGATGTCCTGTTGCTCTATACCGATGGCGTGATTGAGGCGGAGAACAAGAGCAATGAGCTCTTTGGTGAAGAACGCCTGGTAGAGTTACTCAGTGAAAAGCATCAACTGCCGCCACAGGAATTGATCGATTTCATTGTTGAACAAGTTCGTATTTTCTCCGGGCACCACAATTTCCAGGACGATGTATCGTTGGTCGTCATGCAAGAAACCCGGGAATGATCCACGAGAACAATAAATTAGCATTAAAGAGAATTTCCTTCAAAGATCGAGTGTTGTGATAATATATCTGCTTGGACTGCTTATAGCTATAAGCGTTCCGATTTCCAGACCAAGGAGTACGAAATGAATTTGCAGATTGAGGACAAGGGCGCAGCTGTTCTACTGGCAATCAATGAGGAGCGTCTCGACGCTCATAACAGCGGCGAGCTGAAGAACCAGATGTTGAAGCTGTTCGAGGAAGGCAAGAACAACTTGGTTGTAGACCTGCAGGCGGTACGGTTTGTCGACTCTTCCGGCCTTGGAGCCCTGGTTTCAGGTTTTAAAAACGCCAGCTCACGTAACGGTAATCTAAAACTATCCGGGTTGCAGCTTCAGGTAAAATCGATGTTTGAATTGACGCGCCTGCACCGGGTCTTTGAAATCTATACCGACTCTGCTGAGGCGCTGGCAAGCTTCCAGCAATAATCTTTCTCCAGGACGCGAACGCTGTCTTCAACCAGGCCCAAAGCCATGATGACTGACCGGATTGCTGTCGACATAAAAGTTCCTAATCAGACACGTTATCTTTGCCTGATCGGGCATATCGGCGAGAACATTGCGCGGACCCTGCGTGATTATAGCGGAGACCGTGAAAAACTGGCCTTCGACCTCAACCTGGTTTTGACCGAGGCCATGGCGAACGCCATTCAACATGCTAACGAGGGTGACCCGGCTAAAGAGGTTCATATAGAAATCAGTACCGTCTCCCAGCGCCTGACCATTAAGGTCTTTGATTTCGGCCCAGGCTTTGATGTCGAACAGTACATCGAGCCTCGTCATCCACTCGAAGAGAACGGCCGCGGCATCTACCTTATCCACACAATCATGGATGAGATATCGTATAATCCGACAGATGAAGGACATGTACTTGAAATGGTTATGAATTTAAACTGAAGGTGTCCTTGCAGAAAATAAAGAGGGCGCTCCCTGTATTCAGGGAGCGCCCTCTGATTGTTTACAAACCCCATATTGAATAGATATGGGGTTTGTTTTTATCTGTCTGATTGATTAAGTGTTTCTTTTTTTTGGTAGTCTCAGGGGAATATATTGTTAATCTGTTTCTTTTTAAGTCTTTGTTGAGAACTAAAAGCAGAACCGGCGGGTCGCGTCCCGCCATACGCCTTACTTTTGTCTAGGCGGCAACAAAAGTAAGCAAAAACGGCTAGCTCCTAGCGGAGGGCATATTTCTTTACCCGGTTTCTGAGATTTCTACTCGTTGAGGTTTTGGCATTCCGGCCCGTTTCTGGGGGCCTGGCTGTCGTGTTTTCTAGTAGCGAAAGGCATAAGAACACAAGATCTTGGGCCTGTCACTACTGGAGAGGTCCTCAAGGGCCTCGTCAACTACGGGGGATGGACAGACTACCAAAGAATTGTACTGCTGATATTTGCCACCAGAATGTATCGAGTAAAACATGCCCAGCGCAGCGCCAAGTTTTCTTTTGCTTTGTTTTCTTTGTCGCCACAAAGAAAATGACGTTGCTGTCGGGCAAACCCGACGGTTTTGCTTAAGTCTTTGGGGTTAAAAAATCTACAAAAAGAGCAACAGATCAACCAACTCATTGTGATGACCCAGCTGCACATCAGCCTTCAAACCGCCACGATAATTAGCAAAAGGCATGCCCGCCTCCTGGGCCGCAGCCTGATCAAGCTCGGAGTCGCCGACAAACAACAACTCGTGCGTTGCGCATTGCAAACGCTTTGCCGCCTCATGCAGCATATCGGGAGCGGGCTTGGGACGCTCTACGTCACGACTGGTAACGACCGTTTTGAAATAGTCGCTCAGACCAAAATGTTCGAGAATGCTCGGCATACTATAACCACGGTTCGTCGCAACCGCGAGAGGATACGAGCCAGAGAGTCTGGATAAGGCCTCCTGCATGCCGGGCTCGGGAGTCATAAAAGGAATGAACTGCCGATAATCAAGCTCTGCGGCAAGAGACAGAGCCTGCGGCGTTCGCTCAACACCCAAAAGTTGGCTAAAAACATGAGGGCTGGCCGCAGTGTGACAAAGATGCGCGCGTGCCTGGTCAGATTCCTCGACATGGGGCTCATCAAAATGGCTCAGAATCGCATTATAATAGGCCAGATTGGCCCTGCGACTCTCAAACAGGACACCGTCGCAATCGTAGATAATGCCGCGAAAGCGATTCATCGCGTGGCCTTGAAACGATATATATAAATGAGGCCGCACAGGCCAAAAAGAATCATCGGCAGAGAGAGCAGCTGCCCCATGGTTGCCCCACCCCAGAGAAAACCAAGATGGGCGTCAGGTTGACGAACAAACTCGACCAAAAAACGGAAGAATCCATAACCGACAAAAAAGCAGAAGAATGGCACACCTCGTTTAGTATTGCGCCGATGCAGCAGATAAAGAATCAGGAACAACACTAGACCTTCCAGAAAGGCCTCATAAAGCTGACTCGGGTGCCTGGGCAATCGACCGCCGCCGGGGAACACCATCCCCCAGGGGAGATCAGTAACCCTTCCCCAGAGTTCACCATTAATAAAGTTGCCAACCCGCCCCAGCCCAAGACCAATCGTAGACGAAGTGGCAAGAATGTCACCGGCCAGAAGTATCGGCAGTTGGCGTCGCCAGCAGAAGAAGACCGAGGCAAGCACAACGCCTATCAAACCACCGTGAAAGCTCATCCCGCCTTGCCAGACGGCAAAAACTTCCAACGGCTTCGAAAGATATTGTCCAGGATTATAGAAAAGCACATAACCCAGCCGACCACCAAGGACTACGCCAATAACACCATAAAAGAGTAAATCCGAGACGCCCTCTTTGCTCAGGGCGAGATTGCGCATACGTGACAGATGCGTAATCAGCAGGTAGGCAGCACCAAAACCGAGCAGGTACATCATGCCGTACCAGCGAATGGCCAAGGGGCCAATCTGAAAGATAATCGGATCAATTTGTGGAAAGGACATCATAGCGGCGTTACAATACCTTATCCTTCGAGACCGTTCAAGGAGACATCCAGTTGCTGGAGGATATCGGAGAAATCATTCGGCAATGGGGCCTTGAAGGTCATTTTTTCTCCGGTGACAGGATGGTTAAAAGAGAGCTCCCGAGAATGTAACATCTGACGAGGAACATCAACATCATTTATCGTTTGCGGCCCACCATAAGCAGTATCGCCCAACAGAGGCAACCCGGCTTCAGAGAAATGCGCCCGGATCTGATGTGACCGGCCTGTTATCAGCTTGACTTCAACCAGACTGGCCTGTTGCATACTTTGCAGCGCGCGATAAAGAGTCTCGGCCTGCTTGCCCCCTCGTTCGACAGAAACCATAAGGTTTGTCGATCGCCTTTTCGCCAACTGGGAGGAGAAGTGGCCCTCCTTTGTCTCAGGTTTTCCTGCGACCAGCGCCCAGTAGGTTTTGTCGACATCACGACCTAGAAAAGCCTCAGTCATCTTCTTGTGTGCACGTTTGTGAATCGAGAACACCATGACCCCGGAGGTGTCGAGGTCGAGACGTTGCACCATGCCAATACTTGGCTTCTGCCCTCTGCCCTTCGGCCCCTGGAGAAGGTTTTGTAGCTCGGCATATACCGTGCCCTGGTATCGTGATGGAGCTGGCTGTGTAGGCATACCGGCAGGTTTGTCGAATACAATCAGGTCCTGATCCTGGAACAGGATATGCTTCTGATCCAGCTTCATTGGCGTTAAAGGTTGCCTGTCTATAAAGACTTCAACACCTTGACCTGTAGAGACAGTCTGGCTACATCGGTGCATCCTGCGACCGGCAAGGTGCACCCCTCCTAGATCAATCAGGCGCTTTGCCAGGCTTCGTGAAAATGCCTCGTGCGCTTGCGCGAGATAATGGTCGAGACGCAGGCCATTATACTGCTCATCAATAATGAAACGGTAAGCACCGGGTTTAGGTGTTTTGCATTGAATGGTCATAGATTAAACGTAACCAGCTCACATTGGAATGGCTCAAGAAAATGATTAAGAACATTAAAAGCAAATCCTGATAATCGTTGAATCGCTAACAGCACGTTATGTTTAGCATAATCACACAACAGCTGAAAACACCAGAATAATAGAGTCATCATCGTTGACAGAAGACAACCCTGTGCTAGCATGAATATAAGCTTTTGGTGTTCTTTGATAACCTCTGGATTGTACGTAATATCCCTGACTGTGCTGGCCAACTGAACGATTTCTTACTCGAATTCGGGTAGCTGTGAGCAAGCCCGTCCACGAACGGGAAGCCTGAAGCACCCAACCTGGGTATTATTCGACTCTAAAAGGCTCTCTCAAAGGAATAAAAACGGCATTCTGGAGGTTGTTAATAACCAAAATATTTCAAAACTTGCAAACAAACGCGGCCCCGTATCTAAAAAACGGGGCCGCGTTGATATATGAACTATTAAAAGCATGGAAGGAGCAAATCAGGAGATATTGACCCGCTCACGCAGCTCTTTGCCTGTTTTGAAAAAAGGGGTTTTCTTCGCTGAGATTTGAACGATATCGCCGCTTTTAGGATTACGGGCTTCTCGAGCGTCTCGTTCACGTACTGTAAACGAACCAAAGCCACGAATCTCAACGCGATCACCTCCGACCAAGGCACTACCGATACTGTCAAAAATTGAATTAACAATCAGCTCAGCCTCACGCTTGTTGAGAACATCATTTTCAGTTGTCAGTTGTTCAATCAGCTCACTCTTAGTCATGGCACACCTCCTAATTAAATCCTGGCCAAAGATATTGCAGCCCTACCGCGCGTTGCTTCTGTAAGGCAAATTGTAGTTTTTGTATTGCTTCTTCTATAAAAAGATCAATGAACTTGGGACTTTTACCCGGAGGGTAAACGACATTGGGTTCACCGTCAATACCGACAAGTTCGGCTGCACGCCGAATGGCAACATCAAGATTGCCCATCCGGTCTACAAGCCCCATATCCATGGCCCTGCGACCAGAGAAGATTCTGCCGTCAGCGATCTGGCGAACGGCCTCTTCATCAAGGTTGCGACCCGTGGCAACTGCCGCCACGAACTGGCTGTGGACATCATCGATCAAATCCTGAAGGATCTCACGCTCAAGAGACGTCATCTTACGAGCAGGAGAGCCAATATCTTTATATTCACCACTTTTTACGACGACACTGCTGAGACCAATTTTATCAAGTAGCTCTTGAAAATTGGTAAACTCCATAATGACGCCTAGGCTACCGGTTATCGTTCCTGGGTTGGCAACGATCTCGCGAGCAGAAGCCGCTATATAATAGCCACCCGAAGCGGCTACAGAACCCATTGAAACAATGACAGGTTTTATTGCATCGAGGGCTTTTACTTCGTCATGGATTTCCTGGGACGGACCTACGCCTCCTCCAGGAGAATCGATACGGAGAACAATGGCCTTGATGTTGTCATTGTCACGAAAGTCATGGAGTTGTTCGATAACTTGCCGAGAATCCGCAATCGCACCAAAAACTTCGACAACACCAATCTTGTCGCCAATCACAAAGTTGGCGGGACGACCCATAAAACTGGCGACAGTAACCGCCAGGGCCAGGAAGAAAACAAATAGGCCTGCTAAAAGGGCTGATGCCAGCAGAAAGGGACGTTTCTTCATGGATTGTCCTAAAAAAAGCGCGTTTCCACATACAGTGGAAACGCGCTAAAGGTTTTAACTGAATTACTCGGTTGAGTCCTCGTCGTTACGAGCCATGGCACCCTGCAAAAGAGCACCGAGGTTTGAGGTTGCTTGCTTCTGTGCACCGAGGAACTCCTGAACTTCTGCCTTTTCTTTATGGCTGTTCAGTTGCTTGACAGAGAGTGCGATCTTGCGATCGACCGTGTCAACATTGAGAACGGCGGCTTCAAATTCATCGCCAACATTCGCAATATCCTTGGGGCTTTCCACTTTTTCCTGGCTCAGTTCAGAGACATGGATCAAGCCTTCAATACCTTCTTCAATCTCGAGGAAGACACCGAAATCAGTGACCGAAGTCGCCTTACCGCGAACAATAGTCCCCGGAGCGTACTTGACAGGAATTGATTCCCAAGGATCAGGAGTCAACTGCTTGAGGCCAAGGGAGAAGCGCTCGTTGTCGCGATCAATATTCAGAACGACAGCCTTAACGGTATCGCCCTTCTTGAAGATCTCGGAAGGATGCTTGACCCGCTTGGTCCAGGAAAGATCAGAAATATGAACCAGACCGTCGATTCCCTCATCAACACCAATAAAGACACCGAAATCAGTGATATTCTTGACCTGACCTTCGATGATTGTACCGATCGGGAACTTCTCGCCAATCACTTCCCATGGATTCGGCTCAATCTGCTTGAGACCGAGGGAGATACGGCGATTAGGAATATCCAGGGCCAATACAACAGTCTCAACCTCGTCACCTACCGTAAGAATCTTGTTTGGATGCTTGATACGCTTGGTCCAGCTCATTTCAGAGACGTGGATCAGGCCTTCAACGCCATCTTCCAACTCAACGAATGCGCCGTAGTCCGTGAGGCTGACTACTTTGCCCTGAACCTTACCACCAACCGGGTAAACGCTTTCAACTTCCAGCCATGGATCAGGAGTGATCTGCTTCAGGCCGAGAGAAACACGTTCACGCTCACGATCGTATTTAAGAATTTTGACTTTGATCTTCTCACCAACAGAGAGAACATCCGAAGGGTGGTTAACGCGACCCCAGGACATATCCGTGATGTGCAGCAAGCCATCAATGCCGCCTAGATCAATAAAGGAACCGTAATCAGTCAGGTTCTTGACGATACCCTCAACTTCCTGACCTTCAGAAAGTGTTTCGAGAGTGTCAGAACGCATGCTTTCACGTTGCTCTTCAAGAAGAACACGACGCGAGAGTACGATGTTGCCGCGTCTTTTGTTCAGCTTGATAATCTTAAAGTCGAAGCTCGCACCGAGCAACTTCTCAAGATTACGGACCGGACGCAGGTCAACCTGGGAACCGGGCAGAAAAGCATTGATACCGATGTCGACTGTCAGGCCACCTTTAATGCGCCCAACGATCTTACCTTCAACAACCGCACCTTCTTCAAGTGAACCCCAGATTTTCTGACGATCCGCTTTTTCTTTGGAGAGACCAATGAGGCCGCTATCATTCTCACGACGCTCAAAGAGGACATCGACTTCATCACCGACTTTAATATCGATTTTGCCTTCTTCGTCCTTGAACTCATAGAGAGGGATAACCCCTTCCGACTTGTAACCAACATCAACGACCACGTGGTCGCCTGTGACCTGTACAATTGTACCGAGCACTACGTCGCCTACGTTGAGCTCTTGCATGCTGCTTTCGAACATCTCTTCGAAAGACTGCTCCATGTCAAGATCCTCGTCCATCTCCATACCTTCTACTTCTTCGTTTGTGTTTTCGTTACTTTCCATTGTTAACCAGTTACCCCCTAGCAAATTCCGCCGTAAAAACGGTGGTATGGCTCTTAGGCCATGGTCGGCGAACATAGCACAGCCTCATGGAAAATTCAAACCTTTATTTTCCGTCCGGAAGCGGGACCTGAGGTAGAGGGAAAGCGCGCAATTAAGAGGGTTGAGAGGGTGCTATAAAATTTCGGCAGGGTTAAAGGTGAAGAACCCGTTGAAGATAGTTTACCAGGGCTGCTCTGACAGCCTTTACAAAGTGCTGGCAAAGAAGCTTGGGGTCGATTAGTTAAGAGCCTTCGGTCTCGATTGCCAGATCCGTAATTCTTGCCAGGACCTCGTCAATGAGCCAGCGCGGCGTGGAGGCGCCAGCAGTGACTCCCACCCTGTTTACGGAAGCAAACCATTCGGGTTCGATCTCTTCCTTTGTTTCAATATGCCAGGTCCGTGTCTGGATTTCACGACAGATTCCGGCAAGCCGGGAGGTATTGGCGCTGGCATGACCACCGATAACAAACATCAGGTCAACTTCCAGAGCAATTTCACGAGCCTCGTTCTGCCGAACCGAAGTCGCATCACAGATGGTATTGTAGATTCTCAGCTCTTGGCTCTTGGCCAGACAGACATCCATGATGTCCTTCAGGTTTTCATACAACTGGGTGGTCTGCGCGACGATCCCGACTTTCTTCATGCGCGGTAGTGCCGATGCCTGCTGAGCATCGGCAACGACATGAACCAGGGCTTCGCCTGCGTAGGAGACGATCCCCTGCACTTCCGGGTGTTCCACCTCACCGACAATGACAACCGTATAACCTTCATCACTGAGACGAGCAGCGTACTCTTGGGCTTTTTTTACAAATGGGCAGGTCGCATCAACAATGGTCAGGTTGCTCTCATGGATTTTCTCCATCTCTTCCAAGGTAATGCCGTGAGAGCGGACAATCACTGAACCAGGCGGGATATCCTCGACCTTGGAGACAACCTTCACGCCCTGAGCTGCAAGCCCTTTTACGACCTGAGGCGAATGAATGACCGGCCCGAGAGAACAGATGTTCTCATGCTTGGAGGCCGCCTCAAAAGCCATCTGTGTGGCACGCTTGACGCCGAAACAGAACCCGGCACTTTTTGCGAGAATAATTTCCATGCTTTCAATCCGAAAAGGAGGCTCTCAGTTTTGACGATATTCGGCGATCACTGTGAACATGCGTTCGAGAACCTGAGTGATGTTCAAATCCGTGGTATCTATGACAATAGCATCATCGGCTTGTCTTAGCGGAGAGTTCGTACGGCTGGTATCGGCAACATCCCGAGCCTGAACCTCGGAGATGGTACGAGCCAGATCAACGTCAACACCCTTTGACTGCAGTTCCAGGAAGCGTCTTTGGCCACGAACTTCCGACGAAGCCTTGAGGAAGAACTTTACATCGGCATTGGGGAACACGACCGTGCCGATATCCCTGCCCTCGAGCACAACACTTCCATTAGCACCGAGAATCCTTTGCCGCTCAACCATGGCCTGGCGAACATCAGGACAAGCCGCGACAGAGGCCGTTAGAAGACTGATCTCCGGTGTGCGGATCTGTGCAGAGACATCCTCACCATTCAGCAACACACGCTCTTTTTTCTCTCCGCACTCAAACTCTATAACGATTTTCTCACAGAGCTGCTTTAGTGCTGCATGGTCTTTAGCGTCAATCCCCTGCCGTAACGAAGCAAGAGCAACGGCTCTGTACATCGCACCGGTGTCAAGGTTGACATAACCGAGTTCAAGAGAGAGCAATTTACTCAAAGTGCTCTTGCCCACACCTGAGGGGCCATCTATAGCGACAATCAGTTCTTTCATATCTTTAAAGTTACCTTCTATTATCAGTTGAATGTACCGAGCAAAGCCCAGAATCCCGGGAAAGAGGTCTCCGTACAAGCGACATCCTCTATCGTCACACTGTCTCTTGCCGAAAGAGCAGCGACAGCCAGGCTCATGGCAATCCGGTGGTCGCCATGCGACGTCACTGTGCCACCGTTAAGCTGTTCAACACCCGTAATTACCATACCATCAGGACGGCCTTCAACCAGACCTCCCAATTTACCAAGCTCACTAACCATGGCATCGATACGGTCGGTTTCCTTGACCCGCAACTCTTCCGCATCGCGGATTGTCGTGGTTCCTTCTGCCAACGCGGCGGCGACACTGATCACTGGAAATTCATCAATGGCACGGGGCACCATGTCGCCACTGATCTCTATGCCTTTCAGCTGACTGTGCCGAACCAAGATATCGGCAACCGGCTCGCCGGACTGCTCCCTTATATCGAGCATTTCCATTTGTCCACCCATAGCGACCAGAATATCGATGATGCCACTACGAGTAGGGTTGATGCCGACATTGCGAATCAGCAATTCAGCTCCCGGCGTAATCAAACCGGCGACCATAAAAAAGGCCGCTGAAGAAACATCGCCCGGAACGACAACTTCCTGAGCCAGGAGTCGCGGTCTGCCGGTCAGGCTTACGCCACCGTCAAAGGGCCTCACCTCTGCACCGAAACAGGACAACATGCGTTCGCTATGATCACGTGACAGGTGTGGCTCAGTCACCGTCGTCTCGCCGTCAACAGAAAGACCGGCCAGAAGAACGGCTGACTTAACCTGGGCACTCGACACGGGAGAGGCATAGGTGGTTGGAGTGAGAGCGCCGCCCTGAATCGCCAGAGGAGCTCTTTCTCCACCATCTCGGCCCCAGATCTGTGCGCCCATTGCTGCCAAGGGCGTCACGACGCGTTGCATCGGTCTTTTGCGCAGGTACTTGTCGCCGGTCAATACAGAAAAGAAATTCTGTCCAGCCAGCAAACCGGACATCAAACGTATGGTCGTGCCGGAGTTACCACAATCAAGGACATCACCCGGTTCTTGCAGGCCATTAAGACCAACGCCCTTGATCTCAAGGGCCTCTGTTCCTGTCTGAGAGATGGTGACCCCCATGGACTCAAAAGCCTTCCAGGTGGACAGGTTGTCCTCCCCCATCAGGAAACCACTGACCCGGGTCGTCCCCTCGGCCAGAGAACCGAACATGATCGAACGATGCGAGATGGACTTGTCGCCGGGGACGGATACTTCTCCGCGTAGGGATTTAATGGGAGCGATAGTTCTGGTCTGTGATTGATTACTGTTCATTTAAATCACTATATTGTTAAGAGGAAAGGGACAGCCCCCATACGGGGACAATGCCTAGAGGATTTCGTCACGGCTTTGCTTGGAGCGGCGGAAGAATTCGAAAAGCCTCTCGTCCGAGCCAAGAGCAACGTCTTCTTTAAGTTCGGCAAAAAAGGTTTCGAACTGTTCCATCATTTCGACCAGTGCGTCACGATTAGTCAGGGCGATATCCCGCCACATGGTTGGATCAGAAGAGGCGATGCGGGTAAAATCGCGAAAGCCACCGGCCGAGTATTCAAGGATATTCTCGTCGTAACGGTCATAAGCACCAACAGCATTGACCAGTGCGTAGGCGACCATATGAGGGAGATGACTGATCGCAGCAAGCACCCGGTCGTGCTTTTCAACGGGCATAATCACCACTTGGCTGCCGACGAGCTGCCACATCTGACGCATAGCTTCAACAGCAACATCGGAGGTTCTCTCTGTCGGAGTCAGGATGCAGCGGCGCTCACGATAGAGAGTTGCGAACGCTGCTTCCGCACCACTATTCTCGGTTCCTGCGATAGGATGACCCGGAACAAAGTGAACGTCGTCACGCAGGTGCGGTTCAATCGCATCGATCACCGCCTGTTTAACACTGCCGCCATCAGTAATGATAGCACCAGGTTTGAGATGCGGCATGGCCTCTTTTGCTACCAGTCCAAGGGACTGCACCGGCGTTGCAAGAAACACCACGTCAGCCTCTGTGACACCTTCAGCCAAATTTTGAGTAATGCTGTCAACCACACCAAGGCGCAAAGCCGTTTGCAGGTTCGGCAGGCCACGGCCGACTCCGACCACATGGCCGACGACACCCGCCTCTTTCAAAGCCAGGGCCAGGGACCCTCCGATCAGCCCAACACCCACAATGGCAAGTTTATCTATGTAAAAGGTCTTCATCGTTTTATTCGCCGTTTCCTTAAGTTGATTCTTCAACGTGCCTTTGGATAAGAGCCTAGAATCTTGAGGAATTGGCAAGAGGTCCGCAGCTCTTCCACCGCACCAGAAATATCCTTATCCTCAACATGACCGACCATATCAAGGAAGAAGATATACTCCCAAGCCTTGCCCTTCATCGGACGACTTTCAATCTTGGCCAGGTTGATATCACGTTTACTGAAAGGCTCCAGCATATGATAGAGGATACCCGCCTGATCCTTAACGCTGAACATGATCGAGGTCTTGTCATTGTCACTCGGGTTCTGCATTTCGTTGCCGATCACCAGGAAACGGGTGAAGTTGTTGCGATTATCCTCGATCTTGTGTTCAACCACACGCAAACCGTAGAGCGAGGCCGCCGTTTCACTGGCAATTGCTGCGACGCTGGCATCTTCAGCGGCCTGCTGAGCGGCAGAAGCGGTACTTGAGGCATCAACCAGAGGAATATCAGGCAGGTTTTCCTCCAGCCATGTTCGGCATTGGCCGATCGCTTGGGGGTGTGAAATCACTTTACGCACATCAGCGGTCTGTCCGGAAAGGTTAAGCAGATCGTGAGAAACCGGCAAAAGGATTTCGGCGATAATCTTGAGGTCAGAGGACATGAACATATCGAGCGTGTGAGAAACCACACCCTCGTTAGAGTTTTCTACCGGCACGACACCATAACTGGCCCTGCCCCTGCTGACCTCTTCGAAGACCGAGGAAATACTTTTTAACGGGACAAGTTGCGCCGAAAACCCGAATTGCTGCATGGCAGCGACATGGGTGTAGGTCGCCTGAGGGCCAAGGAAGGCAACCTTCAGAGGTTGTTCCAAAGAGAGGGAGGCCGAGATAATTTCACGGAAGACCCTGCGCACGCCTTCATCGGGAAAAGGTCCTTTGTTTCCAGAAATCAGGCGTTCAAAGATCGCCTTCTCACGGCTCGGTACATAGTACTCACCGCGCTTCTCATCCTTCGCCTTGCCAACCGCAACCACCACGTCGGCCCGACGATTGAGAAGATCTAGAATCTGGTCGTCGAGAGTATCGATCTGCTGCCGTAATTTTTTCAGGTTCTTTTCATCCACAGGGTCTGTCCTTTCCACTGTTCAGGGAACTTGTGAAGTTATCCTATGAATCATTAAAAAGCAAGCAACCAAGGCGTTTAACACCGCTTGACCAACGACGTGCAGAAGGCTAAACTCGCATCTCAGTTTTTAGATCTGTCATATAATTTATTTAAGGAGTCTACCTAATGACTGTTGCTATAAAAGTTCACAACGCTATTGAACGCTCATCCTGGATCAGGCGCATGTTCGAGGAAGGTGCCGCCCTGATTGCCGAATTCGGAGCTGAAAATGTTTACGATTTCACTCTGGGCAACCCCTCCGTAGAACCACCGGAGGCGTTTCATCGCGAGCTTCGTCGCATCGTTAACCAGCCGGATCTCGGCATGCATCGTTACATGAACAATGCCGGGTATGAAGAGACCCGCGCTGCGGTTGCCAAAAATATCGCAAGATATTCCGGTGTACCTATCAACTCTGGTCACATCATCATGACCTGCGGCGCCGGTGGAGCCCTCAATGTAACCTTAAAAACAATCCTCAATCCTGGCGAAGAAGTTATTATTCTCACGCCATTTTTCGTTGAGTATAAATTCTACGTGGACAACCACGGCGGCACTACAACCGAGGTCTGGACCGATCCGGAAACCTTCCAGCCGGACATCGATGCTATTGAGTCCGCCATTACTGACAACACCCGCGCAATCATCATCAACTCGCCCAACAACCCGACCGGCGCCGTCTACAGCGCAGAGACCCTGCAAGCCTTGGGGGAAATGCTCGAGCGTAAACAGGCAGAGCTCAATCGCAACATCTATGTCATCTCTGACGAGCCCTATGCGCGTCTGGCTTTCGACGGCAACAACGTGCCTCCTGTCTTTAACTATATCCGCAATTCGATCCTGGTTACCTCACACTCTAAAGACCTGGCCCTGCCTGGAGAACGGATTGGCTACCTGGCGGCAAATCCGAGCATGGCTGAAGTTAAACTCTTTATGGAGGGTGCGGTCTTCTGCAATCGCGTCCTCGGCTTCGTTAATGCCCCTGCCCTGATGCAACGTCTGGTCGCAGTGCTGCAAGGGGAAAGTGTCGACGTTGGTGAGTACCAGGAGAAACGTGATCTTATCTATAACCACCTGACCGGACTCGGCTTCAAGATGGTCAAACCGGGCGGCGGCTTCTATCTTTTCCCAAAATCGCCTATTGAAGATGACGTAGAATTTGTCCGCCAGGCGCAAAAGTACAATATCCTTCTGGTTCCCGGTTCCGGCTTTGGTGCTCCCGGCTACTTCCGTATCGCCTACTGTGTCGATATGGGCATCATTGAGCGAAGCCTTCCGGCCTGGGAGAAGCTGGCCAAGCATGTCGGCCTTTAAATCAGGAACAGGGCACAGGGCGAAGGGTTAAAGGACACCCCCCGAACCCCGAACCCCGAACCCCGAACCCTGAACCCCGAACCCCGAACCCTGAACCCTGAACCCTGAACCTTTAACCTTTAACCTTTAACCTTCGCCCTGGACCCAACTATGGAAAAACGTTTCCTCACACCGATAGAGACCACTCAGTTGATCGCGACCAACGGCCGCAGGGTTCTGACCCAGCCACTTGCACGCACCTGGGTTCTCAGCCTGCTTGCAGGTTTCTATATTGCCTTCGGGGCGGAATTGGCAACCCTGGTTACATCAGACGCCTCCACGCACCTGGGAGAGGGAATCTCACGACTGCTCGGCGGCAGCGTCTTCTCCCTCGGACTGATGCTGGTCGTCATCTGTGGTGCTGAACTTTTTACCGGCAACAGCCTGTTGACCAAGACCGCACTTCAAGGCCAGATCCCTTGGCAGAAGATTGCCGAGAACTGGGCCATTGTCATCATCGGCAACCTGGTCGGGTCACTTTTTCTGGCCTGGCTGATGGTTGAGTCCGAGCTCTGGCAGATCGGTCGTGTTGCAGAACACGCTGTCAATATTGCAGCAGCCAAGTGTGAGCTCTCCTTCAGCGTCGCACTGGTTCGCGGCATTCTGTGCAACTGGCTGGTTTGTCTGGCCGTGTTCATGGCCACAGCGGCCCGCGACATTCCCGGCAAGATGCTCGCCTGCTACGTTCCAATCATGGCTTTTGTCGCCAGTGGCTTCGAACATTCGGTTGCCAATATGTATTTCATCCCGACCGGCTTGCTCTTAAAAGCAAAACTTGGGCTGCAGGTTGCAGAGCTGACCTGGACAAACTTTTTCATCAGCAACCTGATCCCGGTCACTTTGGGTAATATCATTGGTGGTGTTGTTTTCGTCGGATTTGCGTATTGGTTTGCTTATCTGAAGGGGACGAGCGAGTAACAACAGGCAAAGGGTTATTGCCCCCGAATGGCCCTTTGCAAGTTTTCCAGGAATTTTTCTTTCAGCTCCTTTGGCTCAAGGATCTGAACGTAAGGAAGATAGGAATAAAGCCAGGCAAGAATCTCTTTTTCACCGCTGGCCTCAAAGGTCAGCACCAGTGAACCATCTTCTTCCTCAACCATTTCCTGGCTTGGGTGCCAGGTCCTTTCACGAATGAGATGGCCGATCTCAGGACCAAACCGGACCTTGATCAGGAACTGTTCTTCGTCGATCAACCCAAAAGCAGAGCCGGTAAGATCTCCCGCCGAAAAGTCTTCAGGGATTTCAAAACGGTCCTCCAGCACAGTGAGTTTCTCAATACGATCAACCAGGAAGAGCCTCAAGGCCTTGCGATTGTGGGCGTAGCCTCCCAGATAAAGAGCGCCTCCGTAAAAAAGCACGGTATAAGGATCAAAGCGGTAGGTTTCTGTATCGCGGCGTGCTGGCGTATAGGAGAGATCGATCTGGTACTGGTAAAGAAGTGCCCTGCGTAATTCCTTAAGCAGTTCTTTCTTTACGGCATAATCCCTCTGCCCCTGAAATTTGGGGGACGCGGCTTCTGCGATCCGTTCCAGATGCGCTACGCTGCGCGGAGGCAAACTAGAGTGGATTCGTCCAAAGATGGCGTCAAGATCATCCTGAAAAGGGGTGCCCTTCAAGAAACCAAGCTGGCCACGACAGAGATAGAGCGTCATCAACTCTTCAAGGGAGAAGGTAATAGGTGGAAGTTTTTTGAAGCCGGTCATGAAGCTATAAAGCACCCGACCATCGGCTTCAGGCTCAGAGATCAATGGATACCCGGCGTCACGAATAGCATCGAGGTCACGATAAACGGTTCGTCGAGTAACACCGCACTCCTCGGCGAGCTCATCGACAGTAGCCCCGTAACGTGCCTCAAGAATACGGATCACATCGTGTAAACGTGCAGCCTGACTATATTTTTTCGCAGGCTTGCCTGGTTTTCTTTGAGCGCTCTTAGTCATAGGTCACAATCACAGAACAAGGTGAGCCCTTTATTAAACGGACTTATAACCCCAAAAAGGTTGTAAGGGTTTAACGCAAAGGCGCGAAGGGGTAGAGAAAGCGCGCAAAGAAAACCATTTCAAAAAGCGTAATAGTCACCCTTAGCGTCTTTCCTGGCTCTTCTTGGCGTCTTTGCGTTGGTCTTTTGATTTCAGCTTATGCTGTTTGGTGTAAAGACCTATTCCCTTTATTTGGGTTATAGGTCCATGGTTAAAAAGCATCACACATTACAGAATCGCCACAGAAGGTTACTTGCCACCACCGAGGATGCCGCGAAGTGCGCTCGGCAAATCTGCAGGCAGCAGCACAGTTTTAGCATTCGGCGAAGTCGCCATATCCTGAATTGACTTGATGTACTTCTCTCCAAGCAGGTACATCGCCGGAAGTTCCTGATCGGTAATCGCCTCGGTCACCTTGGTAATTGCCGTTTGCGTCGCTTCGGCCAGTACCACCTGAGCCTGCGCATCACGCTTGGAAGCTTCGAGACGACCTTCGGCTTCGAGAATTGCGGCCTCTTTCTCACCACCAGAACGGGTTACTGTAGCCCTTCTCTCCCGCTCGGCAGCCGCCTGCTCTTCCATCGCCTTCTGCATCGTTTGCGATGGTTTAATATCCTGAATCTCAACTGTCTTCAAAGTGATGCCCCAATCACTGATATCGTCTGAGATGGCCTCTTTAAGCTTGGATTTTATTGAATCACGGGAACTCAGGGCAGAGTCCAGAGCCATCTCACCAATAATCGAACGCAACGAAGTCTGAACCAGGTTCTGTATGGCCAGGTGATAATTCTCGACACCATAGACCGCCTTCTCAGGGCTGATAACGTTGATAAAGGCAACAGCGTTGGCCAGGATCACCGCATTATCCATGGTGATAACTTCCTGGGAATGGATATCGAGGACCTGGTCCTTGGTGGTAACTTTGTAAGCGACATTATCAACGTAAGGGATCAGGATGTTCAGACCAGGGTTAAGGGTCTTGTGATATTTGCCGAGTCTCTGGACAACCCATTTGCTGCCCTGTGGTACAAGCCGCACTCCCATGCTGATGGTGGTAATAACCAAAATGGCAAAAATGACAACAACGATCAGGCCTCCCATATTCAACCCTCCCCTTTGCTTTGAGTGTTACGGACAATTTTAACCAACATAGTGTTACCGGAGATTTCCCGCACGGCGACCCGGTCACCAACAGCGACCTCATCGTCACAGATAAATGGCCAGGTATCGGAACCGAGCATCGGCACAGAGAAACGTATTTCGCCACGCCGATCGCCTTCAGGAACACGAGTCACCATGGCCGTTTCACCAAGCACCGCCTCGCGGGCGATGCCGGAGGTCGTTTTATCGGTCATGCGTGGTTTCATCACTTTGAACCAGAAAAGCACGAATGCGGCCGATGCAATGATCCAGACTAAAATTTGCAAGGTCAGGCTGAGACCAGGAACCAACATCATCAATAAGCCGGCAACCAGCGCTCCCAAGCCAAACCAGAAGATCGTGAAGGAAGGAACTGCTAGTTCCAGTAACATCAGTATCATCCCGAAGACCAGCCAGTACCAGTAAAGCATTTGAAAATTTCCCATGAATCTTCCCTTACGTTCTGACAACACCAAGCACAAAAAACTAAGATATTTTTCATCTTAGCTTATTCATGCAGAGACATTCAATCGAGAAGCAGAAATTCGATGCATTCTTTGATAGTTGAGAGATGAAATAACTATTCGTAACGGATTCCAGAAAAAAAGCTCTGGTCGCGTTCAGTGTTGATAGAGAATTCTGTTGGTAGTGTTAAGCGATGGCAATACTTATCGTTGTGTGTCAGTCGCTTACGTAATGGCTGACATATAAGAAAACGGCCACCAAGAATCAAATCCTGCTGGCCATAGTTTTTATTAATGCGCTTCTTAAATGTCTCTATCAATAAGAAGCCAGTTTTCGTCTCAGAAGTTGTGGCAAAGAAGACACCTATCCATTGACATCGCATATAGGAATCCGCCGAAGCTCAGAGAGACCTTGTTATCTTCTCAGTCACAACTGATTGTGATTAAGAAAATAACGGTAATAGCTCTAGATGTAAGGGCTGGGTCAGTCTGTATTGCTTTCTTCACAGTCTTCGCAAGCCCAGACCTCAGAGGTCTGGGCTACAAGAACAGTAAGGGCATTTCCCTCTACATTAATCACGCTCCCCTGTTTGTTGGACTTGAGATTCCTAACCTGGCGCAAGTTGCCGTGCGTAACTGCCTGACTAACGTTAATCAACCCTTCAGCATTCATTCGATTCAGAGCCTCCTCTGGTGGTTAGATTTCCACCCTTTGTTACATGAAGCAGTTACTATTTTCTAGCTTGATAAAAAAGAATTTGTCGTGTCTAATGTTCAGTCCTGTCGTAAAGCTCCTGGCAAACAAGAAAAGGCCACCAGAGTTCGATCCTTGGTGGCCACCGTTTTGTGGATTAAAGTGCTTCTTGAATACCGCTATCGAGAAGAAGTTGAACTTCTTTTCAGAAGGCGTGACTTTTAAAAAAAAGTGCCTCTCAACTGGTTAAGGGTTAGAACTCAGATACAATGATATTGTTTTAACGGCGATCAATATTTAGAAAGGGGGTCATAATGGAAATCTTAATTACTGTATGCCAAATTATTATTGCACTTGGAATATTCAATGTCTGGGTTGTGCGCTATGGCAAAGAAACAAATTGGCGAGGTGGCGAAGCCAAAAACATGAAAGAAGAATTTGCTGCTTATGGCCTGCCTGCTGGGATCATGGTTCTTATCGGTGCGACTAAGATAATTCTGGCCATATGCCTCATTGTAGGCATATGGGCTCCCTTATTAGTCAAGCCAGCGGCAGCTGCAATGGCCTTGCTTATGCTTGGGGCTGTGTCGATGCACATCAAAGTTAAAGACTCATTACAAAAGTCACTGCCCGCATTCACCATGTTGGTGTTATCTATTCTAGTAGCGATTAGCTAAAAGCTGTAAATAAAAAAAGGAGCGTTGGTTCGCTACCGGTCATCCCGATCAGGTTATTGATTGGCTTGAGACTTAAGGAGGGTTGCGTGGCTAAGGGATAAGAAGCCGTTTTTCTTCTCGTAAGTCGGACTTATGGGACTTACAAAATATTGAAAAAGTTACCAAACTGCTTTGACCTCTAAAAACCCTACTATAGAACTGAGGTTTTCCGGTGCAAGATTGACAAACTGCAAACCGACCCCTGTTGGGTATTCTGGCTTAAGTCGCTTGTCCTCATAATTAATCCATGCAACACGTGCATCGCAAGAGATCGTGTTTTCCTCTTCACCCGGTATTGATAGCTTCAACTTTACAATGTCATCAATATCGAATGGACATGTTGTGCCGAGAAAAATCCCTCCGGTACTTAAATCTATGCTGTAGCCTGTAAGCAATTTACTTTGGTAGTCACCGTAGTAAACCCTTAGCTCCGCTTCAAGTCGAACACTAGAACGTTTTTCAGGTGTATCCCCATTATGCAAAGGCATTGTGGCATTCCTCATATTTGTGAAGTGCAGCAAAAACACATGTTTTTGGCAAACTAAACAGCCAACAAGAAGAGTTGCTGTTGGCTTATATTATAGAGTTAAGTTTTGTTTTTAGCCCACTCCATAGCCTCTACTTCACTTTTAAATATACGTATTTCCTTGTTTGTCCCGTTCTGTAAATTTCTAAATGATGCATAAACCCTTGCTAGGTTAAAGGCTGTGCCAGAACTGACAACAAGAGCAAGCTTGACGTTTGAATTATGCTGATCTGTTTTTGAAGAGATTCTTCCAATTCTTTTCAAGCCCTTTTGCGTAAGTTTTATACTTGAAATTTTACTAAAGTTAGCAATTTCATTGTAGTCTATGTGCTCTGGATTTAGTTGAATGTCTTTCTGATATTTTATTGTCGCTTCTATAAAATCTACATCAACCGCATCACCTTCCCACGTTGTTACAATAAGTTTATTTTTATTATCAATAAAATGATTTGCAGGCATATATTTTTACTCCAAGATAATTTTTTTGGGCTATCTTGCGGTTTTTATTTTCGCCCATAAAAAAAGCCTATCTCCGTTAGTGAAGATAGACGTTTAGGTAAACTTATCCCTAAACCCTCTTCGGTGGCTGGGCTGTCACAGTGTGACCCCTGGCTTTGCGTCACTAGGTCGCCCTAGCTTTGCTATTATCGGAGAGTTAACAAATTGCATACTAGACTGCTTTGAGGGTTAGGTCAAGGAGCAGAGGGTTTAGCTTTTTTATCCTCGCACATTGTCTGGTAGTGCTCAGATTGGCTAAAATGCAAAATCCTTACTGATAGAATATTCCATCTGTGACGACACGACAAAGCCATCGGTCGTCAGTATTCAACCTTTTCATAAACCTTGAGAATCCAACCGGCCTCACCTTGAAACAGTCTGTATTATATTTGCCTCATACCACCGGTAGGGTTAGCGTTAGTGTCACCCTCTCGATAAATCGAGAACCTATGGAGGAGCGCGCCTTCTCCGACAGCAAAAGCATCGTGGCCCATATACCCCTTTGCCAGTTTCTCATTATCATTAACGGCAGGCAGATAGATTTCTGAGAGCGATTTGTTCTGATTCGCAGCATATGCTATTAACGAACCATACGACCCGCTTCCTGCGGAGGTCGCATAGACCCTGACTTGTAAGAAAAAAAGCCCCACAGCCAGGGGGGGGGGGGGGGGGGGGGGGGGGGGGGGGGCGACTGTGGGGCAAAGGGTATTGGTTTCTCTTAGGAGGTAAGAGATGAAACTGATGTCCTTTTGTTGATATGCTACTGATATAGTCAGGTCTGTCAAACGGATAAATGGCAATAAAAGAAAACCACCAGGCTATCGTGACTTTTGAGAAACATCAGGTGGGGATATTCAAGCTGTGAATCAATGCTTATTTTTTTTCAACATGAACAATAGAAGTTTTATGCCCGCAAAAAACATAAAGCCATACATTACAATCAACACTAAGATCTCTACTTTTTCATTCATGTTGTAGTCCCCCTCCGACTAGATGATATGAGCACTTCGTTTTACCAAAAAAATAGCCCCACAGCCCAGGAGGTAGAGAGCGGTGGGGTAAGTTTTATATTTTTAGGAGGTTTTGAAGAAGCTTGTCTCAGACCCACCTGCCACAGCAAGCCTTCGATGGTTGTTAATTTATCGCATCGTTCAATAAAAATATACGTGGTGTACCGTAAACTTTGAATCGATACCTCACGTAACTGAACTGTGCAAAAGCGCACCATGAATAGAAATGGCCACCCGCTACCAGGTGGCCATAATGTGTGGACTAAACTGTCTCTCGAATACCGCTATCAATAAGAAGCCAGTTTTCTTCTCGACAGTGGTGACATTCGAGAAAACTGAAGTGGCTGCTTTGAGTTTTTATTGGCCCCTGGTTGGACTTAAGCCAATGACTCACGAATTGCCAGTGGGAAAAAGGTTGATCGTTGTGTTGATGTTAATGGATTAGAAACTATCTAAAGTTTCTTATGGAATAAGTCAAAGGAAGAATTACATCAAAAATGAGCACGGCAGTGTTCAAACTCCGTCGCTGAGCCATATTAGGTACAGAGAAAAAACACTGATGGCTGGTGTTGAGGCGGTGTTTTGTGCGAAGATATTCGCCGTTCAGTTAGTCCTGAAAATTATTGTAGAGGAATGAGCAGTGTTCAATTTTCATAAGGAGGAAAGAATGAAAAAGTTATTGGTGGTGTTGGTTGTCTTTGGAATGTTTGTACCGAATGTGTTGCTGGCAGTCGAGCCGGTCAAGATCGGTATGGTTACCACGCTTTCGACCAAGGCCGGTTACCTTGGTGAAGACGTGCGCGACGGTTTCAAGCTGGCTATCGCGCAGGAAGATGGGATGCTAGGTGGAGTGCCGGTTGAACTGCTGGTCGAGGATGACGGTCGTGACCCGGGTAAGGCCAAGCAGATTGCCGATCGCTTCGTAAAGCGTGACAATGTCAAGATCATGACCGGTATTATTTTCTCTAATGTCGCTCTGGCTGTGGTTCCAAAGGTGGTGCGCGGCGAGGTTCTCTACATCAGCCCTAACGCCGGACCCTCTGACCTAGCAGGCAAAGGCTGTAATGAGAACTACTTCAATGTTGCTTATCAGAACGACAACCTCGATGAGGTCGTTGGCAAGTACGTCAGCGATTCCGGCTTCAAAAATGTTTACCTGCTGGCACCCAACTATCCGGCGGGCAAGGATCACCTCGCAGGTTTTAAGCGTTACTACACAGGTAAAATCTCTGGCGAAGTCTACACCAAGCTTGGCCAATCTGATTACGCGGCAGAAATCTCTGCACTGCGTGCTGCCAAGCCGGATGCGGTATTCTTTTTCCTTCCCGGTGGCATGGGGATCAACTTTATCAAGCAGTATTCTCAGGCCGGTCTGAACAAAACGATCCCTGTCTTCGGTCCCGCCTTCTCCTTCGACGAACGACTACTTGGGGCGGTTGGTGCTGCTGCCAAGGGGGTAAAAAACGGCTCCCAGTGGACCCACGACCTCGACAATCCGGCCAACAAACAATTTGTTGAGGCTTTCCGTGCTGCCTACGATCGGACTCCGACTCTCTACGCCAGCCAAGGGTATGAGGCGGCACGTTTGATTGGCAGTGCGCTCAAGAGCGTCGGTGGAGATGTGACTAAGTTCGACCAACTTCGTGCCGCAGTCCGCAAGGCTGATTTCGAGTCAGTACGCGGCCAGTTCGCTTTCACCACTAATCAGCACCCGGTGCAAAACCTCTACATCCGCGAAGTTGTCGAAGACGGCAAGGGGGGCTACACTAACCAAACTCTCAAAGCAGTCTTCACCAGCCACGGCAATGCCTACGTTGACGATTGTAAAATGCAGTAGGCGGTTGCAGTTAGAGTCAACTTTATCCTAGGAATAGGCACGTTTCTCCATGCAGAGGTGTTCTCTTTGCCGGAGAAACGTGCCTGACTTTCTCCGCCTCGTAACTGAGCGCGGCCAGTGTTCTCATGCTCTTGTTTATCGAACAGATCCTCAACGGCCTCCAACTCGGTGTGACCCTGTTTCTGATGTCGGCCGGCCTGACCCTGGTTTTTGGCATTATGCAGGTGATCAACCTCGCGCACGGTTCCTTCTATATGATCGGAGCTTATGTTGCGGCAACGGTGACTGCACTCAGCGGTTCTTTCCTGCTTGGCCTCGCAGTGGCGTTGCCAGCAACGGCAGTGATCGGCATGCTGGTCGAGGCGATCGTGCTGCGACGACTCTACAAAAAGGAGCACGTGGACCAGGTTCTCGCCACCTTCGGCCTCATTATGTTTTTCAACGAGTTGACCCGTATCATCTGGGGACGCCAGCCGTTGTTCATGGACGTACCGTCCTGGTTGTCCGGCAGCGTTGAGCTTATTCCCGGCATCCCCTATCCGAGCTACCGTATTGCGGTTATCGGCGTTGGTTTGCTGGTGGCGCTGTTCCTCTACCTGATGTTTACCCGCACCAGAATCGGCATGCAAATTCGGGCCGGGGCGAGCAACAGAGAGATGGCTGGAGCCTTGGGCATCAATATCCGGCTTCTATATACCTTGGTCTTCGGACTCGGAACTCTGCTTGCCGGGTTGGCTGGAGTGATGGCTGGTCCGATCCTTGCGGTTGAGGCGGGGATGGGAGAGAGTATCCTGATCCTGACCTTCGTGGTGATCGTGATCGGTGGCATCGGATCGGTGCGCGGTGCATTTATCGGAGCGCTTTTGGTCGGCATGGTTGACACCCTCGGGCGTGCGTTTCTGCCCGCCCTGTTCCGTATGTTTCTGTCGTCAGCACATGCCGATGGGGTTGCTGCCTCAGTGGCCTCGATGTCGATCTACATTCTAATGGCTATCATACTGATCTGGCGCCCCCAAGGGCTGTTGCCGGCCCATTCCTGAGTTGGACAATAAATTGATGCACATGCTGTCACAATTCAATCGAAAAACCATTTGTATCATCAGCAGTGCACTGTTGCTGGCGCTGCTGCCAATGCTGGCTACCCTGGCCGGTGAACCTTATCTGGTCTCGCTCTTTTCCCGCATCCTGATCTACGCTCTCGCTGCAGCGAGTCTCGATTTGATCCTCGGTTATGGAGGGCTGGTCAGCCTGGGACACGCAGCATTCTTCGGCATTGGCGCCTACACGGTTGGGATTCTTGCCCATCACGACTTCGAAGAGACCGCGCTGATCTCCTGGCCGCTGTTTATTCCGGGGAGCGACAGCGGCCTGGTCGCCTGGCCGGTCGCGATACTGGTTTCCGCCTTACTGGCCGCAATCATAGGAGCGCTGAGCCTGCGTACGCGCGGCATGCACTTCATTATGATCACTCTGGCTTTTGCGCAGATGCTCTTCTTCTTTTTCGTCTCCCTCGAAGGTTACGGTGGCGACGATGGTCTCACCCTCTTTTCGCGCAATACCCTGCCGGGGCTCGATTTGGGCGACGACGTCCAGTTCTACTATGTCTGCCTGGCTTTGCTGGGTGCTTTCCTGTTTTTGGCCGGTCGGCTGGTTGAGTCACGCTTCGGCATGGTGATCCGAGGTTGCCGCGAGAGTGAAAAACGCATGCAGTCACTCGGTTTTCCGACCTTTCGCTACAAACTGCTCTGTTTCGTGATCGCCGGGGGTGCGGCTGGTCTTGCAGGCGCACTGATCGCCAACCAGGTCGAGTACGTCAGCCCGGGGCTGATGCACTGGACCCGCTCCGCGATTATCCTGGTCATGGTGTTGTTGGGGGGAAGTGGCACTCTCTATGGGCCGGTTCTCGGTGCTGCGGCGTTTCTGTTGCTTGAAGAGGTGCTCTCGATCTACACCGAGCATTGGATGGTCTACTTCGGCCCGGTGATGATCCTGGTGGTGCTGTTTGCTCGCCACGGACTTTTCGGCATCCTGGTTGGCAAGGAGAATCGACATGGCTGAACCGTTACTGCGCATCAAAAGTCTGTGCAAGAGCTTCGGCGCGGTCAGGGCCTGTCATGACCTTTCCCTCGATGTTCATGCTGGCGAGATTCACGCCCTGATAGGTCCTAACGGTGCCGGCAAGACCACTCTGCTTAATCAGATTGCCGGTGATCTGTCTTCCGACAGCGGACGGATTTTTCTGACTGGACAGGAGATCACTCATCTCCCACTGTATCGGCGAGCTCCTCTCGGTCTGGCACGTTCCTATCAGATCACTTCGGTGTTCGCCAACCTGAGTGTCGAGGAGAACATGCTGCTCGCGATTCAGGCCCACCATGGCCACAGCTTTCGCTTCTGGGGCCGAGGACTGAAGGATCCACAACTGTTGGCTGAGCTTGGCCCGGCGCTGGAAGCAGTGGGCCTCAGCGAGCGCGCCGAGACTATTGCCGGCAATCTCTCTCACGGTGAAAAGAAGCAACTTGAGGTCGGTATGGCGCTGGCCTGCAAGCCGCAACTACTGCTGCTAGACGAACCAATGGCAGGGATGGGGCCGGGAGGGAGTATCGAACTCTCCAAGTTGATCCGCAAGCTAAAGAAAGAGATGACCATCCTGTTGGTCGAGCACGACATGGAGGCGATTTTCTCCCTCGCTGATCGCATCACAGTTCTGGTATACGGTGAGGTTGTTGCGACCGGCAGCGTCGACGAGATTCGTAGCAACCCCGCGGTACGCCAAGCCTACCTCGGTGAGGAGAACTAGACATGCTAAAGGTCGAGCAGATAGAAACCTTCTACGGCAGCAGCCAAGCATTGTTTGGTGTCAGCCTAAAGGTGCGCGCCGGCGAGGTGGTGACTCTGCTCGGGCGGAATGGCATGGGCAAGAGCACGACGATCAAGTCGATTATGGGCCTCACACAGGTGACACGGGGACGCATCACCTTCAATGACATTGAAATCCATCACCTGCCGAGCTATCAGGTGGCTCGTCAGGGGCTCGGCCTGGTTCCCGAGGGGCGGCAGATTTTTCCTAATCTGACGGTTCTAGAGAACATCATGGTTGGTGCCGCAAATCGCGGTGGCAGAGAAGAGCCCTATACATTGGACGAGGTGTTGGAGATTTTCCCACGCCTGGCAGAGCGCCTGAAAAATTACGGCAACCAGCTCTCTGGCGGAGAGCAGCAGATGCTTGCTGTGGTTCGCGCCCTGATGACGACACCCAAACTGTTGATCCTTGACGAGGCAACCGAGGGCTTGGCACCGTTGGTTAGGAAGGAGATCTGGTACGGACTCAGTGTGCTCAAAGCACGCGGACAGTCGATACTGGTCATCGACAAGAACCTCGATGCGCTGATGAAACTCGCTGATCGACACTACGTGATGGAAAGGGGGGCGGTGGTCTGGTCCGGGGAAACGGATGAGCTCGCTGATAACGAAGAGCTCAAGGCACGCTATTTGGGGGTGTAATGAGGCAGGGGAAACTGTGGGTTAGTCTGAAGATGCTAACCCTTTATTTTTACTGACGCTACGAGACAAGATTGAACCGCCGATACGAGCATATTAAGAAGGGCGATTGCTTATTATAAATCTTCTCACATTATTCTTGTGTTTTCAGATTGTCAAACACCTAGAATCTTTACGATCCATGACAAATAAGAAGCAATTAAAACATGTTGATTTAACCAAATCTTGCCTCGAGGGTCAGATCAGGTTTAATGACTTCAGCATATAGATGTCTCAGAAAGCACGGCCCTGAAACACTTCAAGACAGCATCACTGCTCCCATTTACAATCGGCTTCGCATTCCTGCAAGAGCCTTAGAAAACCTGCTCCTGACTCCTTCAGTCCTGCTTTCCTGAGAAGTTATACCAGCAACCTTTCCTAGATTACCTTAGGACTTATAAGACTGTTCTTTTATCTACACAGAACGCGAACAGAAAAAAACAGCGGAGATAAGGCTGTTGCCTTTCTCCGCTGTTTATCCAATCTTTTTACGCTACGCACCACGTTCCGCTGAACTATTCCCACTCTATCGTTGCAGGGGGCTTGCTAGAGATATCGTAAGTGACACGATTGATGCCACGGACCTCATTGATAATCCGGTTACTGATCCGTGCCAGATCTTCGTAAGGCATCGGGTACCAGCCAGCGGTCATAAAATCTTTCGTCTCGACAGCGCGTAGAGCGACAACATACTCATAAGTGCGCCCATCACCCATGACACCGACACTCTTGACAGGAAGAAACACAGCGAAGGCCTGGCTAATCTTGTCGTAATGTCCGGACTGGTAGAGCTCTTCGATGTAGATGGCATCAGCCTGACGCAGGATGTCGCAGTATTCCTTCTTAACCTCGCCAAGAATCCGCACACCAAGACCGGGGCCCGGGAAAGGATGGCGCCAGACCATGCGATGTGGCAAACCAAGCTCCTCACCGACCGTACGAACCTCATCTTTAAAGAGTTCACGCAAAGGTTCAAGCAGCTTGAGCGTCATGTAATCAGGCAGGCCACCAACGTTGTGATGGCTCTTGATATTATGAGCCTTGCCGGTCTTACCACCGGCCGATTCTATAACATCGGGATAGATTGTCCCTTGAGCCAGCCATTGGGCATTAGCCAATTTTTTAGACTCTTCTTCGAAAATATCAACGAACAGGTTGCCAATAATTTTGCGCTTTTTTTCAGGATCAGTTTCACCAGCGAGCTTGCCGAGGAAACGATCCTCAGCATCAACGCGGAGAACTTTGACACCCAGGCTTTCTGCAAAGGTCGACATAACCTGGTCGCCCTCACCGAGACGTAAGAGACCATTGTCGACAAAAACACAGGTAAGCTGATCACCAATAGCGCGATGAATCAAAGCTGCGGCCACAGAGGAATCAACGCCACCGGAAAGACCGAGGACAACCTCCTCTTCGCCAACCTGCTCACGAATCCGTGCAACAGCATCCTCGATAATCTGTCCAGGCGTCCATTTTCCGGTGCAGCCACAAATTTTACGTACGAAGGTATCAATCAGCACCTCGCCGCGTGGGGTATGGTTGACTTCGGGATGAAACTGCACACCATAGAGGTTACGCTCAAGATTCTGGATACCACAGACCGGAGCATTATCGGTGACAGCAACTTCCTCAAAACCCCGGGGCTGAATCTCAACATGATCACCATGGCTCATCCAGACCGGACTATGACCATCAACGAAGAAACCGTCAAAAAGAGGACCGGGAGTGTTCTTGGCGATCAGATCAGCGTGGCCGTACTCACGTTTCCCCGCCGGCACCACCTTGCCGCCGAAGTGATGACACATCAACTGCATGCCGTAGCAGATACCGAGAACCGGCACACCAAGTTCAAAAAGCTCTTCCTCAATGGCCGGAGCCCCCTCTTCGTAGACTGACTTCGGCCCGCCGGAAAGGATAATGCCGGTCGCATTAAACGCCTTGATCTCGTTAAGAGTCATATCAAAAGGGTGCAGCTCACAATAAACATGAGCTTCACGCACTCTGCGTGCGATCAGTTGGGTGTATTGGGAGCCGAAATCAAGAATCAGTATTTTTTCAGAATGGATATCTTGCATGTTACCTCTGGGGACTGGGGGCTGGAGGCTGGGGACTAGGGTTTGAAATTGGGGCTAGAAAAAGGGTTGGCTGTTACCAGCCTCCAGTCCCTAGCCCCAAGTCTCAATGTTTATCAGTTCTTCTCAATCCGATAGTTAGGTGCTTCATGAGTAATATTCACGTCATGAACATGTGACTCACGCAGGCCGGCATTTGTGATGCGCATAAACTGACCGTTCTCCTGCAAGTCCTTGATCGTATTGCATCCGGTATAACCCATACCGGAACGCAGACCGCCCATTAGCTGATGAACATTTTCAGAGAGCGGACCGCGGAATGGCACACGGCCCTCGATCCCTTCAGGGACGAGCTTGACATCTTCTGCCCCTGCCTGAAAATAACGGTCTTTGCTGCCCTGTTTCATTGCACCTATGCTGCCCATGCCGCGATAGGTTTTGTAAGTACGACCCTGAAAAAGAATAGTCTCGCCAGGAGATTCATCGGTGCCGGCAAAGAGGGAACCGATCATGATCGTATCAGCACCGGCAGCGATCGCTTTCGGTAACTCTCCGGAATACTTGATGCCACCATCAGCGATCAATGGCACACCAAATTTACGGGTAATGCTTGAGACGTCGGCAATGGCTGTAATTTGTGGGACGCCAACGCCTGCCACCACGCGCGTAGTACAAATTGAACCGGGGCCGATCCCGACCTTGACAGCATTGGCACCAGCCTTGATCAAAGCCTCTGCAGCATTAGCCGTCGCAATATTACCAGCGATCAAGGAAAGTTCAGGATAGTTGCGACGGGCTTCAGCAACGGCATCAATAACCGACTGAGAATGCCCGTGCGCTGTATCGATAATGATTGCGTCGACACCCTTATTCACCAACAGGCTCAGGCGCTCTTCAAAATCATCGCCAACGCCAACAGCCGCACCAACGCGCAGACGGCCCATATCATCCTTACAAGCATTGGGGTATTTACGGACTTTTTCGATATCCTTGATGGTAATCAGACCTTGCAGAGCATAACTATCATCAACAACCAGCAATTTCTCAATGCGGTGCTCATGAAGATGCTTTTTAGCCTCTTCAAGTGTCGTTCCAGGAGGGACAGTGACCAGTTTTTCTTTGGTCATGACATTTGAAATCGGTTGGTCGAGTTGTGTTTCAAAACGTAGATCACGGTTGGTGAGGATACCAACCAGATGACCATTTTTGGTAATCGGAACGCCAGAGATTCGATACTTTTCCATCAACTCTAGTGCTTCATAAATCTTCTGATCGGGATCCATGGTGATCGGATCAACGATCATGCCACTTTCAGATTTTTTAACCTGATCGACTTCCAGAGCCTGTGCTGTAGGTGACATATTCTTATGAACGATACCAATACCGCCTTCGCGGGCCATGGTAATTGCCGTACGCGCCTCGGTAACAGTATCCATAGCTGCCGAGAGCAGGGGAATATTCAATTTTATCTGGGGAGTCAGGTAAGTCGTCAGATCAACATCACGCGGCAGTACTTGGGAATGAGCGGGGAGAAGCAAAACATCATCGAAGGTCAAGCCTTCGCGAATCTCGGGATCGAGCATCGCCGATACCTCCATGGGGGTCTGGGGGGTGAATAATTAACCGCTATGTTTAGTTCAGGGGACTTGGCTAGTCAAGAAGAATCGAAGCTATTTTTAACAGGCCTTGGCCTATAAGAAAAAACTCACACAGATGGACGAATAGCACAGAGAAGGACGGTTAAAAAGCTGGGCTTAATACCATACCTCTTGAAGACACAAACCGTGCGCCGGAGCGGTAGCTCCGGAGCTTAAGCCCGCCTCGGCCTGGAGCAGTTTTTCCAGGTCACTCAGCGGCCGTTTCCCCTGTCCTATCTCAGCCAAGGTGCCAACCAATATCCGCACCATATTGCGTAAAAAACCGGAGCCTTTAAAATCGAGGTAAATAAAGTTCTGATTCGTATTCACCTCAATCTGAAAAATTTCACGAATGGTCGTTTGGGCGATGCACCCGCTTGTTCGAAAAGCCTGGAAATCGTGTTCACCAACGAGAAGACGCGCGGCCTCTTGCATCAGCTCCAAATCCAGGTGACCGCGTAAATGCCAGGCTGTTCGGCAAGAAAGGGGCGAGCGCACATCGGTGTTGTAAATCGTATAGCGATACCATTTACCCTTGGATGAAAAGCGGGCGTGAAAATCCTCCGGCACTTCCCGCGCTTGCCGGATCACAACATCATCAGGCAAAAAAGCATTCGCTCCCGCACAAAAAGCTGTTAGAGGGATAGTGCTTTCCGTCCGAAAATGTACAGCCATGTTGCGGGCATGGACACCTGCGTCAGTCCGGCTGGACGAATGGATGCGGATCTTGTAACCAAGGATTTGTGTCAGGGCGGACTCAACAACTTCCTGAACAGTGAGAGCATTGGATTGGACTTGCCAACCAGCATAGGCAGTGCCTTCATACTCTACGTTCAAAAGGATTGTGCGCATCATCAACCCACCAACCAGTAAGAGAGAATCACCAGGCAGACTGCCATGGTGAAGAGTTGATCCAAAAGGGTCATAGGCAAGAAGGCCGGTAAAACATTTGCCTTTAAAACTGCGGCATCATCCAGAGTCAGCTTATGAGCAATCTCATCACCTCGATCTACCAGGCGAAAAATCAAGTCAAGCAGCCTCTTTCCCCAAGCCGCGAAACGCCCTTGGCTGTCAGCTGGAGCAAGCCCGTCGGAAGTTTTGCTCTCCTTTTGGGCTAATGTACGGATTTCCGCGTGCACAACCGGGACAAAATCTAGGGCCAGCAACAGAATTTTCTGCCACTCACCAGTACGACATCCAAGCCAACTGAGCGGTCGGACAATCCAACCAAAAGTCTGAGACAGACTTTCCGTCGTTGTAGTAATCCCCAGAAGAGCAGAGGCTGCAACGGCCAGAAGCATTTGCAGACAAACAAAAGCTCCCAACAGCAAGCCGTCAAAAGAAATCCAACTGAGGCCCCACAGTGTTCGCCCAGGAGATAGAAACAGATGCAGCAGAAAGGTAAAAAGCAAGAACCAGCGCAACAGCCAGAAGAGGCGAAAAATTCTCTGAGAGACGGGTTTGATAGACCATACTGCCAGAGCAACGATTATAAGAACAGAGAGTAGCTGCATCCAGCCGGCAGCGCCAAATGAGAGCACAACCAAGACCAGGCAAGAGAGAACCTTCACCCGGGGGTCAAGTCTGTGCAGAATTGTCTCTGCTTGCTGGTATAGACCTGTTTCTGCGGATGCCATCAAAGTTTGAGTCCAGAAGAAGAGACGAAAACGTTCGGGGGGCTAAAACAGCCCCCCGAGATTCTAGTACCTTGTACATCATTTAAGGTTTGCAGGAGAAAAGCGACCCTTCAGATCTTAATAATTCACACCTGTTTTTTAAGAATTCGCAACATGCGTCGCAAGGGCTCTGCCGCCCCCCAAAGGAGCTGATCTCCACAGGTGAATGCAGAGATGTATTGTGGTCCCATCTTCATCTTACGAACCCGGCCAACCGGAATAGCAAGGGTGCCCGACACCGCAGTAGGCGTCAGTTCACCCAAGGAGTCGGCCTTGGTATTAGGAACTAACTTGACCCAGTCGTTATCCTTGTCGATCAAAGCTTCAATCTCGGCGATCGGTAAATCCTTGTTGAGTCGAATTGTCAGGGCCTGACTGTGACAGCGCATGGAACCAACACGGACACAGATACCATCGATCGGAACCGGCTCGGCATAATCGAGAATCTTGTTGGTTTCGGCATAACCCTTCCACTCTTCACGGCTCTGGCCATCTTCAACTTCGCGATCGATCCAGGGCAACAAGCTGCCAGCCAGAGGATAGCCGAACTCTTTGGTCGGCAGGACATCCCCGCGCAACGAATCTGTGACTTTGCGATCGATATCAAGAATAGCTGAAGACGGGTTGCTCAAAAGATCAGAGACCGAAGACTCGAGAGCCCCCATCTGGCTCAGCAATTCGCGCATGTTCGGCGCACCGGCACCGGAAGCCGCCTGGTAAGTCATTGAAGAGACCCACTCCACCAGACCAGCACGAAACAAACCACCAATCGCCATCAGCATCAAACTGACGGTACAGTTGCCGCCGATAAAATCCTTGACACCATTGGCCAGGGCTTCATCGATCACGTTGCGGTTAACTGGATCGAGAATAATGACCGCATCGGACTCCATGCGCAAAGAGCTTGCGGCATCTATCCAATAACCGTCCCAACCAGCTTTACGCAGTTGCGGATGAACAGCCTTGGTATAATCGCCGCCCTGACAGGTAATCACAACATCAAGCTTGCTGAGTTCTTCAATGTCATCAGCATTCTTGAGCGTACCAGCACCTAAGGGAGCGTCCTGACCCGCCTGCGAAGTGGAGAAAAAGACCGGCTCAATACCGGCAAGATCGTTCTCTTCCTGCATGCGCTGCATGAGGACAGAACCAACCATTCCACGCCAACCAACAATACCGACTTTCATCTTCTTGTTTCCTTTATATATGTTTAGCTTTTAGCTTTTGATTTTAGCGCCACGCGGCACGCGGTTTATCTACAGATTAGCAATAATAGCATCACCCATTTCCACAGTGTTGACTTTCTTCTCGCCCTCGAGGTCCTGAAAGATATCACCCGTACGGCAGCCTTGATTAAGGGTCTTTTCAACGGCTGCATCGACAGCGTCCGCAGCGTCAATCATGCCGAAAGAGTAACGCAGCATCATCGAGGCAGAGAGGATCTGGGCAATCGGGTTAGCGATGCCCTGGCCTGCGATATCCGGGGCGCTGCCACCGGAAGGCTCGTACATACCGAAAGTCCCCTCTGCAAGCGAAGCGGAAGGCAGCATACCAAGAGAGCCGGTCAACATGGCGGCTTCATCAGAGATGATATCACCAAACATGTTGCCACAGAGCATAACATCGAACTGCTTCGGCCAACGCACCAGCTGCATGGCCGCATTATCAACATACATATGAGAGAGAGCTACATCAGGATAGTCCTTGGCAACCCTTTCGACAACTTCACGCCAGAGAACAGAAGTTGAAAGAACATTGGCTTTATCGATGGAGCAGACCTTGCTGCCTCGCTTACGGGCCGCCTGGAAGGCAACATGACTGATGCGCTCAACCTCAGCGTCAGAGTATTTCATAGTGTCAAAGCCGGTACGCGCACCACCCTCGCCTTCGATACCTTTAGGCTCGGCGAAATAGATACCGCCGGTCAACTCGCGAACAACCAGGATATTGAAACCACCAGCGATAACTTCTTCTTTCAGGCTGGAAGCCCCGGTCAGAGCCGGGAAGATAATCGCCGGACGCAGGTTGCAGAAGAGACCAAAGATTTTACGTAATGGCAGCAACGCTCCACGTTCCGGTTGCTCATCAGGTGGCAGGCTTTCCCATTTGGGTCCGCCGACCGAACCGAACAGGATGGCATCCGAAGCTTTGCAGGCCTCAACGGTCTTTTCAGGTAATGCCTGACCATCTTCATCAATAGCAATACCACCAACGTTAGCGAAGGTGCGTTCGAAAGAAACATCGTACTTTGCCTGAACAGCATCCAGAACTTTTAACGCTTCTGCCATGACTTCCGGACCAATACCGTCACCAGACAGCACCGCAACCTTGAATGATTTGCTCATTATGTTTCTCTCCTTAAAGTATGAATATATTTATGGTCGGTCTGTAATTTGTCAAATTTGACGGATGCCACTATAAGAAGGGAGACCTTCTTTGTCAAACTCTTTCAAACACGCGCAACACATCAGTTTTACTGCGATTCGCAACCTTCTTTGAGCCATTTCTTTGTGTCAGTCATTAAATCGAATTGCTCTAAAAAAGTTTTTGTTAAACATATTTATACTTAATTATATTTATTTTTGTTTAACTTATAACTTCTTAACTTACTTAAGGCTACTTATGTTTATTAAAATATTAATTAAACTTACATAAAAAAAACTATAGACACTAATTTTTACTTTTACATCTATATGTGACTGGAAAAGTGAAATCTAGCCGCTATAATCTAGTCCAAGGAGAACTTCATGAAAAAGCTCATCGTGCCAATTATTATCTGTGCTTTCGCCCTGTTCATAGCCTACTACTTCTTTGGCGTCGATATAGAAGAGCTGACGGAAGGCTTTATTGATTTCTTGGCTGACATTCTCGATGGACCTGGCTAACATCTATTCGGCGCTCCCTCCCATCGACTGGAGCGCAACAGAATAAGCACACCTAAAACGAAGACGGGAGCAGTTGATTATCAACCGCTCCCGTTTCCTTAATAGCTAAAAATACTTTTAAGTTATAACCCCAGGTAAGCCGATTTAACCTGTTCATTATCCAGCAGGTTTTCAGCAGTATCTGTAAGAGTTATATGACCATTTTCCATAACGTAACCACGATCAGCTAATTTTAACGCCTGGTTGGCGTTCTGCTCGACCAGGAAGACCGTGGTCTTCTGCTCCTGGTTGATCTTCTTAATAATTTCAAAGATCTGCTTGATGATCAAGGGGGCCAGACCTAAAGAAGGTTCATCGAGCAACAGCAGGCGAGGACGGGCCATCAAAGCTCTGGAAATTGCCAGCATCTGCTGTTCGCCACCACTTAGAGTGCCGCCCATTTGGGAACGTCGCTGGGCCAGGATCGGGAAGAGGTCAAAGACATAGTCAATATCTTTTTGGATGTCATTTTTATCCCGACGCAGGAAGGTTCCCATCTCCAGGTTTTCCAGAACTGACATGGTCGGGAAGATGCGCCGTCCCTCAGGAACCTGAACGAGACCCAGGGCGACAATCTTTTCGGTCGGCATCTGGTGAATCGGTGTGCCCATGAAGTAGACCTCGCCACTACGTGGCGGCGTCACACCACAGACCGTCATCAAGGTTGTACTCTTGCCGGCACCATTGGCTCCGATCAAAGTAACAATCTCACCCTCATTCACATCAATGGAAATACCTTTAAGGGCCTGAATGTTACCGTAATAGGTATCGACGTTACGTAGCTCAAGCATCGGTTTCCTCCCCGAGATAAGCCTCGATAACCTTCGGATTGTTGCGTATATCCATTGGCGCCCCTTGCGCAATTTCTTTACCGTATTCCATAACGTAAATTCGATCAGAGATGTTCATAACCAGCTTCATATCGTGTTCAATGAGCAGGATCGCGATTTTTTCCGTGTCGCGTATGCGAACAATCAGTTCGTCGAGATCTTTGGTCTCCTGTGGGTTCATACCTGCAGCAGGCTCGTCCAGCAAAAGAAGAAAAGGATCGGTTGCCATGGCACGGGCAATCTCGAGACGCCGCTGGGCACCGTAAGGCAAGTTCTTGGCGAACTCATCTGCATCGTCAACCAGACCGACCTTCTCGAGGAGTTCATAACTTCGTTCGACAGTTTCCCGTTCCTGACGCTTGGTCTTCTTACCACGTAAAATGGCACCAACAATGTTCGTTGTTGTCCGACAGTGCCGGCCAATCATGACGTTCTCAAGAACCGTCATATTCTGGAAAAGACGAATGTTCTGAAACGTTCTCGCCATGCCGATTGTTGTCACCCGATTCGACTTGAAGCCATTGATCTTCTGCGATTTCTTTTCAGGAGGATGAACCAGGACATCTCCTTTAGTCGGCTTATAAATCCCGGTTACGCAATTGAAGAAAGTCGTCTTGCCGGCACCGTTGGGGCCGATCAGGGCGACGATCTCACCTGCACTGACACTCAGCGAAACAGCATCGACTGCACGCAGGCCGCCAAAATCCATAGTCAGGTTTTTGACTTCAAGAAGGGTATTATTTGTTTCAGGCATTGGCATCCTCCGTCGTTACCTTGCGACCGGTATATTTCCGGCGCACGTTGGCAATCAGCCCTTCGGGACGGAAGATCATCATCAGCACCATCACCGCACCAAACATCAGCATCCGGTATTCGGAGAAAGCTCTTAAATATTCAGGCATCAGAATCAGCACCAGGGCCGCGATAATAACACCAATGATCGAGCCCATACCTCCCATAACAACGATAGAAAGAACCAGGGCTGATTCCATGAACGTGAAACTGTTCGGGTTGATATAAGTATTACGCGCGGCAAAGATAACGCCGGCCAGTCCGGCCCAAAAAGCGCCAAAAGCGTAGGCGCCAAGTTTAGTCTTGGCCATATCGACACCCATAGCCACGCAGGCAATCTCATCCTCACGCAAGGCCATCCAGGCCCGACCTATACGTGAATCTTTCAGACGATTCGTTATAAAGATAGCGAAAACAACCATCAGAATCATCAAGTAGTAGGTATAGGTTGTTGCAGAAGTGATGTTCATTTCAGCGCCGAAGAAACCTGGGCGCGGGATTCCAGCGATGCCCTTGGCACCGTTAAAGACCTCTTCCCAGTTCTCGATAACGATCTTGGCGATTGAACCGAAGCCTAAGGTAACGATAGCCAGATAATCGCCTCGCAGTCTCAAGATCGGGAAGCCAAGAGCGATGCCAAACAGAGCGCCCATCAAACCGCCAATGGGCAGACAGGTCCAAAAGCCTAAGCCATAAAAGCTATTCAGGACACCGTAGGTATAGGCACCAACAGCGAAGAAAGCAACATAACCGAGGTCCAGTAAACCAGCGAGGCCGACCGTGACGTTAAGGCCAAGACCAAGGACGACAAAAATCAAGGCCAGCACCATAATATTAGTCTGATAAATATCGACAACCAAAGGAAAGACGATCGTCGCCAATGCGATCACTATCAGAGCTGGCTTATAGAGCTTAGGATCCTCCATCAAACGTGTAGCAAACCCGGCCTTGACTGACTCATCTTCGCCTTGCTCAGCCTTTTTACTTTTGAGTTGCCGCCGCGCCATTGCCCAGCGCCATACGAGAGACAAAGCAAAGGCACCAATAGCAACCCACAGCATGTTCATCCAGCGCCACTCAACAATGCTCTTAAGGGTATTAACCTTAACCACCATCAAGGGGAAGGTCAGGAACACAAACCAGAGGGCGACCAGTAATGAGCGCTTAATATTATCAACCATTGTATTTACCAAACATTGTATTCACACCATTTCCAGCTTCAGGCTCAAACCTTCTGCTTGACAGCTTTGCCAAGCAGACCAGAGGGCCGCAATATCAGGATTAATACCAGTACACCAAAAGCAAACACGTCTTCGTAGGCACTTGAGATATAGCCAGCAGCGTACGCCTCGGTCAAACCGAGAACCAGGGCACCAAGAACGGCACCCGGGACATTACCAATACCGCCAAGAACCGCCGCTGTAAAAGCTTTCACGCCAGCCATAAAGCCAATATAGAAATTGATCTGGCCGATATAAGAACCAACAAGAACACCACCGATCGCCGCCAGAACCGAGCCAATAATAAAAGTCACGGAGATGACATTATCGACATTGACCCCGACCAGTCGAGCCATGACCATATCCTGTTGAGTCGCCCGCATCGCCTTGCCTATCCGGGTGTATTTAATAAGCACGGTCAAGCCAACCATGCTGATAGCACTCGTCACAAGGATGACCAGTTCCGCAGAACCCATGATATGCGCAATCGGCTCCATAAACTCAAAATCAGGAATAAGTGCCGGGAAGCGTAGAAAATCGGGCGTTTGTGCCAGAAGAACATAATTTTGCAGGAACAGCGACATACCGATTGCACTAATCAGCGGTGAGAGCCGCGGAGCATTTCGCAAGGGGCGATAGGCGATCTTTTCCAGGGTATAACCATAGGCCGCTGCGTAGATCGCAGCAATCAGTGCTGCCAGGATAAGAATAGAGACCCCTGAAAAGCCATAGATCGTCAGCACTCCGGAAACAATCAAGGCCACAAAGGCGCCAATCATGTAAATTTCACCATGGGCGAAGTTTATCAGCTGAATGATGCCGTAGACCATCGTGTAACCCAGTGCAATCAGAGCATAGATACTGCCTCTGACCAATCCGCTGCTGGAGAGTTCAAGAAAATATTCCATCGACGTTTTCCGCTATCCTTAAATTGTGAGTAACCAACGGGCTGAGCGACTGCTGTTTAGCTTGATTAAACAAAAGCTTTGCCATTAGAGTCGTCTTGATGAGTCTCGTGTGGCAACGCTAATGATCACTCTAACACTAAAAATGCGGGGGACAGGCTAAGCCCGTCCCCCGTTTTTATCATTCTACGTGCAGCTGATTATTTCAGCTCTACGAACTTGCCGTCCTGAACCTGGAAGACGGAGAAGCCAACACCTTCAGCATCGCCTTTGGCATCAAACTTAATCCGGCCAACAGCGGTGTCGACAAAGTTGCCTTTAAGAGCCTTCTCCAGCCCCGCGTACTCTGTACCACCAGAAGCTTCGATAGCCTTCAGGATAACCTGCATGGCGGCATAGCCCTGGTCGAAGAAAGTACCAGGCTCTTTGCCGTACTTTTCAATGTAGTCAGCTTTTGCCTTCTGGTTTACCGGGAGAGAAGAAACATCCATAGGACCAGTTGCGTAGACACCTTCGGCATCCTTGCCGGCGATTTCGAGGAAACCATCGCCTTTAACGCCGTCAGGACCGATGAAAGGAATTTTCATGCGCTTTTTGTTCATCTGGCCAATCAACTTGGAAGCCTCAGGATGGTAGCCGCCAAAGATAACTGCATCAGCACCCTCGCGACGAACTTTCTGAATAACTGCAGAGTAATCCATGGCGCCGGGAGTCACACCTTCAAAAAGGACAACTTCAGCCTTGCCACCTGCCTCTACGAAATGTTTGGAGAAATCGGCAAAACCTTTGCCGTAGTCACCTTTGTCGTGAAGAATAGCAATCTTCTTGGCACCGAGTTTGTTAGTAGCAAATTCTGCAGCGAGTTTACCCTGATCATCATCAGGAGCAATGGTGCGATAGAAGTTTGGATAGTCACCGCTCTGGGTCAGAGGTGGGTTGGTTGCCGAAGGGGAAACGGCAATAATGTTAGCTTCCTTATAGATACCGAGAGCTGCCTTGGTGGCACCGGAGCAGACATGACCAATAACCACGTCAACACCCTGGGAAACGAGTTTGGTCGCAGCATTGGTTGCAATCTCAGGCTTGCACTGATCGTCCATCGGCATAACTTCTACTTGCATACCAAGAACACCACCAGCGGCGTTTACTTGTGCTGCAACCATCTCGGCAGCTTCCTTGGTTGGGATACCGTAAGGGGCGAGATCGCCCGTATGAGGACCAGCTACACCAACCTTGATTGTATCCGCAGCAAAACCTGTTGCGGGAACAACCATGCTCAACAGAGCAACCAGAATAAGCTTCTTGAGTACTGTCTTACGCATACTGCCTCCTTTAGAAAATCAACATGTTGTTTAACCTGAAAACGTCAGAAGTCCAACGAAACCAGATTCCAGACCAATTAAATAGTATTTTGTTATAAGGGATAGCCCTTCACGCGTCAAGATTTAATCGGAACGGCGAAAGGCCAAAGATTGCCGTAGTGAACGATCTTGTCACTGAAATATGTGACAAATGGAATTAAGAACAAGTGAAAGCGAGTTCAAGAAGCCATAGCCGTTCGCTAAGCAAGACTTACATGGGAGCTGACGGATCAGAGATAATCCTGTCGGCTGTAAAGACGAAGATCCCGCTCGCTGAGCAGTTCCGAGTGCAAACAACCGAGGCGCTGGCAAATGCCGATGCACTGGGCAAAATGAGCCTTGGGTGACGTAAAGAGTGCGACAAGGTGCGCACCGCAGGGGCACTGGTTGTAGATTGGGAAAGATTCCGAACAGGTCGGACAACAGATATCGACAACCTCGCCGGCTTTTCTTTCAAAGCCTACAAAGTTCCTGGCTCGGTCACCAAGGACCGGACTGATGATGAGCAAACCTTCGTTGGTTTTGCTTTTCAGCATGAGCGAGAGTCCGGGATGGCCCTGGAATTTGTGCCCATCGGAAAGGACTGAATGCCCATTGGGACAATAGCACTCGGTGATCACTTCAGCCGCCTGCGCATCCTGATCAGGAATCACCTCGCGTTTTTGTGACTGGTGCCCACCCAGAAGTAACCAGTTTATTGACATAAGATCCATCCCCGTATCAAGATAATTTCAAGTTAATCATTTTAAATGATCACAAGAAATATCATTTTTTTCTCAAATGAGGGAAGTGTAGATTTTCACCACACTCCCCTCCCTGATATGAGAGCTTGTGCTATTCAAGGATAGCCAAAAGATCGCCTTGGTCAACCTGATCACCTTCACCAAATCGAACTTCCGCAACAACACCATCAACCTTGGCTTTAATGTTGGTTTCCATCTTCATCGCTTCAGTGGTCAGTAAAGTCTCCCCTGCTGAAATTTTTTCTCCGACAACAACCATGGTTTTGAAGATTTTGCCCGGCATGGGCGCCCCAACATGTTTGACATTGGCGGGATCCGCTTTTTCATGGCTGACGACATCAGTCTCAGCTGACAAATCCTTGACCTTCACCACGCGTGGCTCTCCGTTCAGCTCAAAATAGATGTTACGCGTACCGTCTTCATGGACTCTGCCAACAGCGTTCAACTTGATAATCAGGGTCTTACCGGCCTCAATGTCTATGCTGACCTCATCACCAACGTCCAGGCCGTAGAAGAAGACCGGAGTCGGCAGGAAAGAGGTGTCGCTGTATTCCTGGCGGAAGCGATCATACTCTTCAAAGACTCCCGGATAGAGAACGGCCGAGAGGACATCACGCTCACTTACATTATGGCCGAGCTTGGTCTGCAGTTCCTCCTGCTTGGCGGCGAAATCAACGGGTTCGAGCAGTTCACCTGGCCGACAGGTAAGAGGCTGCTCTCCCTTGAGGATAATCTTCTGCAATTCCGGAGGGAAGCCGCCAACCGGTTGACCGATCATGCCTTTGAAGAAATCGACCACACCCTGTGGGAATTCCAGATCTGCACCCTTGGTAAAGACATCTTCCGGCTCGAGGTTGTTCTGCACCAGGAACATCGCCATGTCACCGACGATTTTGGACGACGGGGTGACCTTGATGACATCACCAAAAAGGTCGTTGACCTTGCGATACATTTCTTTGCACTCTTCCCAGCGATGGCCAAGACCGAGACCTTCGACCTGCGGTTTGTAGTTGGAATACTGCCCACCGGGGATTTCATGATGGTAGACCTGGGCAGTTCCGCTGCGCAGCTCAGACTCAAAGGGCTCGTAATAGGTGCGTACGGTTTCCCAGTAGTTCGCCAGTTTCTGCATCCCCCCCTGATCCAGCTGCGGATCCCAGATGGAACCTTCGAGAGTCGCTAGCAAAGCATTCATGTTTGGCTGAGCAGTCAGACCCGACACTGACGAAAGCGCGACATCGACAATATCAACCCCGGCCTGGGCTGCCATCAGCAACATGGAGCCGCCGTTGCTCGAAGTATCATGAGTGTGGAGATGAATCGGGATACCAATCTCGTTCTTCAAGGCCTTAACCAGCTTTTCTGCAGCAAACGGCTTGAGCAGCCCGGCCATATCTTTGATTGCCAGAATATGGGCGCCCATGTTCTCCAGCTCTTTAGCCAGATTAACGTAGTACTCCAGGGGGTACTTGTCACGTTTGGGATCGAGAATGTCTCCGGTGTAACACATGGATGCTTCGCACACTGCATTGGTACGCTCGCGTACGGCCTCCATGGCCACTTGCATGCCCTTGGTCCAGTTCAGGGAATCGAAGATCCGGAAAACATCGATACCGCTCTCTGCCGCCTTGACCGTGAACTCCTGAACTACGTTGTCAGGATAGTTGGTATAACCCACCGCGTTGGAGCCGCGCAGCAGCATCTGAAAGAGGATATTGGGCACCTTTTTACGCAGACGCTCGAGACGCTCCCATGGATCCTCAGTTAAAAAGCGCATGGCAACGTCGTAGGTCGCCCCACCCCACATTTCAAGGGAGAACAGACCGCCACCCAGGTGTGCGGTTGCTTCGGCGATCAGATCAAGGTCATGAGTCCGGAAACGCGTAGCCATCAACGACTGGTGTGCATCACGCCAAGTTGTGTCGGTAATCATCAACTGCCGGTTCTTGAGCGCCCAGCTGGCAAGACCTTCCGGCCCCTTGTCGAGGAGGATGTCGCGGGTTCCGCGTGGGTGTTGCTGGCCATATTCGACTTCCGGGATTTCCGGTTCGCGCAGGTCGGAGAAATTAAGGCGTTTCTCCGGCTTGATACCCGGGTAACCATTGACCGTGGTGTGACCGATATAGCTAAGAATCTTATTGGCGCGGTCCTTTTTAACCGGCAGTTTAAAGACTTCGGGATGCTGATCAAGGAACGAGGTGTCACAGTTGCCTTCGAGAAAGACCGGGTGAGTAATGACTTTCTCGAGAAAGCCGATATTGGTCTTAACACCACGGATACGGAATTCCTGCAGGGCGCGATGCATGGTTCTGGAGGCATCTGGAAAGGTCAATCCCCAGGTGGAGATCTTAACCAGCAGGGAATCATAATGGGGAGAGATGATCGCCCCGGCGTATCCCGCCGCAGCATCGAGGCGCACGCCAAAACCGGCGGCGGTACGATAAGCCTTGATGGTACCGAAATCTGGAGCGAAATTATTCGTCGGGTCTTCAGTGGTGATCCGGCTCTGGATTGCGTAACCACGCAGTTCGATATCTTTCTGGCTCTTGATGCCAATCTCTGGATCCGAAAGCTTATGGCCCTGTGCAATGCGAATCTGGGCCTGCACGAGATTGCGCATGGTGACCAACTCTGTAACGGTATGCTCGACCTGAATGCGCGGATTTACTTCAATGAAGAAGAAGTTTCCCTTCTTATCCATAAGGAACTCAACGGTACCGGCATTGCGATAGCCAACGTGGTTAGCCAGAGCCAGAGCGTAATCGCAGACCTCTTTGCGTTTCTTGCTGTTGAGGTAGAGTGAAGGCGCAATCTCTATAACCTTCTGGTGACGCCTCTGAATGGAACAATCTCGTTCGTAGAAATGCACGATATTGCCGTAATTATCACCGAGAATCTGTACTTCAACATGCTTTGGATTCTCAACAAACTTCTCCAGAAAAATCGTGGCATCACCGAACGCCGCCTTGGCCTCCGAGGCAGCCGACTTGAGTCCTTCGAGAAGCTCTTTCTGATTCTGCGCAACGCGCATACCGCGACCGCCACCACCTGAGCTTGCCTTGACAATAACCGGGTAACCAGCAGATTTAGCAAAGATCAACGCCTCTTCTTCGGTCTTAATCGGATCATCGGTTCCGGGGACAACAGGAACGCCGGCATCCACGGCAACCTTACGACCAGAGATTTTATCTCCGACACGACGCTGGATTTCGGGAGTGGGGCCAATAAAGACAATACCGGCACGCTCACAGGCTTCAGCAAATTCAGCATTTTCAGAAAGGAAGCCATAGCCCGGATGGATCGCATCGACATCCTTCTTTCGCGCCAGATCAATGATTTCGTCAATACTCAGATAAGCATCGACCGGACTCTTGCCCTTGCCTATCTGGTAGGCTTCGTCAGCCTTGTAACGGTGCAGAGACAGCTTGTCTTCTTCTGAATAGATGGCCACCGTGTTGATACCAAGCTCCGTACATGCACGGAAAATCCGGATAGCAATTTCACCACGGTTTGCAGCCATAACCTTACGGAATTTTTTAATGGGCATATCGATCACACTCCTGAAGGGATTCAAGCACGGGCCATTTACGTAAACTAAAAAAATATAGCCGTGCTAAATATTTAGTATGAATAAAAATTTTCAGTAAATTTGAATACTTACGTCATTCTTTGGTGGCCCAATCTAAGCAAAACGCAAGGGCGCATGTCAAGCAAAAAACCGTTCTATTTTCAAGCCTCTGAAATAACTGATAAAAAATACCTTGATTCGAAAGTCAGCAGTTTAGTGGTCATCACAATGGAAGACCTGACAGACTTGTTAGGTTAGGGATCATAAGCTGCCGAGTCAGACGTTGCCCGGCACTTTTGAAAACGGTTAATCATCAGACATGCTCAAATACTCTTGCAAACCCTTAATCTCCATGATAGTTTGCCAACAACGTCAAATTCATGACGCCTTTTCACAAGCGATCAGCAGAGGGAACGCTTTAAAGATTATGAGTGATTCGGCAAAGGTTCTCTTCATAGACGACGAAGCAGGCAGTCGAGAAAGCCTCACCCTGCTACTGGAACGCGAGAGTTATCGAGTAGACGCTGTCGCCGCAGGTGAAGACGCGCTGAGTTTACTCTCGGTAAAGAGCTATGATGTCATCATTACCGATCTTTTCCTGCCAGGCGTCAGCGGCATAGACATTCTCAAGCACGTCAAAGAGCACGCCATTCCCAGCAACGTCATTCTCATCACAGGCAATGCAACAGCTGAAACGGCAGTCGAGGCGATGAAAGAAGGAGCCTTTGACTACATCACCAAGCCTCTCAACTTTGAGAAATTAAAAGTTCTGATCGCCAAGGCCGTCAAGCAGAGCAGACTGGTCGCTGAGAACCTTTACCTGCGCCAGCAATTGCGCGGCAAATATAAGTTCGACAACATCATCGGTAACAGTCCAGCCATCCAGCCAGTCTTTTCGCGCATGGAGAAGATGCTCCATACGGACTCAACGGTTCTGATCCTCGGTGAGTCAGGAACGGGTAAAGAGCTGGTAGCGCGCGCTATCCATTTTAACGGCACGCGCAGAGAGAAACCTTTTATCGACATCAACTGTGGAGCCATACCGGCAGACTTGCTGGAAAGCGAACTCTTCGGTCATGTCCGAGGCTCCTTCACCGGGGCCATCGCCGACAAGCCGGGGAAGTTCGAGGTCGCCAACAAGGGCACGATTTTTCTCGACGAGATTGGCACCATGCCTCTGCATCTGCAGATGAAGCTGCTGCGAGTCCTTCAGGAGCAGGAGATTGAGCGGGTCGGATCTTCACGTAAAATCAGCCTGGATGTGCGTGTCATTTCAGCAACCAACTCAGACCTTGAGCAACGTGTCAAATCTGGTGAGTTCCGGGAAGACCTTTACTACCGCCTGAACGTTATTCCTATCCTCCTGCCGCCACTCCGGGATCGCCGAGAGGATATTCCACTTCTGGCCAAGCATTTTCTAAAGAAAATATGTATTGATATGAACCGGCCACAACTGGATCTGACCAGCGAGGCCATTCGAGCCCTGGAAAACTACGGTTGGCCAGGAAATGTTCGCGAGATGGAGAATGTCATCGAGCGCGCTATCGCCCTGACTGACAGTTCCGTGATTGGCCAAAACGACCTCCCCTCAAGAATCAGCGGCACTACCGAGGAAACTGGCAACTTCCCGACCTTGCAAATCCCCGAGGAAGGTCTCGACCTCGCAGAAACAGTAGGACAGGTCGAACGAACCTTAATCAAACAGGCGATGGAGAAATCGAGAAACATCAAAGCCCGCGCCGCTGCCCTGTTGAACCTTAATCGCACAACCCTGGTTGAAAAAATCAAACGTTACGATATGTAATAAGAGGGGTTTTTATTCCGACAAAACTCCAGGCAATTTATTTAATCAACAATTCCGTCGACTTTTGGTTAAGGAGTTCCAGATGACACAGGAGGTTTCAGTGGCGACACAAATGTTCACTAACATCGCTTACGCAATCATTATTCTCGCTATCGGTTTCTGGGGCGCCAAGATGATTGCCCGACTGGTCAAAGGACTGCTGGAAGGCCGTAATGCGGACCAGGCATTGACTGGTTTTGTCGGCAACCTGGTTAACGCGCTCGTGGTAACTTTTGCCGTAATCGCCGCATTGAACAAGGTGGGCATTCAAACCACATCGCTGATCGCCATTGTTGGTGCCGCCGGCCTGGCCATTGGCCTGGCCCTGAAAGACACACTCGGCAACTTCGCCGCAGGGGTCATGATTCTGATTTTCAAACAGTTCAAAGCCGGCGACTTTATCGAAGCTGCAGGTGTTCTCGGTGTCGTCGAAACCCTCAACATCTTTTCTACCCAACTGAAAACAGGAGACAACAAGACGATCTACGTTCCAAACGGCAAATTGATCGGCGACAACATTACCAACTATTCGGCCAAACCAACCCGACGCATCGACATGGTTATCGGCGTCAGCTACGATGCGGACTTAAGCCATGTAAAGAAGGTCCTCGAAGATATCCTCGCCAAGGAAAGCCGGATACTTGAAGACCCAGCCCCGACAATCGGTGTGCTTGAACTGGCCGACAACAGTGTCAACTTCGCCTTTCGCCCATGGGTGAACGCCGCGGACTACTGGGGAGTCCATTTCGACCTGCATGCTGCGGTAAAAACGCGCTTTGATGAAGAAGGTATTGGCATCCCCTACCCGCAGCGCGATGTTCATCTCTACCAGCAAGAGGCGCCCGCCAAATAGGAAGCGTCTGAGATGTGCGACATGTTTCATAATTGCCAGTCCGTTTCAGATGGTTGACGAACCCCGCATTGAATTGATGTGGGGTTCGTCTTTATCGGTAGTCTCAGAACAACAGATTAACGGTCTGTTGCTCTTTATTTCCGACTACAGAAATAATACTAAACTTTCTCAGCAGCCTGAACAGCCCGACATAACTACCAGGCCGTTTCTTGTTACCCCAGAGAAAACGAAGGCACGAAATAGTCGACAATCTCCTAGCCAAGATTTTTCTTTTGCAGTAAGCTAACGCATCTGATCACAATTCATTTATCAGGAGCACCTACATGTCACGCACACCAGCGATTGATCCCGACTGCTGTATTGGCTGTGAAGTCTGTACCCAGGTCTGTCCTGAGGTATTCAGCATGCAAGACAGTCACAACGGTCATGCTCACGAGAAAGCTGTCGTTCACAACCCTACTGGCGCCCCGGAAGCTAAGATAGAGTCCGCCATGGACAATTGCCCTTCGGCCTGTATTTATTGGGTTTAAACCCTGGACGGGGGACGAGGTACGCGAAAGACCCCCACCCTCCCTTGCTAGCTATTCAAACGAGCTAATTCACACTAAAGAATTACCTGAGATCGAACACCAGTAGCGACAATTGAGTTTATAGGGATTTGAATCTTGTTCTTTCCTCGCCCCTCGTTCCTCGCCCCGCGTACCGGCTTCTCCAGAAACATCCTCCTTCTCAACATCTTTGCCAGCCTGAAGATGGCCCTGCTGCCCATGGCCATCATCACTCTTTTCTGGAAGGATCAGATCGGCTTAACCCTTTCTGAGATCCTCCTGCTGCAAGCGCTCTTTTCCCTGGCAACCTTGATCATGGAGTTTCCTTCAGGCTACTTGAGTGACCGTCTGGGTTATCGGTTTTCCCTCAACCTCGCTTGTCTGTTCGGCATCACTGGATGGGCAACCTATACCTTCGCCGGTTCATTTGCCGGTGTTCTGGTTGCCGAGATACAGCTTGGCATCTCATATGCGTTTATCAGCGGAGCAGATAGCGCACTGCTCTACGAAACACTTCGGCATGAAGGCAAGGAAGAGGAATACGCGAAACATGATGGTCGCATGACAGCCTGGGCGCAGGCCGGGGAGGCCGCTGGCGCGATCGGCGCAGGAGCCCTCTACGCCTGGTTTCCTCTCCTGCCCTTCCTGTTACAGATAGGTGTCTGGATTTCCGCCCTGATTGTCTGCCGCAATCTGAAAGATATACCTGCGGCAAAACGACATACAGCTTCCCATCTGCGCGAAGCCCTTGGAATTGCGCGTAAAGCCTTCTTACTGAAACCTGGCTTGCGCTACAGTATCCTGCTCGCTGCGATGCTGGGGCTGGCTTCCTTTTATCCAGTCTGGCTGATTCAACCTTACATGCAATCGATCAACGTTCCTCTGGTCTGGTTTGGCCCGATCTGGGCCGTTGCCAACCTCTGTGTTTCCTTCGGCTCGCTCTTAAGCCATCGCATTCAATATCACCTTGGAGCACGAGGGACCTCCCTTCTCCTTCTGTCACTGATCGTCATTGGCTACACAGGTCTAGCCTTCAACCAGCTTATCTGGGGCTTCGCCTTCTACTTCCTGCTCACGATCATGCGCGGCATTCAAGGACCTTTTCTGCACCTCGCTTTGCAAAAGCAGAGTGAACGGCATGAACGCGCCAGCATTCTTTCCCTTAAATCCTTAACCTTCAGACTCGGCTTTGTGATCACCGCGCCCTTGATCGGAATGATGGCGGATCGTTCTGGTCTCAGCTTTTGTTTCACGATTCTTCTGATCACACAGGTTCTGCTTGTTGCTGTTCTCATCTGGCCGTTTATAAAGAACACAAAAACCCTCTGGAACAGCTGAGCAGGCCGATTGAAGAAAGAGACAAGTTGTTACAAACTTTCTTGACGCTGTGTATAATTGGATTGAGAGTTAAACTTCAAACATTGGTAAGCCCATGATCCGACCATACCTGACGTTTCGATCGTTTCCTGCCCTGTTGCTCGCCTGCAGTCTTCTACTCCAGGGCTGTGCCGCCATGCAGGAGACCGGATCAAGCATCAAAACCGGCATGCATATCGACGCAGTACTCGAGTGCGCTATCGAATACCCGCTTTTGTGGACCAAAGACCGTCGGCTCACCTACGGCACTAAAAGCGGCGAACTCCGCTGGAAACCTCCACAGACTGACGGCACACTTCTGAGGCTCATATCGCAGGAGCGGAAGACGATCGAACCCGAGCAGCAAATAGCTCTGCTGTACCAGGAGTTTACGAACCTGGAAATTTCGCTGAAAGAAGTGATCGCTCTGCCAGTTGGCGACGCCACACACATAGTTGGAGACACCGCAGAAAAGCATTTCGAAAGTTATCAGTTCTCAAATGCCAACCGCAGCTACCTGATCTCCCTAGTAATACTGAAAGAAAATACAAAGCTTTACTCAGAGGTTATGGATAAAGTGATTCATACGTTCCAGGTTCTTCAATGAATCAACGCAGCAACGAACCGAACAAAGACAATCCATACCTAAACGCCAAGACGCGAAGCCGCAAAGAGGAGTTGTCAGGCTCAAACCCTTTTTCATGATTTTACGGACCCATAACCCAAACAAAGGTCAGCCCAATAATTGACGCGGAGACGCGGAGACGCTGAGAAGAATGACCAAGTTGTCAGTCTTTTTACCCTTAAAATGTTTTTTACTCTGCGACCTCTGCGTCTCCGCGTTAAACCTTCTTTTGGGTTATGTAACTGCAAACCAACACAAAAAGAGCTATACTTTACTTTAGGTTATAATTTGCAACCATTCGTTTTAATAGATAAATATTACGTTGGCAACCAAGAGTCAAAGAAGATTCTTCTGGCACACAGTCTCCAGGTCGCCAAACTGGCTGTAAGCGTAGCGACCCATGTGGAACAAACAGAAGCTGTCGATATCGAATTTGTCGAGCAGGCAGCGTTGCTACACGATATTGGCATGCTCTATACCGACGCTCCGAAGTTGGCTTGCTTCGGCGACAAGCCCTATATCTGTCATGGGATTATTGGTGCTGAGTTACTACGCGAAGAAGGGCTCCCACGTCATGCACTGGTGTGTGAACGTCACATCGGAGTCGGCTTAAGCGTGGCAGACATCAAGCAACAAGAACTTCCGTTGCCACATCGCGACATGAGCCCACAGAATCTGGAAGAGAAAATTATCGCTTATGCCGACCTCTTCTACTCCAAAACAGTGCCGGGCAAACGCACAGTTGAAAAAGTCCGCTCTTCCTTAGCTCGTTTTGACAGCAAGAAGGTGGATATTTTTAACCGGTGGCACCAGAAGTTCCAACCCTGAGATAGAGTGGGCACGATGGAACATTGGCTGCAGGAGATATTCAATCTGTTACCGGGCGGTGGGTTATTCATCGTCGCGGTCTTTTTGATAGCCTTTTTTGAAGCTCTTGTAGGAGTGGGGCTGATCATGCCGGGCAGCGTGTTGACGGTCTTCAGCGGGTGGCTGGCCTTCCAGGGCAAAGCCCCGATTGAGGCGGTCATGGCCGCTGCGGCATGCGGTGCCCTGGCTGGAGATCTCTTAAGCTACTGGCTGGGAGCACGCTTCGGCATTCACCTCTGGAAATGGCAGCTCCTGAAAAAACGCCAAAGCCTACTGCGCATGGCCGAGATCTTCTTTATTGAACATGGTGGCAAGAGCGTGTTCTTCGGCCGCTTCCTCGGTCCGATTCGCGGGTTGGTTCCTTTTGTTGCCGGAACCAGTCAAATGCGTCCTGTGTCCTTCACACTCTACTCAATTATCAGCGGCATCCTCTGGGGAATCAGCTATCCGGGGCTCGGCTTTCTCGGCGGCAGCAGCTGGCAGCGTGCCGAGACCTTAACCGGACGGCTAGGTCTGTTGATAGCCTTGGCACTCGTCACCTCCCTGTTGCTGACGTGGCTGCGACGCAAGCTACTACCCCGGCAGTACCAAGACACTGTGAAGCATGATGAGGACAGTTCGTCCTGAAAGCTTCCCAACCTCAGACATCCCTTGTTCAGGCCTTATTTTTCCGCTAAGCTACAGAAAATTCACCTGATCAAGCCTTAAGGACCAACACTCATGCCCAACCTCCTGGATGACAGCAACTGGCTCGAATTCGAAAAAGACCACGTCTGGCACCCCTATGCACCCCTCGAGGGAGCTCTCCCACCCTTCCCCGTCAAAAACGCGCAGGGAGTCCATTTAACCCTTGAGGATGGTCGTCAATTGATCGATGGCATGTCATCCTGGTGGTCGGTCATACATGGTTATAATCATCCGGTTATCAATGCGGCCGCTAAGGCGCAGCTTGACGAGATGTCACACGTTATGTTCGGTGGTCTGACTCATCGCCCGGCGGCAGAGCTTGCTGCACGTCTGATCAATTTGACACCGGAGCCTCTTAGCCGCGTGTTCTTTTGCGACTCAGGGTCAGTCAGCGTCGAAGTTGCCATTAAAATGGCTATCCAGTACTGGCACTCAAAGGGGCAGACCGGCAAACAGCGGATGTTGACAATCCGGCGCGGTTACCATGGTGACACCTGCGGCGCCATGGCGGTCTGTGATCCGGAAACAGGCATGCACCATCTCTTTACCGAGGCCCTCCCCAAGCACCTCTTTGCAGAAGCACCAACGGTGACAAAGGATGCCGACTGGCGCGATGAAGACATCGCTGACTTTCGTAATCTGATCAAAAAGAACCATAACGAAATAGCCGCCGTAATCCTTGAGCCACTTGTTCAAGGTGCAGGCGGCATGCGTTTTTACGCTCCAGAGTATCTACGCCAGGTGAGAGCGCTCTGCGACAGCTACGATGTCCTGCTGATCGCTGATGAAATAGCCACTGGCTTTGGCCGTACAGGCACCCTCTTTGCCTGTGAGCAGGCAGAAATTGTTCCGGACATCATGTGCCTTGGCAAAGCCATAACAGGCGGCTACATGTCTCTGGCAGCAACCTTGACGACCGCCGAGATCAGCCAGTCCATTTCAGGTAACGCTCCAAAAGCGTTCATGCATGGCCCGACCTTCATGGCCAACCCGCTGGCCTGCGCCACAGCCAACGCCAGCATTGACCTGCTGCTTGATAGCCCGTGGCAAGAGCGCATTGCCAGAATGAGTGAGACTTTCTCGGAGCACCTGCAGCCCTGCCAGAGTTGGGATGGTGTAGCAGACGTCCGCATCAAAGGCGGAATCGGAGTTCTGGAACTGGAACAACCTGTGGACATGCCTTCCATCACCAAGCGCTTTGTCGATAAAGGCGTCTGGGTTCGTCCCTTCGGCAAACTCGTTTATGTCATGCCCCCCTATATCATCAGTGAAGAAGAGTTAAACAGTTTACTGACCGCCCTGACTGAAACTGTGGCAGAAGAGCTACATATCTGATAGAGACCCGTGCTGGGAGCGACAGGCATGGCAAATGGATCGGGGTTCGGGGTTCGGGGTTCGGGGTTCGGGGTTCGGGGTTCGGGGTTCGGGGTTCGGGGTTCGGGGTTCAGGGTTCAGGGTTCAGGGTTCAGGGTTCAGGGTTCAGGGTTCAGGGTTCAGGGTTCAGGGTTCAGGGTTCAGGCTCCCAGTTCCCAGTTCCCAGCGCCCTGATTACTGCTTATACAAATTTTTTATCGTTTTATCCTCTGAATTTCTGTAATCTGTGCACTGTTTAAAAACATCAATTTCCGCGACTCATCTCACACTAAGGATCGACCATGTCTGACACCTCGCAATTTCTGGCCATGCCTGATGCAGCAATCGATGAAGCGGATATCCTCCTGCTTCCGATCCCCCTCGAGAGGACAGTCTCTTTCAAACCTGGCACGGCAGAGGCCCCGAAGGCGATACTGGACACCACAGAACAACTTGAGTTTTATGAAGAAGATGCCGGCTGGTCGCCTTTCAAGTATATGAAGCTCAGCGTTCTGCCCGACTTTACCGATGACCGATCACTTTCCGACGCAGAGTTTCATACCAAGCTGTTTGAATACGTTGCATCATTACCTGAAGACAACCTCTTTATAGGCCTCGGCGGCGAGCACTCTCTCACCCCTTCCCTGGTTGAGTCCCGCATGCCGGAACCTGGCACCGTCCTCTTTCTCGACGCCCACGCCGACATGCGCACCAGCTACGAAGGCAGCAAATACAGTCACGCTTGCCCGGTCACTCGCATTCTGGCACAAGGCCACAAGGTCGTCATGGCCGGAATTCGATCAATTTACGAGAGTGAGGTCAAGGTGATCGAGAAGAACCCCAACATCTCCCTCTTTTTGGACTGGGATTTACGCGGCAAGGGGCAATGGGAATCCTTCCTGCAAAGAGTAAATTCCATTGAAGGACCGGTCTACCTATCGATCGATATGGACGTCTTTAATCCTGCAGCCGTCCCCGGTGTCGGCACACCACAACCGGGGGGTTTTTCCTGGTATCAGATGATTGAAGTCCTTGAGACCCTCTTCTCCAGAAAAGAGATCGACCTGCGCGGCGTCGACGTGGTGGAACTCGTTCCGGAACCCAGCCGGGTTTCTGAGATGACAGCTGCGAAGCTTCTATTGAAAGTCATTTCATTCTGGGGTTGTGCCAAGGGACTCAATCTTAAGCCAGAGGTCGGCAACCAGACACAGATGGATTACGAATAACGATTCCAGCTGAAGGTATAAATGGTGGCGTTGGAAGAGGTCTCTTACAGCCCCATCGGGAAGAAAACTGCCTTCTGTAACACGTTATTAAAGCCCCTCTCCCACTTACCAACAACGGCAAATGCCATCATATCCTGAATGGCGATCATCTTACCGAAAATGCGCTCATAGCTCAGGTTCTCTTCTTCACCGGGTTGGCTATTGGAGAGAATCAGTAATCTTCCATGTGCGTCTCTAATGTTACTCAAACGCCAGGCAAGAACTTCGATATTACGGGCAGAACTGAACAGCAACTGTTCATCCAGGGAATCGAGCATGAACTGCTCTTCCTGCCAATCGTAAGAGCTTCGCACCATACCCACCATACCCGCCATCAAGGCGAAAACACGATCACCCTGATACAACGGGTCGAAAGCCAGGTTCAAAGCGTCTGTCCCTTGCCGATAACCCAACTCACCAAAGGATAAACGTGCGGGGGTATCGAAAATCTGGACTTGCCGTTGACCGATTGACATACCAGGAGCATGATCCAGCTGCAAGGGATTCCGTTTATAGAGTTTAACCAACAACTCACCCATGAGACGATTTAACTCACGCAGGCTGCTATCGGCGACCATGTCGACATTGGTTTTTGCAAGAGAGTCAAACACAGATGAGTCAATGGGATTGCGACACCCGGTCAGCAACAGAGAAGAGAGCAGCAAAAAGGAAACAAGGAGTCTCAAAAATTGCACGACAATGCGTGTAGACGCTCTTTCAACGAAGCAGGTGAACACGGAAATGCACCCTCAGGAATTCATGGAACTCATTAACCTCTTCAAAAGCGAGCTTCAAACGCCCCTTTTCCATATGATTGAGTTTACTCAAGGTGATGTAGTTGCTGGGCTCGCGACCTGCCCGGATCTCATTCACCTGGCAGCGAAGGCGCAAATAAACCAGGTAGTTGTAGCTCGCATCGAGATCATCGGCAAATTTACGTTTCATCACGCCTTTATCGACCAGGGACTGGATGCGCTCGCGCGTACCTCCGCCCATAATCCCGGCCTCCATGGCCAATGCTTTCACTCCTTCGGTAATCGCAAAGATTCCGGCTTTCTTGATCTCTACCTGCCCTTTATATTTTTCCCCGTGTTCGGCCTTAATACCGCCAAAAAGGCCAAGAGGAGGTTTGAAGCGATTCACGTTAGCAGCCGAATGGGTCAGGAACATTGAGCCATTGTTAAAGTGTTCTGCAAGCCTCTGTTTCAAAGCTTTTTCAAGGCTTCTGTCACCGTAAACAGTTCGAAGGTCGAAGAACATGCCACTCTTGAGAATATTGTCCGGCAAGGGAGCCGACAGCCAACCGTCAAGAGCATCACACCAGCCACTGAAACTTCGTCGCCAGAACGCATTCTTGGCCATAATACCGCCGGGGCACGCAGGCACACCAATCTCGATGAGTGAATCTATCAAAACTTCGGAGAAATCTTCTATCTCTTCAATATCACTATCAGAAAGATCGTCAGCATAAATAATTGCATTATCCTGGTCGGTCGTAAGAGTCTGCTCCCGGCGCCCTTCGCTACCCAGAACAATGAAAGCGAATTTATCGGTAAGATCACTGAATTGCCTGGCTCGCAACAACTCTATGAGGCGCAAAAGCAGTTGATCGTTGAGGAGAGCAATCATCCTCACCAGTTCTCGGGGTGGCACTCCCGTTCCAACCAGGTGGATGACCAGATCCTGAATCTGGTGGTGATAGAGCTTTAGCTCTTCAAGGGTTGCTGCCTGGTCGATATCACGCACCAGTTTCTGCGGAGAGTGTGTTTGCAGACGCATGATATCGGTGACGGTGATGATACCGGAGAGGCGGTTATCCTGGTCGACAACGCAAATACGATGGATATTGTTCTTGGAAATTCGATAAAGAGCTTCGAAGATAAAATCATTCTCACTGACCGTAAGCAGGGGGAAATTCATAACCTCACGGGCTGTAATCGTGCTTGGGTCAATCCCCTGGGCGACGACCTTGTTACGCAAATCACGATCCGTTAAAATTCCGGTCGGCTCTTTGCCCTCACAGATAATCACACTGGAAATACGCAGATCACGCATGATCTGGGCGACCTTCAAGACGCTGTCTCCTGGTTCGCAAGTCGCCACATCACGGCGACAATATTTTTTGATTTGTTGAAAGAGGATATTGTCTTCAGACATCCGAGAAGCCTTGCATCAAGGTTAAGGAAGAGGATCTCAGCCTGCTGTATTCACTGGGGAACATCAAGTATTAATTTAACTAGGTAATCACAGGAGTGCAAGCAGAAACAGGAAAGTCTCGTGGGCAATCACTCTGTGCACGGGTCATAACAACAAAGGCTTACAGCCAAAAAACTACTCAACGCAGAGACGTAAAGACGCAGAGGAAAAGTTTTTAAATTCTGGGGAATGTCTTAGTTACAACAGAAAAAGGGTCGCCCCGTATTGGAGCGACCCTTTTCTGTGTTCATGTATTTTTACCAACCGGTTTTAAACCGATTACTTGTACCCGTCCATCTCATCAAACTGCAGGTACTGGTAAATTTCATCTTTCTTGGGGGCAACCTTCTCCTTGTAAACGGCCAGGTACTCTGCCGGAGTCGGCAATTTACCCATCGTCGAGGTGACAGCACCGAGTTCAGCGGAGCCGAGGTAAACCTGGGCACCGTTACCGATGCGGTCATCGAAGTTACGGGTCGAAGTCGAGAACATGTTGACTCCATCAGGAACACGGGCCTGGTTGCCCATGCAGAGAGAGCAACCCGCGATTTCCAGACGGGCACCCATGGCACTGAATACCGAGAAAACAGCCTCTTCTTTTAGCTTGGCCTGATCCATGCGGGTCGGAGGGCAGACCCAGGTACGAACATTCGGGTTGAACTTCTCGCCACGCCAGATCTCGGCAGCAGCACGGAAGTGACCGATGTTGGTCATACAGGAACCGAGGAAGATGTCCTGAATCGGGGTACCCTGGATGTCGGAGAGGAGCTTGACATCATCAGGATCGTTCGGGCAAGCGAGAATCGGCTCGGTGATCTCTGACAGGTCGATTTCGATCACGGCAGCATACTCAGCGTTGGCATCGGCTTCAAGAAGTTTGGGATCCTTGAGCCACTCGTTGACGGCATCAATCCGACCCTGCAGGGTCTCTGGATCCTGATAACCTTCTTCGATCATCTTCTTCATCAGAGCGACATTGGAGCGCAGATAAGTACAGACACTCTCTTCGGAGAGCTTGATACAACCGGCAGCAGCGGAACGCTCGGCGGCAGCATCAGTCAACTCGAACGCCTGCTCAACCGACAGGTTCGGCAGACCTTCCATCTCAAGGATACGACCGTTGAAGATATTGACTTTGTTCTTCTTCGGAACAGTCAAGTGGCCTTGCTTGATGGCCCAGTAAGGGATGGCGTTAACAGCATCACGCAGGGTGATACCTTCGTTTAACTCACCCTTGAAGCGCACCAGAACCGACTCAGGCATATCGAGAGGCATAAAGCCGAGAGCACCGGCGAAGGCGATTAGACCGGAGCCGGCGGGAAAACTGATACCGATCGGGAAACGGGTGTGGGAATCACCACCGGTGCCGACAGTATCGGGAACCAGAAGGCGGTTCAACCAGCTGTGAATAACACCATCACCCGGGCGCAGAGGAACACCAGCGCGATCGGAGATGAATTTTGGCAGATTGGCGTGCATCTTCACATCAGCCGGCTTTGGATAAGCAGCAGTGTGGCAGAAGGACTGCATGACCATCGGTGACTTGAAGCGCAGGCAAGCCAGCTCTTTGATCTCATCAGCGGTCATCGGGCCCGTGGTGTCCTGGGAACCAACAGTGGTCATGATCGGAGCGCAGGAAGAACCGGGCAGAACGCCATCAACGCCACAGGCGCGACCAACCATCTTCTGTGCTTGAGTGTAGCCCTGATCTGCTTTAGGAGTTGGGTTAGCAGCCTGGGCAAAGATATCGGTCTCACCCATGCCCAGAGCTTGGCGAGCTTCTTTGGTTACAGCACAACCGATAATCAATGGAATCCGACCCCCGGCACGGAACTCGTCAGCAACCGTATCCGGCTTGATCTCGAAGCTGGAAACAACGTCACCAGCTTCGTTGGTGACTTCGCCTTTGGCGGTATTGATGGTGATCACATCACCCATGTTCAGGTTGGAAACGTCCATGCGCAGTGGCAGGGTGCCGGAATCTTGAGCGGTATTGAAGAAGATCGGGGCGATAACACCACCGATGATCACGCCACCACGACGCTTGTTGGGAACGGCCGGGATGTCATCACCGATGCACCAGAGCACGCTGTTACAGGCAGACTTACGGGAAGAACCGGTACCAACAACATCACCGACAAAAGCAACCTGGTGGCCTTCAGCACGCCACTTGGCGATTTCTTCGATACCACCGGGGAAACGGGACTTACCCATGGCCAGAGCGTGCAGTGGAATGTCAGGGCGACTCCAGGCATCACCGGCAGGAGAGAAATCATCCGTGTTGATTTCACCCTCAACCTTGAAAACTTTGACCTTAATGATTTCGGCCAGGACGGGCTTATTGGTAAACCATTCGGCAGCAGCCCAGCTTTCAACAACCTTCTTCGCAGCAGCGTTGCTCTTGGACAGTTCAATGATTTGATCCGCAGCGTCATAAACGTAAGTCATGCCGGAGAGTGCATCAGCAGCGTCATCAGCCAAAGCAGAGTCACTCAAAGCACCGATCAGCGGCTGAACATTGTAGCCACCGATCATGGTACCGAGGATCTGTACAGCACGCTTTTTGTCAATCAGGGGAGAACTCTTCGCACCGGTCAGGATCTCGGCCAGGAAACCGGCCTTGACTTCAGCAGCAGGATCAACACCGGGCGAAACGCGCTCGGTGAAAAGGTTCATCAGAAACTCGTCCTTGCCTGCAGGCGGATTCGGTAGCAGTTCACAGAGGCCGGTGGTCTGCTCTGGGGTGAGCGGCAACGCCGGAATCCCTTGGGCATTACGTTCTTTTTCATGCATTAAGTAAGCTTCAATCATCTTCTCTCTCCTTAATCAAGTTGTTAGCAGCGAATGATCGCCACCGAATATAAATGACTCGTTCTCACGAAGTTTTAGATTATAGCTGAGCCGAAACCTGCATACTGTATACGATTTACAGCCCTCCGTCAACGCACAAACAGACCTCATTTAGGTCTTATTTAACAGTTGTTTTCAGCATAATTTTCTTTCGTTTAGTCACGATAAAAATCGCAACACTATGGCCTCAACAGTGTGACATATTCTGACAACACCTGATGTTTTACTCAAATCAACAGAGGTAAGGAGGTCATTATGTTTGAGATCATTATGCTGTTTGCTTTTCTATTGGTAGCGACCAGTCAATTACTTCCCGGTAAACAAGCCAGCAACAGGCTGGCGGCGAGGAAAACTGGCCACGGCAAAAAGAAGCAACATGAACTATTGCAGCAAGCTGCAAAAAGGTCGAAAAAAAACCCGGGAAACGCAAAACGCCGAAACCATGATTATGCATATGCCGCATAACCGGTTCCGGCGTTCAAATTTTGAGAAAAGGGGTTATGTGCCAGCCTGCCCTTCATTGTGAGCAGAAGAAGGCAAACTCAAGCGGGCGTAGAAGATGGATACTTGTATGACATGACGGGCTACACCAACAGAGTCAGAATCTGCCCATTGGCCACTGTCTTCTTATCAGAACTGAACCGTCACCACTCTTAAAAATGACTTTACGTCCCTGATGAACACTGAGATCTTTAACGCCCCCCGAAACTTCGAGGGTTTCCAAGGTTTCAAGGCACCGACATGCTCCCCCGCCCCCGGCTCACACAAGAGGGTCCTTTTCATGAGACTGAACGGCCGGCAGCCTCAGCGTCACAGCCGTGCCCTTATCCGGAGCGCTTTGATAGACCACGCAACCGCCATGCCCCTCCATGATATTTTTTATAATCGGAACACCCAGGCCAACGCCGAAGTTCTTGGTACTAAACATCGGCTCAAAGATGCGTGCCATAACCTCTTCACTCATCCCTACCCCAGTGTCACACACGTTAACTTCACATCGCCCATCGACAACCGTGGTGTTGATCTCCAGGGTTTTATCAGTAACAGAGATCTCCCCCATAGCCTGCAGGGCATTGGTAATCACATTCACAAGAACCCTGCGTAATCGTTCCTTATCGATCAAAACAAAAGCCTGAGAATTGAGTAACCAACGACAGTTAACGTCAGCAGGGAAAGTAAGTTCATCCAGTAGCTCTGCGAGCCATTCATCAATCGCAACAGCTTCTTTTTCAATTTTGCGTTGTCGGGAGAAATCAAGGAGATCGCTGATAATGCTATCGCAACGTTCGACATTCCGCTCTGCCAGCTGCAGAGGCCTGGCAAGGTGAGAAAATTCATCCCCGTGCAAAGCATTCTTGAGGAGATAGAGGGAATTTGCAACGGTACCAAGGGGGTTACGTATTTCGTGGCTGACAGTTGCAGTCAATTGCCCCAGTACCGCGAGTCTTTCTTTCTGGACCAACGCCTGCTGGGCTATCTCTAACTGTTCCGTCCGTTGCTTGACAAGGTCTTCCAGCTGAAAACGATAGCATTCCAGTTCATTCTCCGCTGCTTTCCGGTCTGAAACATCCTGAACCATGGAGATAACACCGATGATCTCACCAGAGAGATCATGTACGGGGGTATTGTACCACTCACAAAGAATGGTGGCTCCCGACTTGGTCAGGTTGCCGTTGACACTGTGAGCTGAAGTATCACCCGACAATAATTTGGGCCACAGGTCTCTTATTTCAGGGCGGAACTCTTCTTCAATAATGGTTTCGAATGGCGTGCGACCAGTCATTTCCTCCTCGGTAAAACCAAAGATCGCTTCGGCCGCAGGATTCCACATATTAACCGTAAATTCCGGTGACCAGAAAATGCAGCCAATTGGCATACGATCAATGAGCAGAAGCAGGCTTTCATTCGCCTCCCGGAGTTTTTCGGCCGCTTCTTTGCGCTCAGAGATATCACGGACAGCGGCAATGATACGGCTCTGATTACCGATCATCGCTCTACGCAGGTTGACATCGGTCCAGAAAAGCTCTCCTGTCGCTTTACGTGAGTGCCATTCAAAAGTACAGCTGCCATGTTCTCTCGCGAGCTGCAATTTTAGTTTGGCCTCTTCCAGGCCATAAGGGCTCTCTCCCTGGATGAGCCCTTCAACACCGTCGACAAGAGCAGCCTCGTAAGTCGTGTCATACATATTCAGCATCGATTGATTCACATCCAGGACCTGCCCTGTTTCTGAGTCGTGGATAAAGATGGCATCGCTGGCCGCGTTAAAAATCTCCCTGTAATTCTGTTCACTGCGGCTTAAATCATCCAGCAGTTCCTTCTGCGCTGTAACATCAATCATAACCCCGAGCAGACGGACAGGACGATTATCCTCAACAACCACTGTGACCAGATCGCGGATCCAGACAACCCGGCCATCAACAGCAAGCATGCGATATTCAAAGTCATGATCTTCATGCTTTTCAGACATAAACTGGCAGTAGGATTTCGCCTGAGCCAGATCCTCGGCATGCATCTTCTGCTCCCAGAAGGACTCTACTTCATACCAGTCCTGCAAGGGATAACCGAGAATGATTTCTGCCTGTTTACTGACAAACAGGAAACGAAATGAAGGGTACTCCATCTCCCAGACAATGCCATCGATCGAGTTGACCAGATCACGAAAACGTCGTTCATTGGTAACGATTGATTCCTCACGCATTTTGATCGCGTGAGTCATGCTCGCAATCTGGTTGGCAAGCTCATCGATCTCGACAAAGCCCGAGGGTCGAAAGTGGAAATCATAATGGCCGTCCGCGATCAGGTTGGTGCGTTCACCCAACGCAATCAAAGGTATCATCAGGCGCCGAACATTGAAGAGAGCAATAAGGCTGGCAAGTAAGACAGCAACGGCCATAAAAAAGATAAGCAGGTTGCGCATATCATTGATCGGAGCCAGGACGACATGCATGTCGAGACCAACCCAGACAACCCAAGCCGAGGCCGGAACCCGGTTGACACTCTCAAGGGTATGCGATGACCCCTGTTTAAATTCCTGGGTCGACTCAACACCCTCCATGGCAGAAACAACAGCCGGATGATTACCGAAATTAACCCGCTGCATGGCTTTTTCCGTAACATTGTGAGCGACCAGGGTGCCGCTCTGGTCAATGATCGAAACTTCAACACCGCCATTAGAGTATCTTTGCAGTAAGTTACCCAAACTGCTCAAACGGATATTCCCGAGCATGAAGCCACCCGTCATGGGCACACCAAGGGTCACCGACGGTTCGCCTGTCACCAGGGAGACAAAAGTATTACTCCAGACCGGAGTCTTTAACTCTTCTCCTGAACGAAAGACCTGATGACCGGAAAAATCCAGGCCAATGTAGTCGTCACTTCGCGCCAGCAATTTTGGCAACACACCAAGGCTAACCACTCTATATTGATCATCAAGCAGGTAAATGGATTCAAAGAAACGGGAGTTACGAACCACGGTGGCAAGAAAATCATCGGCGCGGCCAGGCTGCAAGATCTCTTTCGTGGAAAGGACTTGCTCAACGTGGCGCAAGTCCGAACGGACTTCCAGAAGGAAGGAATCCACCTCGTCAGCGATGTTTCTGGCTTGCGAAGCGTTGCGCTCACGCACACCATCAAGTTGATAGCTGGAAATCAGCTGAATATTAAACAGACCAAAGACAAGGACAGGAACAGCGGCAACCAGCAGGAAGTTAACAGTTAAAGCGCGTTTCAGTGAGAATAACAAAGGCATGTTCGTTGATGGGCCCGCCTGCCAGAACAAGGAAAGCGCCTGCAGAAAGCTAAGGATTGCAGACGCTTGTCAATAATCAATTAATGTTTAACAACCGGTGGAGAATCGTTCTGAAGCTTGTCAATAAAGCCGAACATCTCTTTCAAACGAAAGGGTTTGCGCAGGACATCGATGGCACCTGCCTGACGAGCGGTATCGAGCAGAGCCGCTTCACTGAACCCCGTCATCATGACAATCTTGGCCGAAGGACAAAAACTCCGGATCGCGGTAAGGCTTTCCACGCCATTTTTACCGGGAAGCTTGATATCCATAAAAGCGATATCGTAGCAGAGGCTACGAAATTTACGAATGGCCTCCTCGCCTGTACGTGCTATGTCAACCTGACAGTCACGAATACCCAGAGCAATCATCAGACTCTCCGCAAAATCGGGATCGTCTTCAACAATCAGCACTTTTAAATTTTTATCGGACATCAAGCTCCTTGTAAGCATCTATTTATTAGCGTTATTTATATCACAGAAGAAGTCAATCCGCTACCAAGGCGATTGATTAATATGGAAGAAAAGTCGAGATCTTGAGTATTTAGCAAGGAAAAGTCGGACGGCACTGTCTGTTCGACTTTTAAACTGTTACCGCGACCTTGTACGAATGATCAACGACGCCGGCATCATGTCTTACTGCTGTATACATGGTTTGGCTTTTGCACCTGAACCGACTAAAAAACTTCATAGTCGTTGTCGAGAGAGTCCTTGCCGCTGGCCTGCTCAACAACAAAACTCAACGTCAAGGACCGCCTGAATGGTGTCTGGGATTTCATAATTAATCGACGACCTTGAACTGACCCTCTTCAACAACAGTCAGGAAGAGCTTTCTTTCAACATCTCCATAGCTGTCGAGAGTCATCTCCGATTGCAGGCCGGGGAATTGACGCACATCAAGGAGGGCTTTCTTCAGGCTGGTTGCATCTGTGCTTTTTGACAAGCCGGCAAAAAGGTAGGAAACCGCGTCGTATGAGAGAACAGTCGCAAAAGAAGGTGCGTAGCCGAAACGCCAGGTAAACTTTTCTTTGAATGCCAGGTAACGGGGGTTCTGATTGTTGGGGTTAAAACTGTGGAAAGATTGCATGCCATTAACGGCTCGGCCCCCGAAACTCAACAAATCTGTAGTCGAAGCCCACTCCGCAGAGAAGAGCGCGACCGGACTTTCAAGTTTGCGGATCTGCTGAGCTAAAAGGGCGGTATCAATGGCGCTGCTGAGTAACAGGACTCCATCGGGGTCTGCTTGCAGAATCTGTTTGGCAATCGGCAGAAAGTGAGCTTCAGGTTTTGAGGTGAACGTCTCCACAGCAACGACCTGACCGCCATGCCCTTCGAAAGCTTCTGTAAAACTGTTCACCCAGGTTTCTGTAAAAGCCCGATTTGAAAGGTCGTAAACAACGGCAAAGCGTTTAAGATTCATTTCGAGCGTGACATAAGACGCCAGCTGTTGAGCGTTCTTACTGACAGGAGCCGTGACTCGCAGGAAATAATCGTCAAGACTGGACAATTGATCGGTTTTTGCCGTCGGGCTGATCATGACAACCTTGCTGGCGTTAACCAGGGGCTGTGCCTCAACCGCCATCGAGCTGGTCAAAGGTCCGATAATGGCGACGACCTGTTGATCAATCAGCTCATTAACTGCCCGCTTGAGAGCTTCGACATTTTGTTGGTCGTCTCTCGTCACCAGCTCAAGCTTACGGCCTGAGATTCCGCCCGCCAGGTTCTGTTCTTCGACAGCGAGAGTTACGGCATCTCGTCCAGCAACACCCAGGTCAGCGACACGCCCTGTTAAGCCAGCGACAAAACCGATTTTGAGAGGAGCTTCTTCAGTACATGAAACGAGGGGCAGGCAGACAAAGACGAGCAGCGCTGCCACAGACAAGCGTCTTAAGTATGAAAACCTTCTATCAGCCATTGCACAGTCTCCCCCGTTCAGAAAGTGAATTACGGTAAAGAACAAAAGTTGCCCAGGCCGTTCATAAAATATGAGATATAACTCTCACACATTGACACAGAGCGGCAGGTTCAAGCCCAGCAAAGTCTCAGAATGGCCAAGGAATAGGTAACACCCTGACTCCAGGTTATCGACCAGCTTTGACAACAACCTTTCCTGGGTTGGCCGATCGAAGTAAATAATGACGTGCCTGCAAAAAACGAGATCAAACGCATCACGGAAGCCAAAAGCATCATCCATACTGTTGCTTCCCTCATAATGCAAGCAGAACGAAGGTCGAATATATCACAACATCTGATGTAAACAAGACAACACTAACTGATTAAAATACTTGAGAGACAATCACTGCAAACGACGTTGTGCCAACGAAGAACATTAGTAAGGGAGCCCGGGCATGACGGGTCTTTCTCCACGAACTCTGCGCCTGTGTGAGGCCGATCGCGTACTTTTCCGGTTTAAAGATTTCGTTTAGTCAGCCACATGAAACATTTAAGTAACAGTTTACTGGAGCGAAGGAGATAACCAGATGTTTTTAAAGGCATCAGACCAGACAGACTTTCCAAGGTTGATATGCTGTGATAGGTTAAAAACTTGTTATTGATATTTATTGTAATTTTAACTTGGAGGGACCACTCATCATGCAACGATACGGAGCTATGAGAGCTTTAGCGCGCCACTTCTTTTTCTTGCTTTTTCTGACCTTTACGGCCTTGCCGGGATACGCCCAGGAGCTGACCCAGCGGGACTGGATGATCGCTCTGGTCGATGCCTCCGGGTGGTCATACGGCCTTCCGGACGAGCCGCAGGACCCAGACTACATCAACATTCTGACCGGCAACAGAGAGTTTCGATTTGAAGCAGAAGACGTTTTCTCAAAAGACGAAGACAATGTCTCAATCATTTCGTTTAAAAACTTTGGCTCTTTCAGTGGCCAAAGCTGGCTTCACGGTACGAGAGAACCGACCAGAGTGCACTTGAGATTCAATCTCCCTGTCAGTGGTGAATATTTGATCAAAGCTCACCTTCGTCAGGAAGGCCATCTTTTCAACATTGCCGGAGAGCAGATCGCTGCCGATGCTGAAAACGAGTTTACAGAAGTGAAGCTTGGCAGCTTTGAGCTGCAAAGTGGAGCACAGGAGATTCTGGTCACCTTACCTCCCAACGGCTCTATCGACTATATCTCTCTGAAGGCTCCGAACTTGGCAGCCATCACTCCTGACCGTGGCTGGCAGCCTGACGAACCCTTAAGCTGGCAGGTTCTACAAACCACTTTGTTGCAGGCCTGGCAACTGGCTGATCTTTTCCCCGCTGCCCCCAAGCCATTGGTTATCGAGGCAGAAGACCTGAAACAGAGTGAGGTCAAGGTCGTTGACATTCCACACCTTGGTCAACCAAGTGGAGGAAAATGGCTGAGAGCAGGGCCACTTCCAGCCGAGGTCCGTTTCCCGATAACACTCAAGGAGAGTGGCTTCTTCGACCTCTCCCTGCGCGCCATGGGCAACCCGATCTACATTTCAATCGGTGACCATCAGAAGCTGCTCCTTGAAGCAAAACCCTATCTGGACAACGTCACCTTCAAATCGCTCTTCCTCTTCGCCGGTGAGAGCCACATCACTCTAAAGCTACCCCCCGGCGGAGGCGTTGATCAGCTCCGTCTGACAGGCCGTCAAATCGACGCCACTCGTGCCAACACCCTGCTCGATTTTGAACAGAAAGAAAAACCCAGGGCACGGGATCTCGACTCCCTCGCAACAATTCTGGCAGCATTCGGCATCGAGCGTTAAGTCTTGACTGTCATAGTGCTGCTGGCCGCATATGCGACCGGTATCGGCTTGACGTGCGTTATTGCGCCTTGGGACACAACCGGTTACGCCTTAGCTTCAGGGCTCTTACTCCTGGCATGGATGCCTTTCCGTTGTTCAAGATGGGGTTGGCTCCCCGTTACGATCCTGCTCTGTCTTGGCGGATTCATGCAGGCCTCTCTGGCTCTTAAAGCTCCTGTCGTCCACAACCATATCAGCCGGTTCGCCGACAAACCTGCGGCTGTTATAGAAGGCAGGATTCTCACTTCTGAGAAAAGGACGAACGGAGGATATCGCCTGTTGACAGACGTTCAGCAGGTTCTGAAGGGCAGAACGGCAGCCAAAGCAACCGGCAGACTTCTGCTTTACATCAAAGGAGGAGAGTTACAGGCCCGCCCCGGGCAGATTATTCGATGGAGGTCAAGTTTGCGGCAACCATCGCGTTTCGGCAACCCGGGAGAGTTCAACTATCCGCTGTATCTCGCAGCGCGCGGTATTTACGTCACCTCCTTTCTTAATCGTGCTGAGGATCTGACGGTTCTGGCAAACCATCCCGCAACAGAGAACTCTTATCTGGAGAACTGGCGGCACAGTCTTGCAACGCATATCAAAGAGGTTGTGCCGAACGACGCCGCAGGGTTCCTGCAATCTCTTCTGCTTGGCTGGCGGGGAGGAATCAGCGTCGAACAGCGCCAGCTCCTTTCCAAAAGCGGTGTCGCACACCTGTTCGCAATCTCCGGGCTCCACTTCGGTCTTCTGGCCCTGCTCTTATACCAACTCGGCAAATGGCTTTACACACGCAGTCAACGTCTGGTGCTCTGGTGCCCACCCCAGCGCATTGTTCCGGTTTTGCTGATCGTTCCGCTTGCAGTCTACCTGTTGCTGACCGGCAACGCATGGGCGACTCAACGCGCTTTCTTGATGGCAACCACAGTCGCCTTGCTCTTTGCCAGAGGGCGGCGCACACATCCCTGCATCCTTCTGGCAACAGTGGCCTTCTGCTTGTTGCTATGCAACCCCCTGGCGCTCTTTCAACCAGGCTTTCAACTCTCATTTTCAGGTGTCGCGGGAATTCTCATCTGGCTTCCTCACTGGCAGAGAAAGACAGCAGATTATGCCAAACTGGTGCGCTGGCCATTAACGCTGATCATGACAACGATCGCAGCGACTCTTGCCACCGCCCCCGTAAGCTTGTGGCATTTCCATCAGTTCAGCCCGGCCGGGTTATTGACCAACCTTTTTGCCATTCCGTTAATTGCCTGGGGAGCTGTGCCACTGGGCTTGCTCAGCCTGGCAACGCTGCCCTTCTCCGATCTCCTCGCCGATACCGGCCTATTGGTCGCCTCCAAGTTGGTAACTCTGGCGATAAAGATCGTCACCACCATCAGCCAATGGCCTGGCTTGACGGCAATACCCTGCTACCTAACGCTCTCCACCCTGATTCTGCTGATCGGCCTACTGATGATCTGCTTGCCCTTCGGCAGACAAAGAACCCACTGGCTGACCCGCAGCGCTCTTCTCGTAGCAACCGTAACGGCAGCCTGGGTAACGCAACCGCAGATTGCCGAACTACAGGTGACTGCGATCAGTGTCGGTCAGGGTGATGCGACCCTTGTCTCTCTGGCAGGTTCTCACTACCTGGTGGACGGTGGCGGTCTGCCGGGGTCATCAATCGACCCCGGAGAGCAGCTGGTGGGTCCTGCCCTCGGCCGAATGGGCGTCAGGCAATTGGCAGGAGTCATTCTTACGCATAATCATCCTGACCACACATCGGGACTAACCTACGTCGTGCAACGTTTCCCGGTCGCAAAAATTTATCTGGCCGCCGAGATCAGCGACCTTGCACCGGAGTTGCAGCAAGCGCTTCACGATAAAGAAGTGCCCATAGAACGTCTCAGCAAAGGATGGACCCATCTGATGAATGATGAGCATAGGGGTTTCAGCCTCTTTACCCCGGCACAGAGGTCACGTGACAAAAATGAACGCTCTGTTGCCGTTTTCGCAGGCAGACATGGTCAAGGAGCCTTACTGACCGCAGACCTCTTCGGCGCAGGCTTGTCACAGCTTGCGGAAGAGGGTCTGCCTGGCCGAGTCACCCTTTTAAAAATGTCGCATCACGGCAGTCGTCACGCAGAACCGCTGCGCTACCTGGAGTGGTTGAAGCCCACAACGGTTTTTGTCTCAGCAGGACGTGGCAACCCTTATGGTTTCCCCCATCAGCAGACACTGGAGGCCTGCGACAGGCAGCAGGTTGAGGTCTTTAGAACTGACACGCAAGGGATGCTGCAATTCAGTATTGTCAATGATCGCTGGCATAGCACGACTGTAAAAGAGGATGGTCGGGTCAAGGGAAAACCCCGACAGGGATAATAATTGACTCATTTCAAGGAGTTTGCTAGTTTGGAACGCTAATCAACGAAGGGCTAAAGTATGCCAAAGCCAAAGATTCTGATTGTAGATGATGAAGTTTTTTTCCGTCGCCTCTTTACCGAGATCCTCTCGGATGGCGACCTTTACAGTATCGAGTCTGTCGGCTCCGGTAAAGAAGCTCTCGACTATCTGTCACGGACAAAAGTCGATATCATCCTGACCGACATGGTCATGCCCGAAATTTGCGGTCTGGAATTGATCCGCCGCACACGCTCTATCGATCCAGCCCCGGATATCATCCTCGCCACTGGCAATGCCACCGTAGAAACCGCAATTCAGGCGCTGAAAGGCGGGGCTCGAGATTACCTCCTCAAACCATGCAATCCCGAGCAACTGCGTCATACCGTCAAAATCTGCTTTGAACAACGTCGTCTGATTGCAGAGAACAGCCTGCTGCAGAGCCAGATCCGTCTTTACCAGAAAGGCCAGCATCTCTCCGGCCTGTTGAATATTGACAATCTCTTCCAAGAATCGCTGAGCACCCTGCTGAATGAAACAGGTCAGGGTCAAGGCTTGGCCTACCTTGCCACCCAGAGCGGCATCAGCCATTTTGAAGCCAAAGGGTTCGACGAGGACGAGGCAAAAAAACTGGCGGAAAAACTGCTCGAGAAAACCAGAACCATGGAAGCACCCACCCTCCTGCAGAGGGCAGACGTCCCCGAGCTCGCCGAGAGCGACGCGACCTTGAAGTCTTTCTGGATTTTCCCTATGACGGCAGAGAACCAGGAACATGGCGCTGTAGTCCTTTGCAACCCGAATGACTCTGACCTTCCGAAACCAGACTCGCAGCAGAATCTGAACTTTCTCGCCGAACAGGTTTCCCTTGGTTTTCGCAACGCCTGCCAATATCAGGGCGCCCGGGAACTGATTTACACGGATGATCTGACCGGACTGTACAACCACCGCTACCTGCATATAGCTCTCGAGCAGGAAATCCGCCGTTCAGAACGTTACGGCCTGGAATTTTCACTGGCTTTCATCGACCTTGACCTGTTCAAGAATATCAACGACGAGCATGGCCATCTGGTCGGCAGCGGCGTGTTGCGCCAGGTCGGCGAGTTGTTGCGTGAGTGTGTCCGTGATGCCGACATGCTCTTCCGATACGGTGGTGATGAATTTACTGCTCTCCTGGTAGAGACTGACAGACGTGGCGCCAAAATCGTTGCAGAACGAATCCGGTCAACCATTGCCGAGTTCGACTTCTCCACCGGTCTTAACAGCATCAATCGCCTGACGGCAACCGTCGGTCATGCCACCTACCCGATTCACGCAACAGGCCTGGAAGAGATGATCGACCTGGCTGACAAAGCGATGTATCTCGGCAAAAATGACCGCAACATAACCCGGAGCGCTTCGGAGGTTGGCAATACATGATCTCACCCGCCCTGGCTGCTTTGGCCTTGGGCGGCTTACCCTTCATCCTCCTGCCCGGTGGCTTCCAGACCGGCGAAGCCAGTCAATCCCAAACGGTTTCCCCAGAGATCATCAAACGCTGCCAACAGACCCTGCCAATGGGCATTGTGATTAATACCGGGCCCGTCGTCGCCGGCAACGTCTGTTCATCAACCAAAACGGAATACACGATCGATTGCTGATAAGGTAAACATTGCAGCCCGTATGCAGGGCATAGCTCAACCGGGAGGGGTCCTTATTTCCGAGGACACCTGCCGGATCGTTTCCGTAGCAATCCATGCCGCACAACTCGAACCGATCATATTTAAAGGCAAAAACACCAGGGTCGGGGTTTACCGGGTTGACGGACTGCGTAAGAACAAGTAAAAAGCCCTAACTCATGTTTTTTGAGTGTACGATTAAAAGACCTTATTCAACGCAGAGACGCAGAGACGCGGAGGCGCAGAGTAAAATCTTCAGCTAATGTTTTTAATTCTTCCTCTGCACCTCCGCGTCTCCGCGTTAGAATTGATTTTTCAAAACGCTCAACAACTCTGGAGTCTTAAATAAAGTGAGTATTACAGGCATTAAGGGCATGAACGACATTCTGCCCGGCGACGTTGAAACCTGGCAGCATCTCGAAGAGCAGGCCCGCAAGGTTTTCGGCGCCTTCGGTTACCGTGAGATCCGCGTGCCGGTCGTCGAAAAAACCGACCTCTTCTGTCGCTCGATCGGCGAGACCACCGATATCGTTGAAAAGGAGATGTATACCTTCAGCGACAAAGGCGGCACCTCGATGACCCTGCGCCCGGAAGGAACGGCTCCTGTGATGCGCTCCTTCATTCAGCACAAGATGTATGCTCAAGATCCGGTCTCGAAACTTTACTATATCGGTCCGATGTTCCGTCACGAGCGGCCTCAAAAAGGTCGCTACCGTCAATTCCATCAGATCGGGGCAGAAGTCATCGGTGTCGATGATCCCAAGATCGACGCCCAGGTGCTGGCCATGCTCAGCCACTACTTTCAGACCACGAAAATTCCCGACGTGGTCCTGCAGATCAATTCCCTTGGCTGCCCGGAATGCCGACCAAGCTACCGTGAGACACTGATCAGCTTCCTGGAGCAGCACATCGCATCACTCTGCGCCGACTGCCAGCGACGCTACACCACGAACCCGCTGCGCGTCCTTGACTGCAAGGTGCCCGGGTGCAAGGAAGCAACGGTTGACGCACCGGCCATGCTTAAGAACCTCTGCATTGGTTGCGAAACCCACTTCGGCCAGGTTAAAGAGCACCTCGAGGCCCTGTCAGTAAGCTACACGGTGAACCCACGCATGGTACGCGGTCTCGACTACTACACTAAAACCACCTTTGAGATGGTGACTGGCAGTCTCGGCTCACAGAATGCAGTTGCCGCCGGCGGCCGTTACAATGGTTTGATCAAAGACCTGGGCGGTCCAGATCTGCCGGGCATCGGCTTCGCCATCGGTCTGGAACGGCTGGCCCTGATGCTTGGTGAACAAAGCATCGAACCGCCCCGTCCTGAGCTCTTTATTGCAACCTTGGGTGAGACGGCGACCAAGGCCGGCTTTACCATGCTGACCCGCCTACAGCGTGAAGGCGTACTGGTTGAGATGGAATATACCGGTAAGAGCCTGAAAGCCCAGCTACGCCGCGCCGACAAGATGAAAACCCGCCGGGTCCTCATCCTCGGAGGAGACGAACTCGAACGTGGTGTTGCGCAGCTGCGCAACATGGATCAAAGCAGCCAGGAAGAGGTTGATCTGGACGGGCTGGAGGGTCGCCTGCTCAGAGAAATTCATGACGCTTGACGCTCTATGCGAGCATCGATATAATGCTCGCTTGCCTGCATCTGTAGGTTCAGGCGCGGCACAAGAAATACCACATTCATTTTAAGGAGTTAGCCCCTTGAGCGATATACTCGGAGACTGGAAAAGAACTCATTACTGCGGCGAATTGCGCAAAGAAGATATTGGCAAAGAAGTCTGCATAATGGGTTGGGTTCACCGTCGGCGTGACCATGGCGGTCTGATCTTTATCGACCTTCGTGACCGTACCGGCATCGGCCAACTGGCCCTCGACCCCGATCGTGATCCAGAAGCTCACGCCAAGGCAGAAGCGGTTCGCAACGAGTTTGTCATTGCCGCTATCGGCAAAGTCTCTCCGCGTCCAGAAGGAACCGTCAATCCGAAGATGGCAACCGGTGAAGTTGAAGTTGAGATCAGCGAGATCCGCATTCTCAACCCGGCCAAGACACCGCCCTTTATGCTTGACGAGTTCTCCGAAGTCGCCGAAAACCTGCGCCTCAAGTATCGTTATCTCGACCTTCGCCGTGTAGGTATCCAGCAGAACCTGATCATGCGCCACAAAGTGGCTCAGACGGTTCGCAACTACCTGACCGAGAATGACTTCCTGGAAATCGAAACACCGATGCTAACCAAGAGTACTCCTGAAGGTGCCCGTGACTATCTGGTACCGAGTCGCGTTAACCTCGGCAGCTTCTATGCTCTTCCCCAGTCTCCGCAGATTTTCAAGCAGCTGCTTATGGTCTCCGGTTTCGATCGTTATTTCCAGATCGTCAGGTGCTTCCGCGATGAGGACCTTCGTGCTGACCGGCAACCTGAGTTCACCCAGATTGACTGCGAGCTTTCCTTTGTTGACCGTGACGACATCATGTCGATCATGGAAGGCATGATTAAGAAGGTCTTCAAGAAAACCATCGACGCAGAGATCACCGTGCCTGTGCCTCGCATGACCTACGCAGAAGCACTCGAGCGTTACGGTGTTGATAACCCTGATCTGCGCTTTGACATGGAACTGATCAACATTACAGAGCTTGTCAAGGGTTGTGGTTTCAAGGTCTTTGCCAGCGTCGCGGAGAGTGGTGGGCTGGTCAAGGCCATCAACGCCAAGGGCTGCGCAACCTTCTCACGCAGAGAGCTCGACGATCTGACCGACTTCGTCGCCATCTATGGCGCGAAAGGAATGGCCTGGGTCAAGATTCAGGAGGACGGCACCTGGCAATCACCGATCGCCAAGTTCTTTACCGAACAGGAATTGGCCGACATCGGTGCCGCACTCGACGCTCAACCGGGGGACCTGCTCCTCTTCGGTGCAGACACTCCCGCAATCACCAATGAAGCTCTTGGCCGCCTGCGTGGCCATCTCGGCAGCAAGCTGGAGCTGGCAGCCCCGAACGACTACAAATTTGTCTGGATCACAGACTTTCCCTTGCTCGAATGGGACGCTGAAGCCCGCCGTCATGTCGCAGTTCATCATCCCTTCACGGCGCCTATGGATGAAGACATTCCTCTCCTGGAAACGGAGCCCGGCAAAGTGCGCGCCAAAGCTTACGATCTGGTCCTGAACGGCTCAGAGATCGGCGGTGGCAGCATCCGTATTCATAACCAAGACGTGCAGAGCCAGATGTTCAGGCTGCTCGGCATCGGAGAGGAAGAAGCCCGTGAAAAGTTTGGCTTCCTGCTCGACGCCCTTGAATTTGGCGCACCACCTCATGGCGGCATCGCCTTCGGCCTGGACCGGGTCATGATGATTCTTACCGGTGCCAGTTCGATTCGTGACGTCATCGCTTTCCCGAAGACCCAGAAGGCAACGTGTCTGATGTCAGAGGCTCCTGGAGCAGTCGACGAAAAGCAACTGCGTGAGCTCGGTATCCGCCTGGCGGCAAGCCCTCAACAGAAGTCGTCATAAACCAGTGACCCTTGAATTGGAATAAACGCGTTATGTTGCGTTGCCTGTTTTTTATAATAACCGCGCTCCTTCTGAGCTCGTGCGCCAAGCCTCCCCTGCAGGAGTTGGATGCTGCTGAGTATATGGTAGGGAGGGCCTACGCCATGCAGGCGCCTGAATTTGCTCCCTCTGAATACCAGTCGGCCAAAACCGCCCTTAATGATGCGCGCGCTGCAATGCAGGACTCTGACTACGGCGACGCGCGTGACTCTCTGGATTTTTCCTTGCAGCACGCTCGTCGTGCAGTTATTCTTGCCGAAGAGGCTCAGACCAGACGCCTGAAAGAAGAAAAAGAACAGGCCAGAATCGAAGAAGAAGCGCGCCAGAAAGCCCTTGAGGAGCAGAAGCAAAAGGCATCAGTAACAGAGAAGAAGAAACCAACCCCTCAGCCCAAAAAGGTCGTTAAAACAAAACCGAAAGTCGTACCGGCAACGGATTACGCCGTAGGTGACGGCGAAAACCTCTGGACGATCTCTGCGAAACCTGAGGTCTACGGTGAGGGGTTATTATGGCCGCTGCTTTACCAGGCCAATCGCGACCAGATCAAAGACCCACGCCAGATCTTCCCCGGACAGTCACTCAATATTCGTCGTGACATGACTGAAGCTGACCTTGAAGACGCTCGTCAGAGAGCCCGCGAATCTGACATTTTTCCTGTCCCTCCAAGCACCGAAACCAAGCAGTAAAAAACCGTTTCCATCCCCCCGTAATGACAAGCCACTGAGATTGCTCAAGTATCACCGGTAAAACTTCTACAGAAAGAGAGCAATCAGACCGCTCAGATCCTTAATTGACGGGCACTTCACCTCTATTAACCCTCTCCGCACAAAAGCTCATTAAAACACTTATAAATTCGTTACCTTTTGATTAAAATCACCCCTTGCTTTACTCCCTGAATCGACCTTACTTTTTCCTTGACAGTGATAAAGCCGTTTGTATACTGTATACACCTTTCCGCAAGCCCTTTCTTGCGCATTTTTTATTTGTAGATTCTGCCTCTGGCAATTCTGTATAAAAACTTTACTTAGGAGAGAGACATGGCAAAGATCATCTGGTCAGAAATTGACGAAGCACCCGCGTTGGCTACCTACGCATTCCTTCCGATTGTACAAGCATTCTGCAAGGGAACGGGCGTTGATGTTGAGACAAAGGACATTTCCTTATCCGGTCGCGTAATTGCAAACTTCCCCGAAAACTTGACTGAAGAGCAGAAGGTTGCCGACTATCTGTCGGAGCTCGGCGAGCTGGTTCTGAAGCCGGAAGCCAACGTTATCAAGCTTCCTAACATCAGCGCTTCGATTCCTCAGCTGCAAGACTGCATCAAGGAGCTTCAGGAAAAAGGCTACGATATCCCGAGCTACCCGGAAGAAGCCAACACTCCAGAAGAAAAAGAGCTGCAGGCCCGCTTTTCCAAATGTCTCGGCTCCGCAGTAAACCCGGTTCTGCGTGAAGGCAACTCTGATCGTCGCGCTGCTGCTTCGGTCAAGAGGTTCGCACAGAAGAACCCGCACCGCATGATGCAGGACTGGCCAGCTCCTGGCACCTCCAAGTGCCGCGTCGCTCACATGGACGGCGGCGATTTCTACGAGACCGAGCAATCGGTGACCATGGATGCAGCTGACACCGTCAAGATTCAGTTCGTTGACGAAGCTGGCACTGTAACCGAGATGAAAGAAGTCGCTCTCCAGGCTGGCGAAGTTTTTGACAGCTCGGTCATGAAAGTGGCTCAACTGCAAGAGTTCTACGCCAAGACGGCACAAGAGGCCAAAGAAAAGGGCGTACTGCTCTCCTTACACCTCAAAGCCACCATGATGAAGATCTCCGATCCGATCATGTTCGGTCACTGTGTCAAAGTTTACTTCAAGGCTGCTCTCGACAAGCACGCAGATACCTTGGCTGCGATCGGTGCCAACCCGAATCTGGGTATGGGCGACATCCTCAACAAGCTAAACAAGCTTCCGGCTGACAAGAAAGCTGAAATCGAAGCGGACATCAACGCCTGTTACGAAGGTCAGGCTGCTCTGGCGATGGTTGACTCCCGCAAGAACATTACCAACCTGCACGTTCCTAACGATGTCATCGTTGATGCTTCGATGCCGAACGTTGTTCGTGACGGTGGCCGGATGTGGAACCTGCAGGACGAGCTTCAGGACACCATCGCCATGGTCCCTGATCGCTGCTACGCCACCATCTACCGCGAGATCTGCGAAGACGCCAACAAGAATGGCCAGTTCAACCCGGCCACCATGGGCAGCGTCGCCAACGTTGGTCTGATGGCACAGAAAGCTGAAGAGTACGGTTCTCACGACAAGACCTTCGAAGCCCCCTCAAAGGGTAAGTTCCAGGTTGTTGCTTCTAACGGTACCATTCTGATGGAGCAACCAGTTTCAGCTGACGACATCTATCGTTCCAGCCAAGCTAAAGACGTTCCGATCAGGGACTGGGTCAAGTTGGCTGTTAACCGCGCCAAGGAATCCGGTGAGCCAGCCATCTTCTGGCTCGACGAGAAGCGTGGCCACGATCAACAGATCATCAAGAAGGTCAACAAGTACTTGCCTGAGTACGACACCACAGGCTTGGACATTCGCATCATGGCTCCGGTTGACGCGATGAGATTCTCCCTCGAGCGAGTGCGTAAAGGACTGAACACAATCTCTGTGACCGGTAATGTTCTGAGAGATTACCTGACCGACCTCTTCCCAATCCTTGAGCTTGGCACCTCAGCTCGTATGCTTTCGATCGTTCCTTTGATCGAAGGTGGCGGTCTGTTCGAGACTGGCGCTGGCGGCTCTGCTCCAAAGCACGTTGAGCAGTTCCTTAAAGAAGGTCACATCCGTTGGGATTCCCTCGGTGAGTTCTGCGCCCTGGTTCCCTCTCTGGAGCAAGCAGCTTCTGCTGACAACAACCCGAAGGCTGCTATCCTGGCCGAGACTCTGGACGTTGCTATTGGTCAGTACCTTGAAAACCAGAAACTGCCTTCCCGTAAGGTTAAAGAGATCGACAACCGTGGCGGTAGCTTCTATCTGGCTCTTTACTGGGCACAGGCTCTCGCCGCTCAGGACAAAGACGCCGAGATGAAGGCACGTTTCGCCAAGGTCGCTGCAGATATCGCAGCAAATGTTGAGAAGATCGACGCTGAGATGATTGATTGCCAAGGTTCCCCGGTCGACATTGGTGGTTACTTCCGCCCTGACCCAATCAAAGCAGCTGCAGCAATGCGTCCAAGCGCAACATTAAACGCGATTATCGACAACATGTAATTCAACACGGATGGGACGGAGCCAATTGGCTCCGTCCCGATTCTTTATTCTAAACCTTAAGGAGAGAGACAATGGCAAGAGCAAAAATTTCATTGATCGGTGGTGGACAGATTGGTGGCGTGCTGGCTCAACTGGCCTGCCTTCGTGAGCTGGGTGACGTAGTATTATTCGATATCGTTGAGGACATGCCTCAGGGCAAAACTCTCGACCTTGCCGAAGCCTCACCTATTGATGGCTTTGACGTTTCTTGCACAGGTACCAACAGCTACACTGACATTGCCGGTTCCGACGTTGTTATCGTTACTGCTGGCCTGCCTCGTAAGCCCGGCATGAGCCGCGATGACCTGATCGAAGTTAACTCCAAGATCATGACCGCAGTTGCTGAAGGCATCCGCGACAACGCTCCTGATGCAATCGTCATCGTAATCTCCAACCCTCTCGACGCAATGGTTACCCTGTGCCGCAAAGTCACCGGATTCCCTGCAGAGCGCGTTATTGGTCAAGCTGGCGTTCTCGACTCCGCTCGTTTCGCAGCGTTCATCGCTTGGGAACTCGGCGTATCTGTCAAAGACGTCACCGCAATGACCCTCGGCGGTCATGGCGACACCATGGTTCCTCTGATTCGCTACGCAAGCGTTCAGGGCATTCCAGTCATGGAACTGCTTGAGCAGAAGTATGGCTCTGCTGCCAAAGCAGAAGAAGTCATGACTGCAATGGTCGAGCGTACTAAAGCTGCTGGCGGCGAAGTTGTTAAACTGCTCAAAACAGGTAGCGCTTTCTACAGCCCTGCTTCTGCAGCCATTGCAATGACCGAGTCGATCCTCAAGGACCAGAAACGCGTCCTGCCAGTCTGCGCTCTGCTTAACGGCGAGTTTGGTGTTGACGGTTACTACGTTGGCGTTCCTTGTGTTCTTGGCTCTGCTGGTGTTGAGAAAATCATCGAATTCAAACTCGATGCGACCGAGCAAGCGCTGATGGACAACTCTGCCAACGCAGTTAAAGGCTTGATTTCTGACCTGGAGAAGATGGGTCTGCTGTAAGTCTTAATAAATTAAAGGCCAAACCCAAAGAAGGGCAATGGCAACATTGCCCTTCTTGCTTATTCAAACTGTAATTTAACGAGGTTTTCTGACTATTTTTTAAGTCACGTTAAATATGCGGGAAAAAGTATAGTGTATACAAAATTTATTGTGGAACGAGATAAGTAAACATGCTATCTTGCGCCGCAAAATTCGCTATTTTTAAGTGAAAAATCAAGAACAAAGGAGACTAAACAGAATGAGTGGTGCCAGACTCGAAATCATCGAGCGTAACTGCAAAGGTTGCAGTATCTGCGTCGAATTCTGCCCGAAGAATGTCCTGGAAATGGACGTCTTCCTGGTTACAGTTCCAAGACCGGAAGATTGCATCAAGTGCATGCAGTGTGAGCTGCTTTGCCCGGACTTCGCCATCAAGGTTCATGACGAGTAAACGATTAATTCCTATTCTTTAAGGAGAGTAAACGTGGCTAAGAAAGTTGCTCTATTACAGGGGAACGAAGCCTGCGCACAAGGTGCTCTATACGCCGGGTGCACATTCTTCGGTGGTTACCCAATCACCCCCTCGACCGAGGTCGCTGAAGTTCTTTCAGTCGAACTCCCAAAAATCGGCGGAAAATTCATTCAGATGGAAGACGAAATCGCAGCTATGGCCTCGGTCATTGGTGCGTCCCTAACTGGTGCCAAAGCGATAACCGCAACCTCCGGTCCTGGCGTCTCCCTCAAGCAGGAACTGATCGGCTATGCCTGCATTGCCGAAGTTCCTTGCGTCATCATCAACGTTATGCGTGGCGGTCCTTCGACAGGCATGCCGACTGGCCCAGGTCAGTCTGACGTTATGCAGGCCATGTGGGGAACCCACGGTGACCATGCTGCCATCGCCCTGGTTCCTGATTCTTGTCAGGAGATCTTTTCAGAAACTGTTCGTGCCTTCAACCTGGCTGAGAAGTACCGCATGCCGGTACAGGTTCTCTACGATGAGATCGTCGGCCACATGCGCGAGCGCATCGAGTTCCCCGAACCGGGTGAGCTTGAAGTCTTTGATCGCGAGGCTCCTGGCGTTGGTCCTGAAGACTACAAACCTTACGACTCGACTAAAGGCCAAGTCCCACCACTGGCTGCTTTCGGTTCTGAGTACAAGTACCATGTCACAGGCCTGAACAAGGCTGATGACGGCTTCCCGACCACAAAAGCCAGCCTGGTTGACGCTGAAGAGCGCCGTCAGATCGACAAGGTTCTGGACAATATCGCCGACATCGAGTCGTACGAAGAGTACCTGACAGAAGATGCCGACGTCGTTATCTGGGCCTACGGCTCTACCTCCCGCTCTGCCCGTTACGCAGTCAACGAATTGCGTAAAGAAGGTATCAAAGCAGGTCTGTTCCGTCCGATCACTCTCTGGCCTTTCCCGGAGAAACGTACTGCTGAACTGGCAAAGCAAGCTAAAGCGATCGTCGTTGCTGAAATGAACCTCGGCCAGATGGTTCTCGAAGTTGAGCGCGTTGCCAAAGGGAACTGCGTTGTGGTCCATGAAGGCAGGGTTGACGGTGATCCCCTCAATCCAGGTCAGATCATGACCAAGGTCAAGGAGGTACTCTAAAATGGCTTACGATTATGAAAAGTCGATCCGTCCCGGCAAGCTACCGCACATTTGGTGCCCCGGTTGTGGTCACGGCATAGTAATGAAGGGCCTGATCCGGGCCATGGACACTTGCGAGCTTGATCGCAAAAACACTGCCATCGTCTCGGGTATCGGCTGCGCAAGCCGCCTGCCGGGCTACCTCGATGCTTGCACCCTGCATACCGCTCACGGTCGTGCAGCTGCTTTTGCAACAGGTGTCAAGATGGCCAAGCCTGAAATGAACGTCATCTGCTGCGGCGGTGATGGTGACGGTACTGCTATCGGTGGTAACCACTTCATCCATGCATGTCGTCGTAACATCGACATGACCTACGTTCTGATGAACAACTACATCTACGGCATGACCGGTGGTCAGTTCTCGCCTTGTACACCAACTGGTGACCTGGCCTCGACCACACCTTACGGCAACCCCGACCCAATTTTCGACATCTCCAAGTTGGCTATCGGTGCAGGCGCTACTTTTGTAGCACGGACCACCGCAGCTCACCCCCGTGAGATCGACAAGTTGATCGTTAAGGGTATTCAACACAAAGGTATGGCGATCATCGAAGTTATCGATGACTGCCCGACCACATACGGTCGCCGCAACAAGTTCCGCTCAGTCATCGACATGATGAAGCGTCTCAAAGCTGAGGCCGTTCCTATCAAGGCTGCTGCCAAGATGACTGCCGAGCAACTTGAAGGCAAGTTCCTGACTGGCGTGTTGTTCGAAGACACCGAGAAGCCTGAGTATACTGCTCAGTACGCAAATGTAATCAAAAAGGCGCAAGGCGCCTGATCACTACGAAAAGGAGAAAGAACCATGGCTGAACGTTATGAGCTTCGCTTTTCCGGTGCGGGTGGTCAAGGCCTGATCACCGCTGGAATCATTCTCGCGGAGGCTGCTTCCATTATTGAAGGCAAGCACGCAGTACAATCCCAGAGCTACGGCCCTGAAGCACGCGGTGGCGCCTCCAAATCAGAGGTTATCATCTCTGATGCACCAATCGATTACCCGAAAGCAACCATCGTCGATGCCTGTCTGGCAATGACTCAGGAAGCTGCCGACAAGTACGCTAACGGCATCAAAAAGGGTGGCCTGCTCCTGATTGATTCTGACTTCGTACAAAACGCACCTGAAGGAGACTTCATTGTCCATCGCGTTCCAATTATGCGCATGGCCAAAGAAGATATCGGTCGTGAGATCGTCGCCAACGTCGTTGCTCTCGGCGCAGTCATTGGTCTCACCGGTGTCGTTGCCAGAGAGACCGGCGAAGAAGCAGTGCTGCGTAAGGTCCCTGCGGCCTTTAAAGACCTGAACAAGAAGGCTTACAGCATGGGCTACGAAAAAGGCAAGGAACTGGCTGAATGATTACCAGTTAATCGCTGTAAAAATGAGGCCCGGCAGAGTATTCTGCCGGGCCTTTTTTATTGAAACTATTATGGGGACATGTACTTGTTACGTGTCCCCCTTTTGCTTTTAGATAGGAACCAACACCCTCAGCCCTCTTCCTGACGAATAAACTGCTCAGCCTGCGCCACAGCTTCCTTGGTTCCGATAAAAACCGGTGCACACTGATCAAGGTTCTCAGGATTAATATCCAGTATTCTCTGCTTACCATTTGAAGCAGCGCCACCAGCCTGTTCAACCAGAAAGGCCATGGGGTTCAACTCATAAAGGAGACGTAACTTACCATGCGGATTATCAGTAAGATGTGGATACAAGAAGATTCCACCACCCTTGATCAGAACCTGGTTGATATCTGGGACGAACCCGCCTGAATAACGTAGCTTCGTACCATTAGCTTCGAGAGAGCGAACAAACTCCAAAGTCCCCTTAGTGAATTTGCTGCGCAAACCACCTGGCGCATAGATCTTGGCCGGGCCTTCCAACAGGATATTTTCCTGAACCAGATCAAATTCCATCAGTTGGTTCATGGCAAATTCATGCACACCCTTTCCGGTTGAGACCACCATGGTTGTGCGTGGGCCATAAAGAACATAAAGGGCGGCAACCTGATTACGGCCAGGCCGTAAAAGATTATCTCCCTCGTAAATCGAAACAATCGTTCCGACCGCAAGATTCACATCAACAAGAGAAGAACCATCGAGAGGGTCGAAGGCAATAGAATAACGGCCATTGTTCGGCACTGTTACCTCTACGACTTCATCCACCTCTTCCGAAGCCATCTTGGCAATAACACCAGAATACATCAACCGCTTCTGAATGATACGATCAGACAGGACATCAAGCGCCAGTTGTTCTTCACCATAGAGATTGGACGTTCCCGCAACACCGAGGTCACCAGTGCGGATCGCGTTGATGATGTATTTTGAGGCATTGGCAATTTCACAAATAATTCTGGTCAGATCGCGATCAACGCCAGTCTCACGCAAATAGCGCCGTAAATTGATTTGATACCTAGTCTGTCCTCTTTCAGCTGAAGCCATAGTTTTCCTCCTTGGAATTACAAACTCGCATAGTTTAGACGATAGCAATAACATGAGCAAGAAAACATATCAAAAAGCCTTTCTTGACCCTCTGTTAGACAATGTTAAACTTAAGAAAAACAACCTTGGAGGATTACATGGACGAGCAAGAAAAAAAACGGGAAGAGCAAACACCTGACACAGAGGAACAACCTGCAGCACAAGAAGATCAGGTGGAAAAGCTGAAAGAAACGACAGAAAAGATCTGGGGAAGCACCAAGCATGCCTGGAGCACGGCCACCTTTAAGGCCAACCAGTACAAGAATCTTGTGCAAAAGAAGATTGACCAGTCAGCGGTCCATAAGAAGATTCATGTCGCCCATGGTGAACTCGGCAAGATGATCGATGACTTACGTGAGGTGGGCCAAAAGAATATTATGAATCAGACTGGTGTCAAAGAAATCCTGGAAAGAATTGATGAGTTAAAAGCAGAAGCTGTTGCCCTTGAAGAAGAAGTTGAAAAACTTCGAACAGAAGGACCGCCACAAGAGGGTGTTCAGGAAGAGGAGAAAAACGAATAGAACATTTCTGCCCTGCCTTCGAACCTGGCGCTGAAAACCGTAGAAACAAGCAAGAATACGTCTGCAGTTATCAAAATGGCCAACTGGCAACAGTTGGCCATTTTGATTTTGCAGTAATTTTCAGCCCACAAAAAAGCGGCCTCACGAGGAGACACGGAAAGCTCAGTTGAGACTCATTAATTACCAGAGTTGGGCAATGGGGGATAAACACATAAAAACAGTTGACTGCAATAAACCAGACGCTAAGAAAAGCCAGGAAAGACGCAAAGGTTGATTATTCTCGCGTTTTGAGGTGGCTTTCTTTGCGGGCCTTCTCTACCCCTTAGCGCCTTTGCGCTAAATACTTACAACCGTTGTTTGGTTTATAAATGCGTATTTGGGGATTATAGAAAAAAACTTTTATGCAGACAGACATGGACAACTATGAGCAAAAAAAGCAGCCTCACGTAGAGCTGAGGTCGCAGAAAAGAACGAAGCTGGCAAACCGGATACGGTCACCAGGGTACAAAAACAACTTACAATGACAAACTTGCCTGCCATTCTCTCAGGATGGCAGGCCAATCCAAGCCATAGTCCTGATAAACATCAGCAATAGCATCCTGCCAGGGTTTCCGTTTACCGATACTTTTGAGTAATTCAGGTATCTTGTGCCAACCATAGCGATCGACCATAAAGTTGACCAGAGAATAGGATTGTTCGTAAGCGAGCAAGACCTTGTCAGCAGGGAGAGTGGAGAAAGGATTGGCTAGAGTGTCCCAGCCAAGCACACCCTCTCTTTGGACCGCCCGTTGTAAATGATGCGTTGGAGGCGAATAGAGTCTTCGTCCAGCCATTTCCGCCAGGCCCTCGTTGAGCCAGACAGGGGCACGGCGACCGGCCATAAAGTGCACAAGCACGTGCATATACTCATGGTAAAGAACTGCGGAAAGTTGATCAGACATCCGGTGCATACCGCCAAGTGGCAAACGAATTTTGCCGTCGTAGACACCACCGGCCCAATCGGGCGAGTTGGTCACGGCAGAGAAATCCTTCTTCAGGTAGAGCAGAACCGGCACCTTGATGTCCGGGAAAAAGGCCAGTTCAGAACCCAGTTCTGTATAAGCATCTTCAAGGGTCTCCAGAATTCTGGGAGCGAGCTCTGCGACTTGCTTACCGTCTACGAAAGAGAGCTGGAAATGGCCACGACTCTCCTGGCCCATGTCCTGTTCAACCTGCCACTCACGCTGTACCTTCTGCAGAAGCTTATCAACCTCTTCGCCGCCACCGTGTGAAATCGCCTCCGTCAGGGCATCCACAGCCTCCGCCATACGGCCGTCAGCATAATAGGCCTGACCAAGCAGGTGAAAAATGCTAGCGTTCTGAGAATTAAAACCGATAGCCTGATCAAGGAGAGAAACCGCTTCCGCGTAACGGCCTTGTTTTAAACGAACCATCGCCTCGCCCTGCCAGAGTCGAATATCCTCATCATTATATCGACGTCCTTCCTGAAACGACTCGCCGGACGCCGTCAAGTCGGCCGAGGATAGCAATTGATAGCCACGGCCGAGGTAGGCAACGGCAAGGAGCGTGTGAAGTTGCCCTGGATTAGCAACACGTCCCTGCAGATCATGAAGAAGCTTAATCGCCTCCTGGTAATCTTGAGCATCCAGGAATTTGACGACCTTCCGGATCTGTTCATCTGTTGAAGCAGAACTCGACACAGGCAAAGAGAAGGCGACGAACAGCAGAAGTACGAGAATTAAGAAAAGTTTTCGCAAGAACAAAACTGTCGATAGGAACGGAGGATTGAGTGAAAATCGACAGAGCATCATGGGCGACATCCCTGCTGAAGGATTGCCTGCATTTCCTCATGGATTAATCTGTTGCTGGCCATACATTCCTGTGATTCGAGAGTCATGGGAAGACCATCGAAATTGCTGACCAGTCCACCGGCCTCTTCAATCAGCAGAATCCCTGCAGCAAGATCCCATGGTTTAAGCTTCAATTCCCAAAAACCGTCGAACCGGCCGGCTGCAACGCTGGCCAGATCAAGACTGGCAGCACCCGGACGGCGACAGGCTTGGGCCTCTTTCTGGAACTGTTTAAAGTAATCGTAATTATTCGCCTTGCACTTCTTATGATCGTAAGCAAACCCGGTGGCCAGCAGAGAACGTTCGAGAGTGTTGATGGTTGAGACCTGAAGACGGCGCTCATTCAGGAACGCACCACAGCCGCGCTCTGCAACATAGAAATCACCGACATAGGGGTTATAAACCACACCGAGCTCGAGACGGCCCTTCACTTCCAGGGCAATCGATACGGCAAACCAGGGGAAACCGTGAGCATAGTTTGTGGTGCCATCGAGAGGATCGATAATCCAGCGATAATCAGAACCGGTCTCTGTGTAATCATCCTCCTCGGCGAGGAAGTTGTGATCAGGATATCGCTCACGTATCAGCTTAACAATAAGGGCTTCCGCCTGTCGATCGGCCTCGGTGACCAGATCATATTTGCCCTTGAACTCAACCCGAATACCGCTCTCAAACTTCTCCATGAGGAGCTTTCCTGCTTCAAAAGCAGCTTTTATGATCAGAGTTTTCATCAATTAGTCCCTTGCTCGGATCTCAGCATCTGCGAGGCGCCAGCATCGTAACTGATCAGGCCCTCCTCCTCACACCAGAGCCGGGTCACCCCGATCACGGCAAGAGGAATGCAGAGTAACTGCAAAAACGGAATGGCCAGAATTGCCATAACGCCGCAGGAGAAACCGAGCATGAGAAATTTGCGCGAGAAAATATATTTTTTCTGTTCCCGGAAGAACTGGCGTTTACGCACCAGGACAAAACCAAGGTATTCAAAACTGAGGAAAAACAGGGTCAGGCTAATTGCCAGCACAGTATAGATTGTATTGCCCACACCGGGGAGCAAGTTCAGTGGCAGGATCAAAACCATGAGCACAACAAAGATCCACATCTTTTTTGCTTCCAGCAGAACCGTACTCAGAGCATCTCGAAAAAAACTACCGAGAGCAAACGGTTCGTCGTTAAGATTGCCGCTCAAGACCTCTTCGGTTCGTTCCGACAGCAGATCGTTAAAGGGTGAAGCCAGCAGGTTGCCGACCACTGTAAAACTAAAAAAAACCAGAATTGCTGTCAGCAGCACGGCAACCACCCAGAGGAACCAATAAAGGACAGACCAGTACCAGGCCTCACCCTGGGGGATATATTCCACAACCGTCGAACCGAAAAAATCGAGGCCCAGATAGACCGCACCCGAGAAGACGATGGCGTTAATCAGAAAGGGGATCAGAATATATTGAATCAGACGGGGATTACTGCGCAAGATTCTGACGCTGCGAAAGGGCGCAAAGAACCCTCTGGTAAAGTTAACAACAAAGTTTTTTCTTGCCTGCACAGACATAATCTCTCCTTGAAGGAAATTAAACAAATATTCTACAAAATATCACATCTGCCACTCACGGCCAACGTCAGGCAGAGATTCAAAACAAACTCTCGACTCATGACTCAACCCAACCTGCCTATTTAAAAGGCCACCTTTGCCTGCCAATTAAGCACAAATTTCCTAAACGACTCGAAACAAAAACATAACTAGCTGTTTTTACATACTTTCAGAACGGCACAGGTATTGAACTATGCAGTGGAGCACAGCTTGGACAATGGCGTCTGCAGCTGGGAGCACAAGACGAGGAGGTCTTTTTTCATGGATTCAGCAGTCCAATCTCTTACTAATTCCGGCGATGTACTTTTTTTGATGCTCGGCGCTGTCATGGTTTTTGCCATGCATGCCGGCTTTGCCTTTCTCGAAGTCGGTACTGTCCGCAAAAAAAGCCAGACCAACGCGCTGGTCAAGATCCTCACTGACTGGTCCGTCTCCACCGTCGTCTACTTCCTGATCGGCTACCCGATCGCCTACGGTATTCACTTCTTCATGTCAGCAGAGAGTTTGCTCGGCGCCAACCAGGGCTACGAACTGGTTCGCTTCTTCTTCCTGCTCTGCTTCGCAGCCTGTATCCCGGCAATCATCTCCGGCGGCATAGCCGAGAGGGCGCGTTTTTGGCCCCAGGTTCTTGCCGGAGCTATCTTTGCGGGCCTTACCTACCCTTTCTTCGAATCGTTGATCTGGGGGCAAAACAGCTCCGGTCTGCAAACCTGGTTTGAAGGAACCTTCGGTGCCCCTTTTCATGATTTCGCCGGCAGCGTCGTGGTTCACTCCATGGGTGGTTGGTTGGCCCTACCTGCCGTCCTCCTGCTTGGCCCCCGTATGGGTCGCTGGGTTCGCGGCAAGAGCCACGCTATTCCAGTCAGCAATATACCTTTCCTTGCCCTTGGTAGTTGGATTCTGGCCATCGGCTGGTTCGGCTTTAACGTCATGAGCGCCCAGAACCTGAATGGTATTTCTGGTCTGGTTGCGGTCAACTCCCTGATGGCAATGGTCGGTGGTGTCATCTTCGCCGTCGTCGTCACCAAGTGCGACCCCGGTTTCGCACACAACGGCGCACTCGCCGGCCTGATCGCCATCTGCGCAGGGTCCGATCTGGTACACCCTTTCGCGGCGTTTTTGATCGGCGGCATAGGCTCTCTGATCTTTGTTTACGGTTTCGCATGGGAACAGGAAAAACTTAAGATTGATGATGTCCTCGGTGTCTGGCCGTTGCATGGCATCGTCGGCACCTGGGGAGGCATCTCTGCCGGCATCTTTGGCCACACAAGCATCGGCGGCCTCGGTGGTGTCTCTTTCATGTCGCAGTTGGCAGGAAGCTTACTGGCCATCGCTTATGCGCTGGTCACAGGCTTTGTCGTCTATGGCGTTATTGTGAAAGTCTTTGGCTTCCGTCTTGACGAAGAGCAGGAATTCAATGGCTCCGACCTCTCCATCCACAAGATTGGTGCTTATCCTGAAGACAGCGTCAGGTAACACTCTTCAAACATCGGATGAAAAACCCCGTATTAAATTGAGGGGAGTTGTTTTATCGGTGCCTCAGAGCAACAGATTGTTAATCTGTTGCTCTGTTTGTTTACATTCTTTGAACTATGCTTTTGATTGTCTTTTTCCCGTGCTGAGTACTCATTTGAACAAAAAAGCTTAATGGAACATGTCATATTTAAGAGCTAAATACTCAGATTCATAACATTTAAGTCGTTGCCTATTATATTTGGCAATGTGTTTAGGTCAAACCAGGATGGCCTTAAGGGATACGAACCACGGCATAATCTTGCATCTGGTAACCGACCACCGAAATGAAACCGTTATCCACGCCATCGATCTCCGGCATGATCGTCGCCTTGTCTACACCAAAAACCTTGGCCGCATAGAGGCAGACCTCCATCTTTACACCATCTTTCTTCATCTGTCGTAGTGTTGCCTGGAACTTTTCCACCTCAGCCCATTCAGCACTGTTGAAAGGTGACCGATCAGATGAAAGCATCTTCACCACAGGCCCATGAAAGACGATGACAACATTGGGTGTTCCGGACAGGGCCTTAACTTCATCCGCCTCGTAGGCATTTTTTACAGCCCAGAAGACGAGATTGGCAATTTTGGGGTTCCCCTGACTCACCTCGAAAACTGCATTGTAGCTGTTGACGCCCTTCAACGCGTTGCCGTAACCATTTGCTAATGCGGATGTCGACAAGGTCGCGGCTAAAACGACAGCAAAGAACAAACAAGCGATTTGCTGGGTTATATTCTTGTTTCTAGTGTTCATAACGGATCTCCTTAATAACTGTGATAAGCCTTTGTTTTGCACAATCGAACTCTGAGTCCTTTCGAGAACGCCGCATTAAAAAAGCCGAACTCACCGAAAGAATTTGTCTTTCGGTAGCTCGGCTGTCTTTATTAGGTGTCTGAAGAGAAGACCCGTGGCTTTCCGCCCCTGTCTTATGACTGGTTTGGCTTTCTCGGTGACTCGATAAGTAATGTTAACACCAGTAGATGACCTGTCAAGTCATGTATTGGTCAGGCCGTACAGACCTGGTTCCGACCACCCTTTTTCGCTTTATAAAGAGCCTGGTCGGCGGCCTTGATCAGTTGCTCGGGAGTCGTGTTTTTATCATCACGTGTCGCCACTCCAATGCTGACAGTGACCTGCAGCCCGGCCTTTCGGGCACCTTTCCTTTTTTGATCCACTGGTTTTTGCTTCGGTCTTTTACGCCCCCTAACCACGAAACTGGCCCGTGAGATTGTTTCACGCAAGTCTTCAAGATGCGACAAAGCACGATCTATATCTTTATTCGGAAAGATCACGACAAACTCTTCACCACCGTAACGATACGCCCGTCCGCCTCCGGAAACCCGCCGCAAGCAGGTAGCCACCATCCGCAAGACCTGATCACCCACGTCATGGCCGTGGTTATCATTCACCTTCTTGAAGTGGTCCACATCGACCATGGCCAAGGTATAGCGACGGCCCACCTTGAGCAGGAACTCGTTCATCGCCCGACGTGCAGGAAGGCCTGTCAGTTCATCGTTAAAGGCCATCTTGAAGCTGCTCTCGATCAGGGCAATCGTCAGCAGAAAAGTTACAACGCCCCCCCAGAAAGCAAAATCCCGCGGCCACCAGAAACCGGCAACAACCGCAACCAGCGCCCAGCAGAAGCTTGATTCTATGGCCTCTATTTTCTTACAGAATCGAAACAGCAAGGCTAAAAAGCTGATCAGGATGACAAGGAGAGAAGACTGTGAAAGGGGAATCTGGTCCAGAAAAGAGCTCTCAATGAGAGGACGACCCAACCAGGCCATCACCTCTCCGGCGCGCGTAAAATAGAGCCACAAAACGCCCACGAGTTGCAATAAAAGCATAACCAACCGCAGCAGGCCATGCATTGTGAACAGGCCACGCTCCGACCACCAGCTGAACAGAGCCAAATTCAATGGTACCAGAACCGGAGCAACAAGTAGAACGTACTCACGGGCAAAAGGCGTGGTCAGTGCTAAAGCGCGCTCTACGAGTATCAAGAGAGCAATCGCCCAGAGCACACGGGTGCGATTAAAACGCCAACCAAGGAAAAGTCCGGCAGCCACTGCCAGGTAAGGGAACATCTCCAGCAGAGGGAGCCCTGCGGAGGGAACCGTGACCTTGAGATGCAGATAAAGTGCTGCAGAAAAAAGTGTCCCGGGAACAATCAGGAGCAGAAGAGATCTCAATAATTGCATGGTAAATGAACTATATCTCCATAGTATAAAAATGCAGACAAATTTAACACGACATGGTTTTCACTACCAGCAGAAGAGGAAACCGGCCTCACGCAGAGGCGCGGAGAGCGCTGAGAATGACGGCTCTTGGAAAAATTTGTCGTTTCTTTCTTACTCTGTGCTCTCCGCGCTTCAAGAGAGTAAAGCGAACGGGCGTGAGTCAGGTCGTTTGCTTTTCCTGTTTCTCGTTTTCCGATGCTTTACTGGAGCGAAACAGATAACCCGGCAAGATATTTAGGGATGAGTTGCGAGGGGCTTAATATAAATTGGTTACGGATGGTTTGAGGCGTTACGGCCAATTGTAGTTGATAAGAGTAACTCACGCCTTGTTGCTTCTCGAACCACCTCTAATCCTGACAGGGCCTTGATTATCCGGTCGTTTACCAATTTTATCGTGGTAATACTCCTCCAGAATCATGAAGTCTGCGTCAATGTCACCGCTAGGTTCAAACATACGATCTAGACCAATCCGTTTACGCGGATAGTCGATATACGCTAGAGCGATTGGCGCGCCGGCCGCCAAGGCAATACGGTAAAAACCTTCCTTCCATTGTTTTGTCAGGCTCCGTGTTCCCTCTGGAGCAATCGCCATCACAAACTGATCACGACTCGCAAAAATGCCGATCACTTTTTTAAGAAATCCGACACTCCCAAGGCGATCAACAGGAATGCCACCAATCGCACGCATGATCGGCCCAAGCGGTCCCTTAAACAGAGTATGCTTGCCAACCAATTATCTTGAGTACAGTTATTGCGATAGTTTTGATCATTGGGTCCTTCACTCTCCGAGCCGTTGTTATAATCTGTCAAGCATCAGCGTTGCGAAACTGAGAACAAAGAAAAAGCCGCACATATCCGTGACGGTCGTCAGTAGCGGGCTTGAAACCAACGCCGGGTCGAGTTTAATGCGTTTCAGCAGTAAAGGGATCAAACCGCCGAGACAAACAGCAACGATCGTATTAACAGCCAACGCACCGCCGACCACCAGCCCCAGGAATGGGTTGCCTTTCCAGAAATAGGCAACTCCGCCCAGGAGTATCCCCAGTGCCAAGCCGTTGATAATACCAAGGCTTACTTCCTTGCCAAGGACCCGCATGATTTCCGCAGGGCGCACCAACCCCAGAGACAACTCACGCATGCTGACAGCAACTGCCTGGTTGCCGGAACAGCCACTCATGTCGCTGACCATCGGCAGAAAAACCGCCAGGGCAATAACTGCAGCAAGGGTGTCCTGATAGAGGGCTATGACACTGGCCGCGGCAATATTCAGCACGACATTCAGGGACAACCAGGAGAGTCTGCGCCCTGCTCGGGACAAGAGCGGCATGGAGCGAAATTCCTCGCCACCGATAATACCGGACAAGCCGAGAAACTGCTGGGTGCTCTGCTTCTGATGAGCTTCTTCTACGGCCTCAGGTAAAACGATTCCGAGTAATTTTTCTTCTGCATCAACGACCGGGACACCGAACAGGTTATGTTCTTCAAAGAAATTACGTAAAGCTTCCAGTGAGTCATCAACGCCGACTTTGTAGGGGTTTCTGATCATCAGACTTCCGAGCTTTGTCGCGCGGCTGGGAAAAAGCAGATCTCGCATCCGCAACACACCCTGCAGCCGGTTGTAATCATCAGTTACATAGAGATACTGGACATCGTAATAGGTGTAGTCCTCACGGTTGGCCTGCAGATCATCGAGGACATCCTGTACTTGCTGATCAGCACGAAAGTCGAGGTATTCAGAGAGCATCAGGCCGCCAGCGGTATCGGGCGCGTAAGTTAGAAACTGGCGCGCTTCTTCAGCCTCCTCCGGGTCCATCTGTTCGATGATCGCATTGGCGTCATCCTCATCAAGCTCGCCAAGGAGGTCGGCAACATGGTCGCTGTCAAGTTCTTCAAGGATGGCGGCCGCCTGCTCAGGTGGTAGGTCTTCGATAAGATCTGCGGCCTGGGTGTCGGAAATATCCTCGATTACTTCGGCCGCATCTTCCGGCTCAAGCAGGGTCAACAAGCGACTCTGTTCTGTCGCATTCAGGCGAGAGACGGCCAGCGCTGTATCGGCAGGATTGATGCTATTGAGAAAAGCATTAATCTGCTCAGGGTCGTCTGTACGGACCAGTTCCGACAACTGTTCCCACGGCTTTTTTAGCTCCTGGTTCTGCATAGTGAATCCAATATGAGTGGGGGGTTTATTTATTCCTCAACCGAGGGCGAGCGCAGCATAAACTCTGGCTGCCGCTTCAACCTCGGCGAGGCTGGTCTGTTCATCTGCTGTATGTGCTGTTTCCAGCGAACCCGGCCCAAGAATGAGCGGTTTACTGCCAGCCTGGAAGAACAGGTTTCCGTCGGAGTGCGAACGAAAGGGAACAAAATCCAAAGGTAGGTTGAGTCGTGGGCAGACCTCTTCGAGCACCGCAAGCAGTTGTTTGTCAGGTGTCAACTGATACCCCCCGGACTCAAACGCGAAAGCGAATTCCAGATCCAGATCCTTGATTGCACGTCGGGACTTAACGAGAACCGCCTCCAGATTACGTCTTACGGTGGCCGGATTGGTATCAGGGGACAAATGAAGGTCAATCATTGCTTCACAGCGATCGGGGACAACAAAACCGGCACGCGAAGAACTCATCTCGCGGATCGAATAGACCAGTTTCGACGGGGCCGGTTCAAACAGTGCCGAACGCTCTAACTCCAGCAAGACTCGCAACATTGATTCGATAGCGTTGTGCCCAAGCTCTGGCAGTGAAGAGTGGATACGGCGGCCTTTGGTGATCAGTGAAACTTCCATATAACCATAATGGTTGAAGGCTGGCAGCATCGAAGTCGGCTCACCGATAATCACGCGCTCGGGACACTGCTCCTCCAAAAAGCGTGTGCTGCCATCACCGTTCTCCTCTTCGCCGACGACCATCAGCAAGCCGAGTGACGGGCGTTGTTCCTCGGGCAGAGTTGCCAGTGCCAGCCAGGCTTCGACCATCGCGGCGCAGCCGCCTTTCATATCGGCGCTACCCAGGCCACGGACGATACCCCACTCTTCAACGGCTGCATACTCGTCGATATCCCAGGCGGTGACCGTATCGACATGCCCTACCAGGTAAAGAGAGGGTTCCCCCTCTCCCATGGTGGTAAGCAGGTTATAACGCTCTTCCTCAACCACCTGCCGCATAACTGCGATTCCAGACGAGGCAAGTCGTTCTTCCAAATAGATTTGGATGTCCTCCTCTTTGCCGGAGGGAGAGTAGATATCAATCATTTCCATCAGTGTCTGCCGCAGCCGTTGTGGATCAATCGCTGTCCAGACCTGCTCTCGTAAGTTGCTCATCATCAGGCCTTTTTCCGTCTTTTCCGCGTTTTGGACAGATTAAGAGTCATGTAAACATGTTCCTGAACGTTGTCGAAACCTTGTTTTTTAAAGAACTGAATACCAGCCTCGTTATCAGCATCTGTGTCAATGATAATCATCCGTACCCCTTGCTCGACCATCCGGTCCTTGATTTCTTCAAACAATGCTTTCCCTGCGCCACATTTTTGCAAGCCGGGACGGGTTCCAATCCAGACCAGGTAGCCGTATTTCCAGGAAGAGTTGTGTTTCTCCACGGTGGTGCCGAGGGCAAAGCCGACAACCTCCTCGTTTAACTCCGCGACGATGCAGAGTTCACTATCCGAATTGAACAGGGTGGTGATTTCATATTCGTCCCAGGTCCGGTACATGCTGGAAGAATATTCCGAAGTGAAGAGTTGTTCTCCAAGATGAAAAACAGCGGCCAGATCATCAATGGTCATGATGCGAATAACGAGTTCATCAGTGGAAAGTTTTTTGCTCATAAGTCACCGTCAGCAAGTTAAGGCACACGTAGGTGCTGGGTTGATTTAGAACATGGTGGCCAGCTCACTTCAAGCATTATTCAGCTTTTCGAGTTGAAGCGGCATCGTCCTTCGCTCTACGCTTATGTCCATGCGTAACAGATTTACCGGATCACCAAATTGTGTATAAATGGCCACATCAGCTGCATCTCGACCGTAGGCGATCGCCACACGTCCACCTTGCTGGCCGTTTTGTGTCGGGTCGAAGGTGTACCATCGCCCACCGACGTAGGCTTCAAACCAGGCGTGGAGATCCATCGGTTCAAGCGTCTCAAGGTAACCCACTACCATTCGGGCAGGGATTGACAGCGCCCGACAACAAGCAATACCCAAATGAGCCATATCCCTGCAGACGGCCTGTGATTGTTGATTAACCTCGCAGGCGCTGATGATCAGCTGACCTGCCCCGGGCGTGTACTGTAAGATTTGGCGGATATAGTTGACGATTGCAGTGACCTGATCGTAACCCGGAGCCCTGCCCTGCACAATTGACGACACCATCTGCGCGAAGCGGTCAGATTCGCAAAACCGGCTCGGCAGCAAGAAGGGCAAGGTCCCATCAGGTAAATTTTGCACTTCAACAAAAACGGCTCCCGGAGCCGTATCGAAGGCTTCGGCGCATTCGACGTCTACCGAGGTGTGAATAGAAAAGGGCCCGGCCGGCGCCACCAATCTCTGGCACAGGTTGCCGAAAGGGTCTGTGAATTCAACCACTGTGACGCTGGGTGACAACACATATTGCTCACGCCCTACCCACTGTTGCCATCCACTGCGAGGGCGAAGCATGAGTATAAAAGGAGTAGCAACCGGAATGTTGAATTCAAGACAGCAAGAGGCATGCAGCCACATGGTATTTCCTTTTTAGGTCTACGGTAACGATCAGTCAGCTTTGATTTTCAACCAATGGCAAGCACGTCGACAGAGACCTTTAATTTATGTTTGCCGCTGCCAAAAGCGACTCCTTTCAAAGGCGTCACGTCGGCAAAATCACGCCCCCAGGCAACGGTGAGATGACGATCTCCGGGCACCTGGTTGTTGGTTGGGTCGAAATCAAGCCAGCCGAAGCCGGGCAGATAAGCTGAGAACCACGCGTGCGAGGCATCAGCACCCACAAGGCGGTCTTGCCCGGGCGGCGGCACGGTTTCGATATATCCACTCACATAGCGTGCCGCAAGACCCAGCGAACGCAGACAGCCGATAGCCAGGTGGGCAAAGTCCTGGCAAACACCGCTACGGTGCTCCAGAACCTCTTTCAGAGGAGTCGCAATGGTCGAGAACTCCGGATCATATTTGAACTCCTGATAGATTCTCTGCATCAGGTCGTTGACAGCATCCATAAGCGGTCGCCCTGCGGAAAAAGATGGTTGTGCGTAGTTCAAAAGTTGCTCACTAACGCTCACCATCGATGAATTAAGGACAAACTGTGAAGCGGAGATAATCTCTTCCGAGAGATCGCTGCGCAATCGATCGCGAGCTGTTTCCCAGGACAGGGCTGCCGCTCCCTCAGTCAGGCTGGACACACCTGTTTCCACCTCGCTGAACGCCGTCACAATCATCTTGTCATGAGGCTGCTGAATCGAAAAATAAACCGTCCGATTGCCGAAATAATCGAAACGTTCATAGTAGTCTTGCGGCGGTGGCTCAATCTCCAGGCCGGCAGAAAGGACTTTCTGATGAGGCAAATCCCGCGGCAACAGGCGGGCCTCGTTGTAACAGAGCCCCACCCTTGCCTTGTAGATAAACGTGGTCGTGTGGGTGATGCGGTATTTCATATATCCTCATCCTGCTGCTGTGGCGACAGCTGCTGAGGGGGTTGAGAATGGCTGAAATAGCTACTGGTAATTACGTCCGAGAGCCTCCACAGACTTTCGACCTGGGCTGACAACAGATCTTCCAGTCCTTTGCAGTAACCTTCGCCCTCCACGATTTTCGACAGTTCTGCGGCATCGGCCAGTCTCAGTGCGGTATAGGCTTCAAGAATTGACCGCTCGTCTTCACCAAGACGATGGGTTCCCTGGGTGCGCGGCAATTCGGCAACATGTTGCTGCAGACAATCGAGCTGGTAAGCCAGCGACCTTGGGTGTTGTTGATCCATCAGGATCAGCTCCAGCACGGTGGGTAATTGCATATACGAATGGTAGCGGCGACGGAAGCTGTTCAGGCTGTCACAGATAACCAGCACCGTCTCCATCAACTGGCGCTTAGCGACATCATCCATGTCGGGGACAAGCGTGGCTCGCAACAATGAAATTAGTCCTAAGGATCGCTCCAAACGCCGACCGATATCGAAAAGCAGCCATCCGGCTTCCCGGGTCATGCTCTCCGCAGTCAAGCCACTGAAGGCAACCAGTTGCATGATCAGATGGTCCAGACGGTCCTGTGTGCGTGAGCTACCGGCATCAGAGGAGTCTTCAGCGTCATCCCAGTCCTGCTGGATGGCGTCAATGATCCGCCATACCTCGGCCGGCCAATGGTCCCTGACTGTCTTGGTCGCCTTATCGAAGCCCTGCAGGGTCGATGCCAAGCTTCCCGCCCGATGCACATCATGCAACAGGGAGTGTAGCTCCGGTTGAGGACTCTTGATAAGTTTTTCAGCATCATCTTCAACGAACCCGGGGTAAGTTCCGGTTACATGAGTCAGAGCGCGCAGCAGGCTGTGGAGATAAGGCTTGGGAACATCACCATTGGCATCACGCAGCTCACGTCTGAGTAAAAAGATGGCGCGCAGCAGCCGAGCGGCCTCTTCTGCCCGTTCAAGATAGCGACCAGCCCAGAACAGGTTGTCCGCATCACGGCTTGGCAAGGGGTCGGTACGAAACTTCAGGACCTGGTCATTTCTAGGCTGACGCCACAGACTGACATACTCGACCGGTTCGTTCGACAGGACCCAGGCATCTTTGCTTAAACCGCCAGCCCGGTTCGAAACATCCAATTCGCCGGCTTGTGGGGAGATCTGTGTCAAACCTCCCGGCATGGCGATGTAACCATCCTCTCCAGCGACCAGGAAAGAGCGGAGCACGGCGTGCCGCGGTTCGACCCAGCCATCAACAAACGACGGAGCCGTTGAGAAGCTGACCATCTCCTGGCCAGTATAGAGGTGTGGATTGTGCAGAATGCATGATCGCAACTCGGCTTGTTCAGCAAGCGTCAAACGAGCCCCGAAAATGGCACGATAGCCGCGTCTGCGATGAATCGGTTTAATCACCAGCTTGTCAAGGTTGTCGAGAACAAACTTGCGCTCATTTTCTTGTCCGCACCACCAGGTCGCAACCGAGGGCAGCTTGAGTTCTTCTTTCAGAAAGTGCCGTGATATTTTAGGCAAAAAAGCAAGCAGACCTGGATTTTCCAACACACAGCTGCCGATCGGGTTGGCAATCGCAACATGACCGAGACGGGCCGACTGTAGCAATCCGGTGACCCCGAGGCGGGAATCCTTGCGTAGTTCCAGTGGATCGCAGTAGGCATCGTCGACACGACGCAGGATCACATCGACCTGGTGCAGCCCCTCCAGCGATTTCAGCCAGACCCTTCCGTCACGAACACTCAGATCATCACCCTGAACAAGTGTGTAGCCGAGGTAATTGGCGAGGTAGGCATGCTCAAAATAACTCGGGCTGTAAGGCCCTGGGGTCAGCACCACGATGTGAGGGTCTTCACGATTTTGTGGAGCGATCCTGGCCAGCTGGTCGCGCATTGGCTGGAAGAAACCGGCGAGCCGTTTGACATGGCTGTCGCGGAAAAGCGCCGGTGCGATACGCGTCATTACCATGCGGTTTTCCAGCGCATAGCCTGCTCCGGAAGGCGTTTGCGTCCGGTCATCAATAACCCACATACGGCCATCAGGACCACGGGCGAGGTTGGAAGAACAGAGCACCAGTGGACGGTCTCCGGAAGGCTTGAATCCGACGCAGGCACGTTGGAACCCGGCATGGCCGAAGACCAGGGCCGGAGGTAGCAGACCTTCCTTGATCAGCGTCTGGGGACCGTATATATCTGCCAGGATCAGATTGAGAAGCTCGGCTCGCTGAATCAGGCCAGCCTCGATGACCGACCACTCTTCAGCGCTGATGAACAGAGGTATAGGGTCAAGCTGCCAGGGGCGACTGGTGCCGTGCAAACCTTCGTGGCTGTTGAAAGTGACACCGTTCTCGCGCAACAGACGCTGTGCTTCATGGTGACGGCGCTCCAGACCTTCCCGGCCGAGACGGTCGAGTTCCTGCGTGAGAGACTGCCAGTGCGGTTGCAACTGCCCCTCACCGGCATACATCTCATCATAGGCTTCCAGCCTGGTGTCATAAAACTGGGTAATCGATCGAGGCATCGGCTTATCGGCTGGCAACACGGCTAAACCCTTTCAACGTCAACATAGCATTCATTCTCTTCTCCACGATTATATGCCAGGCAGACGACGCAAATCCACGGTATAAGGAAACTCGACGTTTTGTTCTTCTTCAGGCGGCACCATCGGTTTGGCCGGACCGGTCATAGGCGTAAAAGTCCCTATCCCTGCATAGGCAGGAGGTGCCGTCTGCACTGCTCCGGGAGCAGCACTAAGGTCCCAGAAGCGGGTGATACGCCGGGCTTCGGCCTCGTAAGCGTTGACGGGAAAAACGTCATAATTTCGCCCGCCAGGGTGCGACACATGGTAGGTACAACCGCCAATCGCCTGACCGCTCCAGGTGTCGATCACGTTGAACACCAGCGGCGAGTGCGGCTTGATGGTCGGGTGCAGTGCCGACGGCGGCTGCCAGGCTCGGTAACGGACTCCGACCACATACTCGCCCTTGCGTCGAGTAGAGCGTAAAGCCAGGCGCCGACCGTTGCAGGCCACCACATGACGCGAATCAGTCAGACCGCTGATGCGGAGTTGCAGGCGCTCAATTGAGGAGTCAACGAAGCGTGCGGTGCCCTGGCTACCCATCTCTTCACCGAGCACATGCCAGGGTTCGATGGCAAAGCGCAGTTCCAGTTCCATGGCGTCGATGTTCACTGTGCCGAAATGCGGGAAACGGAACTCGAGGAACGGCTCAAACCACTCGAGTTCGAAGGGATACCCGGCCCGATTCAGGTCGGTAACCACCTCCCTCATGTCCTCGCGAACAAAGTGCGGCAACAGAAACCGGTCGTGCAACTCCGTTCCCCAACGCACAAGGTCGTTCTCGTAAGGTTTTTCCCAGAACCAGGCAATCAGTGTACGTAGGAGCAAGTTCTGCACCAGGCTCATGCGGGCATGGGGCGGCATTTCAAAGGCCCGTAATTCGACCAGGCCGAGTCGTCCGCTTGAGCTGTCGGGCGAGTAGAGCTTGTCGATGCAAAACTCGGCGCGATGGGTATTGCCGGTCAAGTCGATGAGCAGGTTGCGTAGCAATCGATCAACCAGCCACGGCGCCGGGACCTCGCCTTTCGGCATCTGCTGGAAGGCGATTTCAAGCTCGTAAAGGGAGTCGTTGCGGGCCTCATCGACACGCGGTGCCTGACTGGTCGGACCGACAAACATCCCCGAGAAAAGGTAGGAGAGCCCGGGGTGGTGCTGCCAGTAGGTAATCAGGCTGCGCAGCAGGTCAGGACGACGCAGGACCGGACTGTCTGCCGGGGTCGGTCCGCCGATGGTGATGTGATTGCCTCCGCCGGTTCCGGAATGCCGACCATCGAGCATGAACTTCTCGGTGCCGAGCCGGCTCTGGCGGGCCTCCTCGTACAGGGTCAGAGTGTTGTCCACAAGCTCGCGCCAGCTGGCGGCCGGGTGGATATTGACTTCAATGACACCCGGGTCTGGAGTCACCAGCAAGCGTTCCAAACGATAATCACGCGGCGGCTCATAGCCTTCGACGACCACCGGCATTGACAGTTCAGCCGAGGTCGCCTCGATGGCAGCAAGCAGAGTCAGATAGTGCTCAAGTATGGTCAATGGTGCCATGAAGACATGCAAACGACCGTCCCGAGCCTCGACGCAGATCGCCGTATGCGGGATCTTGATCATTTCACCCTCACGCCCTGCGTCAGCGGGCGGTTGCTCTTGCACTTCCGGGTGAGCGTTCGCCGCTTCCTCAAGCTGGCTGTATCTTTTGGCGACCTCGCCATGGTAGTCCTCAAGCACCGGCAATTCACCGAACTGATTATGCTCAGGATTCAATTCGCGTTTTTCTGGCGCCTCCCAGGGCAGCGACTCGAGCGGCAGACGCAAGCCCATTGCTGAACCACCAGGGATCAGGAACATCTGGCCGCGACGGAACTCCCAGGGGCCACTGTACCAGCCGCCAGTTTTCTGGTCCCACTCCAGCGGCAGCGCATAACCGGTCGGCACGCCAAGCCCCTTGTCCAGCAATTGCGTTAGGTAGCGCCGTTCCAGCGTGTCCTTGAGGTCAACTTTCAGAGGGTCGATATTCTCCGGCAGGGTCCCCTCTTTCCAAAGATAGTAGAAAACATCCTCATAGCCCGGTACGGCCCGCTTTGGATCAACACCAAGCCGCTTCGCCAACTCCCCAGCGAAACGCTCGGCATGTTCATGGGTCATGCCATAATCCGTGTCAGTGTCAGCGAGCAGTTCTGGCTCACGCCAGACAGGGGCACCATCCTTTCGCCAGAAACAGCCATAGGCCCAGCGCGGCAACTGCTCACCGGGGTACCATTTGCCCTGTCCAAAGTGCAGCAGGCCGCCACTGCTAAAAGACTCACGGAGTCGACGCAGCAGGGTGCTGGCCAGTGCTCTCTTATGCGGACCGTCAGCCTTAGTGTTCCATTCCGCACTTTCCATGTCATCGATCGAAACGAAGGTCGGTTCGCCCCCCATGGTCAGGCGGACATCGCCTCTGGCCAGTTCGGCATCGACCTGTTCACCAAGAGCATCGATTCTTGTCCACTGCTCGTCACTGTAGGGTTTGGTCACCCGTGGATCTTCGTGAATGCGCGTTACGCTGTTGTCAAACGCAAAGGAGACCTCGCACTTATCAGTGCCGCCGGCAACCGGAGCCGCGCTGGAGTAATGTGGCGTACAGGCCAACGGAATGTGCCCTTCGCCGGCTAACAGGCCGGAGGTCGGATCAAGCCCGATCCAGCCTGCACCGGGAATATAGACCTCGGCCCATGCATGCAGATCGGTAAAATCGGCTTCGGGTCCGGAAGGCCCGTCGAGCGACTTCTCGTCGGCCGTCAACTGAACCAGGTAACCAGAGACAAAACGCGCTGCCAAACCCAGATGACGCAGGATCTGCACCAGCAGCCAGCCTGAATCACGGCAGGAGCCAAGCTCCCGCTCCAGGGTCTGTTCACAACTCTGCACCCCCGGCTCCATGCGCACAGAATAGTTAACCGTCTCACGAACCCGTTGGTTCAGACTGACCAGAAAATTGACCGTAGGAGTCGGCGTGCGATCAACCTTCTCCATCCAAGCACTCAACAACGGTCCACTTTCAGTCACCTCGAAATAGGGCGTCAGTTCGTTGCGTAACTGTGTGTCATAAGTGAAAGGGATCTTTTCAGCGGACTCTTCAACAAAAAAATCAAAGGGGTTGATGACGGTCATATCGGCGACCACCTCGACCTCGATCTTCAATTCGCGGGTCTTCTCCGGAAACACCAGGCGCGCCATATAGTTGCCGAAAGGGTCTTGCTGCCAGTTGAGGAAAGCCGTGTCCGGCGCAATACGCAAAGCATACGCGCGAATCGGTGTCCGCGAATGCGGTGCCGGGCGCAGCCTCAGAATATGCGGCGAAAGGTTGACCGGTCGATCGAACTTGTAATGAGTGAGATGTCTGCAGGCAACGCGAATAGACATGAAGGTTTTCCTCTATTTTTGGGACTGTTCTTGTGTAGCGGCAGTCGCCGCAGGGATCGAGAAAAAGGTCTCGTAGACCATTTTGCCGGTGTGATTCAGTCGAGACTGCAGACCATCAAGAAACTGGTGCAGACCAACGTCTTTAATATCTTCGATCGTCGTGTAATCGATATCTGCCAAAAGACGACCGAGGTCCTTCTCGGCGCGGTTGGTGAAGCGGCCGCGCATGGTTCCGGAAATGTTGCGCAGTGAAAGCTCGGCCATGATCAGGCAGTGGTGGATCGCGCGTGGGAACTCAGAGTCAAGGGTCAGGAATTCGATGATCTGGTCAGGGACGATCTGTCCATAGCGTTTGCGGTACATTTCAAAGGCGCTGGCTGAACGCAGAATCGAGCCCCAGAGAATGTGATCGTAAGGCGTACCGATATATTCGACGGATGGCAAGAGGATGAAATACTTAACATCAATGATGCGGGCGGTCTTGTCGGCCCGCTCCAGCATCCGACCCAGCCTTGCAAACTGCCAGCCTTCTCCGTGGGTCATGGTGTTCTGCGAGAGACCGTTAAAGATGTGGCTGGCCAGCATGATCTCGACAAAAAACTCATGGGGAAGCTCGATCCCGTTGCTTTTGCGCGAGGCTTCCTTGACCAGCAGGTAGAAGGTGTTGACCTGCTGCCACATCTCTGAACTGATCCATTCGCGCACCGAACGAGCGTTCTCTCTCGCCATTTGCAGGCAGGAGAGAATCGAGTTCGGGTTACGGCTATCAAAGGTCAGGAACTTGACGACATTTTCCTCGTTGAACTTACCGTAAAACTTCTTGAACAGCTCTTCGTCGCCGGTGGTTACGATCAGCGGTTCCCACTGTTCTCCAACTCCGCTTGGCAGGTCGAGGATCATGTGGTAGTTAGCATCCATGATGCGAGCCACGTTCTCAGCCCGTTCAACGTAACGGGCCATCCAGTACATCGATTCTGCGACACGACTCAGCATGCGGCACCCCCTTCCGGCAGGGAATCCGTTTCGACGACCCAGGTGTCCTTGCTGCCGCCACCCTGGCTGGAGTTAACCACCAGAGAGCCTTTCTTAAGCGCGACCCGGGTCAGACCTCCGGGCATGACGTAGATATCCTCGCCATAGAGGATATAGGGGCGCAGATCGACGTGTCGTCCCTCGAAGTGATCATCGACCAGGGTCGGCACACGAGAGAGCGCAAGGGTCGGCTGGGCGATGAAGTTACGCGGGTTAGCCTTGACCTGCTCACCATACTCGGCCCGCTCTTTTTCGCTGGCGTGAGGTCCGACCAGCATACCGTAACCGCCTGACTCACCAACTTTTTTCACCACCAGTTTATCAAGGTTGGCCAGCACATACTGCAGGTCCTTCTCGCGCCAGCAGAGATAGGTTTCGACATTGTTGAGGATGGCATCCTCACCAAGGTAATACTTGATCATCTCCGGGACATAGGCATAGACGGCCTTGTCATCGGCCACGCCGGTCCCCGGGGCGTTGGCCAGGGCGACATTACCGGCACGGTAGGCACGCATCAGTCCGGGAACACCGAGCATTGAGTCGGAGCGGAATACTTTCGGATCGATGAAATCATCATCGATACGTCGATAGAGGACATCAACAGGGTTCAAACCTGTGGTCGTACGCATCATGACACGGTCATCAACGACCACGAGATCGCTCCCTTCGACCAGTTCGATCCCCATCTGCTGGGCAAGGAAAGAATGTTCGAAGTAGGCCGAGTTGTAGACACCTGGAGTCCAGACGGCCACCACCGGTTTCTCACGGCGTGGTGGCGCCAGAGACTGCAGCATTTCAAGAAGCCGGTTCGGATAATCGACAACCGGAACAACGCGCGCGGCATCGAACGCTCGCGGGAAACTGCGTTTCATGACCACACGATTCTCAAGCACGTAAGAGACGCCGGACGGGCAGCGCAGGTTGTCTTCGAGCACATAGAATTTCCCGTCTCCCCCACGCACCAGGTCCGTGCCGGTAATGTGGCACCAGATCCCTCCTGGTGGGTTCAGGCCGACGCATTCAGGTCGGTAGCCGCTCGCTGAGAGGACAAGTTCCCCGGGGATAATACCGTCCTTGAGAATCTTCTGGTCATGGTAAAGGTCGTCGATAAAAAGATTGAGCGCCCGGATCCGTTGCTTCAGTCCGGCTTCAATCTCCGTCCACTCGTTCTGCGGAATGATGCGCGGCACAATATCGAAGGGGAAAATCCGCTCTGTTCCCTGCTCGTCGCCGTAGACACTGAAGGTGATGCCCATCTGCAACAGAGCCTTCTCTGCAGATTCCTGACGCCGCTTGAGTTCTTCCAGAGGCAAAACATTGAAACGATCAACCACGGCCTCAGTTCCAGGGCGAGGGCGATTCTGCTCGTCAAACATTTCATCGTAGAAACCATCGGTCTGGTAATCCTGAAAACGCATAAGTCACCTTTCTGTTCAGGGTTTCGTCGTAATGAAGTAAGGTTTTTTCTCTAGCCTCCTATAGCCGTCAATTCACGATTTGGTACGAGATCTTCAAGGTTATCCCCAACAATATGAAGGGGTGACGGGTCTTTCTTAAGTCGGCTTCAGTTCGTCTATAATATGGCCATCAATCGAACGCAAATGAAGATCCCTTTGCGGAAAGGGGATTGTAATCCCTTCTTCCCTGAAGTAACGGTCGACAGCTTGTCCCAGTTCACTTTTGGCCTTGAGCCGTTTGTTGATGTCGGTGATCCATACGCGCAATTCAAAGTCGATTGAGCTTTCCCCGAAGCCGGTAAAGATGGCCGAAGACAAAGGATCGTCGAGAATGTCCGGGTGCTCTTTAGCCACTCGCATCAGAATATCGAGGACCTTGTCGAGCGGACTACCATAAGCGACGCCTACCACTAAAACTATGCGTGAAACGTTGCTCGTGAAGGTCCAGTTGGTGACTTTCTGTGAGATCAAATCCGAGTTGGGGACAATGATTTCCGAGCGGTCGAGGGTCTCGAAGACCGTCGAGCGCATCCCTATCCGGGTGATGGTCCCCCACTGGTCATCGATGTTGATAGTATCGCCCACTTTGACCGGGCGCTCGAAAAGCAGGATCAGGCCGCTGACGAAGTTGTTTACAATATTCTGCAGGCCGAAGCCGATGCCGACACTCAGCGCCCCGGCAATGATGGTGAATTTTTGCAGATCCAGGCCAGCCATACTGACGGCAACAAAGAAGCCAACCGTAAACAGAGCGTAGTGAAGCAACCTTTTTAAAGCAGTTTTGACACCTAAATCCATCTTTCTGGGTGTCATGTAGTGAGCGTCAGTCAAGGCCTGTAATATCCAGGAGATGAGATTGGTCAGATAGAGAACCACTGCGACCATGACCACCATGTAGACGGAAAGGCTGAATTCGCCAATGGTGTATTCGAGATTCAACAGTGCGGATGAGGCCTCGTCCACATCAGCATAAAAGCCCCATACGATAAGAATGTAGAGGCAGGCTTCGAAGAGGATGATAATACGTGCCAGGGTTTTCAACTTGTCTGCGGTGCTGAGACCTAGCATTAAAACAAATTGCCGACTTCGTACCCAATTCAGACGTAAAAATTCAGTGATGCCACCATCGGCGAGATGAATTGTCATCTTCACCATGAACATGACAATGATGGTTCCGAGGACGGCATCGATCAGGTGAATCGAAAGGGTCGCGAAACCAAGCAGCGCTGTTACCAGGCCGATCATGGCAAGCAGGCTGATCGTGTAAAGGGAGGCCAGGTAGACGCCGAACCGGTCTGGCTCTTGTTTTTGCCGGCGCCGCGCAATTAGCAGGCAAAGCGGTGCCGCAAGGGCACAAAGCAGAACGTCATAAAGTTGGTAAGCTGGGGTAGGCAGGCCACTGACCTTGAGAGCTTCTGACAGCAGGTAGACAACCGCCAGGGCAAGGATTATTCTTCTACGGCGTTCGTTCTCGGCCATTGCTGCAATCAGAATGGTACCGGAGATCGTCGCAATTGTGAGGAGGAGCCATCTCCAGGAGGGGGGCGTGTTCTCATAAAGGCTGATGGTCGCTGCGAGGGTGATAAAGGTCGCCCCTGAAAGCGGGTATTTGAAAAGGAAGCGCCAGTCCTCCGAGATCGGTTTAGGTCGCCGTCTGCGTTGTGAGAGGATAACGCTAAGAGCGACAATGCAGATCAATTGCAGCACAATGATCCAGCCATTTTGCAGCCAGAACCCGTCTGAGAGATTGAAGTTTGAGACGAGGTTACTTCGGTAGTTATTAAACAGTGTGGGGGTGAGTTGACGGTAAAAATCGGCGCTGAACAGTGAATGTGCGTTACGACGAAATATTTCCTTCCGAAGTTGACGGAGGGTTGTTTTGATCAACGCCAGTCGGCTGGTAAGAACCCCCTGCGTCGGTGAGAACTCCTGCTCTTTTTTGATCAGTTCCATTGATGCTGCAGAAATTTTCTGAAGCAGACCCTCGGTCTCTTGCAGCGTCTTCTTGAAGACCTCTTTCGGCGTCTTGACTCCAGACTTTTGTAGCGACGTCTGCCATGCTTGCCAATGTTCCTTTTCTTCTGTCCACTGGTTGTGCAGATCTTCAACGGCACTCAGCTGTTTTGAAAGTTGTGCGAAAAGTTCTGCCTCGTTCTTGCTGATCTGATCATAGCGGGCCTCAGCCGTCAGAAGACGGTTTAACGGCCAGTTAGTCATCTTATCCCAGTCGTCAAACTGTTCTTCCAGAAGCTTGAGGCTTTCAGCGACTTCGTTAAGCTGCAGGTAGATATCGTCGAGCGTTTCAGCCTTGTCGAGGATCGCTTCTGCCTCGTTTATCCGTGCCGCTATCGAGGTCGCTTGGGGGATGATCTCGTCGATGCCGGGGAAAGAGACTTCGATTTGCGCTGCCTTCTCCTCGGACTCAGCAAACACCGGCGTGCAAAACAACAGGAAAAAGCAGGTCAACAGCCAGAGTGGCAAGACTAAGGTAGGTTGCCTTTGAAAACTCATAACCATTTTTTCCTCTTGAAAAAGATCAGCATGCCAATGATGCAGGAAATCATGACCCCCCAGATTGCAAAATAACCCCAGCGCCACTTGAGTTCCGGTATGTACTCGAAGTTCATGCCGTAGATACCTGCGATAAAGGTTAAGGGGATGAAAATTGAGGCCATAATGGTCAAAACCTTCATAATCTCGTTCATACGGTTGCTGACCGATGACATGTAAAGGTCCTGCAGGCCGGTGATAGTATCTCGGTAAATCTCCAGGGTGTCGATGGCCTGGACCGTGTGGTCATAGAGGTCGCGCAGGTATATTTGAGTTCCCTCGCTGATCAGGGGGGATTCTTCTTTATGCATTTGACTGATCACCTCCCGCAGCGGCCAGACTGACTTGCGCAACAAGAGTAGTTCACGTTTGTAATGATGGATTGTTTTCAACATTGACGAGTCCGGGTCGCTAATCAGATCTTCCTCAAGTTGCACCAATCGGTCGCCCACCTTTTCCAAAATGTGAAAATAGCTGTCAACGATTGAGTCGATCAGTGCATAGGCCAGATAGTCGGTACCGCGTTGGCGAATCCGGCCGTTGCTGCGACTTAGGCGTTCGCGAACCCCGTCGAAGACATCTCCTTCGAGCTCTTGGAAGGAAACAACATAATCCGCAGCGAGCAAGAGGCTGATCTGTTCGGTCTTAATCGCCTGGGCTTGTTCGTCAAAGAACAACATCTTGAGGATGATCAGACTGTAACTATCAAATTCCTCTAGCTTGGGGCGGTGTTGGGTGTTGAGGATGTCCTCTAGGGCAAGGGGATGAATGTCGAAATGCTTGCCGAAACCCTCAAGAAGGCTGACATCATGGATACCGCTCATGTTGATCCAGCTAACCGTGGAGGTTTCTTTGAATGAGATGGCTTTGTCGACGGTTATGTTGGCAAAGGTTTCGAAGTGCTCCGGGGCGTAGTCGATCAGAGTGATGACCGGTTTTTCGGTTCTTTGTTGACCAACATGAACCAAGGTGCCCGGCGGCAGACCAACTTCTTTGGCTTTGATCTGGAACGTTTCCCTATTGATCGGCAGTTTGAGAAAATCTAAATTAATCAGAGATTTAGAGCTCATCGATAATTTCTCCTTCCTTAAGAAGTGTTTTCGCAGAATGAAGTAGGTGCTTACCTCTCAAGCCCGAAATCTTCGTCAGTGAGATTCGAAGTGTAATCGTCCATGGCGATCTCAGCTTCGTCGGCATCTTCCACTTTGGCAAGGTTGACCAGCGCGTCCCCTTCGTGAACCAGGGGTAAGTTCAGCTGACCGGTGGCGACACCGGTGAAGGGCGCATAGACAGATTCACTCTCATCACCCAGCGGGTCGTTAATAACTCCAAGCAAGTCACCCTTCTTCACCAGGCTGCCGAGTGAAACTTGTTTAAAGAAAACTCCGCTTTTCGGAGCACGAACCCAACTGGTTTTAGTGGAGACAACCGGTTCCTTGATACTCGTTTTATTGCTTTTCGGCAGCATACCGATCGCTCGCATTACGTTAAGGATTCCTCGGATTCCGGAACGGATTGCATTCTCGTTGAAGTAGAGGGCCTCGCCGGCCTCGTAGAGCAGGACCGGTATGCCCTGTTCGGCAACGGCTTCGCGCAGGGAGCCATCACGAATCGCGGAATGGATGATCATCGGCGCGCCAAAAGCCTGGGCGAGACGTAAGTTCTCCTCATTGTCGATTGAGGTGCGGATCTGTGGCAGGTTGGTACGGTAATTCGATCCGGTGTGCATGTCGATGCCATGGGTGGACCGGCAGACGATCTCTTGCATAAAGAGGTGAGCAATGCGACCGGCCAGGGAACCTTTGGGTGAGCCGGGAAAAGAGCGGTTCAGATCTCGCCGGTCCGGGAGATAACGCGAGTGCTGGATAAAGCCGAATGGGTTAACCACCGGCACTGCGAGCAGTGTCCCTTTCAGCTTGGACGTGGCTTTATTGCATAGCAGCCTGCGGATGATTTCCACACCGTTGATCTCGTCACCATGGATGGCTGCGCTGATGAAGAGCGTTGGCCCCTCTTGTTTGCCGTGCACAATGTGAACCGGCAGGGTGAGTTCAGAGTGGGTGTAGAGCCTAGCCATCGGCAGGTCGATCGTAGTACGCTCTCCGGCATTGATGTCCACACCACCAAAAGAGAAAGGCTTTTGTCGTTTCATCCCTGACCTCTGGTTTTGGTCTTGCCTGGTTTCGCCGCCTTTTCGATGAAGCTGATAATCATGCCTGCTACGTTTTTCTCAGTCGCGGCTTCTATCCCCTCCAGGCCAGGAGAGGAATTGACCTCCATGATCACTGGTCCGTGATTGGAACGGAGCAGGTCAACACCCGCAACATTAAGGCCCATGATCTTGGCTGCCCGAGTGGCAGTTAATCGCTCTTCCGGGGTTAACTTGACAAGTGTTGCATTGCCTCCACGATGCAGGTTGGAACGAAATTCTCCTTCTCCACCCTGGCGCTTCATCGCAGCAACAACCTTGTCGCCAATCACGAAACAACGTATATCGGCACCACCGGCCTCCTTAATAAACTCCTGAACCAGAATATTTGCCTTCAAGCCACGAAAGGCTTCGATGACGCTCTCTGCGGCTTTGCCCGTTTCGGCTAGCACTACGCCGATCCCTTGGGTCCCTTCCAGTAGTTTAATCACCAGCGGAGCCCCACCAGCCAGATTGATCAAATCTTTTGAATACTGGGTCGAATGAGCAAAGCCGGTCACCGGCAGGCCAATTCCCTTACGAGCCAGCAGTTGCAAACTGCGCAGCTTGTCTCGCGAGCGACTGATCGCCACGGATTCATTGATGCTATAAACATTCATCATTTCAAACTGGCGGACAACAGCCGTACCGAAGAAGGTGATCGAGGCGCCGATCCTGGGAATGATGGCATCAAACCCGGTCAGTTCTTCGCCCATGTAATGGATCGTCGGGCGTTGACTGGCAATCGTCATGTAACAGCGCAGCGGGTCGATGACACGGACCTCATGGCCCTTTGCTTTAGCCTCTTCGACCATGCGGTTGGTTGAGTAAAGCTTTGCATTCCTCGAGATAATAGCGATTTTCATATCATAGAGCTCCTCTTAGTATTTATGCCGTTTGCGACCCGTTAGATAAGACTGGTCGGGGATGACCTGTAATCCCCCCATCGCTGTCCGTCCAAGTAGCATACGGAACTTCATGTTGTCGCGATTAGTAAGCGTCATTTCGACACGCTTGGAAACTTCTCCGAGCAGGATTTCGGTTTCTATAACGTAGCGCATCTCACGGTGACCGCCAGAATCGCTGACTTCGCGAAAATCTTTGACCGGTGTTTCACAGAGGATTTCCACGTCCAGCCTTTTTTGCAGAGGATGCACACCGAAACGCACCATCTGAAGGCCATCTTTTATAAAAGGTTCTACAAAAAAGGCATGTAATGCCGAAGTGCGAGCACCTGTGTCGATCTTCGCTTTAATGGCCGGAACGTTGAGCTCTGGGAGAGCTAACCACTCACGCCATCCAATTGTATGATTTTTCATGTTTTCACTCATTCCACTATCACCACTACATTCTATCGTATTTCCATGATTCTACATCACGTTACATAACTGTATTTTCAGTATGTTATCTATAACTAAAGAAAAAGTGCGAAACAATAGTTCTATTCACTCTCAAATTCCCATAAATCTAGTCTCGAACCTCCAATTTCTCGCTACGGTCTTTCAAGTCCGACAGCAACCTAGACGTCATGATCAATAAGAAATTTTGACAAAAATGCCCATCGGATACTCCGGTGGGCATTTTCATGTTCTAAAACTGACATAAAAAACAGGCCAGTTGTGGTTGTTTCTAAAACTTGTGCGCCCAGGTTCGCAGGCCTTGCATAATCATATCAATGGCTACGGTCCCAACATAGAGTGCAGTAATACGGCCAGCGATTTCAATATACCTTTCGATTAGTTCCTCCCGAGTAGGATGCGCTAAGTCGTGTAAGTATTTGAGAAGAACTACGACAAGGAGGCACACAACAACAGCGACCACGACAGCGGAGCACGCTAGCAGAGCATCATGTCTTTTCCCTATAACAATACTCGCACTGATTGTACCTGGCCCAATGAGTACAGGCATAGCAATTGAACCAGCAATGTGCTTTGATTCTCCTCTTAAAATTTCTACAGCAGTTGGGCCCTGAAAAACAAACTGGATGCCAATAAGAAGAAAGATAATGCCTCCAAATATCTGGAAAGACCCAAATTCTACTTGCATTATGCCGGTGAAGATGGAGTCACCAAGGATTGCGAAGCTACAGAAAACAGCGGTTGAGATCAGACCAGCTCGAACCATTACACGATGAAACTCATCCTTCTTGAGCTTTTGCACCACATCAACAAGGTAAACAATAATCAAGAATGGGTTTAGAAGGGTGAGTAATAGGGTGGTAGAACTGATGAAATCAGCCATAGTTTTTCACACCTAACCTTTGATGCTATGAACGAGAACGCTTGATATCGCCATGCAGGGAGACGGTTAAAATCGTGAGGTTTTTAATTGCCCTCGGACATTGTTTGGAACGCTCAAGGTTAGCGTAAATAGCGGTTTTCACAATCACTGTCAATTTAATATTTCTCGTATTGCTTTTAAAAATAAGAAATTGGCTAAAAACTACATTTTCACTGACCCTGACATACAATAAAAGGCCTCCCAGTGTTGGTCCAGGTGGCCATAAAATAAGGATTAGTGTGTTTCCTAAAGGTCCATATCAATAAGAGACTGTTTTTCTTCTCGTGAAGATCAAAGAGGCCAGACGATGAGAATCATCGGAATGCCAACGAGCACAACGAGAATCTCCAGCGGTAGTCCCATTCGCCAGTAATCGCCAAATTTGTAGCCACCTGGTCCCATGATGATGGTGTTGTTCTTATGACCGATGGGAGTCAGAAAGGCACAGGATGCAGCGACGGCGACCGCCATCAGGAATGAATCCGGGTTGGCATCGAGCCGAGTAGCAATATCAATAGCGATGGGGGCAGCGATCAGTGCCGTTGCCACGTTATTCAACACATCCGAAAGGGTCATGGTGACTAGCATCAGAATGGTAAGAACTGCGACGGTCGGCCAGCCAGCAGTCGAGTCAACAATTGCATTGGCCACCAGAGTAGTACCACCACTCTTCTCTAGAGCGGCTGCGATCGGAATCATCGAGCCAAGAAGGACAATAACTGGCCATTCGACCGAGCTATAGACTTGTGATAATGGAACTATGCGCAGCAGAATATAGGCGACGACCACTGCAGCCAATGCCATTGGCAGGTAAATCAAACCAGTACTGGCGGCAAAAATAGCGGCGGCAAAAATAGCTACCGCCGTCCACGCTTTGCCCCGCTGAGGGACTTCGAAGCCACGTTCGGCGAGTGACAGACAACCAAGCCAGGCAACCACATCTGGAAGTTGCTCCTCTGGGCCAAGCAACAACAAGATATCCCCTGCATTAATTGTGGCTTTGCGAACTTGTTCACGGATTCTTCGCCCCTTGCGTGAGATGCCAAGCAGGGTCACGTTGCGACGGGAAAGCAAACGGACATCCATCGCCGTACGACCTTCGATCATTGCTCCTTTCGGAACCACCACTTCAACCAAAGTCACCGCATTGGAGAGTAAGCCGTCATGCTTTTCTGCGCCAACGTGTTCTAAGCCCGCGGAACCAACAAACTGGTCTATGGCATCTGGGCGCCCTTCAAGTACCACTAAATCATTTTTACGGATGGCCTCTCTTCGGGCGGAGCCGGGAAGGCGCTTACCACGCCGTACCAGACCGAGAATATTGACATCGCTCTCCTCGGCAAAGGGTTCGAGATTCTTGAGCGTCTTTCCCACGGCACTGGATGCCTCCGGAACCTTGGCATTTGAGATATAGTCCTGAAAATCACCAAGTTCCAGAAGAGTATCGTGCTTGCCACGTTCGACCGGAATCAGCCGCCAGCCAATAAAAGAAACAAACAATACTCCAACAATCGCTACGACCAACCCGACTGGGGCAAAGGAGAACATGCCGTACGGTTCGCCCAGGGCGCTCTCGCGAAAGGTAGCGATAACGATGTTTGGCGGGGTGCCGATCATGGTGACCATGCCGCCAAGGATTGAGGCAAAGGAAAGTGGCATCAGTGTCAGTGATGGACTCCGCTTGGCCCGCTGGGCCGCCTGCATATCAACGGGCATTAGCAATGCCAGCGCGGCAACATTATTCATAATGCTGGAAAGCGCCGCGGAAACAAATGCCATGAGACCGATATGTTTCGTTAAACTGCGCGACGAATCAACAAGTTTGCTCGCCAGCATATCTATGGCGCCAGACCGAGAGAGACCGCGACTAACGATCAGTACCAAGGCTATAATGATGACAGCCGGGTGGCCGAATCCTGAGAAAATTTGGTCTTTTGGGACGACTCCGGCCAGAGACGCCAAAACAAGTGCCGCAAATGCCGTCACGTCGTAACGTATCTTGCCCCATATGAGAAAAATAAAAATAAGGGTAATCAGACTGAAGAGGATGGTTTGGTCGGTAGTCATAATTATAAAACAATTCCAATAGGTCTACATAAATAGGATGTGATTAACTATACTTGAGCATGGCTTGAGGTCAACTTGTTGAATTTCTTACATATACTTCTACATTGTTTTAAGATTGCGCGTTTTTCATAAATGCTAAATTATTGCTGTACCTGATAAGGAAGAAAAGGCCACCCGTTACCAGGTGGCCATAATCATGTGTATTAAAAAGAGTGTCCTACACACCAAGGTGAACGGGGCATTTTCAGGATGGGCGATGGCATTGTAGCTTAGTGCTTTTGCGGTGTGTCAGGAGCGTGCCAGTGACACCTGTTCCCCACGGGGACACCATAGGCCAGTAACCTTGCTCACAAAAAAAACTTTGCGTAAACAACTGGCAAAGACTTCAAAGCTCAGATCAATTCTCTGGTTACTATCTTTTTCAAGTGATGGTAAACATCTTTGCGGTGCCCGCCATGAACAACCAGGATGACAAGCTTGCCACCATCATCCTGATAGATGATTCGGTAATCACCAACCCGCAGTCGATAGAGGTTGTCAAGCTCACCGACAAGGTGCTTGCTGTTTGGCGGGGTCGGGTTATCAGAGAGCGAAAGAAATGCTCGATCAAGCCTGACCATTAATGCACGATCTTTTCTGGCCAACTTCAAAAATGACTTTTCTGCGGCCGTTGTTAGCTCGATGCTATACGGCATGAATTACAGCCCCAGCTTTTCTCTTAAACTTTGATAGGGGATCCGCTCTTCGCCGGCCTCAGCTATTGCTTGACGGGCCATATCGATATCAATCTGATCTTCCAATGCTTCCAGCAACTTCAAATCTTCAATGGAGACAATAGCACCAACATCCTTACCCCGCTTTGTCAGGACAACTCGTTCATGGGTATAGCGGGCACGATCAACGACTTCGCTCAAATGATCACGTAGATCTGAAACACCAATTTTGGTCATAATTTTAACCTCCGTACTACCTGTACCAATTGTACGTTTGGGACGGTTGAGTGTCAAGCACAAACACAGCACAAACACAGCACAAACACAGCACAAACACAGCACAAACACAGCACATCACTCACCAACCAATCTCTCTCCACAAGAATTTTAAAGAGTTCATACGGAATCTAAAACCACAGCGGCCATTCGTGTTTTGAGCTTGTGAACTTGGGTTAAATACTGAGCCACTGGCTCCACTGCGAGCTAAGAGACCTAAAAGCAATAATTATAAACAGCATAAGTTGAGCATAATGTTAATATGTCAGGGCATGTCCATGGCATTTGGGTACATCTATTAGCTGAAGGTTGCCTAAAGAATCAGGAGGCTTTTCATGAAGTCCAAAAATATTTATTTTGCAAATAGTCGTGGCGAAAGACTTGCTGCCACACTTGACCTACCCGAAGACGAAAGACCGATTAGTTACGCCCTGTTCGCGCATTGCTTTACCTGTACGAAAAGCCTCAAAGCAGCCATCAATATTGCTGCAGCGCTCAATCGCGAAAAGATTGCCGTGCTGCGGTTTGACTTCACGGGACTTGGTCAAAGCGAAGGAACTTTCGCTGACACCAATTTCTCCACCAACGTTGCCGACCTGGTTTTAGCTGCAGAATACTTGGCCGAAGAGTTTCAACCGCCACAAATCATCATCGGTCATTCTCTCGGAGGAGCAGCGGTCATCCAGGCGGCAGAGAAAATCCCTTCTTTACGCGCTGTTGTCACAATCGCCGCCCCGCATGACCCTGGCCATGTCGCCCATCATTTTGAGAATTCCCGGCAACAGATTGAAGCGCACGGGTCTGCAGAAGTAAATCTTGCCGGTCGTAAATTCACCATCAAAAAACAATTCCTGGAAGACCTTGAGATACAGAAGCTCGATACGCACATCAAATCTCTTAAAACCGCATTGTTGGTAATGCACTCAGCAAGAGACACAACGGTCAGCATAGATAACGCCGCAAACATCTACAAAGCGGCAAAGCACCCCAAAAGTTTTATTAGTCTTGATGATGCTGATCATCTCCTTTTGAAAGAGAAGGATTCATTATATGTCGGCATGATGATAGCGGCATGGAGCCATCGATATATTGATCCCCCGGTGCAAGAAGACACTGAAAAAATCAACATTGATAACCGGGTGACTACGAGCACGGCAAACGAAGACTTTTTTACAGAAGTATTTGCAAATGGTCATGCCATGATTGCGGATGAACCTGTTAAATATGGTGGCACGGATCGCGGGCCAACGCCTTACGAATATTTGTTAGCAGGGCTTGGCGCTTGCACCAGCATGACTTTGCAAATGTATGCTCGAAGAAAAAAGCTGCCATTAGAAAAAGCTGTGGTCCGAATGACACATGAGAAAGTTCACGCTGATGATTGTGACCACTGTGAAAGTACGGAGGGTAAAATCGATCGCGTGGTACGTGAAATAGAGCTATTGGGTGAACTCAATGATAAACAGCGACAACGCCTGCTTGAAATCGCCGAGCGTTGTCCGGTACACAAGACATTACATAGCGAAGTAGACATTATTTCAAAGTTAAAGAGTTAACGGGAGAAGCAAAGCCTTCTTAAGTAAATAATACGGAGACAAAAAAAAGACTCTATACCGTTCTCTGTGTCCTCTGTGACTCGAGTGAGAGAAGCGAACGGGTGGGAGAGATGTTGTCTCTCTTCACGAAGCAAGCTTCATGGAGGGCCTGTAAAGAATATTGTGTAAATGGCCCGCCGGTCAGAGTAGCGGCATCCGCCCTTCAAACATAATCGAAAATTGATTCAGTGCCGATCGCCAATGATGGATCGGCATTGTCCATTTCTTTGAG